>JBBDTI010000001.1:0-40459 GCA_040904565.1 Rhodothermales bacterium
AAGTGGCGCGGGAGAGACTCGAACTCTCGACCTTACGATTATGAGTCGTACGCTCTAACCAGCTGAGCTACCGCGCCGGAGACGGCGTCGCGCCGCTGTAGGCGGACGTAATATAGAAATCATGCGTGCGTAAGTTTCCGCGTTTCGGTGAAAAGGACGTGGACGGAAGGAGAGCGACTCGTCGACGCCGGGGGATGCAATCCGCCGCCGGCTTGCGTAGCTTCCAGCAGAGCCGTACCCGCCTCCGGCACCGGTCTGCCCGAGAGGGCCCGTCCGAGAGCGTACGTTTCCCTCGCGTCACGAGTACGGCACCGACCTGCAACCCTAACAGCTCCCGCTCGACATGCATCACCTACCCGCGCCGCGGGCGACGTCGCCCAGCGCGCGCACACGCTCCTTCGGCGTCTTTCCGGCAGCCGCCCTGGTCGCGACTGCACTTTTGACCGCCGGCTGCGGAGGGACCGGCGATGCTCCCGAAGCGCACGACGACCTCCGCGCTTCGCTCACCTTCTACGCCTCGTTCGACGGGGAAGCGGACGCGGACTACTCGCTCGGCGACCGGTCCATCTATACGGCGCCCTCGTGGGGCGACCGGACATTGAGCCGGGAGGGCCTTCCGGCCGACAGCCTCGTCGCGCACGCGAGCGGAGAGGGACTGTACGGGGATGCGCTCTATTTTCCGGCGTCGGATCCGAACATCGTGTTCTTTCAGGCCGAGGACAACCTCTACTACAGTGAAAGTGACTGGAGCGGGACGATCTCGTTCTGGATCAGCCTGGACCCGGACGAGGATCTCGCGCCGGGCTACAGCGATCCGCTGCAGATCTCGGCGAGCGCGTGGAACGACGGAGCCCTCTTCGTGGATTTCACGCAGGAGGACGATCCACGGCATTTCCGTTTCGCCGCGTTCGCGGATTACGACGTGTGGAATCCGGAGGACCTCGACTGGTCGGAGATCGCCTTCGAAGACCGCCCGATGATCGATATCGCCGATCCGCCGTTCGACCGCGATCGATGGACGCACGTGGTGATGACGTTCGAGCATTTAAATACCGGTGGGGCCGATGGCGTGGTAACCGGTTATCTCAACGGTGAAGCCATTGGCACGCTCTCCGGCCGAGAACAGACGGTCACCTGGAACGTCGAGGAGGCGATAGTGGCGATCGGACTCAATTACGCCGGACGTTTCGACGAGCTCTCGCTCTACGACCGGGCGCTGAGCGACGAAGAGGTCCGGGCGCTGTACGAACTCGAGGGCGGCGTTGCCTCCCTGTTCTAGCGCGCTGCGGGAACCCTCCGGCCTTGCATCCGCTTCGTCGCGGAAGGGCGACGAACAGCTCAATAAACATACGTTCATCTATCGGCTGTCGCGATGGTCAACACGATTCTTCTGATCGGTACGCTCGATACGAAAGGTACCGAATATGCGTACGTCCGGGAGTTGATTCTCGCGGACGGACTCAACGTGCTCACGATGGACGCCGGCGTGCTCGGTGAGCCGGCGTTTGAGCCGGACGTCGACGCCGGCGAGGTGGCCGCTGCCGGCGGTAGCTCCCTCGAGGAGCTGCGCACCCGCCGGGATCGAGGAGAAGCCGTCGAGGTGATGATTCGCGGTGTACGACGCCTCGTTCCGCAACTCTACGAGGAGGGCCGCATCCACGGGGTACTCGCTCTCGGAGGCGGCGGCGGCACGAGCCTGGCCACGGCGGCCATGCGGGAACTACCCGTCGGCGTGCCCAAGCTGATGGTCTCGACGATGGCCTCCGGTGACGTGTCACCCTACCTCGGCGGCAAAGACATCACGCTGATGTATTCCGTCGTCGACATCGCCGGCCTCAACCCGCTCTCGCGCCGCATTCTGGCCAATGCCGCCGGCGCGATCTGCGGCATGGTGCGGCAGGAGGTCCCCGAAGCGGATGACCGGCCCATCATCGCCGCGTCGATGTTCGGCGTGACGACGCCGTGCGTGAACCGCGTTCGCGAACGCATGGAGGAAGCCGGCTACGAGGTGCTCGTGTTTCACGCCACGGGTTCGGGCGGCCGTTCGATGGAAGGCCTCATCCGGGATGGATACGTCGCGGGCGTCGCCGACGTGACGACGACGGAATGGTGCGACGAGGTCGTCGGGGGCGTGCTCAGTGCCGGACCGACGCGCCTGACGGCGGCGGGGGAGTCCGGCGTGCCGCAGGTGGTTTCGTGCGGGGCGCTGGACATGGTGAATTTCGGAGCCTTCGCCTCGGTCCCGGACCCGTTCAAGGAGCGCAATCTGTACCGGCACAATCCGAACGTCACGCTGATGCGCACGACCCCGGACGAATGCCGCGAGATCGGTCGTCGCATCGCGCAACATCTCAGCGCAGCCTCCGGCCGGACCGTGCTGATGCTTCCCCTGAAGGGCGTGAGTATGCTCGATGATGATGGCGAGCCGTTCTTCGATCCGGAAGCCGACGCCGCGCTGTTCGATGCGCTGCGCGAACACGCGGGGCCGTCCGTGGACATCGTCGAGCTGGATCTGCACATCAACGACCCGGCGTTCGCCGATGCGATCGCCGACCGGCTGCTCGAACTCATGGCGTAATCCAGAACCAATTCTATTCATTCCCATGCCTTTTATCCCGTACGAAGAAAGCCTGCAGCGCCTTCGCAAGCAGGCGCAGGAAGGCCGGCCGATTGTCGGCGCCGGAGCCGGCACCGGAATCTCCGCCAAGTTCGCCGAACAGGGCGGCGTCGACCTCATCATCATCTATAATTCCGGGCGCTATCGGATGGCCGGCCGGGGCAGCGTGGCTGGACTGATGCCCTACGGCGACGCCAATCAGATCGTCGTGGAGATGGCCAGCGAGGTGCTGCCCGTCGTGAAGGATACGCCCGTGCTGGCGGGCGTCTGCGGCACGGATCCCTTCCGGCTCATGCCCGCCTACCTGAAGCAGCTCAAGGCGATGGGCTTCGACGGCGTGCAAAATTTCCCGACGGTGGGGTTGATCGACGGTTATTTCCGGCAGACGCTGGAGGAGACCGGTATGAGTTTTTCGTTGGAGATCGACATGATCCGGACGGCCCACGAGCTCGAGATGCTGACCTGTCCGTATGCGTTCGACGAGGATCAGGCCGCGGCGCTCACGCGGGCCGGGGCGGACGTGATCGTCGCACACATGAATACGACGGTGAAGGGCTCGATCGGAGTGAGCGCGGAAGCGGCCCTCTCCCTCGACGACGCGGCGAAGCGCGTGCAGGCCATTCACGACGCGGCGACGTCGGTCCGGGAAGACGTACTCGTGCTCTGCCATGGCGGTCCGATTGCCGAGCCGGACGACGCGCAGTACATTTTCGACCATACGGAAGGGATCGCCGGCTTCTTCGGTGCGTCGAGCATCGAACGGCTTCCGACAGAGCGGGCCATCGAGGCGCAGGCGCGCCGATTCAAGGATCTCCGCCCATCTTGATCCCTCGCTGTACCGAATCGGAGGACTGTTCACATGAAACGTTGGGAGACAAGAACGATGAGATATGTATGGGCGCGCACTCTTTGCACGGCCGGTTGCCTGTTGGTCGTCCTCACGTCGGCAGGCTGCGACACATCGGATCGGGCCGCGGAGGAGGCCGAAGGTTTCGTCTGGATCTTCGACGGAGAGTCGCTCGAAGGCTGGGAAGGCGACCCTGCCTACTGGAGGGTCGAAAACGGCGCGCTCGTAGGTGAAGTCACGCCGTCTACGCTGCTGGAACGGAACACCTTCATTATCTGGCGAGGAGGATGGACGCGTGATTTCGAGCTCAAACTCGAGTACCTTGTGTCGGCGGAGGGGAACAGCGGGATTAATTACCGGAGCGAAGAGGTCGATGGCGTGCCGTTTGCCTTGAGAGGATATCAGGCTGATCTGGACGGCGCCAACCGGTACACCGGCAGCAACTACGAAGAGCGCGGCCGCACGACGCTGGCCGCACAGGGGGAGGTGACGATCATTCCGGCCATCGAGCACGCCGCGTCGGTGCAGGAGCATGTAGAGCAGAATCGGTGGACGCCTGCGGAGACGGTACGCTCGCTGGGCTCCTCCACCTCCTTGGACGCCCGGATTCACAGCGACGATTGGAACGACTACCACCTCGTCGTCGAAAATAATCGAATGAGGCATTTCGTAAACGGCGTCCTCATGAGCGACGTAACGGACAACGACACCTTGAATCGACGCTTCGAAGGTCTGCTCGGCGTGCAGGTTCACGTCGGACCCCCGATGAAGGTTGAATACCGCAACATCCGCCTGAAGCAGCTGGATTAGCTCAGCATAGCATGGTACGGACAGCGTTGACCATTTTCGTACTCCTCGTGGTGTCGAGTCACCCCTGCTCCACCGCGAAAGCGCAGGACGCGGCTGATCGGCCGAACGTGTTGTTTATTTCCATCGACGATTGGAACGACTGGCTCGGTGCGCTGGGAACGCATCCGCAGGTGCAGACGCCGAATATAGACCGCCTCGCCGAGCGCGGTACGCTCTTCACCAATGCTCACGTGCCGGTCCCGCTCTGCAATCCCGTACGCGTCAGCATCATGACGGGACTCCGTCCCTGGACGACCGGCGTCTACGGCCTGTCGCCGGGAAATCGTGAGGCCCCGGCCACGCAGGACGTCGTGACGCTCGGCCAATATTTTGCAGGCAACGGCTATCAGACCTATTCCACGGGGAAAATATTTCACGGCGGATACGCAGAAGACGAGTTCGAGGAATGGGGCCCCCGAGGCGGTGAGATGCGTCCGGAGGAAAAGCTCGTCGAGGCGCCCGTTCATATGGGCAACCACCCGCTCCTCGACTGGGGCGTGATGCCGGACGAGGCCGATACGGCACATCAGGACTACAAGGCCGCGTCGTGGGCGGTGGAGCAGCTCGAGCGGATCGGGGCCGGAGCCGACGAAGCCCCGTTCTTTCTGGCGGTCGGCCTCGTCGCTCCGCACGTGCCGCTTTTTGCCTCGCAGAAGTGGTTCGATCTCTACCCCGAGGAGGATGAGATCTGGCTGCCTCCGGCTCCCGAAGGAGACCGCGACGACGTGCCCGATTTTGCGTGGTATCTGAACTGGTACCTTCCAGAACCCCGCTTGTCCTGGGTGCTCGAAAACGACCAGTGGGCGCCGAAGGTGCGAGCCTATCTGGCTACGATCAGTTATATGGACGCCCAGGTCGGACGTGTCCTGGATGCTCTCGAAGCCCAGAATCTGGACGACGATACCATCGTGGTGCTGTGGTCGGATCACGGATATCACCTCGGTGAGAAGGATCTCACCGGCAAGAACACGTTATGGGAGCGATCGACGCGCATACCGCTGATCTATGCGGGCCCCGGCATCACGGTGGGTGCCCGTACGTCGCGGCCGACCGATCTGCTGGATCTCTATCCGACCCTCGTGGAACTGGCGGGTCTGCCCGAAAATCCGGAGCTCGAGGGCATTTCCGTGGTTCCGCAGCTGCGGAATCCGGATGCACCGCGCGAGAGGCCGGCCATCACGACGCACAATCCCGGGAATCACGCCGTGCGGTCGGAGCGCTGGCGCTATATCCGGTATGCGGACGGCTCGGAAGAGCTCTACGATCATTACCGTGATCCGTTCGAGTGGTCAAATCTGGCCGACTATCCGGAGTATGCGCACGTAATCGAGGATCTGGCCCGTTGGATACCGGAAAAGGATGCGCCGCACGCTCCCGGCAGTCGATCTCGTGTCTTGTGGCGAGAAGGAAATGTGTGGATGTGGGAAGGTGAGCCGATCGTACCTGAGGATCAGATTCGTTGAAAGCGCCTGTTTTTTTGACACGCCGCTCGGACGCGTAGCAATGCGCACACAGACATCCCGCGCGCCCTCAATTTGGGAGCACCAATAGTCTATATATATGGTACATCCTTCCCTGCAGATTCTTATACCCGGTCTGCTGACCGCCCTGCTGTTCCTGTCGGGATGTTCAACCCAGGCAGATGAACATACGCAGGCGCAGGAGGAGACGCGTCCCAATATTGTCATGATCATTTCAGACGATCACGCCTGGAACGATCACGGCTTCGTGGGTGGTCGTGTGGTCCAGACGCCGAACCTCGACAGGTTGGCCTCCGAAAGCATGGTGTACATGCGCGGATACACTCCAACTTCCGTGTGCCGGCCGAGCCTGGCGACCATAGTCACGGGTCTTTACCCACATCAGCATGGGATCACGGGAAACGATCCGCCCGGCGAAAACAGCCGGGACCCGGCCGCTCGTGCAGAATTGGTAGATGTATTTAGGCGCAACGTAAATTTACCTGAGTTGCTGGGCGAACACGGATACGTCAGCCATCAGTCCGGCAAGTGGTGGGAGGGTGATCCTACGGAACATGGCTTTACCGTGGCCATGACGCACGGGATCGTTGAAGAGGGCGGTCGGCACGGCGATGAGGGCTTAACGATTGGCCGCGAAGGCATGGAGCCCATCTTCAATTTCATCGACGCCGCGGACGACCAACCCTTCTTTATCTTCTACGCGCCGTTCCTTCCGCATACGCCCCATAACCCGCCGGACAGACTTCTTGTGAAATATCAGGCACCCGACCGTCCGGTGGAGGTTGCCAAATACTATGCTATGATCGAGTGGCTTGACGAAACGGTCGGAGAACTTCTTAACTACCTTGACCGGGAAGGCCTCGTGGAAGATACGATCGTACTCTATGCCGTTGATAACGGCTGGATCCAGGCCGTCGGAGATCAGGCGATGGCAGATACGCGTTCCAAAATGTCTCCTTACGATGCGGGTATGCGGACGCCAATCATGATCCGGTGGCCGGGCGAAATCCAGCCTGGACGAGACGAAGAAACGCTTGTAAGCACGGTGGATCTGGTTCCGACCATGCTCCACGCGGCACATATCGAGCCGCCGTCCGGGCTACCGGGGATCGACTTGCGCGATTCGGAAGCGCTCTCTAACCGGAAGATGGTATTTGGAGCGTTGTTCGCTCATACGGCCGTCGACCTTTACGATCCGGTCGCCAACCTCAAATATCGCTACGTCGTCCGAGAAGACGGATGGAAATTAATCCTTTCCTATACCCCGAACCGTGGCGTGCCATTGATGATCAACGGTGCTACATCGGATTGGATGCGTTTTGAGCCGGAGCTTTATAACGTCATAGAGGATCCATACGAGCGGAATGACATGGCGGATGAGCGGCCGGAGCTCGTTAGTGAACTGCGTACAGAAATTGAGCAATGGTGGACCGTTTCCCAGTAACTGCGGCCATCATCTCCATATGAGTGATCGATACTCAGAAAAACGACGTCTAAGCGCCCTTATCTGCCGTCAACATGATTGAATCGGTTTCCTCATTTTGGCTGTGGCAGTTCCTCGGCCGCTTGCATCCGCTGATCGTCCACTTTCCGATCGGGCTGCTGATTGCCGCGTTCGCGTTGGAGATGCTCACGCTAGGTGGGCGCAGGCCGAACCTCCGGGAAGGGATCGCCTGGGTTCTTCGGATGGGCGCGGCATCGGCGGTGGTGGCGGCAGGATTCGGCTGGCTGCTGGCGGCCACCGACGGCGTCGTCGGCGAAAGGGTCGAGTACCACCAGTGGCTCGGAGTAACGACGGCCGTGCTGGCTTTGGGCGCGGTGTTTCTCCTCGAGCGGGCGCGGCGGGCCGACGAGCCTTCGCTCGTTGCCTACAGAAGCGTGCTCGGCCTCTCGATAGCGTGCCTGACCGTTGCGGGCCACCTCGGCGCGGGCCTCACGCACGGCTCGGATTATCTCACCTCCACGCTCCCCTGGAACCGGGTCGAGCAGCCGTCGGACGAAGAGATGGGAGTGCTGCTCGCGGAGTTCGCGGACTTGCAGCAGGTCAGCGCGCTCCGGGAGTCTGACCTCAATCGTCTCAACATCCAGGTGCGGCGCATATTCGCGCATAACTGCTATAAGTGCCACAGCTCGGACAAGGAGGAGAGCGAGCTGAGACTTGACAGCAAGGAGGCCGTGATGCGAGGCGGCGAAGGAGGCCGAATCCTCATCCCCGGCAATGCGGACGAAAGCGAGATCGTGCGCCGGATCAACCTGCCGGCCGGCCACGAAGACGTGATGCCCAATGAGGGCGATCTCCTATCCCGCGAGCAGATCGCGCTGATCGAGCTCTGGATCAACGAAGGCGCCCACTGGGCCGACGAGGACGTCCAGGTCTTTCCCGAGGCGCCTCTGGAACTCACCATGCCTGCCGTTCCCGACGCTCCAGGCGACAATCCGGTCGACCGCTATGTGCACGACTATTTCGCCGAGCAGGGGATTGCATGGCCGGAGCCTGTAGATGACGCTACGTTCATCCGGCGAGCCTCTCTCGATCTCGTCGGCCTGCTTCCCGAGCCGGAGGCCGTCGAGGCCTTTCTGGAAGACGGTGCGCCGGACAAGCGTGACCGGCTGGTGGATGAGCTGCTGGCGCGCGACGAGGCCTACGCGCAGCACTGGCTCACCTTCTGGAACGACCTGCTGCGGAATGATTACACGGGCACCGGTTATATCACTGGCGGCCGAGAGCAGATTACGGGATGGTTGTACCGCAGTCTACTGACGAACGCATCGTACGAGTCCATGGTGCGAACGCTGGTCAATCCGACCGACGAGTCCGAAGGATTCATCAAAGGAATCGAGTGGCGCGGCGCGGCAAACGCCAGTCAGACGACCGAGATGCAGGCCGCCCAGAACGTCTCCCAGGTTCTTCTGGGACTCAATCTGAAATGCGCCTCCTGCCACGACAGCTTCGTCAGCAACTGGACGCTCGACGAGGCCTACGGCTTCGCCCAGATATTTGCAGACAGCACGCTCGACATCTACCGCTGCGACGTGCCGACGGGTCGAACGGCGGAGGCGAGCTTTCTCTTCCCTGAGTTGGGGCAGGTAGACGGCAATCTCCCGGTCGATAGGCGGCTCGAACAGCTCGCCGACATTATGGTCAAGCCGGAAAACGGACGCCTCTATCGCACCATCGTGAACCGGTTCTGGGCGCAAATGATGGGGCGGGGTATCGTTGCGCCCGTTGATGAGATGGACAACACGCCGTGGAGTCAGGAGCTGCTCGACTGGCTGGCGGCCGATCTGATCCAAAACGACTATGATCTGAAACACACGCTTCGGCATATCGCCGCGTCGCGGACGTACGGCCTGCCGTCGGTGGGATTGGAGAGTCCCGATGCGCTGAATGCGAATGAGTTTACGTTCGAAGGACCCCTGCGACGCCGCCTGACGGCCGAGCAGTTCGCCGATGCGCTCAGTCAGTCGGTCACGCCCGTGTACGCGTCCGTAGCCTTCGATCCGTACGACCGAACGGTACCGGCGGATTGGATCTGGTTTCCGTCACGGGAGAATGATCGCAACACCCTTCCACGACCGGGCACCTACCGTTTCCGCCATGCGTTCTCGCTCCCCACTTCACAGATTGCCTCGGCAGAGATGCTAGCGACCGCGGACCATTCCTATCGACTGTATCTGAATGGACGTCTGGTCGGGAAGGGCAGCGACTGGCGCGACGTCGGCCGGTACGACGTCGCTCAACGTCTGGAAGCGGGACCGAACGTGATTGCCGTGGAAGCCGAGAATGAGGGAACCGTACCCAATCCGGCCGGACTGCTGCTCAGCCTGAAGATCCGCTTCGAAGACGGTACCGAGCAGGTCGTCACGACGTTCGGCGGCGGTCGCGGCGCGGAGGAAGACCGCGGGGAATGGCTCGTCACGAATGCCGCCCTGGGCGAAGGATGGCAGACGCGCGACTTCGACGATCGGGATTGGCAGCCGGCCCGTCGATTCGGCAGCCATGCCGACAACAATTATTGGGGGCGCCTGCTCGCCTTCACACACGATCGATCCGAGGAGGACGTGGGCTTCGTTCGCGCAGCCCTGGTCGAGCGCGATGAATTTCTATCGGCGCTCGGTCGTCCGAATCGCGAGAACGTCTCGACGGATCGCGACGACGAGGCCACGCTGCTTCAGGCCCTCGCGCTTACGAACGGCGAGTTCATGAGCAAAATCCTCACGCGCGGTGCGGCCGGCTGGTACGAGGAACACGCCGGCGCGCCCCGGGCCATCGTGCAGAATCTGTACCGGGAGGCATTCGGACGCCTTCCTACGGAGGCCGAGGAAGCAGCTGCGCTCGACGCGCTCGGGTCCCAGCCGGATCGGGACGCGATCGAGGATCTCATCTGGGCCGTCGTGCTGACGCCGGAATATCAACTGATATACTGAGCTTCACCAATGGATTACAACCGACGCGAGTTCTTGAAGAAAACCGGCGCGGCGACGCTGGCCGCGATGGCGGCCGGCGTCCCGCAGTTAGCCTGCCGATCGCGTATGCCGTCGACGGCCGACACGGTGATTCTTCTGTGGATGGCCGGCGGCATGGCCCATACGGAGACGTTCGACCCGAAAACCTACACGCCGTTCGAAAAAGGATTGGCGACCGACCGGGTCCTGAGTACGTTTCCGTCCGTGCCCACCGCCGTCGACGGGCTTTCATTCTCAGAAGGGCTCGAGGAAATAGGGTCCGTTATGGACCGCGGTACGACGGTTCGCTCGTATCGGGCGGCGGATCTGGGACATATCCTTCACTCGCGCCACCAGTATCACTGGCACACCTGCTACGAGCCGCCGCAGTCCGTGTCCGTACCGCACATCGGAGCCTGGATCGCGCACGAGCTCGGACCGGTGAATCCCGTCATTCCACCCTTCATAAGCATCGGCCAGCGCTTCACGGTCGGGGAAGCGGAAGAGCTGAAGGCCTTTCACACGGCGGGGTTCCTGGGCAGCGAATACGGACCGTTTTTGATCCCGGATCCGCGTACCGGCCTGGATGCCGTTCGGCCGCCGGAAGGCATGACGCCCGAACGATTTTCCAACCGAAACGCCCTCTACCGCGAGCTCGTCGAGAAGAGCCCGGTCGGACGCCATGGCAGCGACTACCAGCGGGCTTCCCTCATGCGGGCCATGGAGCGTTCCTACGAACTGCTGAGGTCACCGGCTGCGGAGGCGTTCGACCTCAGCCTGGAGCCGGAGGAAACCTACGCGGCCTACGATACGGGCCGCTTCGGACTGGGATGCTTGCTGGCCCGGCGCCTGGTCGAGCGCGGGGCACGCTTCATCAGCGTGACGAGCGAATACGAACCGTTCCTCGGATGGGATACGCACGAGAACGGTCATACTCGCGCCCGGGATATGAAAGCCATGATCGACCGGCCGATCGCGCAGCTCATTCGGGACCTCGACGAGCAGGGTCGACTCGACCGGACGATGGTCCTTCTCGCAAGCGAGTTCAGCCGGGACATGCTCGTTGAGGGGCGTCCCGATGCGAAGGTCAGAGACCAGGTCGACGTCCCCGACGTGATGGACGACATCTCGCACTACGGGATGCACCGCCACTTCACCGACGGCGCATCGATCCTCATGTTTGGCGGCGGCGTCAAGCGCGGCTTCGTCTATGGTCGTACGGCGGACGAGCGGCCGTGCAAGACGGTCGAGAACACCGTTTATATCGACCAGATTCACCAGACGATATACCATGCCCTGGGCATCCCCCCGGATACGCACTACGTCATAGACGGCCGGCCCGTCTACACGACCCCGGAGGGTCACGGTGAGCCGGTGCCGGAGCTGCTCGCCTGACAAATTGGCGCTTCACACCGCGCGGCCGACAAAAATATCGGCACCGCTTGACATCCAGTATGTATTTAGTATTATGACTGTATACAGTGAAATCGTTTACAATCTGCCGCTGCTGATCGCGTAAATACGCCGGGAGAAGCTGCTCATTACCGGCCCGATCGTTCGAACCGATCCTAGTATCGGCGGCGCATCCTCGTTAACTAGCTCACCCCGCATCATGGCCCAAGTGTCCGCAGCATCCGCATCACAACCTGTCGAGCATAGCAAACGGCTTTTCTGGGGCTGTTTCATCGCGCTCGTAGCCACATCGTTCGGTTTTATCGCCCGAGTGCTTACGGCCGGCGATTGGGGCGCTGAGTTCGGCCTGTCCGAAACACAGATAGGAGAGATCCTTGGCGCCGGCCTCTGGCCCTTCGCCATCAGCATCATCCTGTTCAGCCTTGTGATCGACTACATCGGCTACAAGGCGGCCATGTGGTTTGGATTGATCTGCCACACCTTGTCGACTGTCCTCATTGTGATGGCGAACGACTACTGGATGATGTACGTGGGTACGTTTGTACTCGCCCTGGGCAGCGGTACCGTCGAGGCGTACATCAACCCGGTCGTAGCGACGGTTTTCAGCAAGCAGAAGACGAAATGGTTGAACATCCTCCATGCGGGATGGCCGGGCGGCCTCGTCTTAGGGGGCATCCTGGCGATCGCCCTGGGGGCTGATCTGTACTGGAAATGGAAAATCGCCATCATCCTCCTTCCCACCGTCGTTTACGCGGTGATGCTGTTCGGCGAACGGTTTCCCATGCACGAGCGCGTGGCAGCCGGCGTGTCGTATCGCGACATGCTTCGCGAAGTTGGGGCGGTCGGGGCGCTTATCATAGCCGCCATGGTGGTAATGGAATTGGGACGCATTTTCGGATTGTCTCTGGGTATCGAGATCCTGCTCATCGCGCTCGTGACGGGCGGCTACGCCTACTATACCCGGTCGCTCGGACGACCGTTGTTCATCTTGTTCCTCCTCATCATGATGCCGTTGGCCACGACCGAGCTCGGCGTCGACTCATGGATCACGGAATTCATGGCGGGTGAGATGGGCAGGCTGGGTCTGGCCGCCGGCTGGGTCCTCGTCTATACGTCGGCCATCATGATGGTGCTCCGGTTCTTCGCCGGTCCGATCGTCGAACGGATGACGCCGCTCGGACTGCTGGCCGCGAGTGCTGCTCTGGCGAGTATCGGACTCTTCGCGCTCTCCGCCGCGACGGGCGCTACGATCCTTCTGGCGGCGACGCTCTACGGGGTCGGAAAAACATTCTTCTGGCCGACGACGCTCGGCGTCGTCGCCGAGCAGTTCCCGAAAGGAGGGGCCCTGACTCTCAACGCCGTCGCGGGCGTTGGGCTCCTCGCCGTCGGTATCGTCGGCGCGCCATTTCTGGGTTACGTGCAAGACCGCGCCATTGATGGGAATCTCTTCACGACGGCACCTGTGCTGCACGAGCAGGTGATGGAGCCGAAAATGGGCCTGTTCGGGGAGTACGAAGCCCTCGATCTGAATGCCGTAGAAACGGCCACTCCCGAAGAGCGGCAGCTCATCGACGACGTCCAGGAGCGATCGACGAAGGACGCGCTCCGCACGGTCGCCGTGTTGCCGATTCTTATGCTCGCCTTCTACATCGGCCTTATTCTTTATTTCCGCGGCAAAGGCGGCTACAAACCCGTCGAACTCGCTGAACGAAAAGAGGCAGAGGATGCGGCGGCGCCCGTCTGAGGCGTGTCCCGATTATCCATCCGTCGTCCTGCACCACGATCCTCCAGATCGCGGTCGGATGTACGTGAGGCAGCTCACTGCTCTCCGATATCTAAGAGCAGGATGGCGGATGGAATAGCTTTATGTTTATGTATGGTGTCCGTATAATTACTGTATACAGCGTACTGAAATCGGCGAGGCGCCGCGTTGTGGCGCCCGCCGCACATGCATATGTCCGAATGAAGTTAGGCCCGAATGAAAACTGATAGCGACGGATTTAGCGACTCGATGTCGGGCTCGACGGAGCTTGCCTCGGTCGTAGAAGCACGGAAAGCGGGCCGATATTCTCCCCTTAAGTTCCACTACGAGATGATTCGTAGCGAGCTCGAGGAGATCGTCGGTACCGACCACATTAGCACGGAGGACTCGGATAGGCTCATCTATTCGTCCGATTGGTTCTGGGCTCCCCAGATGTGGCTCGATCGCGGCCATCCGTTGCCGCTACCGGACTATATCGTACATCCGGGATCCGCCGACGAGATCTCACAGATCCTGGAGATCGCCAACAAATACGACATTCCGGTTATCCCATGGGGGGGCGGCTCGGGTACGCAGGGCGGTGCGCTCTCGTTGTACGGCGGCATCATCGTCGACCTCAAGCGCCTCGACCAGATTATCGATATCGACGAGCAATCGTTGACCGTAACCGCTCAGGCAGGGATCAATGGAACCCAGCTCGAATGGGCGCTTAACGAGCGGGGACTGACGCTGCCCCATTACCCGGCGTCGGCCAACTGCGCCACGCTGGGAGGATATCTGGCCCCGCGCGGCTCGGGCACCATCAGCACGAAGTATGGTAAGGCCGAAGACCTCGTCTTGACGATGCAGGTCGTTCTTCCGAACGGACGCGTCATCCGGACGCCCGGTGTGCCGAACCATGCTTCCGGGCCCGATTACATGCGGCTGTTCCTAGGATCGGAAGGCACGCTTGGGATCATCACCGAGGCGACCATGCAGGTCGACTATCTACCCGAAACCAGGTTGTTGCGCGCCCTCCTGTTCGACGATCTCGGTAATGCGATCGAGGCCGGCCGCCGCATGATGACCCGGCGGTTGGATCCCATGGTCATCCGCCTCTACGATCCCGATTCAACGGCACTGCGCTTGAAGGCGATCCTTGACCTCGAGCTGGAAGGGGCCTACATGGTGGTTGGCTTTGACGGCGATCCGGACATCGCCGCACTGCAGGAAGAGAAAGCCATGGAAATTTGCAGCGATCTCGGAGCGCGGGACCTGGGACGCGAGCCGGGCGAGAGATGGTGGAATCACCGCTACGACTTTTATTACCCGCCGAAGAATCTCAAAATGCCCTGGATGTTCGGTACGACGGAGTCCGTCTCAACGTTCGACAAGATCAAGCGTATTTGGGAGGCCCAGAAGGTGGCCGTCGAAGAAGGCTATAGCGACTGGGACGTTACGTACATTGCCCACTTTTCTCACTGGTTCCACTGGGGCTCGGCCATGTATTCGCGCTTTATCATCGAGCAGCCGCCGGAGGACGCCGAGGAAGCGATTCGCCTCCACAATCGGATCTGGAATACGGCGGTATCGGCGTCGCTCGAGAACGGAGGAATGATCAACGAACACCACGGTGTTGGACTCAAGCTGGGCAGATACATGCGCCGGCAGTACGGCGAGGGCTGGAATCTTCTGCTGACGCTCAAGCAGGCCATTGATCCCAACGGAATCATGAATCCCGGGAAGGTAGGTTTCGGACGTTAGCCGGAAGTACAAGATTCGATCTCAAGCAAACAGGTATATGATAGATAATCCGATCGATGTAGCGGAGAGATGTCGTCACTCGCTTATGTGCCGGCACGTGTGCCCTATAGGCAACCTGACACATAACGAGACCCTGTCCCCGCACGGGTGGGCGCAGCTCATCTCGCTGGAGCGGCGGGGCTTGTCGACGTGGAACGAGGAGACGGTCGATGCGCTGTATGCGTGCGCGGACTGCGGAAGCTGCCGGGCGCACTGTGTCACCAGCCAGGCCCTGCCCGAAGCCATCGCGGCGGCACGAGCTGAGGTCGTAGAACGGCAAGCGGCGCCCGCGGTAGTCTACGAGATGGAGGCTCAGCTCAGGAAGTGGGAGAATCCGCACGTCCAGGAGAAACCTGTTCCGGCGGACGATACGTCCGACGTGGCCTTATTCGTCGGCGACGACGTGCACTTTCTTAGGCCGTCCGTCCTGGAAGCTGCCTTGAAGCTTCTCGCCGCAGTCGGCGTCGAACCGGCCTTGTTCGGGAAGGGACGCAGTACGGGCTATCTCGCGAGTTCGCTCGGCCTCCCTGATCTCGCGCGCGATCTTGCCGACACGAACGTGGAAGAGCTGAATGCCACAGGTGCCCGAAAGCTGTTCGTGTTGACGCCCGGTGCGTATTTCGCCTTCGGCCAGATGTATGACGAGCGCCTGGGGCTCCGTATGCCGTCGGGAGTCGAGTTGATGGAGGTCGTTCCGTTCCTTGCGGCGAAGTTGGAGGCTGGCGACCTGCACCTGGATAAATCGGATGACGCGGTGGCGTATGCCTACGTTGATCCCACGCATGCCGTCAGGGTGCCGGACCGGCACGAGGCCCCCCGGCGGCTCCTTGGTGCCGTGCTGCAGAGTCCGCCGAAAGAGCTGTTCTGGCGAAACGAACGGGCGTATCCATGTGGAAATCTGGCACTGGCGTTTACTCAGCCTGCGCTTTCGCAGTCGTTGACGGAAGCACGACTGAAGGATGCGGTTGATGTCGAGGCGCACGGGGTCATTACGGAGGACGCGGGTAGTCTGGTACATCTCGAAAAGTACGCCCCGAGCTTTGATCTTCGGGTGCAGGGTTTTTACGAACTGCTAGCCGCCCATCTGGCCTCATAGCAGGTGGCCGGCGAGAAGGGAAGACGACGTACATTAACGGCGATTAAACAGCAATAACGAAACGAGGTAGAGCAATGCATTTATCGATGCATAATTGGATGCGGGCCGAGCCGATCGAAACCACGATTCGCCGGTTGGCGAAGTACGGTTACGAGAGCATCGAGATCAGCGGCGAGCCCGACATTTTCGACACGAAGGAAGTGCGTAAGTTGCTCAAGGAAAACGGACTTAAGTGTTGGGGATCGGTTACGCTGATGCTTGGCGACCGGTGCCTGCCGGCGAAAGACGAGCGCAAGCGGGCCAACTCGGTCAAGTACGTCAAGGACTGCGTGACGATGGTGAAAGAACTTGAGGGCTACGAGATGACCATCGTCCCCGGCACGGTCGGGAAGGTGGAGCCGGACGCTACTCCGGAGGAGGAATGGCAGTGGGCGGTCGACGGCATGAAGGAGATCTACGACCATGCCATGAAGGAAGGCGTCCGCCTGGCCATCGAGCCGCTCAACCGGTTTGAGACCTACTTCATTAGCCGCGGAGCCCAGGCCCTCGCACTTGCCGAGGCTACGGGTCCCGAATGCGGTATCTGCCTCGACACCTTCCACATGAATATCGAGGAGAAGGATCCGTATCAGACGATTCTCGATGCCGGAGATCGACTGGTCGACTTTCACGTTGCCGATACCAACAGGATGCCGTGCGGATACGGGCACTGGGACTGGCTGAAGGTGATCGGAACGCTTGAGGTGATCGGATACGACGGCGCGCTTACGACCGAATTCGTGGCGCCGATCGATCGCACTCCGGCCAATCCGTATCCCGATGCCATCGAAACGGAGCCGGTCGACATTTCGCCCGAGCAGAAGAAGTTCATCGAAGACCACGGCAGCAGCCTGCTGAGCGAGGGTTTTTACGACTGGCTCGTGGCGGAAAATGCCAAGACCCTGCTGCCGCTGATAAAGTACGGCGTTGGCGAAGGCGAGCGATCGGGAGCCACCGTTGCGGCCTGACGCCGTTTGTATTTCGCTCGGAGAAGAGATGCGTGGGAGCTTGACGGCCCCGGCGCCAAATGCAGCAGATTATTTACGGTGACGAGACGTGGGCAAGAACGTTGTTGTTATAGGAACCCTCGATACGAAGGGGCCCGAATTTGCCTACCTGCGTGATCGCCTCCAGGCGCTTGGTCTCCGCACGACGGTGGTAGATGCAGGCATTCTCGGCGAACCGCTGGATATTATTCCTGACATAGACCACGCGGAGACGGCCCGTTACGGCGGCACGACGATCGAAGCGCTCCAGAATGCCGGCAGCCGCGGCAAGGCGGTCGATGGAATGCGGGAGGCGCTCAAGAAGCTCACGCTTGAGTTGTATCGCGATGGCAGGCTGGATGCCGCCGTCAGCATGGGCGGTGCGGAAGGCGCCGTGATGGGCGCGGCGGCGATGATGCAACTACCGGTCGGCGTGCCGAAGGTCCTCGTATCGCCGATCGCGTCCGGCAAGCATTATTTCGATCCGCTGGTCGGCACGACGGACATGTTCGTCGTGCACTCCATCGTCGACATTCTCGGACTGAACCCTATCGCATGTACGGTATTCGACAACGTGGCCGCCGCCGTCAAGGGGCTCGTCGAGCACGGCCATCCGCTGCCGGACCCTCCCGCGGATGCCCGCTACGTGGCCGTCACGATGCTCGGTAATACGACGACGGCCGTTATGGCCCTTAAAGAGCGCCTGGAGGAACACGGCTACGAGGCCGTTATCTTTCATTCGAACGGCGTAGGGGGACCTGCGATGGAAGAGCTGGCCGAGGCCGGACAGTTTGTCGGCGTTATCGACTATACGACCAACGAAGTGAATGACCCGCTCGTTGGCGGTATTCACGACGGCGGGCCGGAACGGCTGCGGCGCGTGGGCCGCCTGGGACTGCCTCAAGTCGTCGTTCCGGGCTGTATCGATTTCAGCGTGTTTCATTCGGATGCCATTCCGGACGCCCTCGCAGACAGACCCGTCTACGATCACAATCCGGAGTACACGCTGGTGCGAACATCGCCTGAGGAGATGGTCCAGCTGGGCCGCATCTTCGCCGAGCGCCTCGGGGAGGCCGCGGGACCGGTTCACGTCGTGGTACCTACACAGGGCCTTTCCATTCCCAACGTACCGAACGGCGTCTTCTGGGATCCCGAATCCGACGCGGCCTTCCTCGAGACGATGACGGCCGGACTTGACTCTGGCGTACCGATCGACACGTACCCCATGCACGTAAACGATCCTGCATTCGGCACGCGGGTCGCTGAAATATTTGTTGAACTACTAAATCAGGAGAAACGGTAATGGCTATATCGAATGGCGAGAAAGGCAAAGTAAAAAGGCTTACGTCGGGCGACGACGAATTCCGAAGCAAGTTTATTTCGTGGAATCTGGCGGAACTTACGTTCGTGGATATCCAGGCATATCTGGAGTCGAAAGACACGGTGTTGATTCCGATCGCCAGTACGGAGCAGCACGGTCCGCATCTGCCGCTGTATACCGACACGATCACCGCGATTGAGGTCTCCGGGCGGGTATCCGAACACATCGGTGTATTACATACCCCGCCTATCTGGACAGGCTACTCTCCGCAGCACATGCACGGGCCCGGTCAGGGACGGGGAACGATTACACTGCGCAGCAGCACGCTGCTCAACCTGATGTACGACGTGGCAAGGAGTCTCATTCACCACGGGTTCAACCGCCTGATCTTCATTAACGGCCACGGATCCAATATCAAGGTCGTCGATCCGATCTTGCGCAAGCTGCGCTATGAGACGGGTGCGTTGATCAGTTTCGTGAAGCCCTATATGGAGAATTACGTGGGCCTTATGGAAGGGCTGTTGGAAAATCCGCCCGAAGAAACGCCGGGCTGGCACGCCAGCGAGCTGGAGACGTCGCAGGACCTGGCCCATAACCCTGAGATCGTTCGCATGGACCGCGCGGAATTCACGAAGGCCCACATTCCCGAGTTTCTTCCACGGTCCTTCGAGAAAAAGGACGGCATGCCGGACGTTGAGTTCGACGGCTACAAGTACTTCACCTTTCCGATGGATCACCACGAGTTCATCGAAAGCGGTGTGATCGGCAATCCCCTGCGGGCGAGCGCTGAGAAAGGGGAAGAGGCGTTTCGCCGGTACGCGGAGCACGTCGCGCGCGGCGTGCTCGAGCTAATGGACGTGGACGTCGAAGTGCGAAATCGGGAATTCGTCGACCGGGTGCTGTAGGGGCCCGCAGGTTGGCTGGACGGATTGAATCAGGCACCTGTACGGGATCGAACGAGGCACCGGAAGGATTGCGTGGGGTAGCGGCGGGAAGGATCTGATCAGCATCTACAAAGGTCGAACTCGAAGGCTGACAAGGTGGAGCTAACAAAAGTCCAAATAGCCTTGACTCTATGTATTTTTAATGTGTTTATTCTGCATAACGCCTGTATGTGGATCGTAGACAAAAGGGGACGTTCTGTATACAATAGCTGATTCAGTACGAAATCGACGCGCAAGGTCGTCCGCCATGGGAGCGTTTTCACGCGGCGGGATCTGCCGGGACCAGGGAGGAGGCTTCGCTACAGTAGCGGCCCGTAAAGTGGTTTAAAAAATCACCGCCGGGGTGCATAGGAGGGACCGCCAAATGGTCGTGTCCGAGCTACGCTCTCGCATAGGATCGACGAAATTCCAAACTCTACCAACAAGCAGGTAATCCTGAGAGGATCAGATGAAAGGTTGGAGACGGTGTGCGTTCTCGACGATCACCACACTTGCGGTAAGTGCGGCGTTGTTGGTCGGAGGCTGCGCCGACGACCAGAGTCGCGAGACGGTGAACGGTTCCTCCGATGGACCGGTATTCGAGCCGATCTTCAATGGAACGGACCTCGCGGGATGGGACGGAGACGCGCGTTTCTGGCGCGTGGAAGACGGTATGATCATCGGCGAAACGACGGAGGACAATCCAACGGAGGCAAACACTTTTCTCATTTGGGAGGAAGGTGAGCCCGGTGACTTCGAACTCCGTTTTCAGATCCGCTTCTTGACGGAGGCCGGCAACTCGGGTATTCAGGTTCGATCGGAGCGCTTCCTGGATGAGGAAACGCCGCAGCTCGAGCACAGGGTTAGGGGATACCAGCCGGACTTCGCCGTCAGCGATTGGATTCCCGGTATCTTATACGAAGAAGGGGGGCGTGGCATACTGGCCCGGCGCGGCCAGCGTGTGCATATGGATGCGGAGGGCGAGCGGCACGAAGAGATCTTCGCCGATGAGGAGGAACTCGGTGCATACATCAACCCGACGGAATGGAACGATTACCACGTAATCGTACAGGGGAACACCCTCCGCAGCCGCATAAACGGTGAACTGATGCACGAATTGATAGATGACTCCCCCGAAGCTCGCCGTGAGGGAATCATTGCGTTTCAACTTCACCAGGGTCCGCCGACCAGGCTGGCTCTACGAGCGATAGAGTTGGCGGAGCTGCCGCCGGATGCACCGACGTCATTTTGAGCGACCGAACTCAGGAGATTCATGCTATGATCCGATTCCTCATACCAGCGCTTCTGTTTGCGTCGGTTCTTATAGGATTTTACAACCTGCCCCTTCAAGACGAAGAGCGGTTTGACGTCCCTGAGGGCTTTGCCGTAGAAGAAGTCTATTCACCGGAACAGGCCGGCACGGTCGTCGCGATAGCATTCGACAGCGAGGGCAGGCTCGTCCTTAGTAGAGAAGATTCGACAATCGTAACGCTGGTTGACGAGAACGGAGACGGCGCATACGAGGAGATCGAGTTTTCGGAGGAGATCTACAACAGTCAGGGCATCTTCTTCGACGGGCCGGACCTTCTCGCCGTCGGTATGGGGCCGGACAGCGTCGGCATATATCGCGTAGTTGACGTAGATGGCGATAGTCGTGGGGATCGGATCGAGCTCATCGAGCGGTCTATTGGTACGATGGGCGACCACGGACCGCATCAGCCCTTCTTCGGGCCGGACGGATATCTCTACTGGACGCTAGGCAACATGTCGGGCATGTATTCGACGCCCGCGCCGCTTTCGCCGCTTCGCGACTATAAAGAAGGTGTACTGGCGCTCGTGCGTACGGACCCCCGCGGACACGCCGATGAATATCGCATGCCGGGCGGGACCTTCGTCCGGAAGAATCTGGCGGAGCCGGAATCCGACTGGGAACTTGTCGTGGGCGGATTTCGGAACCAGTACGACGGCGCTTTCAACATGATGGGGGAGCTCTTCACGTATGACTCCGACATGGAATGGGACCGCGATCTGCCATGGTTCCGTGAGACGCGGTCGGTGCACGCCGTGCCGGGGGGCGACTTCGGCTGGCGGACCGGATCTCGAAAACTACTCGACTACAACATAGATACGCTGCCTCCGATGGAGGATCTCGGGCGCGGCTCGCCGACCGGGGTGACCTTCTATCAGTCCTACAGTTATCCGTCGGAATATTGGGACGTTTATCTCCAGTCTGACTGGTCGCGCGGACGCATCATATTGGGCAAGCTGACCAAGGACGGCGCCACGTATGCACAGGACGGCAGTGAGAATTTCGTCTACGGCGAGCCGCTCAATGTGACCGACATCGAAACGGGGCCGGACGGAAACGTATACTTCGCGCTGGGCGGTCGGGGTACGGAGGGTGGTATCTATCGCGTGGTCTATAACGGCCCGAACCGACCGGCGGCCCCGGAAGTGACGTCGGATATCGACCGGGTGCTTACCCTGGCGCAGCCTCGCTCCGCCAGGAGCCGCGCCGAGGCCGAGCGAATCCGCGACGAGATAGGGACGACCGCCTGGGACGGGTCCCTCACAGACGAGGCGACGAATACGGAGTCCGACGTGGACCGCCGCGTTCGTGCTCTCGAGCTGCTGCACGTCTTCGGATCGGGACTCGATGAGGATCTGCTGGGCTCGCTGCTCGACGATTCCGCGTGGGAGGTGCGCGCCGCCGCGACGTATTATCTGGGCCTGCATCACACGGATTCCGCCCGGCGCGCACTGGCCGACCGGTTGAGGGATTCCGATCCGTTCGTACAGCGACGAGCCGCCGAAGCGCTGGTACGTACGGGCATTCACCCGGCCCTCGACGTGCCCTTCTCCGCGGTCGACGACGTATTTCCGCTGCTGGCCAGTGACGAACGATTCGTCCGGTACGCCGCTCGCGAGCTGCTTCGGAGGCTGAACCGCAACACCTGGCGGGAGGCGGCCCTGGAGCTCGATACATATCCGCAGGCGGCAGAGGCGCTGCTGGCCTATGTACAGACCATCCAATCACCGAGCGTGAAGGACGTACGGTTCCTCGTCGAACGTGAGGTCGAGCTGCTTGAAGCTCATCCCTCCGACAGCGATCTGCTTGCCCTCATCCGCGTCATGCAGCTTACGATGCTGGAGGATCACGGGCTCGAGTTTGCGCGGAGTAGCCGACGTGGAGATGATAGACCCGGACCGTATTTGCGGATGGCGGAAATATTTCTGGAACGGTTTCCGACCGGAGACTGGCGTCTGAACCGAGAGATCGCCCGCACGCTGGTCCACCTGGAATCCGGCGATGCCGTAGCCCAGATTGCGTCGGAGCTGAACAATCCGGAGAACGACCGCGAGCAACAGATCTTCTATGCCTATGCACTGAGTAACCTTCGCTCCGGCTGGGACGACACGGCGCGGGAGCACATGATCAGCTGGTTCGAAAAGGTACGAGACGAGCAGTGGAAAGGCGGCGCCAGCTTCGTGGGTTACCTGACGTACATGCTCGAAGACTTCGCCGCATACCAGCCGCCGGATGTCCAGGAGATGATCGACGAACGAGTACCCCAGCTTACGTTGCGAATCGCAGAGGGGGAGGACGGCCCACGATTCCGTGGCCCGGAATATGAAGTATGGTTCTCCGACGAGGAGCTCGAAGAACATCTGATATTCAGTCCGCACAGTTTCGAAGGCGATCCTTCAGCCGGTGCTGAGGCGTACCAAAAAGCCTTCTGCGGCACGTGCCACACCTTCGGTCCTCTCGGGCAGGAATACGGTCCGGATCTAACGACGGTCGGTCAGCGCTTCTCACGGAAAGACCTCGTGGAGGCGGTGCTTCGCCCGTCCGAGACGATCTCGGATCTGTGGACCGTGGAGGAGATCACGACGACCGACGACGAGCGTATTTCCGGGACGATCTATCGCGAAGATGCCTCAGAGGTGGTCGTACAGATTCCCGGTGGCGGACAGGTCGCGATCCCCCGGTCGGAGATTGCCTCGCGAGAAGAATCCTCGGTCTCGGCCATGCCGGCCGGATTGCTGAACAACCTGAGTCGCGATGAGATGCGCGACCTGTTCCTGTTCCTGGAGGCTGGTCCGGAGGCCATCCCCGATTCGTTGCTGGAAGGATCGAATTAGCAACGGGCTTAAAGCGTCCGCGGACATCGGCACTGCGACGCACGTCCACAGGAATCTAAGGCTCGCACACAGCGGCTCGAGCATTCATTGATAAACAAAATTTCGAACTGCCTTGACTTTGCGTATGTGCAATGTGTTAATTCTGCACAACGCCTGTATGTGGGTCGTAGACAGAAAAGGATGTTTTGTATACAGAAACTGATTCCGTACGAAATCGACGCGCAAGGTCATTCGCCATGGGAGCGTTTTCACGCTGCCGGATTTGCCGAGACCATGGAGAACGCCCCGCTAAAGTACCCGCCCATAAAGTGTTCAATAATTCACCGCTAGAGTGCATAGCTATGCAGCTAACGAAATCAATACTGGCGAGCATCCTTCTCATCGCGTCCGTGATGTTGCCCGGGTTGGCATGGGCGCAGACAGGAGGAATTACAGGCACGGTGTCGGATAGCCTCAGCGGAGTAACGCTGCCCGGCGTGAACGTGGTCATCGTCGGCACGCAGACGGGCGCCGCGACGGGCCCCGACGGCAGCTACTCGATCTCCGGGCTGGAGGCTGGCACGTATGACCTGCAAGCTTCCTTCATCGGTTACGTGACGAAACGGATCGTGGGCATTCAGGTCGAGGCGGGCGAAACGACGGTCGTCAACTTCCCGCTCGCACCAGGCGCCATCGAGCTGGACGAAGTGGTGGCTATCGCCTACGGTATCCAGCAGCGGCAGGCGGTAACCGGAGCGGTTGCAAGCGTCGACATGGAGCAGCTGCAGGGACGGCCGCTCAGTAGCGTAGATCAGGCACTGGAGGGTCAGATTGCCGGTGTCACCGTTTCAAACAGATCCGGCATTCCCGGCGGCGGGCCCAGCATAAAGGTGCGAGGTACGGGAAACGTGGGAGCAGGCGGGGAGCCGCTGTACGTAATCGACGGCTTTGCCCTGCCTCAGCCCGAGAGCGAGGGTGCCACATCGCGCCGGAACCCGCTCGCTGAGATTTCGCCGGAAGACATCGAGTCCATCAGCGTCCTCAAGGACGCCTCCGCTACGGCGATTTACGGATCGCGGGCTTCCAACGGCGTCGTAATCATCACGACAAAGAGCGGCCGGGACGGTCCGCTCGAGTTCAACCTTTCGGCATCGACCGGTTGGAACACGCCGTGGGCCCGGGACGTGCCCGATCCGGCCAATGCTCGCCAGTTCGTGGAATTTCAGAACTTCATCTGGGCCGACCGCGTCGCGCAAGGAGCGGCGAGCGAGATTCCGCCGGAGTACCGGGATCCGAGCGCCTATGGTGAAGGCACCAACTGGTGGGATGAGGTCCTCGACGTCTCGCGCCACCACGACGTGCATATGTCGGCATCCGGCGGCACCAATCAGATCCGGTCCTACTTCTCGCTTGGTTTTACGCGGAACGAAGGCCTCATGGTCGGGCATGACTTCAACCGCGTGTCCCTGCGCGCCAATGCCGACGCGAATCTGACCGATCAGCTTACCGTCGGCCTCAACGTGGCCCCCTCATACACGCAGCGGGATCTGAATTTCGGAGGCACGGGTCGCGGCTCCGGAGGAGGGGCCCCGTGGAGGCTCTGCCCGATCGAGTCTCCTGACGAGGCCCAGCCGGGAGTAAATTGCACGGGCGTCTGGTCAGATGCCAACCCGGTCCACTACCTCGAGCAGGTGACCAACGACATGCGGACGCTTCGGGCGGTTACCAGCGCGTATGTTGATTACGAATTCATCGCGGGCCTACGCGCCCGTTCCCAGTTCAACGTGGACTTTCGAAATTCGAACGTCGACGTATTCAACCCCTCCACGGTAGGCAGCATCAACCAGCCGGCGCCCTCCGTTCCAGACGGCGATATCGGGACGGACCGGTATCTGAACTGGTTGAGTGAAACGACGATGAACTGGCAGTCCGATCTGGGTCCCGGCGCGATCGATCTGCTGGGCGGCTTCACGCTGCAGCAGCAGACCAACAATGGCTCGTCGTTCTCAGGTGTTTTTCCGGGTGATGCGATTCGGACGTTCAACGTGGCGTCGCGGATTCAAGGCTTCTCGGATGAATCCGAGTGGTCTCTCGCATCGTGGCTGGGAAGGTTGAATTACAACCTCTACGACAGATACATCTTCACGGGTACGGTTCGGACAGACGGCTCCTCACGGTTCGGACAGGACAATCGATGGGGGACGTTCCCGTCCGCTGCCGTGGCCTGGAATCTGCATAACGAGACCTTCATGCAAGACGTCTCCGACGTGCAGCAACTCAGGCTGCGAGCCTCCTTCGGCGAGACGGGAAACAATCAGATCGGCAACTACGCCAGCCTGGGCGTCGTCAACGACACGGAGTACGTGCTGAACGGCGACGCCGCGGCCGGACGCTTCCTGGCTACCATGGGCAATACCGCCCTGTCCTGGGAGAAAACGCAGGAAGTCAATCTCGGTATAGACGCCGTCCTGTACGACCGCCTCGACATGGCGATCGATTTCTATCAGCGCAACACCACGCAGCTTCTCATTAATCGGGAGCTGCCCATGATTGCCGGATTCGGCTCCGTCACCGAAAACACCGGAGAGGTCCGAAATCGGGGCGTCGAGGTGAGCATGAACTCCGCCAACGTGAACCGCGATAATTTCCGGTGGAATTCTACGGTCACCTTCGCGCTGAATCAGAACGAAATCGTCTCACTGCCTGGCGGCAACGATATCAGGTATACCACGTGGCCGGCCGAATACCTCCACCGAGAGGGATTGCCGATGGCCACGTATGTCGGCTTCGTCGTGGACGGCATCTACACCTCGCAAGAACAGATAGACAGGACGGCCAGCTTTGCGGGTGCCGTCCCGGGCACCATGATCTGGCGGGATCTCAACGGGGACGGTAAAATGACCGAAGATGTCATGGACCCCGTGGGCGATTATGCGATTCTGGGGGATGCGTACCCGGACTTCAGCTTCAGCGTGCAGAACAGCGTCAGCATCGGGCGCTTTAACATCCGCGCGCTGATCAACGGCGAGTTCGGAGGTACGAATCTGCGCACCGAGTGGATCACGACCCCACGCAACATCGACGGACTCTTCAATGTCGACGCGGATTACGTCAAGAATTTCTGGCGCTCGCCGCAGCAGCCAGGCGACGGGCTCACGCCGACTCCGATCGGTGGGGCCGCGCCGCGCCAGCAGTATCGCGACACGCAGCACACCATGTTCTTGTGGGATGCGTCCCACATATGGTTGAGGAGTCTGACGGTTCGCTACAATCTCGCGGGAAGCCTTGCGGGGACGAGCGTCTATTTATCAGGCAATAACCTGTTTGCGATATCGCCCTATCCGAGTAACCCGCAGGCAACGGATCTCGGCGATGCGTCTAACAGCCCCGGAAGGGACGACGGTAACTACCCGCTGCCAAGGCAGTTCACGGTCGGCGTTGACCTGTCCTTCTAAGGGGACGGTGCCGAGCGCCGCGAGCGGACGCCGTAGGGTGTCCGCTCGGATCCGACGATTCGCCATTTTTTATCAGTCAGAGATATGATGAAATTCTCAAGCTACATCCTTCCGGTCTTGGCAATGGGTTGTCTCCTGGTCGTTACCGGCTGCGAGGACTTTCTGACGCCCGAACCCAAGTCCTTCGCCACGACAGCCAACTTCTACCAGAGTCAGGGAGACTTTGAGCAGGCAATCAACGGCGTCTACGTGGAGATGCGTAGCCTCGTCGGCTCGCACAACTACCGAAACCTCACCGACCGGCGAGGCCCGACGACGACGAAGCACTTCGACGTGAACCTCCCCCATACGGTCGGAGGTGATCCGCAGACGGACGAGTTCACGATGGTCGCATCCAATGGGAATTCCGACGACCTGTGGGACGACTCGTACGACCTGATCAACCAGGCGAACGTGATCCTGTCTCGGATCGACGACGTCGCATTCGAAGACGACGCCGTCAAGGCCAGGATCAAGGGGGAAGCGCTGACAATGAGGGCCTTTGCGTACTGGTTCGCGGGACAGGCTTGGGGCGGAGTGCCCATTATCCTGCGCGACGCAAGGACTCCTGAAGAGGCCGCACCCGAAGGGGGGAGTTCCTCCGTGGAGGCCGTCTACCAGCAGGTCATCTCGGATCTTCAGGCCGCCATCCCGGGTCTTCCGATTAACGACACCAGCGGTCGCATTACGCGCGGAGCGGCGAAGTTTCTCCTTGGGCGGACCTACCTGCTCACGGCCGAATATGCCGCGGCGCTGAGCGAGTTCGAAGACCTGGACGTCGGCACCTTCCCTCACAGGCTGCTGGATGGCTACCGCGACGTCTTTGATCCAGCGAACAAGAACAACGACGAGTCGCTCTGGGAGATTCAATATAACCCCTCGTTGGCCGGCCAGCCCGACCTGGATATGTGGAACATCACTCTGCCTAATAATGCGGGGCAGAAAATTAGCCAGGGAGGTCTGCTGCCGGATGCGCATCCTCCTACGACGTCCAACGGCTGGTTGATGCCCACTCCGGACATCATCGCGAGCTTCGAAGAAGGCGACGGCCGGTTCGAGCAGGGGATCGGATGGTTCATCGACGAGGAAAACAGCAGCTTCCAGGAGATTGCCTGGCCCCCGTCCGACCTATCCACCGGTCAAGTAGCCGGCGATTCGCTCCCGTATCTGTTCAAATACTACTTTCCCGAAACGGTGAATTCTACCGGCGAATCGATGAACAACTGGGTGCTCTTTCGCTTCTCAGACGTGCTGCTTTCGGCGGCGGAAGCGAGCTGGCGCCTTGGTGACGCGGGCACGGCGCAGACGTATCTGAACAGGGTCCGAGAACGGGCAGGTCTGGGACCGGTCGACCTCGGGAATTATCCTCGTTCGGCGACGTCGTGGATCTCGACCGGAGATGCCCTCGGCGATGCCATCCTGCACGAGCGACTGATCGAACTGTTGGGCGAAGGCCACGCCTGGTTCGATCTCAAGAGATTCGGTTCCGATTTTGCCGTCTCGGTCATGCGAGAACACGGAAATCGGTTCAGGAACCGCGATCGAAAGGTGACGGGCGACATGTATCAGGTTCAGTCGCACATGTTGCTGTATCCAATCCCTCCGAATGAGATTAACCTGGCCAACCTCCAGCAGAATCCAGGCTGGTAGCCGAGCTTCTGAGCCGCTAATCACTCAGCACGAGATCCTGAAAGTCCATGAATGTTACTCACGCACAAGATTTTGATTGGTCGGCGCCGGTACGAAGAGCCGTTCGTTCCATCGTGCTATTCCTTGTCGGATCGCTAACCCTAACGCTTGCCGCGCATGCCCAGCTAGGTGCTTCGCTGGGATATGGGCTCAACGTGATCAGCCAGCCGAACTACTCCGGTCCCAGCAACTCGTTCGAGAGCACCGGGGGCGTCAACGCCGGACTGTTCTATAACTTCCCGGTCGGTCAAATCGATATTCGGCCATCCATGTTCTTTCAGAAAAACGATTTTTCATGGGAACTGGATGGGGTCGAAATCTTTTCGCCGATTGAGGGCGACTTCCGCGTCGCGGGATTCGCGTTCGACCTGCGATACCGGTTTTCGGCGGACGAAAATTCGCCGTACGTACTCCTGGGTCCGGAAGTTAACTACGTAGCTGCCAATCGTGCGGAGCTGCGAACCGTGCTGGACTACGAAAAAGGTTCGACGAAGTACACCCGGATCAACATAGGCGCCGGCTACAGAGTGCAGTTTCCCTCGCTCGGGATAGCACTGGAACCCGAAGTGCGCTACAGTCACGCGCTGGCGGGATTCATGGAGCAGGATTTTATTGTACACACCATCGAATACTCCGGTGACGCCCAGCGCAGCATGAGCAATCTGATTTTCCGTGTCGGGTTCACGTTCTTGGGCTTTGAGTGATGCAGGGACCGAATGGGATCGAGTTTCGGACGGGATATGCTGTACAGGGCGGTCCTCGGCATAGTTCTGCTGGGTACGGCTTGTAGTAGCGACGACTCGTCCGGACCGGCCGGCGTACCCGACCGATCGGACGCCGGCCGCGTGGTAGCCCCCACCTTCTTTACCGACGTGACGGAAGTTGCCGGACTGGCGGCTTTTCGTCATTCTAATGGAGGATTCGGGGAGAAGTGGTTTCCCGAGATTATGGGGAGCGGCGGGGCCTTTGTCGACTACGACGGCGACGGATGGCTGGACATTCTGCTCGTGGGAGGAGGTAGTTTACCCTCTCGTCCCGTTGAAGACGTGCCTGCCGTTTCCCTCTTCAGGAACGTCGGCTACGGTACGTTCAGGGACGTAACGAGAGAATCCGGCCTTTCAGATGTTCGCGCATACGGAATGGGCATCGCGGTCGCCGACTACGATAACGACGGCGATCCCGATTTCTTGCTTACGACCCTCCAGGAAAACTTGCTCTTCCGGAACGATGGCGGTGTGTTCACGGAGATCGGTCGAGAGGCCGGAATCGCCGACGTTGCACGGTGGAGCACGTCCGCGATATTCTTTGATGCGGACCGGGACGGACACCTGGACATCTATGTGACGAACTACGTCGCGTGGTCCGCCGACACCGATATTGAATGCGAGCACGCGGGGCGGCGGGATTTCTGCAACCCGCGCCAGTACCGAGGTGTCGCCGATAGCTTCTACCGTAATGACGGTCGAGGCAAGTTTGTAAACGCCGGTGAATCTGCGGGATTCCACAACGGCATCGAGCTGGTGGGGTCGCGAGGTCTGGGCGTTACGGAGCTGGATTTTAACAACGACGGATGGCCGGACGTTTACGTCGCGAACGACGGAGGCCGTAATTATCTCTTTCGGAACGACGGAGAGGGGGCGTTTACGGAAACGGCGACACGGAGCGGCGTAGCATTTGATCAACGCGGCACTCCGCGCGCGGGAATGGGCGTTGACGTAGGCGTGGTGGACAGCACGAGGGAATTGTCCATCTTCGTTGGCAACTTCTCCCAGGAGACGGTGAGCGTCTGGCGACACGAGCAAGGAGGATTCTTCGTCGATCGCGCCGCGGTTTCGGGCGTCGGTTTCCCGTCCAGAGGGACGCTCACTTTCGGCCTCGTTCTCTTCGACATAGATCTCGATACTGATCTGGATCTCCTGCTGGCCAATGGGAACGTTATCGAACAGATCGCATCTATGCAGGCGGGGGTCACGTTCAGAGAACGTCCTCAACTCTTCGTGAATAGAGGAGACGGCGTATTCGACGAATTCGAGACGGCGCATGGGCCTCTTTCGAAGAGGATGCTGGCTCGTGGCCTTGCGGTCGGTGATGTCGACCGGGACGGGGACCTCGACATGCTGGTCACTGAAAATGACGGTCCGGCGCACCTGTGGCGCAACGATCTCGACGGCGGCGCCTTTCTTCGTGTGCGGCTGCAAGGTACCGAGAGCAATCGGGACGGGGTAGGTGCTCGGATTCTCGCCGCAATCCCCGGGCATACGATGGAACGGCGCGTGCGAGCGGGATTCAGCTACCTTTCCGATTCAGAAAAGACCGCCACCTTCGGGTTGGGCCGACACCGAGACGTGTCCACGTTGGAGGTGACCTGGCCGAGCGGGCGTGTTGAACGGATCGAGCGTGTAGCGTCAAATCAGGAAGTGTTGCTCGTCGAAGGGTCCGGTGATCTCGTGTCGAAATGGAGCCGGTCCGATCCGGCCCAATAACGGTCGGTAACGTTCGGCGCGCAGTGCCGGCGCGCCTTGGCGAACGTTGCATCGAACGAACGATGAGAAGAGATCGAGATGTACCTGATTAGAACCATATGCCCCCTGCTCCTATCCGGGCTCTACATCGTTTCCATGACGGGTTGTGCGTCCGAGGAATCCTCGCAAGCAGCTGACCGAGGCAAAACAGAGGTGCGGGCGAACCCGTCGTCGGCATCCGAAATCTTGGACCCTCGCGCTCAGGATCTGCTGATTAAAGGACAGCGCGCCTTTCAGCAGGGAAACTACGAGGGCGCCATGGCGCTTCTCGACAGCGCCGAGACGTACGCGCCAGGCGCGCCGGTCATTCCCTTCAACCGCGGGAGAGTCTACACCGCGGTGAACCGCATCGACGCCGCCAGGAAGGCATTTCATGAGGCGATAGAACGGGATCCCGCCTATCCCGAGGCACGGCTTCGATTGGGTGATATCGAGCTGCAGCGCGGTGACGTCGAAGCTGCTCTGAAGTACTACCGAGAGGAGCAATCCGTCGAGCCCAGTTCGGATCTGTTCGTGAAGATGGGCGAATCCTTTTACCGAATGGGCGAAGCGGACAGCGCACGCGCCGCGTACGAGCAGGCCATCGCGTTGGACAGCACAAACGCGACCGCGCATATGATGTACGGACAGCTCCTGGAAGAGACCGGACAACTGGAGGAGGCCCTTCGGCATTCCCAGCGAGCGCTCGCGCTTGAACCGAACCAGTCAAACTATCAGTATGCCGTAGGTTCGCAGCTCTATCAGATGGGTCGACTGGAAGAATCGGTCGAGTACCTGAAACGAGCGGCTGATGGGCGCCTCCTCCATTACCCGGCGCAGAATAATCTGGCGCAGGTGCTGCTGCGCCTTGGACGCGAAGGCGAATCCGACTATTACATGGCTCGAGCCGACTCTTCGCGCGAATTGATGAACCGAATTACCGATGCCCAGAGCATCGCAGCCCAAAACCCCACGTCGGTCGATGGTTGGATCAAACTTGGTGAGCTGTTTCGTATGGCCGACGAGCGGGATCGGGCGATGCAGGCCTTCAACCGTGCGGCCATCCTGGAGCCGACCAACCTGAGGGTTCAGAAGATTGTAGGAGAGATGATGCTCGCGGAGGGTGACGTGCAGACGGCCATCGATCTGTTTCAGGCAATCCTGCAGGTCGATCGGAGCCGCGTGGACGTTTGGAAGAATCTGGCGCTCGCCTATGCCGCGGCCGGCCAATGCGAGGACGCCCGCCGTGCTCTAAGCACCGCGAGAGAGCACCGGCCCGGCGACGCAAGCCTGGCAAATATTATGAATGGGTTGTGTCAGGAACTCGATACCTGATTATTTGCGCTCCGGGTAGACGGATGCTCCTCGACCGCTTAGCCATCCCTCCTCCGGCAAAGAATGGGAACAGCAGCGTTCACCGGAGGGTTTCACAATGTATACCACATCACAGCCAAGCCGCTTGGGAGGTGTCGAGATGAAGCTTCGCCGAAACCTTTTTACGGTAGTGCTCCTATGCTTGACGGCGGTGTTGTCCTGGGGATGCGTTCAGAGTCAGGCTACGGCCGACCGAGACGGGGCGAATGAACAGGAGATCGCCGAGGAGACTGAGAGGCAGCAAACGGATCGCAGGGTTGGCGGGGTGTCGGCCGCTGCTGCTAGGGACGTGGACTGGAGTTCCGTTATCGGCGAAGAAGAGGCAGAGGGACGGTCGATAACGCATATCGAAGAGTTGTTGCGAGGCCAGGTGGCCGGCGTAGATGTCGTGGAGGGACCGGGGGGTATGTTGTCGGTCCGCATCCGGGGAACATCATCGTTTATGGGCAGCAATGAACCCCTCTACGTAGTTGACGGTATGCCGATGACGCAGGCAGATCGCGGCGGTCTCGGCGGCGTGAACGTCCACGATATCGCCAGAATTGAAGTGCTGAAGGATGTGGACGCGAAGGCATTGTATGGTTCACGGGGCGGTAACGGAGTGATCCTGATTTCAACGAAGCGCGGCCGTTAACCAGCCTGTCCGTTAGTTCCATCAGGTACCGCACCGCGTGGCGGCAGCGCGTATGTATGACGACACCGGTCCGATGCGGGATGGAAACACCTATGCGTGTGCCAGCCGCTTAAAGAAGCTGGACCGAAGCTTTTCGATGTGCTTTTCCATGGCATCGCGTGCCGCCGTCGGATTGCGTTCCGAGATGGCATCAATAACCACCTGATGTTCCTCCGTGCACTCCATCAGCCGCCCGGACGTCGTCTGAGAGTCCGTAGCAAGGTAATGAATACGATTGCGCATCTGGAGGGCTAGCTGGCCCAACAGGGCGTTAGGACACGCGTTCGTCAGCATCTCGTGATAAATCGTGTCTGCCCTCGACCAGGCTGTGCGATCTCCGTTCTCGGCTGCCGCATCCATTTGATCTACGGCCTCTTGCAACACTTCGATGATTTCCGGAGACGCCGAATCGGCGACCAACCGGGAGATCTCGGGATCAACGAGCGATCGGACGTGGAGAACGTTCAATACTTCCTGCATCGATGGAGCCGCGACCGTCATCGCACGATTAGGCAGGTTTTGAACCAGTCCCTCCTGCGCAAGCTGGTGCAGAGCCTCGCGAATCGGCGTCCGGCTAATTTGCAGAGCCTCTGAAAGCCGCGTCTCAGAGAGCGCTTCACCCGGCTGGAGTTCACCGTCCCGGATGGCTTCTTTTAGGCGTTCATAGGCAACGTCCCGCAGCAACGGCCGTTCGCTCCCATTTGTGCGCTTAATTTTCTTACGAAGTTTATTTCGTTCCGGCATTGTGAAGTCAAGTCGGATTGAAGGTATTCAGCAGTGCGTATCTTAATCTGCCTTGTTGACTTGTGACGGCGAATCGAGCGACACCGTCAACCATCACACATAGGCCTCGATGATGTAACTGTCATTTTAAAACGACGAACCGTGCTGGATATTGCCCTGATAAAAGAAATGGATTTGATCTCGTACCTATTCTCGGGCAATTTTTCTGGTCGCATGAGTTTTTGGATAGGATTCAAGTATGTCTCCCGATGGATGATCACGCGCCCCTGTCGTGCAACGGCTTCTAAAATGGCCTGTTGGCAATCGAGGTTCTGAAAATTACCGTTTCAAACAAGCTAGGTCCTTTCGGGGGAAGGTTACTTTGGGAGGCGTCCAGGGATGGGCGCTCCGGACCACCAATATACATAATGAATACGTTAATTGGTTATTTCAGTTCCGTGTCGGCCGCCGTGGAGTTACAGGCCTCCACGGCCGAACTTCATGCCCAATCCCTTCGTAGATCGATACCATGTCCTGGACCTCCATCATAGACCAGCGCCGCACGATCGAGGCGCTGAAGTCTACCATCGCCAGCGAGCGGATCGCGCACGCGTACCTGTTCCACGGGCCGGACGGCGTCGGGAAGCGAGCCGTGGCCATCGAGTACGGCAAGACGCTGCTCTGCGAGCGCGGCGGCACGGAGGCCTGCGGCAAGTGCCTGCCGTGTACGAAGGTGAGCCGGATGGTGCACCCGGACCTCCACATCCTCTTTCCCTATCCGTCCGACACGGATCTGGAGGACGTCGGCGAGCGGATTCGCCTTCTCGGGAAGAATCCCTATGCCGCGGTGGATTTCGTGCGGCGCCCCACGCTGGGCGATCCGACGAAGTCCACCAACAAGCAGGCCCTCTACACCGTCTCGCGCATGCACGAGGAGGTGCGCCGGGAGATGAGCTTCAAGCCGGTCGAAGGCAAGTACAAGATCGCCGTGATGACGGACGCCGACCTGCTCCGCACCGAGGCCGCCAATGCCTTCCTGAAGCTGTTGGAAGAGCCGGCGCCGCGGACGATCTTCATCCTCACGACGAGCCGCACGGACCGGATGCTGCCGACCATCCTGTCGCGCTGCCAGCGCTTCCGGTTCGATCCACTGGCACCCGAGGCGATCGAGCAGGAGCTCGTCGAACGCGAGGGTACGGAGCCGGCGCTCGCCGCCACGCTGGCCCGCATGGCGGACGGGTCCTATACGGCCGCGCTGGACCTGGCGCAGAACGAGGAGCTGCGCGGGCTGCGCGAGCTGGTGCTGGATTTCTTCCGGATGTCGTACGCGAAAAAGGTCGACAGGCTCGCCGACCAGGTCGAGCAGACGGCGCGCCTGGGGCGCGATCAGGTCAAGCACGTCCTCGAGCTCATGCTTCGGTGGGTGCGCGATCTCGTGCTCTACCGCTCGCTCGGCGACGACGCCCCCCTCGTGAACGTGGACCAGCGCGACGCGATCGCGAAGTTCAACGACAACCTGCCGGATGCCGACCTGGAGGCCATGGCATCCATCCTCGAAGAGGCCGTCGAGTTGATCGAGCGAAACGTACACGTTACCCTGACGTTAACAGTACTTTCACAAACGCTCGCTGCCGCGATGCGCGGCCCCCACAGCGGCAAACTCTATCTGCCGCTGAGCGACGAGCCGCTGCGGAAGTCGGCCTGAAGTACGCTCATCACACGTCGTTATAGATATGTCCTGTGGCAACTGCGGCACCGGCGGAGAAGGCTCCGGCGGATGTGGGTCCGGCGGCTGCGCCTCCGGCGACGGTGCGGCCGGCTGCGGCTCCGGCGGCTCCTGCGGAACGGACGCCTGCCCGGCCATGCACGTCTACGACTGGCTCACGGAAATCGGCGTCAGCGGGCCCCCCGTCCTCTACGACCTCGTCGAGGTCACCTTCAAAGCCGGACGAAAAGGGATCTACCGCAATACGCGTGAGCTCGACCTGCACGTAGGTGATTTCGTGATCGTGCAGGCGGACCGCGGCGTCGATTTCGGTACGGTCCACATGGTCGGCGAGCTCGTTCGCCTCCGCGTTAAGTCGAAGGGACTCGAAGAAGATACGCAGTTTCCGAGCATCATTCGCTCGGCCGGACTCGCAGACATCGATAAGTGGGAGGAGAACAAGGAGGAGGAAGCCGATGCGTTCTACGTCGGGCGTAAGGCGATCGACAAGCTGGACCTCCCCATGAAGCTGGTCGACGTCGAATGGCAGTTCGACCACAAGAAGATCACCTTTTATTTTACGGCGGATCACCGGGTGGATTTCCGGCAGCTCGTCCGCGATCTGGCCTCCAGGTTCCGCACCCGCGTCGAGCTGCGCCAGATCGGGGCGCGCGATGAGGCCGCGCGACTCGGCGGCATCGGGTCGTGCGGCCGCGAGCTGTGCTGCTCGACGTGGCTGCAGGAGTTCAAGCCCGTCTCCACGCAGGCCGCGAAGATCCAGAACCTGCCCCTCAATCCGGTTCGGCTATCCGGACAGTGTGGACGACTGAAGTGCTGCCTCAATTACGAGCTCGAGCAGTACATGGCCGTCTTGAAGGATTTTCCGCGCGTCGACACGCCCATCGAAACATCGTCCGGCAAAGGCACTATCCAGAAACTCGACATCTTTCAGGATGTCGTCTGGATTCAGTACGACGACGGGTCATGGGACGATCTCGCGCTGGCGCGAGCCCGCGAAATCCTCGGGATCGAGGAAGACGAGCCCGCCCGCGAGAAGATCGAGTTCGATCCCCGACAGCGCGGCCGCGGCCGGAACTGACGCCGGCCCGCCCGGCAAGGACGTCCTTCGCGACCGAAGTCTCCCGCCGGATGTCCCGCGCCGGACGTCGACGTTTCATCCATTTCCTGCTGCATGGCCTATTCAGCTGAAATTTCCCGTTCCTCGCCGACCGCGATCCTGTTTCTGCTGGATCAGTCGGCCTCGATGCAAGACGTCTTCGGAGGCGCTGAACAGCGCGGCGACGCCGCTTCCAGCAAGGCCCGCGTCCTCGCCGACACGGTTAACAGCCTCCTCCAGAACCTCGTCCTCCGCTGCGCCAAGGAAGACGGCGTGCGCGACTACTTCCACGTCGGCATCGTCGGCTACGGGGAGCGCGTGCAGCCACTCATCCGTCCCGCCGCCGAGTCCCCTACAGCCCCCAACTTCGTCCCCATCAGTTATCTCGCCGAGCGGCCGCTTCGTCTGGAGCAGCGCGTCCGGCAGGTCAACGGCAAGCAGAGGAAGGTCAAATTCCCCATCTGGTTCGATCCGCGCGCGAAGAACGGGACGCCCATGTGCCAGGCGCTCGACCTGGCCGCCCAGATCGTCCGCGACTGGATCGATCTCCATCCACACGATTTTCCGCCCATCGTAGTGAACGTGACGGACGGGGAGGCGACCGACGGCGATCCGCTCGAATTCGCCAGACAGCTCCGCTCGTTCGCGACGGACGACGGGGAGGCGCTCCTCTTCAACGTGCACCTGTCGTCCTCGGAGGCGCCGGCCGTAGAATTGCCCGACGCGGCCGCGGAGCTACCGCGGGAAGATTACGCGCTGCAGCTCTTTCAGATGTCGAGTCCGCTGCCGTTCTCGATGCGCGCCGCCGCGGAGCAGGAGGGCTACCGGGTCAACCTCGACACGCGCGGATTCGTGTTCAATGCCGACCCGGCCTCGCTCGTTCGCTTTCTCGAGATCGGCACCCGCCCGAGCAACCTTCGCTGATGCCAATTAAAGTCCACACGTTCCACGTCCCGAAGTCCGGCCACACCGACGACGAATACGAAGACGCCTTCGCAACGTCCGATCCCGACCGGCTTCCCTTCCGCGCGGCGATCGCCGACGGGGCGACCGAGTCGGCTTTCTCGGGTGGATGGGCCCGCGCGTGGGTCGCCGAGTACCTGAAGCACGGCGACCTGATCGAGTCCGCCGCCGCGGCCCGCGCACGCTGGACCCCGCCGCCGGACGATCGATGGTACGTCGAAGCCAAAGCCGCCCAGGGCTCGCACGCCGCCGTGCTGGGCGTGGAAATTTCAGCGGCCGGCACCGATTCCCGCCCCGGCCATATAGATTCCCGTCCCGGCGGATCGTGGCGCGCCGAAAGTCTCGGCGACTGCTGCCTGTTTCTCATCCGCGGCGGCGCGCTCCGCCTGAGCTGGCCGTTCACGCGGGCCGACGCCTTCCACAACCGCCCGGCGCTGCTTTCGAGCCATGCCTCGAGGGACGACAGCGCGGGTGCCGCCGCAATGGAAGCCCCCGTGGCCACCGAGGGCACCTGGCACGCCGGCGATGCGTTCATGCTCACCACCGACGCGCTGGCCGCCTGGATGCTGGCGCGCCGCGAGGAGCGGGACGCATGGCGGTCGCTACTTGCCTGCGCCGACGGACCATCAGCCGATGGACCAGGTGAGGCGCCCGGTGACAGCGTGCCCGATGATCGGGCACGCGGTGCGTTCGAGCGATTCGCCGCAGCCGCGAGGCGCGGCGACGACCATCCTCTAAGTAACGACGACACTACCGCCGTAATCATCCGCTTATGAGCTATCCGACCCCCGGCGCCTATCAGGAGGCCGTACAGTTTCCCGAATCGGCCTTTACGGATCCCATCCTGCGGGAGGCGGAGCCGGAGGAGACCGTGCTCGGCCTCCCGCGCGCGATCACGGGGGCCTTCGCCGTCGTCTTTCCCCTCGTCTCGCGCGGCGCGCGGTGGGCCGTAAAGTGCTTCGTGACGGACGTGCGGGACCAGGAGTCCAGGTACCGTGCCGTCGCGGAGCATCTCCTGGCGGTGGATCTGTCCTATACCGTGCCGTTCGACTATCAGGAAGGCGGCATCGAGGTAGAAGGGGAACGCTACCCGATCCTCAAGATGGAATGGATCGAGGCGGAGGCACTGAACGCGTACGTCGCCCGCCACCGTGACGACGAGGGCGCGATGGACGACCTGATCGCTCGCTGGCGCAGGATGGTGCAGGCGCTCGAAGAGGCGGAGATCGCGCACGGGGACCTGCAGCACGGGAACGTGCTCGTGGAGGACGACGGCGGACTCCGGCTCGTGGATTACGACACGATGCTCGTGCCCGCGTTGTGGGGACGGAAGAGTCCGGAGGTGGGCCACCGCAACTATCAGCATCCCGATCGCGACGAGCATCATTCCGGTCCGTATCTCGACCGGTTCGCGGCGCTCGTGGTCGACACGGGCCTGCGGGCCGTCGCCGCGCGTCCGGATCTCTGGGAGCGGTACGACACGGGCGAAAACCTGCTCTTCCGGTCGTCGGATCTCATCGATCCGGACGGCTCGGCGCTGTTCGAGGAGCTTCACCGCATCGACGCCCTCGCCGATCAGGTCGACGCCCTCCGCCGCGCCTGTTACCTGCCGCCTGAACAGATCCCGCCGCTGGAGCTCGTCGTGTCGAACGTGGACGTGGTGCCGGACGCACACCGGCGGGAGACGGTCCCGCGGGAAGAAAAGGACGCCTTCGAGCGGTTCATCTATCCGATCTCGGCCGCGATACTGGCCGTCGTCGCGCTCACGCAGGTGGTCGATTCCGTCGCCATCGCACTTCTCGTCGCGGTAGTCGGCGTGGCCGGCGTGGGCCTGTGGGGATGGACGCGCTACCGGAAGCTTCCGTTCGTGCACCGGGCCCGCCGACTCGCGCGCGAAGACGCCTATTTCCAGCAGCTGCTGGGGAGCCTGCGCGACGAGGTGCAGCGGCTGGAGAAACGCAGCCGGGAGACGCTCGATTCCCACGCATCGCGCCGAGAGGAGCGGCTCGACGAGCTGCGGGACGAGGCGCTGAACGAGAAGCTGAAGTACCACTTCATCGACGAAGCGGGCGAGTTCGACGGCATCACGCACAAGGTGATCGTCCGATTGAAGGCCTCCGGCATCCGCACCGCGGAGCACGCCACGCCCGGGGAAGTCGGGGCGATTGTTCAGATGAGCGACGCGAGCAAGACGCGCGTCAACCTGTGGCGCGCCGGGCTCGTCTCCCAGTACCGCGACGAGGTACCGGACGCACTGTCGCCCGCGGAAGAGCGGCGCCTGCAGCGCTCGCTCGATCGCGAACTCGAGCAGGTGGACGCCGAGCTCGGGCGTCTGCGCAAGCAGATCAGCCTCCAGGAGGAAGAGCACGCCGAAATCGCCGAGCGCCGCTCGGAGCTCGACGTGCCGTCGTATGCCGAGTTTCTGTCGGAGTGGCTGCGGCCGTCGAGCTGGACACGTTGACACCGCCCGCCGAAACACCTATTGTGCAATTCCCTCTGAGCGGCTGCCACCGGGGACGACCCCACTGAGTGAATC
>JBBDTI010000001.1:40559-44631 GCA_040904565.1 Rhodothermales bacterium
GAGCGATTCTACACTGCGCCTTCCTAGCCCGCATCCGTTATGGCCGATTTCCCACGTATCAGCGGACTCTACACCGCACCCGTGACGCCCGTCGACGATGACGGGCGCGTAGACGCCCCGCGCCTCCGCGAGCTGATAGATTTTCTGCTCGACGGCGGCACGAAGGGGTTTTGCTTCGGCGGCGGGACGTCCGAGTACCCCTACTTCGAGCTTTCCGAACGCAAGCGGTACCTGGAGACGGCGTCCGACCACGTCGGTGACCGCGCCCCGTATGTCGTCTCCGTCGGTGCGCCGACGGTGCGCGGCGTCATCGAGCTCGGCGAGCACGCCATCGAGCACGGAGCGCAGGCGCTCCTGATCCCCATGCCCTATTTCTACCGGTACGACCAGCACGACCTCGTGGCGTACGTGCGCTACGTAACGGCGCATCTCGATCACCCCTGCCTGCTTTACAATCTCGCCCGCTTTACGAATCCGCTCGAGCCGCAGACGGCCCTGCGGTTGCTGCGCGAGATCCCGCATCTCATCGGGATCAAGGACAGCAGCCTCGACAAGGCCGCCATGCAGACGTATGCCGATGCAAAACCGTCCGACGCATGGTCGCTCATCTGCGGCGGGGATCACCTGATCTTTCAGGCGCTCGAAGCGGGATGGGACGGCACGATTTCGGGGACGGCCTGCGCGTGCCCGGAACTCGTAGCCATCCTCGTCTACCGCCATCGGTCCGGCAACACGGCGGGGGCACGCGTGGCCCAGCAGCTCCTCAACGAACTCGTGGAAACGGTCCGGTCGATGCCCGGGGCGTGGGCCGTGCGCGTGGCGCTCGAAGTCCGCGGGCTGCCGAACGGACCGTTTCCGTATCCCGTTGCGGCGGAGCGCAACGTCGACGATCTGCGAGCCTTCTACGCCGAGTGGTTCGACGAGCATCTCCCGGCCCTGCGGGATGAGGTCGCGGCCATCAACGAGGAAAAGTAACTCAGCGAGCACCGTTCAGTCCATCCCGATCCTATGTCCAGCAGCAGAATCTACCTGACCGCCAGCGGTGACCTCCGTCTCTCGGCCAACCGAATGTGCTGGCCGGCGCAGGCCGAGCTCGAACAGGCAATCGTACGCGCCGTGGAGGCGGAGGGATATGCCGTCGATCGCCGTCCCGCCTATGACGAGGAAAAGGAGCACGGCTTCATCGACAGCCAGCGGCTCGGCATGAAAGTGTTCTCGGAGATCGACCGGGACCGCCCGCTCATCGTCGCCTGCGCGGCCTGGCAGTACTCGCACCACGTGCTGGCCGGACTCACCACGCACGAGGGGCCGATTCTTACGGTGGCGAACTGGAGCGGACAGTGGCCGGGGCTCGTCGGGATGCTCAACCTGAACGGCAGTCTCACGAAGGCGGGCGTGCCGTATTCGACGCTGTGGGTAGAGGATTTCGAGTCAGCGGATTTCACCTCATTGGATTTCACCTCATTGAATTTCACAGCGCAGCTGCGACGGTGGTTGTCCGACGGCGCCATCGATCACGACACGAGCCACGTGCGTCCGGCCGTGGACCTCGACTGGCCCCCCGACCCGCTGACGGTCGGCGGGCGCATCGCGCACGAATTGCAGCGGGACAAGGCCATCATGGGGGTGTTCGACGAGGGGTGTATGGGGATGTACAACGCCATCGTCCCGGATCACCTCCTGCACCCGACGGGCATCTTCAAGGAACGGCTCTCGCAGAGCGCGCTCTACTACGAGGCCATGCAGGTGGCGGATGAGGAGGCGGACCGCTGCCGGTCGTGGCTGGAGAAGCGGGGGATGACGTTCGATACGGGCATGGATCCGCTCACGGAACTGACCGACGAGCAGATCCGCCTGCAGCTGAAGACGTACGTGGCCGCCCTGCGCATCGCCGACGACTTCGGGTGCGCGACGATAGGGATCCAGTATCAACAGGGGCTCAAAGATCTTCTTCCCGCATCGGACCTGGCAGAAGGCCTGCTCAACAACACGGACCGCCCGCCCGTCACCTCCCGCGACGGCACGCGCGAGCTGTACGCCGGACGCGCGCTGCCGCATTTCAACGAAGTGGACGAATGCGCGGGAGTCGACGCGCTGGTGACGCATCGCGTGTGGAAGGCGCTCGGCTTCGATCCGGAAACGACCCTGCACGACGTGCGATGGGGCGACCCGTACGACGGAGACTACGTCTGGGTGTTCGAGATCTCCGGCTCGGCTCCGCCGCGGCATTTCATCGACGGCTACGCCGGCGCCGTCAGCGAGCGGCAGCCGCCCATGTACTTCGGCCTGGGCGGTGGGACCGTCAAGGGGGTCAGCAAGCCGGGGGAAATCGTCTGGAGCCGGATCTTCGTCGAGGATGACCGGCTGAAGGCGGACGTCGGACGCGCTACGGTGGTCGAGCTGCCGCGCGAGGAGACGGAGCGGCGGTGGCAGTCGACCACGCCGCAGTGGCCGATCATGCACGCCGTGCTGCACGGCGTCACCCGCGACCAGCTCATGGCCCGGCATAAGTCGAACCACATCCAGGTGGCCTACGCGCCCTCGGCGGAGGAGGCCGACCACGCCCTGGCGGCCAAGGTGGGCGCGTTTCAGGGGATGGGGATCGAGACGTTCGTGTGTGGCGGTCCGGCCGGAGACGGCGCATAGGGACAGGCTTCATCGGACGCGGCAGGTCCTGCGTCGACGTATTACGCTGTAGAACGCGACTAGCCGGAGAGACTTCGCCGCGCTATATTACGCCAGAACCGTTCGTACGATCATAATGAAGGCATCCGGCACACCGGACGCCAAACAGACTATACCGAAATCATCCCGCATCCGATATGCAATACCAGAGTTTTCAGCCGCCGCGCCGCCGTTTGATGGGCCCCGGACCGTCCGACGTGCCCAGGCGGGTGCTCGAAGCCATGGCGCGCCCGACCGTCGGCCACCTCGATCCGACCTTCGTGGGGTTGATGGATGAGATCAAGGGCCTGCTCCAGTACGCGTTCCGGACGTCCAATCCGCTTACGATGCCGGTGTCCGGTCCGGGCACGGCCGGTATGGAGAGCTGCTTCGTGAACCTCATCGAGCCGGGCGACAAGATCGTCGTCTGCCGCAACGGCGTGTTCGGCGGCCGCATGGAGGCGATGTCGTCCCGCTGCGGCGCCGAGGTCGTGATGGTTGAAGACGACTGGGGCTCGCCCGTCTCACCGGAAAAGCTGTCGAGGGCGCTCGAGGCAAACCCGGATGCCTCGCTCGTCAGTTTCGTCCACGCCGAGACATCGACGGGTGCGCTGTCCGACGCGGAGACGCTCATCGGCATCGCGCGCGAGCACGGCTGTTTGACGATCGTGGATGCCGTCACGTCGCTCGGCGGATCGCCCCTCTACGTCGACGACTGGAAGGCGGATGCCGTCTATTCGGGCTCGCAGAAATGTCTTTCCTGTACGCCGGGCCTCTCGCCGATCACGTTCGGCGAGCGCGCCGTCGAGAGGGTGCGCTCCCGTGAGACGCCCGTGCAGAGCTGGTTCATGGACGTGAGCCTCGTGATGAAATACTGGGGCAGCGAGACCAAACGGTCCTATCACCACACGGCACCCATCAACGCGCTCTACGGCCTCCACGAATCGCTGCTGATCCTCCACGAGGAAGGTATCGAAAATGCGTGGGCACGCCACCAGCGTAATCACAAGTCGCTGCAAGCCGGACTCGAAGCGCTCGGACTCTCGTTCATGGTGCAGGAGGGCGCGCGCATCCCGCAGCTCAATGCGGTGACCGTGCCCGAGGGCGTCGACGAGGCGCGCGTGCGGAACCGGCTGCTCGAGGAGCACCAGCTCGAGATCGGGGCCGGACTCGGACCTATGGCGGGAAAGATATGGCGCATCGGTCTGATGGGCCACAGCAGCCGCCCGGACAACGTCGAGCACTGCATCAAGGCCCTGGCGGCCGTCCTCGGCGACGAGGGGCTGTCCGTCAGCGCCGAAGAGGCACTTACAGCCGCTCGCGGCGTGCCCGCCGGCTGATACGCCTGTTATCATTCAACAACCCGGACTGCACCCATGGGGGCCGAACTCCTGATGGCGCTCGTCGC
>JBBDTI010000001.1:44731-45939 GCA_040904565.1 Rhodothermales bacterium
GCGGTGGCCGTTCCGCTGATGGTCGGACTCGGTTTTCCCGCCATGGCGGCCGTCGTGTCCGGCATGATCATTCAGAGCACCCCCGTCTCGTTCGGAGCGCTCGGCACGCCGATCCTCGTCGGGGTAGGGACCGGTCTCGAAGGGGATGCCGGCGTTGCGGAATACGCGGTCGGACTCGGTTTCGGCACGGGAGGGGCGGAGTGGTTCGGTTTTCTGGCGTGGATCGGTTCGCGCGTCGCCGTGCTGCATATGATCATCGGGACGTTCATCCCGCTCATCGTCGTGTCGCTCATGACCCGGTTTTTCGGCGAGAAGCGGTCGTTCGTCGAAGGGCTCCGCGTGTGGCGCTTCGCGCTCTTCGCCGCCGTCTCGATGACGATTCCGTACGTGATCGTGGCTTTTCTGCTCGGACCGGAGTTTCCGTCGCTGCTGGGCGGACTTACTGGGCTCGCCATCGTTATCCCGGCCGCGCGCCGTGGCTTTCTCATTCCGGACGACGCGGAGCCGTGGGAATTCCCGCCGGAGAGTGCGTGGGAACCGGACTGGAGCGGGACGATCGACGTGAGCGACGGGCATCTGACGGGCAAGCCCATGTCGATGGGTCTCGCATGGGCGCCGTACGTGGTACTGGCGCTCCTGCTGGTCGCGACCCGCATCCCGGCGCTCGGCATACAGTCCATTCTGACGTCCGACGCCCTGACGATGTCGTACGTCGACATCTTCGGCACGGACATCACGTCGAACGTCCAACTTTTTTACCTCCCCGGAAGCGTTTTCATCGTCGTGTCCCTCGTAACGTTTCTCCTTCACCGCATGCCGGGCCGCTCGTACCTCCGGGCCTGGAAGGATTCGAGCCGCGCGCTGGTGAGCGCCTCCGTAGCGCTCATCTTCACGGTGCCGATGGTTCAGGTATTTATTAATTCCGGCGGCGGCGAGGCCGGTTTACTGGAGATGCCGATCGTGCTGGCGGAAGGCGTGGCGGAGCTGGCCGGTTTCACGTGGCCCCTCTTTGCCCCGCTCGTTGGGGGTTTCGGCGCCTTCGTGGCCGGCAGCAACACGATCTCCAATATGATGTTTTCCCTCTTCCAGTTTGGCGTCGGTACGCGCATCGGCGTCGAACCCGGACTCGTCGTCGCGCTTCAAGCCGTCGGCGGTGCCGCGGGGAACGTGATCTGCGTGCACAACGTCGTGGCGGCCTCGGCGGTCGT
>JBBDTI010000001.1:46039-65262 GCA_040904565.1 Rhodothermales bacterium
CCCGGGCCACGTTCGGTCCGCTCGACGACGACGAACTCGCCAGGCGCCTGCGGCTCGATGGACTGGAAGGGGATATCTATCGGGGGATCTCGGGGCTCGTGGCCGACGAGACGAACCGGGGGCACATCATCGACGGCACGCCGCGCCACTGGCGCCGGTGCGGCGGGTACAATCTGGACCGGTTCGTCGGGGACGCCGTCTCGTTTCGGCTCCCGCGGGACGAACGATTCAATCTGGCGAAGCTCGTCTGCGGGGCGGAGGGGACGCTCGCCGTGATCACCGATGTGAAGCTCAATCTGGTGCCCGTCCCGGAAAACCCGGCACTGGCGATCGTGCACTTCGATCGACTCTACGATGCGCTGTCGGCCGTGCCGGCCATCCTGGAGGTGGATCCCACGGCCGTGGAACTGCTGGACAATAAGGGGCTGACGCGTTGCCGGGAGAACCTGCAGTATGCGCGCCTGCTCGATCGGTTCATCGAGGGGCGGCCGGACTGTGTGCTGATCACGGAGTTTACCGGCGAGAACGAGAAGGAGCTGCGCGCGAAGATCGACGCGCTGCGCGATCACCTGCGCCGGCGCAGCGCCGGCGCGACGGCCGTGACGCCCGCCATCGAGCGCGAGCGGCAGGACGACGTGTGGACGGTGCGCAAGGTCGGGCTGGGCCTACTGATGGGCGAGCCGGGCGACTATAAGCCGATTCCGTTCATCGAAGATGCCGCCGTGCCGCCCGAGCACCTGGCGGCGTACGTCACGCAGGTCGAGGACTTCTGCCACGGGCTGGGCACCGAGGTCGCCTACTACGCGCACGCCAGCGCCGGATGCGTGCACATCCGGCCGCTCATCAATGCGAAAAAGGCGAAAGAGGTCACCAAGCTGTCGGAGATCATCGCGTTTTCCGTGGAGCTCCTCCACGGCTACGGCGGCTCCCTCTCGAGCGAACACGGAGACGGGCGCGTGCGGTCGTGGATGAACGAGCGCTTCTTCGGGCCGAAGCTATACGGATTGTATCAGGACGTCAAGCGCACGTTCGATCCGGGCAACCTGCTGAATCCGGGCAACGTGGTCGACGCGCCGCCCGTCGAGGCCGACCTGCGCTACGGGGAGGATTACGCGTTCGTGCCCATCGAGACGCACCTGGATTTCGGGCCGGAGCTGGGCTTCGACCGGGCGGTGGAGATGTGCAACGGAGCGGGCATCTGCCGGAAGAAGACGACCGGGACGATGTGTCCGAGCTTCATGGCTACCCGCGAAGAAGAACACTCGACCCGCGGCCGGGCGAACGCCCTGCGCGCGGCACTCTCCGGCAGACTCCCGGTGGAGGAGTTCACCAGCGAGCGGATGCACCAGGTTATGGACCTCTGCATCGAGTGTAAGGCCTGCAAGGCCGAATGCCCGTCGAACGTGGACATGGCCAAGATCAAGTTCGAGTTTCTGGCCCACTATCACGAAAAGCACGGCGTGCCGCGGCGCTCCCGGCTCTTCGCTAACGTGGCGCGCCAGAGCCGGCGGGCGAGCGGGGCGATGGCGCCCGTAGCGAACGCCGTCATGCGCTCCTCCGCCGTGCGCGCGATGATGGAACGTACGCTGGGGATCTCCCGGGAAAGGGAGCTGCCGCCCTTCGCCAGCGAGCCGTTTACGGACTGGTTCGAGCGGCACCAGGCGTCGAACCGGCGGGGTGACGCCGTCGCTTCAGGGAATGGTGCGACGACCACTGCAGCCGACCGAACCGGTAACGAGTCGGCCCGGCGGGCGGAGTCGAACGGCCGCGGCGCGCGGCCGCGCGTCGTCCTCTTCAACGATACGTTCAACACCTACAACACCCCGCACGTGGCCATCGCCGCTACCGAGGTCCTGGAGGCGGCGGGTTTCGAGGTGGTCCTACCGGGACATTTCTGTTGTGGGCGTCCGATGATCTCGAAGGGACTCGTTGACGAAGCACGCGCGGCGGCCGCCGATACGGTGGCTCATCTTCACGCGTTCGCGGAGGAAGGCCTTCCCATCGTCGGACTGGAGCCCAGCTGCCTGCTGTCGCTGCGCGACGAATACGCGTACCTGCTGCCGGACGACCCGCGGGTCCCGCGGGTCGCCGAGCGGGCCGTGATGTTCGAGGAGTTCGTGGCGTCCCTGGCGGAGGAGGGCAGGCTCGATCTGACGTTCAAGAACGACACGCGGCGCGTCCTCCTGCACGGGCACTGTCATCAGAAGGCGCTCGTCGGGACGAAACCGAGCCGGAACGTGCTCTCCCTTCCCGGCGGCTATACGGTCGAGGAGGTGGATTCGGGGTGCTGCGGCATGGCGGGATCGTTCGGCTACGAAACCGAACACTACGACCTGTCGATCAAGATGGCCGAGCGGCGCCTGCTTCCGGCCGTGCGGAAGGCCGGCGAGCAGACGATCGTCGCCGCGGCCGGGGCGAGCTGCCGCGCCCAGGTAAAGCACGGTACGGGCCGCACGGCGATGCATCCGGCGGAGATTCTGCGGGACGCGCTGCAGTAGCGGTATGGGAGCGCGCGGCGATCCCCTGCTGCGCCCCCTCAGTTGAGTAGATCCTCGATATCCACCCCTTCAACATCGTCCGGCAGATCTTCCGGATGGCCCCGCACGAGCGCCAGGATCGCGGCGTGCGGTACGATGAGATAATCCTTTCCGTCGAACTTGATCTCGACGGCCTCCTTCTTGACGAAGAAGGCTTCGTCACCCGGTTTGGCCTGCAGCGGCAGGTACCGTACCGAATCCCGGTTAGAGCTCCACGGCTCCCCCGTGAAGTCCGGATTCGGCATCACGTAGCCCGGCCCAACCTTTAGAACGCGTCCCAGTCGGACGTCCTGCCGGGCAGCCACGGAGGCGGGGAGGACGAGCCCCGATTCCGTCTGCTTCTCACCCTCGTCGGGCGCGATGAGCACGCGGTCGCCTACTACGATCAGTTCGTTCATGCGGAATGGGACATCTTGATACGTAATGCGGGATTTCGACGTGTTGATCATTCCCACAACCGTGACCGCCTTCGTGTTCCAGCACGAAACCACGTATCCGCATCGCGCGAGGGTTTGGATGCAGTGTACGGATGCGACGTGCGGATCGGCCGGTCGCACCGCCGCAAAGGACGGTACACCAGCCGCTATAGCAGCCGGCGAAGCTCGCGCGCGTACTCATCCACGACCCGATCCCGGTCGTAGAACGCGGCCCGCTCCAGGGCGCGCCGCTGCCATTCGGCGTAGCGCGCCGCGTCGAGCGACGACAGCAGTTCGGGCACGGCCGCCGCATCCTCCCACGAAAAGCGCGGTCCGGGTTCGTGCTCGGCCATCTCGCGGCCGAGCGGACTCTTCGCATCGCACACGGCCAGCACGGGCGTGCCCGCCGCCAGCGCGGGGATGAGCTTGGAGGGGATGAAGGATCCGCCCGATGCCGGCCTCTCGGTGATGACGGCGAAATCGGCGTCGTGGAGGGCGCGGGCCAGCTCCGGCTCGTCCGACAGGCCGCGCAGATCGAATCTCGGATCGCCGACGGCGCTGAGCCATTCGCGCAGCTCGCCGGTGCCACTGCCGGCGGCCTGAATCCGAAAGGAGAACCCGGCGTCGCTGCGGTGCAGGATGCGGCAGAGTGCGAGGAGATGCTGCTTGGCCCCCAGGTTGCCGGAATACAACAGCTTGACGGGCGACGAAGGGGCGCGGCCGGTTTTGTCGGGCAGGGCCGCCAGATGATCCCCCAGTGAACGGTGCAGCCAGTTGGGTATGTACAGAAGCGGCTGGCCGCGGCGGCGCTTGTCGCGGAGCCGCTCGAGCATCGCCGGGGAGATGGTGCTCCAGAGGTCGGCCTGATTGAAGAGCGCGTCCTGGAGGCGAACCATCCACCCGCGCGTGCTGCCTCTCTCGCCGCGCCGCGGTCCATCGCCGATCCCGCTGCCGGAACCACCTTTGCTCTTGCGGCCGCCACTGCTCCTGCGGCCGGCACCACCGACGAACCCGCTGCCGGCCGCCGCCTCCGCCGGCAGGTCCTGCACGTTGAGCCAGAGGGGCACGCCCGTCAGGCGGCGCGCGACGCCGGCGTAGCCCACGGCGCCCATGAGCGGGCAGAAGACCATGATGGCGTCGAAGCTCCCGCGCGACGGCAGGCGGCGCATGAGGGAGGCGAAAAACGACGCTTCGTAGGTGAGGCGCTCGACGAGCGAGTTGGGGTTTCGGGGGATGAAGAGGCCGAAGCGCTCGATTTCGACGCCGCGGCGGGTTTCGCGGCGGATCTTAAAACCATTCTCGCCGGATTTGTCGCGCCACTCGGGGTAATACGGGTAGGCGCAGCGGACGCTGACGTCGAAGCCGCGCTCGGTTAGCCCGTAGCACAGGTCGCTGAAGAGCACACCGCCCCCGAGGTCGGGTTCGAAGACGTTGACGATGACGAGGAGGCGCATGCGATTCACGAATCCATCTCGAGTCCGAGCGCACGTTCGCGGCGGCTGATGTCCCACCACAGGAACGTGCCCGAAAGGGCGACGACCCCGAAGCAGAGCAGCATGGGTCCGGTGCGGTTCATGAGCAGGTATCCGACGCCGAAGAGCGTGCAGTAGACGAGGGCGACACCGGCGGTCCAGTCGAGCAGCAGCGCCCCGAGGCCGGTGTCCGGCCGCACGTCGGGGTTCCGCGCCGCGACCGGCTTCCAACCGGGTCCGCCCGGATGCGTCTTCCGGTAGAACCGGTCGAGCACGTCGCGGTTCGTGGGGCGCGTAACGAAGGTGGCCGTCACCCAGACGACGGTTGTAAAGGCGGTGACGGAGAAGAGGTTGGTCGGGAACGGATCCTGGAGGCCCGGCACCTCGATGTCGAACGCGCTGAGGGCGAGCGCGACGACGAGGAGGGCGACGGGAGACAGTGTGGCGGCGAGCTCGCTCCAGGCATTGACGCGCCACCAGTACCACCGAAGGATGAGCACGAGCCCGAGTCCGGCCGACGCCGTGAGCAGGAGCCCCCACGCCTCGCTGATCGATCCCAGGTTCGCCGTGACGAAGACGGTGAGGAACGCGAGCGCGAAGGTCAGCACGCGCGAGACGAACACGTAATGCTTCTCATCGCCGTCCTTTTTGATGAACCTCCGCCAGAAATCGTTGACGAGATAGGACGTTCCCCAGTTGAGCTGTGTGGAGACGGTGCTCATGAACGCCGCGAGGAATGCGGCGAACATGAGGCCCAGGAGTCCGGGCGGGAGGACGTCGCGCATCACCAGGACGAACCCTTCGCGCGGGTCGTCGAGACCGGGGTAGAGGACGAGCGCCGCCAGCGCGACGATGATCCACGGCCATGGGCGGAGGCAGTAGTGGGCGATGGTGAACCAGAGCGTTGCGAAGAGGGAGTGCGTCTCGTCCTTCGCGCTCATCATTCGCTGGGCGACGTACCCGCCGCCGCTCGGCTCGCTGCCGGGGTACCAGCTCGACCACCACTGCATGCCGACGTAGGCGGCGAAGCTCGCCGCGCTCAGGGCGAGGACGGCCCCGCCCTCGGCGGCCTGTCCGATCGTAGGCAGGATGCGAAAGGTCGACTCCGGCAGCTTCTCCATGAGTCCGGCCATGCCGCCGACCTCGGGCAGGTCCAGCACGTAGACGGCGAGAATGATGCTGCCCGATATGGCGATAAGAAACTGAAAGGCATCCGTCAGCACGCCGCTGCGGCGCCAGAGCCTCGCGAAGAAAAAGACGGTCAGCATCCCGCCGAATGCGAAATTCCACCAGAGCCAGTTCCCCGCGATGCCGCTCTGTGCGACCAGCTCCGTGACGGCCAGGGGCGTGTCGGCCGCGAAGGTGGTCGCGACCATGGACGTGCCCGCGAGCCACCAGGGCATGCTGCGGCCCGAAAGGAAGAATTCGGAGGTATCTTTTCCGGTCCGGCGGAAATAATAGACGGCGATGCCGAACGAAAAGACGAAATACGCCGCGATGAGGAACCAGTCGAGGGGGGTGAGCGACATGGAGGATTCCGATCCGATCGATACGTAGATGTACCGACGGGTCGCTCCGCCGGCGGGTTCGGAATCTACAGCGCGCCGGAATCAAACGCACGCGTCAGCTACGCCGCAGTGATCGGCGCGACACGAGCCCGAAGGGCGACTGACGAGCGCAGCGAGTAAATGCAACGCAGAGGTGCGCAGTTTATCAACGGCCCATTAAAGGAGCTGGAAGACGGCAAACACGAGAAGCGCGACGATACCGGCTCCGAATGCCGACGTTTTGATGGCTAGATCGATGGGATTGTACATGGCGGGTTCGCGGTCTGATCGGTTTTTCTGCCCACTCCTACCATATATTTATATCGGCAGGTTGACGCAGTACTTAAGCGCAAGGGCACTTACGAGAATTACCGTCGCAAACATCGGTCCTCTTTCCTGGATCGAGGGCCGACGTCACTTCCGATTCCATCCTATCTGATGTCTATATCCCAGACTGTTGACGGTCGCTCGTGCCGACGACTGTGCGCGTACGTGTCGGTCCTTTTTCTCTTGTGGATGGCCGGATGTACGGGCGTATCCGTGGACGGGGGTGCGGACTCGCTGCCGGTGCAGGCGCGGAACGGCGTGGTGGTCTCCGCCGACGAGCGGGCGTCCCAGGTAGGGATCGACGTGCTCCGTCGCGGAGGCAATGCGATCGATGCGGCCGTGGCGACGGGCTTCGCGCTCGCGGTCGTGCATCCCTCCGCGGGCAATCTCGGCGGCGGCGGTTTCATGGTGATTCGGCTGTCGGACGGGCACAGGACGACCATCGATTACCGGGAAAAAGCGCCCGCTGCGTCGACGGCGGACATGTACCTGGATGCGGACGGAGAGGCCCTCGCGCGCCTGAGCCGCGAGGGCTATCCGGCTTCCGGCGTGCCGGGGTCGCCTGCCGGACTCCTGCTCGCCCACGCGGAGTACGGCCGGCTTCCGCTGGCCGACGTGCTGGCACCGGCGATTCGGCTAGCCGAGGACGGCTTTCGGCTCAGCGGGGCCCTGGCGGCGAGCCTGAACGTCCGGTACGACGAGTTCTCCGACTTCGAGAGCACGCGTAAGTATTTCACGAAGGAGAACGGCCGCTACGCGTCCGGCGAGCTGTTCGTGCAGGAGGATCTGGCGGACGTGCTCCGGCGGATCCGCGACGGCGGCCGCGACGGGTTTTATACGGGCCGCACGGCCGAGTTCATCGTGGCGGAGATGGAGCGGGGCGGCGGCCTGATCACGCTGGACGATCTGGCGGCGTACGAGGCCGTCGAGCGGGCGCCCGTCGTCAGCACGTATCGCGACCATCGGATCGTGTCCATGCCCCCGCCGTCCTCCGGCGGCGTCGCGCTGGCGCAGCTGCTGAACGCCGTCGAGCCGTACGACGTCGCGGCGATGGGCTTCCTCTCCGCCGAGACCGTCCATCTGATGGGAGAAGCCATGCGACGGGTGTATGCCGATCGGGCGCAGTGGCTCGGGGATCCCGACTATTTCGACGTGCCCGTCGGGGCGTTGATTTCCAAGACGTACATGCAGCGCCGGATGGAGACGTTCGACCCGCAGGCGGCCGCTTCCAGCGAGGACGTCACGCACGGCGATCCGCGCGGTGATCCCTTCGGGGGGGAGTCGACCGAGACGACGCACTACTCCGTGGTCGACGCCGACGGGAATGCCGTCAGCACGACGACCACGATCAACGCCAGCTACGGGTCGAAGGTGGTGGTGGACGGCGCCGGATTTTTCCTCAACAACGAGATGGACGACTTCGCGGTGAAGCCCGGCGTGCCGAACATGTACGGACTCCTCGGCTCGGAGGCCAACGCCATCGAGCCGGGTAAGCGGATGCTCTCGTCCATGACACCGACGATTGTGGAGGATCCCGACGGCGATCTGCTCATGGTCATCGGTTCTCCGGGGGGCGGCCGCATCATTACGATCGTCCTGCAGACGATCCTCAACGTGGTCGATCACGGGATGAACGTCCAGCAAGCGGTGGATGCCGGGCGCGTCCACCACCAGTGGCGGCCCGACGTGCTGGAGATGGAGCCCGGCGCGCTCTCGTCCGGCGTTCAGGACGATCTTCGCCGTCGCGGGTGGAGCCTGGAGGTCGACGGACCGTGGGGGCGTGCCGATGGGATCGTAGTGCGGCGCGGGATCGGTGGCGCCGTGCTGGAAGGCGGGGCGGACCCAAGAGGAGAGGACGTCGCCGTGGGCTACTGAGGGCCGCGTCCGCCGCGGCTGCAGCCACAGTTCAGCCGCAGCGCGTCCGCCGTGAACAAGTCGGTGCGACCACGGGGCGTTCGGCTACGCGATAATATCGTGCACGACTCGCCCATGGACGTCCGTCAGCCTAAAGTCGCGCCCCTGGTGTTCGTAAATCAGGCGTTCGTGGTCGACGCCGAGCAGGTGGAGGATGGTGGCCTGCAGGTCGTGCGTATGCACGCGCTCGCGGACGCCCGTATAGCCGATCTCATCCGTCTCGCCGTACGTAAAGCCGCGCTTCACGCCCCCGCCCGCCAGCCACATCGTATACGCATCCGTGTGGTGATCGCGCCCTACGAACGGATTGTCATCGCCGCTCCGATTCTCCAGCATGGGCGTCCGCCCGAACTCCCCGCCCCAGACCACGAGCGTGTCCTCGAGCAGCCCCCGCTGCTTCAGGTCCATCAGGAGCGCGGCGACGGGCCGGTCCGTCTCCCGGCACCGGTCGACGAACCCGATGTTGAGCGCCTCGGACGCGCTGGCGCCGTGCGCGTCCCATCCCCAGTGAAACAGCTGCACGAAGCGGACGCCGCGCTCGACGAGCCGCCGCGCGAGCAGGCAGTTGTTGGCGAAGGCCACCTCGCCGGGCTTCGTGCCGTAGAGCTCGTGCACCCAGTCGGGCTCCTTCTCGATGTCCATCGCCTCCGGAACGGACATCTGCATGCGGAAGGCCATTTCGTACTGGGACATGCGGGAGAGCGTCTCCGGGTCGCCGAACGTCTCGTAGTCCTTTCGGTTGATCTCGTTGATCGTCTCGATAGACTTCGCGCGCAGGTCGCGGCTCATGCCGGACGGGTTGCCGACGTACAGTACGGGGTCGCCGTGCGAACGACACTGGACGCCCTGGTAGACGGTCGGGAGAAAGCCGCTTCCGAAGACGCTGCGACCCGCGTCGGGCTGGTTGCCGCCGGAGAGCAGCACGATGAAACCGGGCAGATTCCGGTTTTCGGATCCGAGTCCGTAGATGGCCCACGAGCCCATGCTCGGACGCCCCGGACGCGCGTGCCCGGTGTGCAGCAGGAGCTGCGCCGGGGCGTGGTTAAACTCGTCCGTGTGCATCGCCTTGAGGAAGGTGATCTCGTCGGCGACCTCGGCGAGGTGCGGCATCAGGTCGGAGACCCAGGCGCCGCTCTCGCCGCGCTGCTGGAAGGTGGCCTGAGGCCCAAGCATCTTGGGCGTGCCCTGGATGAAAGCGAAGCGCTTGCCTTCCAACAGCGACTCCGGACACAACTCGCCGTGCAGCCGCTGCAGCTCGGGTTTGTAGTCAAAGAGCTCGAGCTGGGACGGGGCGCCCGCCATGTGCAGGAAGATGACCCGCTTCGCGCGCGGTGCGAAGTGCGTGCCGAGGATGTTTCGGGTGGATGTGCCCGCTCCGGTGCCCGGTCCGCACCCGGCGAGGGTGGATAGCGTGAGTCCGCCGAAACCCGCCGCGGCCGTCTTCAAGAAATGGCGGCGCGTGACGCGGTGAAGCGCGTCGTAACAGCGTTCGTTGTAGGATCGGGCTGTCATATCTTCAGGCGCCATATTTTCCGCGGCAATCTCGTCCAGGGCATTAAGGTGTGTCCGTGCGGAGTCATTCTTTCGTCAAAAATGCGTCGACGTTCAGGATGGCGTTGGCCGTGACGGCCAGCGCGGCGCGATCGGGCGTGTCGGGCAGGTCGGCGCCGTCGACGATGAGCGCCCGGGCCGCCGATGCCGGTTCGCCCGATCCGTCCTCATATCCGTCTTCATATTCCTCCGCCCCGTACTCCGCAAAAGCGTTCTGCTTGACGTTCAGCAGGGCGGCCGCGGATTCCGGGTCGGTCCGATAGGCATCGAGCGCCTCGTCGTAGAGTTCGCGGAGGCTTCGGAGGACGTCCGGTGAGGGGTCACGCTGCAGCGCCAGGCGGTAGCCACGGCGCAGCCGAACGTCGACGATCGAGGCCGCGCCGGGTGTCCGGTCCGCCCGCTGGTCCGCTCCCGCGTCCACCGCAGCCAGGTGCATCCGTTCGGAAAGCGCGACGGCCGCCTCCACGAAGGCCGGATCGTTGAGCGTAACCAGCGACTGGAGCGGCGTATTCGTGCGGATGCGGCGGGAGACGCAGAGCTCGCGGCTGGGCGCGTCGAAGGCGAGCAGGGCGGGATGCGGGACGGTCCGCCGCCAGTACGTGTACACGGCGCGACGATACCGGTCTTCGCCGTCACTCGTCTCCCATCGCAGGGAGCTGTACGGGTTGTTCCAGAGTCCGGGCGGCTGCGGCGGGAAGACGCTCGGGCCGTACATCGCGTCGCTGAGGAGGCCGCTTACGGCGAGGGCCTGGTCGCGGACCTGCTCGGCGGACAGACGGAAGCGCGGCCCGCGTGCGAGGAGGCGGTTCTCGGGGTCGATTTCGAGCAGCTCCGGCGACACGCGCGACGCCTGCCGATAGGTGGCACTCGTGACGAGCTCTTTCAAAAGCCGCTTCACGCTCCACTCGAAATCGTTGGAGAACTGCAGCGCCAGGGCGTCCAGCAGTTCGGGGTGGGTGGGCGATGCGCCCTGCGTACCGAGATCTTCGGCGGTCTCTACCAGCCCGCGTCCGAACAGCTGCTCCCAGAAGCGGTTGACGGCCACGCGCGCCGTGAGAGGATTGTCGGGAGCGAAGAGCCACTGGGCCAGCCCGAGCCGGTTGGACGGCGCGCCCTCGGGCATCGGGGGCAGGGACTCCGGGACGCCGGGCTCGACGCGTTCTCCGTGCGCGAGCCAGTTGCCCCGCTCGAAAACCCGCGTGGCGCGCGAGGCCGACGGCGGCAGTTCCTGCATGACGGGCGTCGTCACGGGCTCGAGTGCAGCGATGGCTTCATCCAGCTTCGACCGCCGCTCGCGGAACGATTCGAATTCCGGCCGCGATTCGACGAACAGCTCGCGGAGCAGGTGCCGTTCGAACGGATCGCGTTTGGAGGCCTCCTTCCGGGCGATTCTTACGACGTGGGGGACGACGGTCCGCCCTTCGAAGCGCGGCGGACGGTTGCCGTCGCGAGCGTACGCCTCGAGTCGATCCGTCCACGCGGCGAGGCTGTCGTCGTTTACCGCGTCGTGAGCCTGCCGCTCTAGCTCGTCCCTCTCGGCGAGGAGCGCCTGGCCGCGCTCAGCGTTCTCATTAAACGGGCGCTCATCAAACTGATACAGCTTCGGCTCGTTGTCGGGCTGATCCGTGTCCGCCGTGTTGTTGAAGAAGGCCAGCAGCTCGTAGAACTCCTCGTGCCGGATGGGATCGTACGGATGGCCGTGGCACTGCGCGCACGCGATCGTCGTGCCCTGCCATACCTCGAAGGTCGTGTTCAGCCGGTCGATGACGGCCGCGAGGCGGAACTCCTCGTCGTCCGTCCCGCCCTCCGTGTTCGTCATACTGTTCCGGTGGAAGGCCGTCGCAATCAACTGGTCGGGATCGGGGTCTTCAAGCAGATCGCCGGCGAGCTGCTCCGTCGAGAAGCGGTCGAACGGCACGTCGTCGTTGAAGGCCCGGATCACCCAGTCCCGATACGTCCAGATCGATCGGGGCGTGTCCTTCTCGTAGCCGTTCGTATCGGCATATCGGGCCAGATCGAGCCAGTATGCCGCCCATCGCTCGCCGAATCGGGGCGAGTCCAGCAGCCGGTCCACCACGGCTTCGTACGCCGCGTCGGACGGCGCGGCGTGCACACCCGTCGGGTCGGACGGCGCGGCCTGCGCACCCGTCGGGTCGGCCGCGGGCGGATTCGCGCAAACGTTCGCCGTTTCCTCCGGCGTCGGAGGGAGTCCGATCAGGTCGAGGCTTACGCGCCGCAGCAGCACCTCGCACTCGGCCTGGGGCGACGGAGCGAGGCCGGCTTCATCGAGGCGCGCCATGACGAAGTGGTCGATGGCGGTACGCGGCCAGGACGGGTCGGAGAAGTCGGGGAGGCCGGTCCGCTCGGGCGGCACGTATGCCCAGTGCGGTTCCCAGGGCGCCCCCCGGTCGATCCATGCCTGGAGCACGTCGACCTCATGGTCGCTCAGCGCCGGCTGGTCGAGCGGCATCCGCTCGTCGGGGTTCGCGTGGGTCACCCGTCGAATCAGCTCGCTGCGGCCGGGATCCCCGGGCACGATGGCGTGGGCACCGGACTCGGCAGGCTGGAGGGCGTCGTCGCGAAAGAGCAGACTGAGTTCGGCCTCCCGGCGTACGCCGCCGTGGCACACGACGCACTTCTCGTTGAGGATCGGGCGTACGTCGTGATTGAAATCGACTTCGGCCGTGCCCGGACGGGCGTACCACCATATCCCTCCCACGACGAGGAGGACGAGGGCGGAGAAAAGGATGCGTATGCGGATACGGGTGTGGTGCATGGCGGATCGGCGCGACGATCGATAGCTACAGTATACCGTCTACGCTCGACTTCGGAAAGATGCCCTTAGTTGGGGAGTCGAATCGGCCGTCAGCCGGCCCTTACCATTCATTCTCCTCCTTAGAAACCCCCTCCTCGATCGGAACGGGGTAATCCGCCGTGAAGCAGGCGTTGCAATAGCCCAGATCGCTTTCGTTGGCGGCGCGAACGGCCTTCATGAGTCCGTCGCTGGACAGATAGGCGAGGGAGTCGACGCCGAGCCAGGCGGCCATCTCGTCTTCGTTTTCGAACTGATGGGTGAACAGCTCCTCGTGGCTGGGGAAGTCCATGCCGTAGTAGCATGGGCTGATGACCGGCGGCGACGCCACGCGGAAATGCACTTCTTTCGCGCCGGCCTCGCGGATCATGTTGACGATGAAGCGGGCCGTGGTCCCGCGCACGATGGAGTCGTCCACGATGACCACGGTGCGGTCCTTCAGGACGCCCTCGACCGTATTGAACTTGCAGCGCACCTTCATCTCGCGCTTGTCCTGCCCGGGCGAGATAAACGTGCGTCCGACGTAGTGATTGCGGATGAGTCCGATTTCGAACCGGCAGGGATTTCCGAGCTTCGTGCATTCGCTCACGTAACCGAGGGCGCTCGTGTTCGACGAGTCGGGCACGGAGATCACGATGGGCTGTTTCTCCACGTCGTCCGACTTTGGGACGGGGGATTCGTGAGCGAGCTGCTTGCCGATTTTCCGCCGTACCTTGTCGACCATCTCCCCGTAGATCTTGGAGTCCGGCCGCGAGAAGTAGACGTACTCGAAGACGCACTGGCTGACGCCGTAGCGTTGGGGGAGGTGGTAGCTTTGAAAGGCGCCCGTTTCGGCCCCCTTGCGATCGATGACGAGGATCTCGCCGGGCTCCACGTCGCGAAGGTATTCGGCGCCGATGAGGTCGAAGGCGCAGGTCTCGCTGGCGACGCAGTACGCCGCGCCGCCCGGCTGGTCGGGATCGCCGAGACGGCCGAGTGCGAGGGGGCGGAAGCCGTTCGGGTCGCGCACGGCGACGAGACTGTCGTCCGTCAGCATGACGAGCGAAAACGCGCCCTCCACCTGGGTGAGCGCGTCGATAATCTGGTCGAGCTGCTTCTGCCGCCGGCTCTGAGCGATCAGATGGAGGATGAGCTCCGTATCGCTCGTCGTCTGAAAGAGCGTGCCCCGGTCGCTGAACGACTGCCGGAGTTCGCGGGCGTTGGACAGATTGCCGTTGTGGGCGATGGCGAGGTTGCCGTCGCGGTAATGCACGACGAACGGCTGAATGTTCGATTTGTTGTCCGCCGCTCCGCTCGTCGAATACCGGTTGTGCCCGATGCCGGAGTCGCCGAGCAGTTTCGTCTCGAACAAGCGCGGATCGTTGAAGACGTCGAGCACCAGTCCGGAGTCGCGATGCATCGGCATCACCCAGCGCTGCTTCGTCTCGTCGTAGGTAGACGTGACAATTCCGCAAGATTCCTGACCACGGTGCTGCAGCGCGTGCAGCCCGTAGTAAATGTTTCGGGCCGCATCCGGCGCGTTAAACATGCCGACAAGGCCGCAGAACTCTTTAATCTGTCGCATTAAGCGCTGATCTATTGTATGTCAGGTTTGTATCCGCTTCACCGTTCGTGACCGTACCTGCCCGTACCGGAAGCACATACTATGCCGGTCGGGTCGACATCAGGCGGTTTCGCGTGCGTATAGATACGGATCATAGGGATGCGGGTCATAGGAGGATGATACCTGCACCGAGAAGGATGCCGAGGGCATTGGCGACGAGATCGCGCCTGCTGAACGTTCCCGAGGGTTGCTGCAGGTCGTAGTACTCTTTGGCCACGCCGATGAAGGCGCTCGTGGTGACGGAGATAGGGAGGGCGCGATGTTCGGATAGGTCGCCCTTATTCACAGCTACGTACTGAGTACTAAGCGTCCAGAGGAAGCTGAAGGCCACGTGTTTCGCCTTGTCCACGGCGATCCACCTGTCTTCAACACGCTGATCCAACGGTAGCGTCCGATGCGCGGTTTCGGTCGGACGGGCGGCCGGCGCCACCAAATTACGCCGAAAAGTAGAAAATTCACGTCCCTTATACAACCGGCCTCCGTACACGATTTCGTTACGAATGACGACGGCGGAAGGCCGCTCGCTCGCCGCAAGACGGGGATGGCCGGCGGGGCCGTCGGACGTACGATCGGCCGGCGTGACGGCCAGCGCGGCCCGGGGTTGGATGAGGAAGCACGCCGCCACGAGGACGGACCACCACGTCATGGAACGCAGATGTTGCGTTCTGAGACGGTGTACCGACGGCAGCGTGGTCATCTATCCCTTCTGTTTGTCCGACGACGTATCGGCGACATCCCGTTCCAGCTCCGGGTCTACACGCTGCACGCGGACCAGGCCGATTCGGTGAGTTTCTACCGTCACGACGCGCATGTGGAGCGTGTCGAAGTCAATCTCGTCACCCTGCTTGGGGATACTCCCCATAACGTGAAAAATGAGTCCGCCGAGCGTCTCGAAATCATACGCCTCCGTATCGAGGTCCGCGTCAAACAGCTCGTTGACCTCGTCCAGGTCTATCCGAGCGTCGAACACGTACGTATTCCGGTCGATGCGCTCGTAGAGCAGGTCTTCGGACTCGTCGTGCTCGTCGCGGATTTCTCCGACGATCTCTTCCAGCACGTCCTCGAGCGTAACGAGTCCGGCCGTCCCCCCATATTCATCCACCACGATAGCGATGTGCGTCTTCTTCGCCTGGAAATCTTTCAACAGCTCGTCCAGCTTCTTTCCGAGGGGGACGAAAATGGCGGGGCGTGCCGCCCGGGCCCAGTCGATCATGGTCGATCCATTGTTCGACGGAAGGAGAGGGAGCAGGTCTTTCGCGTAGACGATGCCCATAATATTATCGAGATGATCGACGTAGAGAGGCATTCGCGAATGCCCCGTCGTGCGAATGATCTCCAGCGCTTCGGTAAAGCTCGCCGTGATCGGGAGGGCGACGACATCGAGCCGGCTCACCATGATTTCGCGGACGGACGTCTCACCGAATTCGACGATGGAGTAGATCAGCTCGCGCTCTTCTTCCTCCAGCGTTCCGTGAGCCTGTCCCACGTCGGCCAGCGCCTTGAGGTCCGCCGAAGAGATGCGCGACGAATTCGGGCCCATGCGGCGCCGCAGCAGCTGCGTCGAGCGCGCGAGCAGGGTTGAGAGCGGGTTCAGCAGGTAGTGAAGCATCGCCAACGGGCCCGATACGGCCCGGCTGAACGCCGTCGCATGACGCGTGGCGATGAGTTTGGGCGTGATCTCGCTCATCACGAGGATCACGAACGTCAGAACCAGCACCTCCAACAGCACCGCTACCGTGTGACTCCAGTTCAGATAGGCGGCGACGCGGCCCGTCAGCACGGCGGCGAGGATGGCCGCGGCGACGTTTACGAACGTGTTCAGGATCAGGATCGTGATCAGAACCTGCCTGGGCCGTTCGAGCAGCTGCAGGACGCGGCGGCTTGCGGGGTCGTCGCGCTCGGCCAGGGCTTCCTTCGCCGGATCCGTCAGCGAGAAGAGGGCGACCTCCGATCCTGAAAAAACGGCGGACAGGAGAAGCAGTGCGATGAGTGCCGCAAGGCTGCTCAGGACGAACGTCGCGCTCAGCGACGAGACAGCGTACTGCGGAAGCAGCAGGAAAAAGAGCGTAACGGGGTCGGGGTCCAACGTAGGGGAGGCAAAACCCTCCAGTTGTGAGACGTACAGGTAGGATGCGCAACGGCGAACGTCACCGCCGGTTCCTCAAGATGCCTGGAGCCGGCCACTTAGCCGATAATCCGGCGAATGTTGAGCAGCACGTAGAAGATAAAGATCGGGCAGACGTACTTGATGAAGAACGACCACACCTTTTCGACCCGCGGTGACATGTCGCTGCCCTGTCGAATTTCCGCGGCGGCCTGCTTCGTGCCCCAGACCCAGCCGACGAAGATGCTGATGAGCAGCGCGCCGAAGGCGAGCGAGACGTTGCCCCAGATGGCATCCATGATGCTCAGAAAGTCGGTCTGGCCGAGAAACCCGGCGTCGCCGACCAGCCACGACATGTCCGTCAGGCGGTCGACCGCGCCGGCGGAGAGGGCTGCCGGCAGGCCGATCAGGAAGGTGAGAAAGCCGATGATCCAGACCGCCTGCTTGCGAGGCCACTTCTTCTCGTCCACAAAATAGGATACGACTACCTCCAGCAGAGAAACGGTCGACGTGAGGGCGGCAATGGACAGCAAAAGAAAGAACAGCACGCTCATCAGCCGGCCCATCGGCATCGCGTCGAATACTTCCGGCAGCACGACGAAGATGAGCGCCGGTCCTTCCGAGGGATCCTGTCCGAAGGCAAAGACGGCGGGAAAGATCATGAATCCGGCCAGGATGGCGATGCTCGTATCGAAAATGGCCACGTATCCTCCCGCCGCGAGTATATTCTCCTTCTTCGGCAGGTACGAACCGTACGTGATCATGGCACCCATGCCGAGGCTGAGCGAGAAGAACGCCTGGCCCAGAGCCGCCAGCACGACTTCTCCGGTCACCTTCGAGAAGTCGGGCTTCAGGTAGAATTCGAGTCCGGCCCCCGCCCCCGGCAGCGTCACCGAGCGGATGATGATGATGAACATCAGTACGATCAGGACCGGCATCAACACCTTCGCCCATCGCTCGATGCCGTGCTCGATCCCGCCGTAGACGACCAGGACGGTGAAGAACATGAACAGCGCGAAAAGCGGAATCACGATCATCGGGTCGGCGATGTACGCGCCGAACTCGGTAGTCGGATTGAGTCCTTCCTTGAAGATGTATCCGAACGCCCACCCCGCTATCACGCCGTAGTAGCTGAGGATGCAGACGCCCGTCACCACGCAGAGCCCGCCGACCAGCGTCCACGGCGTGCCGGCTTTTATCGCCTTGATGGCGCCAACGGGATTCTTCTGGCTGAATCGCCCGATGGTCAGCTCCGCGAAGAGGTAGGGAAGACAGATCAGCGCGATGCAGAGCAGATAGAGGATGACGAAGGCGGCCCCGCCGCTCTGCCCCGTGACGTACGGAAAGCGCCAGATGTTACCGAGTCCTATGGCCGATCCGGCCGCGGCGAGCACGAATCCGAGTTTCGAGGTCCACTGACCGCGGTCTGCCGGTGACGTTGACATGGGTGTCGGATGAAATCGTTAGGTGAGACGTTCAGTCTGCGTTCAGTCTGCGTTGAGTCGGTGGTGACCGGCGTCAGGCCGACCACCGCGGCGAAAGGTTCGAAGTTAGTCAATCGCGCGCCGAATATCGAAAGATGTGTCTGTAGAAACGTGTATTGCCTATTCGAACAGGTCGTCGAGGTCGGCGCCGGCCAGGTCCAGGTAGAACGAGGCCACCTTCGTCGTAAGGTCATCCAGGTAGGCCTCGCCCTTTTCGGCGTTCGACCTGGACGGGTCGCCCACTCCCGTGCTCTCTGTTACCTCCGTCCACGGCCGTTCCGCCCAGGCCCACTTTTCTCGTAGGGCTGTAATCTTAAAGTGCCGTTCGGCCCCGTCGCCGGCTTCTTCGAGCGGCAGAACGAGGTCCGGCGCGACGTGCATCATGACGCTGGTCTCCATCTCGCCCGCATGGTCGCCCGGCTTGTCGAAATAGGCGTCCAGATCCATGATCCTGAACCAGTGCATCTGGCAGATAAACATCTCGGGGTACTGCGCACCGATCTCTCGAATCATCTGTTTGAAGTCGTTGCCCCCGTGGCCGTTGAGTACGACCAGCTTTTGGATCTCGGTACGGGAGACGACGTCGACGACGTCGTTCAGGATCGCCATCTGCGTGCTCGGATACAGGTTCATGTCGAGCTTCACGTCGAGCTGGCCCGTATTGATGCCGAACGGGACGGTGGGCAGCACGATTATTTTAGCTCCCGCGTACCACGCCTTGCGTGCCGATTCCGCGGCGATGTAATCGCACTCGGCGACGTCCGTGATATAGGGAAGATGGTAATTGTGCGCCTCCGTGGCTCCCCACGGGAGAACGGCTACGTCGTAGTGGGTCGACTTGACGGCTTTCCAGTTGGTTTCGGCCAGGAGATAGGGTCTAGCGGGCATATGGAGTAGGTTAATGTGAGGTAGCAGTTAGGTGACGGGACTAGGTGACGGGACTGGCTGACGGGGCTAGGTGATGGAGGCGCCTTCGAGGGCGACTCCGATATCGAGTATACCATCCACAACACGAAACATCACGTGTGCCGCTCAATTTCGCAACACCGATCGTGCGCCGGCTCGTGTTGCGTATGCAGCGAGCTACAGCCGGGAGATGCATGCACGAAGGATGCTGCAGGCAAAAACAAAACCGGCGCAGTACCTGTGGGAGGGCGCTGCGCCGGCGGGCTGCCGCATCGTGGGCAACCATTCATCAGACCTTCGGAGTCGTCTATCGCAGGAACGTATAGTCGAGCTTGATCAGGAATACGTTGTCCGGGAATACGTCGAACGTATTGCTGAACTGGTCGCCGACGGACGCCGCATAAGGCGAATCGCCGAGCGGATCGAGTGGATTGAGGCTGCGGTTGGCACGCCGGCCCTGCGTCCACACCAGGTAGAGCCTCGAGCCGGGGCGGTACTCCCAGCGAAGGACGGTATTAGCGGTAAATCGGCCGAAGCTGAATTCGTCCCG
>JBBDTI010000002.1:0-13572 GCA_040904565.1 Rhodothermales bacterium
TGCCGAATTGAAGGCGTCCATCGCCGAACTGCGCACGGAGGTCGTCCGCATGTCCACCGAATCGGAGACGCGGATGATGCGCTGGGGCATCACTATGATTATCTCGATGGCGACGATCTTCACCCTGCTCGACATCTTTATCGATTAGGAGTCTGTCGACGAATCAACGGCCTCCCCATCCGCAGTCGTACACCCGCACGTACTCCACCTCCATCCGCTGCGGCCAGATGTCGGGGTCGACGCCCTGCTGCCCGCCCCACGCCCCGCCGACGGCGATGTTGAGGATGATGTGGAAGGGATGATCGAACGGCCACTCGGGCTGACCCGCCTCCTCATCCACAAGAGTTTCGTTCTCGAACGTGAAATAGTGCTCGTCGTTGACGTAGCCGCGGATCTCCTCGGGCGTCCACTCGACCGCATAGACGTTGAAGTCCGTCCGCGCCGTCGGCACCTCGATCTGCGCGCCCTTGTGGGTGCCTATCGAGTGGTTGTAGGCGCCCGTGTGGACGGTCGAATGCACGACGTCCGGATCGTGCCCCACGTGCTCCATGATGTCGATCTCCCCGCCGAGCGGCCAGCCGCCGTACGCGCTGAGATCGGGCAGCATCCAGATGGCGGGCCACGTGCCGCGCCCCGACGGCAGCTTCGCGCTCGCCTCGAACCGCCCGTACGTCCACTCCTCACGCGTGAGCAGGCGGGCTGAGGTGTATTCGCGGCCGTCGTACGCCGCCGTGCCTGCAGTATCTCCGTCTTTCCGCGCCTCGACGATCAGGCGGCCGTCCTCCACGCGGGCATTCTCCGGTCGGGCCCCCGTATAATACTGCAGCTCGTCGTTCCCCCATCCGTGCCCGCCCACGTCGTAGCGCCATTTTTCCGGGTCCGGGAGGCCGTCGTTTTCGAACTCGTCGGCCCAGACAAGCGCGCAGTCGCTCTGTGCAGCGGTCGTACCGGCCGCCTCCTGCTCCTCCGATTCGCCAGGCGGCGTGCAGGAGGCACACGCAAGACCGGTAAGGATCGCGGAAAGCAGTAGGACGGGGCGGAGAGGGAGACGCTGCATCGTCTGGTTGTCTGTCGCGTAGGCGGTGGATGTAGGGGCGGATGGATCCCGGGCGCGAGTCCTTCGGTGATCGATTTCATTCCGCAGGTTATATCGGCGGACTTTACGTGTCTAATGAATATACCAACCGCATTTCCCGGCCGAACCGAACTCGCCCCTACACGTTACGTGAATGTAAGGTGAACGAAGATTTGACACGGCACATTCTCGTGAACGCAAATTTCAGTGCGGAGCAGGCCGAAGCGCTCTCGCGGCTCCTCGCCGAGACGGCGACGCGTACGGAGCTCTTCGCCATGGAAGAACGGCTCATCTCCCGCATGGAGGGCATGGAGTCGACGTTGCGAGCAGAGATCGCGACGTCCATCGCGGGAATGCGTGCTGAAATGAAAGCGTCCATCGCCGAGCTGCGCACCGAGGTTGTCCGCATGTCCGTCGAATCGGAAACGCGGATGATGCGCTGGGGCATCACGATGATCCTATCGATGATAATCTCGATGGCGACGATCTTCACCCTGCTGGATATTTTTATTGACTGAGGGTTTATCGACTGAGGATGTCATGGACGGAGATCCATTGATGACGCGTGCTTTCGATGTCCGATCGGTCGATCGGGGCAGAACAGGAATCACCTTCATACGTAATGTGAATGTACGGTGAACGAAGATCTAACACGGTATATTCTCGTGAAGGCGAATTTCAGTTCGGAGCAGACCGAAGCCCTCGTACGGGTCTTGGGAGAAACGGCGACGCGCACGGAACTGGCCGCCATGGAGGAGCGGCTCGTTTCCCGCATGGATGGCATGGAGACGCGACTGCGCGCGGAGATTACCCGTGTCGTGGCCGACTCTCAAACGCTGATGATGCGCTGGGGCATCACCATGATCGTTTCGATGGCGACGATCTTCACCCTGCTGGACATCTTCATTGACTGAGCATTCATTGACTGAGCATTTATCGACTGAAGATTTCTAGACTGAGGATTTTTCGCCGGAGAATTTATCGCGTGAGAACGTCCACGATCCGCTCCGACGCGCGGCCGTCCCACAGTGGCGGCACCTCGCCTTTAGAACCGGCCCCGGCCAATCGCTCGCGCACGCGCCGCACGATGACGTCGGCGTCGTAGGGTAGCAGCTCGTTCGTGCCCATCGTGACGGTGATCGGACGCTCGGTGTTGTCGCGCAGCGTCAGGCACGGCACCTGTAGATAGGTGGTCTCTTCCTGGATGCCGCCCGAGTCGGTGACGACGATCGCGGCGTTATCCATCAACCGGAGAAACTCAAGGTAGCCCAGCGGCTCGAGGAGGCGGACGTTGCCGATGGCCTCGAGCTCCGCATCCAGCCCCATCTCGCCGAACCGGTTGCGGGTGCGCGGATGCATCGGAAAGACGACGGGAAGCTGCGCCGCCACGCAGCGGAGCACCGAGAGCAGTTCCCGGAGCCCCTCTTCGTGGTCGACGTTGCCCGGGCGGTGCATCGTCACGAGCGCGTAGCCGCCTTCCTTGATACCGAACCGTTCCAGCACGTCCGCCTCGGCCGCCTTCTCGCGGAAATGCACCAGCGAGTCAATCATGACGTTGCCGACCATGTGCACTTTCTCGTCCGCCACCCCCTCGGCCTTCAGGTTGTCGATGCCGCTCTGCTCGGTCACGAAAAGATGGTCGGAGATGCTGTCGGTGACGATCCGGTTGATCTCCTCGGGCATCCCGCGGTCGCCGCTTCGCAGGCCCGCTTCGACGTGCGCCACCGGGACGTGGAGCTTGGTCGAGACGAGCGCGCACGCCATGGTGGAGTTGACGTCGCCGACGACGAGGACGAGGTCCGGCTCCACGTCCATCACGACCTCCTCGAACCCCTCCATAATCCGGGCGGTCTGAACCGCGTGCGACGCGCTCCCCACGCCCAGGTAGATGTCCGGCTCGGGCATTTCGAGCTGGCGGAAGAAGATGTCGCTCATTTTCTCATCGTAATGCTGGCCGGTGTGGACGACCATCGACTCGATGCCGCGAGACAGCATCTCCCGGTGCAGCGGCGCGACCTTCATGAAGTTGGGGCGCGCGCCGACGACGTTGATGATTTTCATAGGGTGGATGGGTGGATGATGATGTGGTGAGTGATGGCGCGATGTGAAGATAACCGAGCGCGCGGTGCCGTTCACATCCGTAACGACGGCTTCCGGGTGCTTTGCGAGATCGTGCGCCGCAACGATTTGTGAGCTCATCGGCGGGCGCATCATCGCCATGTCGCCGATCGGATGGTCCCACGCGAATATCGTCCTGCGTCTGAGCGAACTGCTCTGGCAGGGCGGAACGTATCAGGTAAGCGTTCAGAATCCGCTCAGGCTGGACCGTTACAACGAGCCGCGGCCGGACGTCGCCCTGCTGCGTCGAGACCACGATCCGACCGGACCGATGCTGGCCAAACATGCCGTGCTGGTAGTCGAGGTAGCGGATTCGTCGCTGTCGTTCCACGTGCGCGTCAAGCTGCCGCGCTACGCACAGGCGGGCATCCCCGAAGCGTGGATCGTGGACGTGGAGCACCGTCGCATCGAGGTCTTCCGGAATCCGGACAACGGGCGGTACCTGGACCGCCGCATCCTGGCGCCAGGCGATCGGATCGACGAGCCCGGCGGCGCAGCGATCGAGGTGGTGGACGTTTTTCCGTGATGTCGAGACGCTCGTAGCCGCCCCATCGCGGCGGCGTAAGGTTATATCTGACGCGGGCAGGTGTCTAATCTTGTAGGCGTCATAATGTGCGGGTGCCTACCGTCTGGTGTGTTGCGTTGCCTGCCTGCCTCGACCGTTATTCGGAAACGTTCTCACGATCTTAATCGTATCCAACATTGGATCAGGATTTTATTCGCAGCCACCTCGAAAAGTCGGATTTCAGTCCCGTGCAAGCCGACGGCCTCTCACAGATTCTCGCCGACATGGCCACGAAGGACGACCTGCAGCTGCTGAAGGCGGACCTCACGTCGGAGATGCGCCAGGGCTTCGCCCAGATGCGAGCGGAGATGCACAAGGAGCTGGCCACGTTCCGAATTGAGAGCGTTCAAGCCACCGAGAAGCTTCGCTCGGATCTGAGCGACGCCATCTTGGAAATTCAGGCGAGTACCCTGCGGTGGGTCATCGCGCTCATCATCGCACTGACGTCCATCGTTGCGCTGCTGGAGGTGCTGATCGAGTGAGGCGTTGTCGATCGAGCCGGGAATGAGGCGCGAGCCTCAGGCCGCCTTGACGGATTCGACGTAGACGCTGTCGGCCAGGTACGTGAGGGCGCCCACGCGCCGGCTCGCCGAACGCAGGCGCTCGGAGGCGTCGATCGCCAGACGGTAGGTCGGCGGCATGAGGTGACGATCGCTTTTCTGCAGTCCCAGCCCGAAGTAGCAGTCGACGCTTACGTCGGACGGACCCACCAGCTCCTCGAACCGCTCCCGCAGTTCGCCGACGCTCCAGTACCTCACCTCGAAGTCCTTCGGCTCCCTGAACCGGCGCCGCGCCTGATGGTAGAGCGATCGCACGCCGATGCGATGGGGCATCTGGATGAGACTGCGGCCGCCCGGCCGCAGTACCCGCTCGATCTCGGCGAGCACGACGCCCACGTTGTCTTTGCTGAGGTGCTGGAGGACGCTGTAGGAAAAGACGGCTTCGTAGGATGCTTCCCGGAACGGCAGGTAGCGGGCATCCGCGACGACGCCGCGGATCGGCAGGCCCATCTGCCGCGCCACCCGACGGGCCGCCATGACGGCGCCGAGGGAGGGGTCGATGCCGGTGACGGTGTAGCCTTTCCGCGCCGCCGCGACGCACCAGCGCCCCCAGTTGCAGCCCAGGTCGAGCAGCGGGGCTCCGCCTCCGGGCGGAAGCCGCAATTCGGGAATGGGATATGCCGACAGCTTGCCGACGAGGTGCTTATAGGTGAAGCCGCTCGTCGCCGCGACCATGAAGGCGACGACGGGATCGATGGGGTGGTTTTCCCGAGCGGCCATCTCGGCGAGCTCGGCCTTCTCTCGCTCGCTGATGCCGAGCGTATCCAGATACAGATCATCCCGTTTCTCGCCTTTCAGTCCGTCGCGCGCGGCGGCGAGCGACGAAGAAGCCACGCCGATCGTCTGCTCGGCCTCTTCGACGAGCATCACCGGGATGCCGTCGACGACCGGGTACGTCCGCCCACCCTGCGATGCCAGGGCACCGTCGACGACGCGGAGGGGCGTCTTGTCGACGGGGCAGACGAGCTGTTCGAGATACCAGGGATCTATCATCTATCCTATGCCGCCTGTTCGTCGGCCCGCTCGTCGGGCAGCGGGCCGTTCAGCCCGCGAAGTTTGACGATCCGTGGCTGCTTCTCTTCCACCGCCGTAAGCCGCTGGAATACGCTCGCCACCGTGGGGTAGTCCAGACTGCTCAGGAAGAGGCGGGTGGATACGGCCAGCGCGGCGAGGGGAAAGATCCAGAAGCGAAATTCGATGGCGGCCATCAGGACGGCCATGATGCCGAAAACGAGGCTCACGCCGTACATGGCGAAGACGGCCCGGCGGTGCCCGTAGCGCGCCAGCAGTCGGTGGTGGATGTGGTCGTGGTCGGAGTCGAAGATCGGCCGGTGCTCCACGAGACGGCGCGCCATCGCCACGGCCGTATCGACGAACGGAAGGCCGAGCACGACGGCGCCGACGAGAAGCTGGTCCGCCGTGGCGGCCATCCCGAAGCCGCCCAGCGTCATAGCGGCGATGGCGTAGCCGATCAGCATACTCCCGCAGTCGCCCATGAAGATCGTGGCGGGGTGGCTGTTGTGGACGAGGAATCCGGCCAGGACGCCGGTCAGGATCAGTGCGGGAAGGAAGAGGGCGAACTCGCCGCGAATGCCGAAGGCGGCCGTGAGGGAGGCGACGATCACCAGGCAGACGCCCGCCGCGAGTCCGTCGAGCCCGTCCAGGAGATTTACGGCGTTGATGATGGCCACCGTCCACACGATCGTCAGCGGCAGCGAGTAGAGCGCCGCCACGTACGGATCACCATCCACGAACGGCAGAAACGAGACGTCGATGCGAAAGCCCGCGTGGATGAGGCTGTAGGCCGCGGCGACCTGCATCAGGAATTTGTAGTTGGTCCGCAGCCCGAACACGTCGTCGTAGAGTCCGGCCGCGAGGATGAGTGCGGCGCCGATCCACAGCGGCGCTGTCTGGTGGGCGAAGTCGAGTCCCGTGACCGCGGCCGTTCCCGCGAGGAGGATCCACACGACGGCGAAGCCCGCCGCCATGGCGAGTCCGCCCACGTTCGGAACCACCCGCGCGTGCCGCTTGCGGTGTCCGTCGGGCCGGTCGACCACATCGAATCGGGCGGCCATCTTCCCGACGATCGGTGTCAGGACGACGACCGATGCGGCGGCGAGAAACCATCCCGCGATGAGATACAGGGCGTTCATGAGGTGGTGGGTTTGTGCGTGTGGTGGGTTGGGCGGCGCCTAAGCAGCCATAGCCTCCTGCTCGCGGCGGGCGGATCCGAGCACCGGGATGGGTTCGGTGGCCGGCTGCGGCAGCAAGGCCCGCAGCTGCTCGTCGAATTCGATCATGGCGTTGGCGCGCAGCAGGCGCACGGCGCGGTAGGCGCGGTTGCCTGCGATGCGGCGGCGTACGTCGCTCTGGTACCATCCGACGATCCGCAGGGCGACGTCATGCCCGACCCTCTGCCCGACACCACGTTCGCCACCCTGACCGACACCCTGACCGACACCCTGACCGACAGCGCCCCCGCTGCCGTCCGTGCCCGAGACCACGTCCCCCGCGCCGTGCTCGCGCAGGAAGAGGGCGGCCTCGCTTTCATCCGGACCCAGAAAGAGGCACGGGCGGCCGGCCGCCATCGCCCCGTAGAGCTTGCTCGGCACGACGAGCCCGCAGGCGTCCCGCTCCATCGTGACGACGTGCAGGTCGCCTGCGCTGAGACTGTTCGCGAGGCGCTCGGACGGCTGCATGGGCAGCAGGCGGACGTTTTCGAGGTTGTCTCGCTCGATGCGCTCGGCGATCGCGCCGCGCTGCGGGCCGTCCCCGACCAGCACGAAGCGGATGTCGGGATAGGCGCCCTTGATCTCCTCCGCCGCGTCGAGCAGCGGGTCGAAGGTGTGCGCGCGCCCCATGTTGCCGGAATACATCACGACGAACTTGCCGTTCAGGTCGTTGTCGCGGCGGAAGGCGTTGAATCGGTGTTCGATGGGCCGGATGGACTGCAGCGGCCAGTTGGGGATGACGGCGACGCGATCCGGGTCGACGCCGCGCCGCGCGAGCCGGTCTTCCATGCAGCGGCCGACGGCGATGACGAGATCCTTTCTTCGGAGGGCGGCCGACGACAGGCTGCGGAGCCCGCGCGCGACGACGCCGTCCCGCTTCATGACGCCCAGCGCCTCGGCCACGTCGGGGTAGAGATCCTGCGCCCAGTGGACCGTGCGCGAGCGGAAGAGGAAGCCCAGCACGGTCGCCATCACCAGGAGCAGCGGCGGATCCGTCTTGGCCACGACGACGTCGAAGCGGCCCAGAAAGAGCCCCCGCAGAAAGAGCGCCGGGTAGAGAAACAGGAAGGCGAAGAGCCGCTGGAGAAGAAATCCGCTGCCGACCGGGACGCCCTTCACGCGCACGACGCGGACGCCGCCGGAGAGGAAGGCGTCCTCGTCTTCCGAACCGGCCGGGCCGGTCAATACCGTCACCTGCCAGCCGCGCTGGACGAGGTTCACCGCCATGTCGCGCAGCAGCACGCCCGTCGCGCCGTTTGCCGGCGGATAGACGCGGTTGATGAACAGGACCGACGGGGAGCGTTCGTTTCGGAGGGCGTGGAGGGTCGACATAAGCTTGGTGCGGATTCGCCAGGTATTGCTTTCACGGCCAGGTATTTGAACCGCCCGCGAGGGCCGTCACACACTAGGCGGCGCGGCTTCCTATATCTGTTAGCGGGTCGTTTTTCGCTGCAGCGTGGGCTGCGGTCTCTTGTTTGGTCTTTTCGTTCGATGAGATATTGGGCAAACGACGTACCACGAGGTTGCCGATGACGAGTACGTCCATCCGCGTGCGCAGAAAGCAGTCGAGCGCTTCCTTCGGCGTGGCGACGATGGGTTCGTTTTCGTTGAAGCTGGTGTTCAGCAGCACGGGCACGTCCGTCAGCGCGGCGAACTCGGAGATGAGCTTGTGGAAGGTGGGGCTGGCGGTGCGGCTGACGGATTGCAGCCGTCCGCTGCCGTCGACGTGGGTGACGGCCGGGATCTCCGCGCGCTTGTCCGGCTGCACCGGATAGACCTGCTGCATGAAGGCGTCGGGGGCCGGGTCGACGAAGTAGTCCTGGAGAGCCTCCTCGAGAACGGCCGGGGCGAACGGACGAAACAGTTCGCGAAATTTGATTTTCTGGTTGATGAGCTCGCGCACGTCGCTGCGCCGCGGGTCCGCCAGGATGCTGCGGTTACCGAGCGCCCGCGCCCCCCATTCCATCCGTCCCTGATACCATCCGACGACGGCGCCGTCGGCCAGCAGGCGGGCGACCTCGCGGCACGTGTCGTCCGTCGTTTCGAAGCGCTCGGAGGCGAAGCGGGAGTCGTCCCCGTGCGCCCGCGCCGTGCGGATGAACTCCCAGTCGTCGTGGTCGACGCTTACGGAAATGTTTTCCATCCCCTCGCCGGATGCTTCCGAGAAGGCATCGGGTCCCCAGTAGGCGTGATCCATCACGAACCGCCGCTCGCCGCCCAGCTCGTGCCACACGTGGGAGGCCGCTCCCAGCGCCGTGCCGTTGTCGCCCGCGGCGGGCTGAATGTAGAGGTTCTCGAAGGGCGTGTACGACCGGATTTTGCCGTTGGCGACGCTGTTCATCGCGCAGCCGCCGGCCAGCGCGAGGTTCGAGGTGCGGGTGCGCTCCCAGAGTCCGTTCAGGACGTGGAGGAAGGCCTCCTCGTAGACCACCTGCACGGAATGGGCGACGTCCATGTGGAACGTGCTTACCGTGTCGGATCCATCAAACGGGCGAGCCGGGCCCAGCAGCGCCTCCATTTCGTCGGAGAACACGCGCCCCAGCGTCGGGTAGCCGTCGTCCCAGTTCATATCCACGCCTTCGGAGCCGTGGAGGAAGTAGGTTAGGTCGAGCTCGAAGAGTCCGTCGTCCGTCGGCCGCACCAGCTGCCGGATCTCATCGACGTACGCCGGCTTGCCGTAGGGCGCGAGGCCCATCACCTTATATTCGTCGCCGTAGTTGCGGAAGCCCAGGTACTGCGTCACGGCCGTGTAGAGCATCCCCAGCGAATGGGGGAAGAAGACGCGGTCGAGCACGTCGATCTCGGTGCCGCGACCGCGCGCCAGCGAGGTGCTGACGAAGTCGCCGAAGCCGTCGACGGCGCACACGGCGGCCTCCTCGAACGGGGAGACGAAGAAGGCGCTCGCGAGGTGTGCCGGATGGTGTTCGACGTTGTGCACCGGAGGGAGCTTCGCGACGCCCAGCACGCGGGCGAGCGGCGTCTCCACGTCGCCCAGCTTCTTGCGGTTGGAGAGCCGGTCGCGCAGGAGGTCGAGTCCGGGCCGGGTCTTCAGCACGTACCACGCCTTGCGCAGCAGGTGGGCGCGCGGATCGCGGCTGACGGCCACGTGGTCGACCTCCGACCCCGAGATGCCGGCGATGTCGAGGCAGGCGCGGATGGCCATGGACGGAAAGCCCGCCCAGTGCTTGACGCGGCGGTACCGTTCTTCTTCGACGGCGGCGACGACCTGTCCGTCCAGCAGCAGGACGGCCGATACGTCGCCGTGGTATGCGTTGATGCCCAGAATGTACATGGCCTCAGGCGGCGCGCGGTATGCGTACCGTAATGGTGTGTGGGGTCGTTGGGGTGCGTGCGTCGAGAATTTCGGTGGGATCTTCGTGGTGGGTCTGGCCGCGCTCGCTCTGCTCCGCGCTGAGATACAGCGTCAGCAGCAGTTCGGCGTAGGTACGCTGGGCGGTGTACAGCCAGCCGGCCGGTCCGTCCAGGATCAGTCCCTTGCGAAAAAGGCAGTAGAGTGGGGTGAGCAGGGGCGCGATCCAGCGCTTCGCGCGCAGGCGGTCGACGAAACCGAGGGGGGTGGGCGCGGCGGACAGCTTCGCGGCCTCGTGCTCGGCGTAGCGCCGCTGGGCGTCGAGCCACGAAGCGATCGGCTTGCGGTCGTCGTGGAGGATGCGCGTGTTGATCGGCGCCGTGTCGCCGTCGAGCTGCAGCCGGTGCGCGTGGCCGTCCGCCGCGTAGCAGGCCATCGCGCGGCGAAAGAGGACGGTGCGCGGGGGATAGAGGCTGGCGCGGAGGGGCGTTCCATCCACACAGTACGTGAAGCGGGCCGTGTATCCGGCCACCTCGCTGTCCGCCTCGCTGGCCGCCTCGCTGTCCGCCTCGCTGGCCGTTTCGCCAACGAGCGACGCCATTTCCTCCACGAAGCCGTCCGCCAGCACGTAGTCGGCGTCGAGCGACAGCACCCATTCCGTCTCGATCTTCGTGAGGCCGAAGTTGCACTGGTCGGCGAAGGACTCGAAGGTCCGGTAGTAGACATCCACCCGAGAATCTTCCGCGAGGATGTCCAACGTCGCATCCGTCGAGAAGCTGTCCACCACCACGATGCGCCGCGCCCACGAGAGGCGGTCCAGCACTCGTTCGAGGTTGGCCTCTTCGTTGTAGGTGATCAGCAGCGGGGTGACGGATTCGAGCCGCATGGGGCGAGGTGGGTGTGTGGTGGGTTGGCTGGATCAGGCGGCCTTTACGGCAGGCAGATGGTCGGTGCGGGCCGCGACGGTTCCGGCGGAGGGCAGCCCCGCGTAGAGGCTAGTCAGTTTACCGGCGACGCGCGCCCACGTGAATTCGCGTTCGATGAGGCGGCGGCCGTTGGCGCCGCGCTTGTGGCGCACGGTGTCGTGAAGGAGGGCGTCGCGCAGGTGACGGCGGACGTCCGACGGGTCGAGCGAGGTCACCCAGCCGGCGTCGCCGCGCCGCACGTCGTGGGAGAGATCGACGTGCTCACTGACGAGCACCGGCGTGTGGGCGGCCATCGCTTCGGCGACGCAGATGCCGAAGTTTTCGTGGGAGGAGGTCAGCGCGAACAGCGACGCCTCGCGCAGCACCTGCGCCTTTTCGTCGCCGTCGACCCAGCCGGTAAAGAGGACCCGGTCCTGCACGCGTGCCCGGTAGATGATGTCGAGCAATTGCTTGACGTACCGCGGCTCGCCGTCGCCGGCGATGACGAGGCGCCAGTTGCGCAGCGGCTCTTCGCGCGTGACCTCGATGAAGGCGTCGATCAGGAGTTCGAGCCGCTTCTTCGGATGGATGCGGCTGAGAAAGAGGACGTACGGCGCCCCGCTCCCGTCGCGGCGGCGGTCGTTGATCTCGATGCCGTGCGGAATGACGACACCGCGGGAGAGTCCGCGCGACGATTCCACGTCCAGGCGCTCGGCCTCGGACGTGTAGTGGATCGCCGCGGCGCGTTCGAGCATTTGGCGGACGCCCAGGTGCCACGCGATCCGCTTGCGGATGGGTTTACGGTTCATGCTCCACGAGGAGAGGTTGCCGAGCGGGCGTACCACGTAGGGAACGCCGGCGTTACGCGCGGCCGCCGCGGCGGCGAGGCACGCATGGGAGAAGATGCCGTGGACGTGGACGACGTCGAAGGTGTGGACGTGGGCGCGGAGCCAGGCGGAGAGTCCCGGGGCGTACTTGAAGGCCTCCGACCCTTTCCGGTCGAAGAAGATGGCGGGCACCCCCTCGAACGAGGTCTCGTCGCCGAGCGGCACCGGAAGATCCTTCGGTCCGTCCGCGTTCGTCGCGGCAAGGACTACCTCCACGCCGGACGCCAGGAGGGCGCGCGCCATGCCGACGGCGGCCAGGCTGGGGCCGCCGTACCGGGCGGCAAGGGCCGGCACCACGTGGAGAGCTCGCATGTCGTGTGATCGCGCGAATCGTGAAGGTTACTCGTGTGGAGGGTCTCTTCCGCAAAAGGTGTGCCTTTCGGGATTTCTGGGTGGATTTCTCGGAATGTCCCGGATCTGCGATTTCGGTCGTGTCCGGCGATCTCCTACACGAGAGCCCTCCTGTACCTGTCAAGCCGATCGCCGCGCGCGGGGTACACTCCGATACGATTCCTCTGATAGGACGCCATCACGCCATGAACGCCGGATACAGAAACGCGGACATTATCGAGCTGCACGACGCGGGCGTCGTGATACACGTAGAGAACCTGCCCCGCGAGGAACTGGGGTGGCGGGATTCGCCCACGGTCGTCGGGAAGCGATTGTCTATCGCCGGCAATGAGCTGGGGCGGCTCCTCCACGCGGTCGGCATGTCGTTCGATGCGGACGCGCTCTACGACGACGAATTCGACGTGGTCTTTCATCGGCCCATGCGCCTCGGCGAGGAGAAGCTCGACGTCGCCCTGGAGGACACGCTTCGCATCAAGGAGCTCCTCGCACGGGTGGACGGGCCGCATCTGCTGCAGGTCCACGTGACGTCCCACGCCGCAGAGAGCGCGGACGAGTTCGTGCAGGAGCTGACCTATACCGGGAGCTTCACCGTGTGGTGGACGACGGCCGAGGGTTGAGTGCCGTGTCTGCACGTCCGGCTGGCGGGTGCGATCGGAGATTGCGGTCGGCGGGTCGGGTCGGCGATTCCGGTCGGCCGGTCCGCCTTCGATCAAGCCATCAGGCATCTGTTATAAGTTGCATGCGTTTTGCATGTACATTGCATGCAACTTATAATGCACCTTCATGCGTGCACGCGGACAGACGTGGCCTCAAGCAGACGTGGACGCAAGTGGCCGCAAGAAGACGTGGCCGTAAGCAGTCATGGTCGTAAGCAAGCGCGGCCGCAAGCGCGTCATCTATCAATCCACCATGGCAATCTCACGTGGAGAATCTCACATGGCGAATCTGACCGTAAAGAAACTCCCCGACGACCTCTACGAAAAGCTGAAAGAGCAGGCACACGCACACCGCCGTTCCATCGCAGCGGAAACGACGGTCATTCTCGAACGCGCACTGGGCGAACGGTTGACGACGGAGTTCGATGTGTTTCATCGTGCGGCGCGGTTGAGAGGGGACTCCCGCGTCTATCTCACCGAGAACGAGCTAGCAGAGGCCGTCCGCCACGGACGGTCCTAAATCGGCGGGACCGGATACATGATCGTTGCGGATGTGACCCTGATCAGCTACTTCACGATGGAAGGCGAACACACGCCGAGTGCCTTGCGCGTTCGACGGTGCGACCCGGACTGGGTGGCACCGCTGCTGTGGGAGTCGGAATTTGGAAACGTGCTCCGGCGTTTCGTTAGGGGCGGCGCCTTCGATCTCGACCTCGCCCTCGCACATCTGGACGTAGCACGCGACCTCGTGACGGGTTACGCCATTTCGATTTCGGAGGCCCTGCGAGTCGCTTCGAAGTCGGGCTGCTCGGTCTATGACGCGCAGTACGCGTCCCTCGCTCTGCAGCTCGACATCCCGCTCGTCACGCACAACCGGCAGCTTCTCGCCGCTTTTCAAGGCGTGGCCACGCATC
>JBBDTI010000003.1:0-47993 GCA_040904565.1 Rhodothermales bacterium
TTGGCTCCCCGGGTAGGATTCGAACCTACAACCCTTCGGTTAACAGCCGAATGCTCTACCGTTGAGCTACCGAGGAATATTTGTGGTAGGATAGTACCGGTGTTCGCACGTTCCCGTGAACGGCCAAGACCCCACCATCGAAATCGTCGCTTCAAACCCGACCGCATGGAGCGGGTTCCTTGAAGCAGGCCCCAAGATAGGCGCGCCGGCCGCCGTGAGTCAAGATCTTGATCCGCTTTTCAAGGTCGTGGATCGACGTCGGATCGGGACGCAGAAGTGGAGGCTAATCGGACGGAGCATCCTGCTGTGCGTTCCACACGTTGTTGCTGCGAAGGACATCCGGTAGACGCATCTCCGGATCGATCTCCACCCGCTCCGGCGTGCCGCGCCGAAAATGCAGCTGCACGGAACGCTTGCCTGCGAGCCATTCATCCACGGGCACGGTTTGCTTCTCGGTCGAGCCGTCGTCGTAGGTGAGCGTCACGGGCGCGGGCATGGGCGTGAGGCCTTCGTCTCGGACGGTCACCACGACGCCTTCGTCGGTTGCCGAGACATCGGCGATCGACTGGTCCAGCGTCCATGTCTCGTAGAACAGGCTCGTCCAGAACCAGTCCAGGTCCATCCCCGCAACATCCTCGACCGTGTTGAAAAGGTCGTAGGGGTACGGATGCTTGAAGGCCCACCGGTCCATGTATGTCCTGTACGCATCAGAGAACGTCTCCTTTCCGAGGATACTCTCGAGCGCGTAAAGTGCTACGGCGGGCTTGTTGTACGAGGCGATCGTGCGGGCGCTCGTCCCGACGGGATATCGATCGGCGTGGCGCATCGGCTCGACTTCGTGTCCCGATCCGGCAATGGAGTAGTAGCTCTGGAGATCGGGATGCCACGCATCCGTGTCCCAGAACGCCGCCGTCCCTTCGCGGGTGTTGTACGTGGTGAGGCCCTCGTCCATCCACGCATAATGTTTTTCGTTGTGGGCTGCGGTCAACGGAATCCACATATGGCTGATTTCGTGGAACGTGGTGCCGAAGAGGGACTGCTCCGTTCTCGAGCCGCCGATAAGCGTGATCATCGGGTACTCCATCCCGCCGCCGATAATGCCTTCCACGACGGTCATCTGCGGGTAGGGATACGGCACGAGCATTTCCGAGAGGTTTCCGACGGAGAAACGACCGAACTCCGCCGATCGATGCCAGGGCTGCTCTTCCGGTCGGTACATCGTGTGGATGGTGGCGTGGTCCTCCGCGCCATCTCCTTTCCGGTCGCCCACGGCGGCACGCGTAGCATCCCAGACGTACCGGTTTGAGGTGACGAACGCGAAGTCGCGTACCTGCTCCGCCGTGAAGCGCCACGTCAGCGTCCCGGTGGGAGAGCGGGCGGTGGACGTGCCGGCGGTGCGCTCGTGATCCTGTACGATCGAAACCACGTCGTCGGTCGAAGCGACGGATCGGTATCGGTCCAGCGCGCGCTTCGAGAGGACCTCTCCCGGATTCTCCAGCATTCCCGTCGCCCCAACCAGATATCCTTCCGGGACCGTGATGGACACCTCGTAATCAGCGAAGCCCATGTAGAACTCGCCGTCGCCCATGTATTGCTCGGCGACCCAGCCGTGTACGTCGTCGAAGACCGCGAACTGCGGATACCAGTACCCCAGGTAGTAAACCTCGCCGTCCTGTCCCATCCGGGGTGCACCCTGTTCCGGGATGTCGAACGACCAGGCAAACGAGAAGGACATCTCACCGCCCGCCGGAATCTGATCCGCCAGACGCATCTCCATGACGGTCCCGTCTATGCTGTATCCGACCCCTCGTGCTCGTCCGACCAGCGGCGTATCCGCTGCCCGAACGGAGGCGATAGAGACGCCTCCGGTAATCTGCTGCGGCCGATTCCGGATCGCCCCCGGTGCGTTCAGATTCTGGCGGAGATGGACGTACACACGGTCCAGCGCATGCGGAGACCGGTTGAAATACGTGGCGGTAAGACGACCCTGCAGTTGGGACGACTCCGGAGAGACGATTGCTTCGATCGAATACGCGGCCCCATTTATCCAATAATTCGGTCCGGGCGCTCCGTTCGGCAGGCGGGTTCCCGCATCCAGGGCTCGCTCGAACTGCGGAATAGGGAAGACGGGATAGGGTTTGGGACGTTCTGACTGTGCGACGGCGAGAGTCGGCAACAGGCAGATCCCAATCAACAGAGACAGGAGCCGAGTGGACATGTATAAGCGCGGAACGTTGGAGGTGGCGACGCAGCCTGGCGAGGCCGTCTAACGAGGTTGCTGCATACAAAATGCGGCTGATTCTATCGGGTGAAGCACGAGGGGTTTCCTAAATTTGATCGGTATGCTTTGCTAGTCTCGGCTGGGATTCGAAACGTCTAAAACATTTCGTCGACGTTTCCTGGGTGTTTTAATCCGATTGCCGGCGCCATGGTAACCGTCTTACGAGAAAATTGATGGATCCAAAGCGTCTCGCGATTGTGGAATGGTTCGCAAGTCTGGTGCCGTATGTAGTTTCGGAGTCGATGCGGCCGGTACGGTGTATCATCAGTGACACTGGAACTTGCGTGAAGCGGCAGCTATTTCTAGACGTGCATCCGCTCATCCGGGCGATGCCGACTCGGTACGCGCACTTCGGATGAGCGGGATCGGCCCAAGTGGCGGAATTGGTAGACGCGCATGGTTCAGGACCATGTGCCCGTTAAGGGCGTGGAGGTTCGAGTCCTCTCTTGGGCACGTTGAGAGCGTTAGTCATGAGCGCACAGGAAGCCTCGCAGCAAGCTGCGGGGCTTTTTTTGCTTATGCGATTCTGCGTCTATTCAACCAGTCCGGCAAAATGGGGCCCTTTTCACCTCTCGGCCCGGAAAAGTCTTTCGGCCATTTTGTGATGCGGCCGCGTAGGCAAAGTGCTCACGATCGAATCGGCGCAGTGCGCAGACCTCAATCAGCGGGATGCTTCTGTCCGCCAGGCTTCGCGGGCGCTATTTTTCAGGTTGTAAAGAAGAACCACCGAATCCCATTCGATCTCAACGGGAGCACGACGATGTTTACAGGAAAAGTTATCGGAACCATCGCACTGATGTTCGTCCTTGCGCAAGCGAGCTATGCGCAAGGGATAGGCGACATCCAGGAATACTTCAACGATACCGCCATCAGCGTGAAGGCAACGGACGACCCGGCGCAAAAGCGCGACCTGGTCGACAACTCGCTGCGGAGAATGTCCGAGGCGCTGGACAGGATCGATCGAGCCGGCCTGGTTTCGGCGGACAATCGCGCCGGCGTGGATCGCCTCGCCACATCCGTCCAGGACAAACGGGACGAGCTTGCGGGTCGCAACGGCTATAATGGCGTTCCGGACGCGCAGCTCAACGCCTTTGCCGACTACGTCGTCCAGGATATGGAGCAGGCCGATCGGACCATCACCATCAGCCTTGTCACGGCGCTCCTACTTGTCATCATCCTGATCCTTGTCACGTAGTCGATTCGGCACCGATCAGACGACGACCTGCTTTCAGCCTTCGTGGAAGCGAAATATCATGACGATCGCCAGGCCCCATGCAACGCTCGTCGCGCGCATGGGCTGCGTGGCGCTCGTGCTTGTTCTGAGTGCGTGCGGCTCCGTCCCGCTTACTCAGCGGGGAATCCCCGCGCTGGAAGAGGGGGCGGGGACGCGTCCCCCAAGCTACTCGCTCGTATTCTTCATCCACGGCGATGGCGACTACCGCTTTCACGACGCCGACGGCACCGCGCATCGAGCAGACGAGGAAGCGCTCGCCGGTGCAAAAAGGGTGGCGGAACGAAACCCGCGGGCCGAGGTGTTCATCTTCCACGCAAAGCCCCGGCGGCATGCTTTGTTTTTCATTCCCCGCCCCGACGGCGAATTTTATTATTACCGGCAGGGGCGCCTGCTCGTTCACGAATCCTACCGGCGCGGCCGCGGACGATCCCGTTTCAATCCCGAAATAAGCCGCTATCACGAATTCAGCGCGGAGGGAGCGTCCCAGCCCAAACGGTTCTTCCTGTACTTCGGGCACGAAATCCCTGAATATGATGGGGTGGGCTATGATAGGTCGTACCCGCGTCAGGCGTTCACGATGCCTGATCTTGCCGACGGGTTGAAGAAGATGACCCGTGATTCTACCCGGTTCGATCTGGTCGTGCTCTCCACGTGTTTCAGCGGCACCCCGCACACCGTTTCCACGCTCGCTCCGTACGCACGCACCATCGTCGCTTCACCCGAGAACCTCCACCTCTCCTACTTCGATCTCCATCCCTTTGAATGGTTGGATGTCGGTTTGCTGGACGGAGGCACTGGCGCGTTCGCGGAAGATTTCGCCCGCCAGACATTCGACCGGCTGTCGGCAGACATCCAGACGGCCGTCACGGTTGCCGTGTATGACGTGGACCGGGTGCAGGGATACGTGCACTCCGTCGCCGGGGCATACGATAAGGCACTGACGACGTTGAAAGGGGCGTCCCAAGGATTCGCTGAGCACTTCGATTGCGCCGAAGATCCCGCCTATGCGCTTCCGGAAAGGAGCGAGGGGGTCATTGTGTTCTACCGGCCGCCGAGCTTCGGGCGCTCGAAGCATAAGCTCAGCCACTCCGGATGGGAATGCTGGAAGCTCCCGGAGTAATACGTCCGATTGGAGCGCGCATCTGCCTCACGCCCACCTGTTCCGGCGCGCATCCCAGTTGAGCATTTTCTTTTCGAACCACGATTCCACGGCACCGGCGACGGCCACCACGCCGTAGAGGCCAAGTTCGGCGTCGCAGCGCAGCGGCGCATCGTCGCGGATGGCGGATTGCAGATTCTGATGGTGGGGGAAGACGCTTTCGGCCCCTGTCTTCTCATGCCGCTCGAGAACCTCGCCCGTCGACTCGTCGACGATCTCCCAGCCTTCGCCCGTGAAGACGAGCGAACGGCCGTGCCCGCGGATGACGTGCTCGATGCGGCGGCCGTTCCCCATGGTGCCGAGTACGTGGACCGTCATGCCCGGCGTGACGCCCTCCACGGCGGGATACTCGAGAAGCATCTCCATGTTGTCCGGCAATTCGCGTCCGTCATCCCACAGGTAAATGCCGCCCATGCCGACGACGCGGTCCGGGATCCCCAACTCGCACGCTTTCAAAAGGCGCGTCAGCCGGTGGATGAAGAGGTCGGTCGCCACGCCGCCCGAGTAATCCCGGAAGATCCGCCATTCGAAATAGCGTCGCGGACTCCAGGGCCGATCGGGAGCCGGTCCCAGCCAGGCCTCCCAGTCCAGGTCGTCCGGCTTGGGTAGCTCCGGATCGACGCCGGTACGCCACGGCCCCACGTCGTCGTAGTTGCGCACGTATTCGATCTGGGCGGCGATGACGGGTCCGATCCGACCGTCTCGGATTGCGGCGTGCGCGCTCTCGTAGCTGTCGTCGCTCATGCCCTGAACGCCGACCTGCATCTTGAGTCCGGAGGATCGCACCTTCTCCAACACCTCAAAGGATTCTTCCACCGTATGCGTCATCGGCTTCTCGCAGTAGACGTGAAGGCCCGCGTCGAGGGCGTCGATTGTCTGGCGCGCGTGCCAGTGCTCCGGCGAAGCGATCAAAACGTAGTCCAGATCGTCGCGGTCCAGAAGCCCGCGGTAATCGCTCTCCCTTATCGCTCGACCGCCTTCCTCAAATATGATATCTTGAAAATGGCGGGCACGAGTTTCATACACGTCGTTTACGGCGACGACCTCGACGGCTTCCGGCATATTCAGCAGCGCGTTGAGGTGGTTGGCTGCCATCCCGCCGCAGCCGATGATGCCGACATTCATGCGCTCGTTCGCGCCGATAATGCGTGCATAGCTTTGCGCGGAGACGAGGGGCAGGCCGGCCGCAACCGCCCCCGCCGCCTTAAGAAACGTCCGTCGTGAAGTCCTGGTTTTCTGATTCATCGGGCATCCGGAAGGCGCGTGGAGATCGAAAGGTTCGCGAGGTTCAGGCGGCGACTTGGGTGTCGGGTTCGGCCCGAATCTCACTGGATTCTACCCAATCGAACGGCTCTATGCAAAGAGAGGGACACCGGTGATAGTGTATTCCGGCGAGTCAGGCAGCGCACCTGTACCGCCCGCGCCTCGATAAATCTAATGTGTATCTCGTACTTTCCTATTTTGCCCGGGTCACGTAGTGCACGTTTCCCAATGCCGGCATGCCCTGCACCCGCGCGAGATGAACCCACGACACGATACGATGCAATTATTCGATCTGACGGGAAAAACAGCCCTGGTTACCGGCTCCAGCCGTGGACTTGGATTCGCGATGTCCAGAGGCCTCGCCGAGGCGGGCGCATCGATCGTACTGAACGGGCGAAGCGCCGAACGCCTCGAGTCCTCCGTCGCGTCGCTGCGTGAGGAAGGTTATGACGTGCGGATGAGCGTCTTTGACGTAACGGACGAAACAGCCGTTTCGAGGGGCATATCGGAGATCGGTCAGGTCGACGTCCTGGTGAACAATGCCGGAACGACCAGGAGGGGATCCCTCGAAACGATGGATGCCGACGACCTCGAACAGGTTCATCGGGTGCACGTAACGGGGCCGTTCCTTACGAGTAAGGCGGTCGTCCCGGGGATGATCGAGCGCGGCGGAGGCAAAATCGTAAACATCTGCTCGGTCACCAGCGAAATCGGCCGGCCGGGCAACGGCGTGTATATGGCCGCGAAAGGAGGCCTGCGTAACCTCACCAGGGCCATGGCGGTGGATTGGGCCCGGCACAACATTCAGGTCAACGGCATCGGGCCCGGCTATTTCAAGACGGAACTGACCCGGCCCCTCGCCGACGATCCGAACTTCAATGAATGGATCTGCCGTCGAACCCCGGCCGGTCGGTGGGGAGATCCGACCGAACTTATGGGCGCCGCCGTTTTCCTGGCTTCCGACGCATCGAATTACGTAAACGGGCACATACTGTATGTTGACGGCGGCATGCTGGCGTCGATGTGAAGTTCGCGCGGGCGCACCCGCCACCGCTACACTTCCGAGCGGCGTCTATTTTGTCCGCATGGACGCCGGCACGTTCACGGTTTCCAGGCCGCTAACGATCCTCAAATAACTGGTGATGACCTGTACATCCGTCATGGTACGTTCCGCGTCTTATATTCTCCGTACGCTCTGTGTCGTGCTGCTCGTCTGCATGCCCACCGGCTCGCCGGCCGCACAGGACCACGATTTCGTCGATCTGTTCGCCGACGGGCTCTCCGGCTGGGTGGAGATGGGGGAGCCGGGCGCATTTGCGGTGCACGACGGTGTACTGGTGCTGGAAAACCCTAACAATTATCCAAACTGGCTTCGCAGCGAACGCGAGTACGAGAATTTCGTACTCGAGCTCGAATATCGGACCCATGGCTGGGCCGAGGGCGGCATCTACCTCCACGCGCCCCTTCACGGAGATCCGGTCAGGTCCGGGATCAAGATCCACTTACGGCACGACGCCGCGGACGATGGGGCGCGGTCTACGGGGGCGATCTACGACGTGAGCGCGCCGCATACGATGGCGAATGAAACCGGCGACGCGTGGAACCGGCTTCGGGTCGAGATGGACTGGCCGCGCTTGCAGGTGTGGATGAACGGGACGCTGATACAGGACGTCGACTTGATGCGCGACGGGGATCTGCGTCACCGGCTTCGTTCGGGGTACCTGGGATTCGAAGATTGCAATACGCGCTTCAGCTTCCGCAACGTACGGATCCGAGAGCTGCCCGGAACAGAGGGTGAGTGGACGGACCTGTTCGATGGCCGCGATCTGGCGGGGTGGGAGCCTTCCGGACAGGCGCAGTGGAGCGCTCGCGGCGGCGTACTCGAGGCCGCCGGTGGCGACGGCGTGTTCCGGGCGGAGGGTACGTATGGCCGCTTTGAATTTCGGACGTATTTCCGCACCAGTGCGCACGCCAACGGTGGCATCTTCTTCAGGATGGCGGAACGGACAAACGCGGCGAGTCACTATGAGGTACAGATCTACAATGTGCCGACGGCCACGAACCCCACCGGCAGTATATACGGCGTCGTACCTGCATCCGATGGCGGGTGCCGAAGTGGTTCGTGGTGCCTGCTGCAGCTCATATCGAACGGCCCCTCGTCCTACGTGCTGATTAACGGTCGACTCGTCGCTGCGAGCCGTGATCTTACGCTGCCGGACGAAGGTCGGATCGCCATCCAACATCACAGCCAGGGTACGATCGAGTACAAAGGCATCCGGATCAAGCCCCTGCGGTGATGGCGGCCATTTGCGGGGATCCCTCCTCTCGATCGCACTCTTCGGTGCTACCATAGATTACGCCGATCGATGCTCCTGTCAATCATCTCGTATCTGCTCGGAGGGACGGGTCTGTTCCTTGTCGGGATGATCCTCATGTCGGATGGACTCAGGTCTGCTGCAGGAGGAGCGCTTCAGCGCATCCTCGAACGGTCCACCCGCACACCCTTCTCCGGGTTTCTGACCGGAATAGGGATGACCGCGGTCGTCCAGTCGTCAAGTGCTACGACGGTGGCCACGATCGGGTTTGTGAGCGCGGGGCTGCTCTCATTTACGTCGACCATCGGGGTAATCATCGGCGCGAATGTGGGGACGACGAGCACGGGATGGATTGTCTCGATGCTCGGGTTCAAAGTGGATGTAGCACTGATGGCCTTGCCGCTCATCGGTATCGGCGCGCTGATGCGGCTGCTGGCCGGAGGTCGCCGGGCTCAGTTCGGGATGGCGCTCGTCGGCTTCGGACTCATCTTCGTCGGTATCGAATTCTTGCAGGAGGGCATGGGCGGACTGGCCGAGCGGATCGACCTGTCGAGGTTCTCGGCCGAAGCTACTGGTGGCAGAGTGGCCCTCGTCATCTTGGGTATCATGATGACGGTGCTGCTACAATCGTCGAGTGCCGCCGTGGCGGTGACGCTTACGGCGCTCTACAGTGGGGCTGTCGACCTCGAGCAGTCGGCCTATCTGGTCATCGGCCAGAATCTGGGCACGACTGTAACGGCCGTGCTTGCTTCCGCCGGTGCTTCTATCCCCGCGAGGCGGACAGCGGCCGTGCACATAATGTTCAATGTCGCGTCGGCACTGCTGGCCTTCGTGTTCGCCCGATATCTTCTGGATCTGGCGCAACTCATTGCCGGCGAACGCAGCGATTCGGCGGTGCAGATAGCCCTCTTTCATACGATATTCAACGTTTCAGGAGCCGTGCTGGTGCTCCCGTTCACCAGTCCGTTCGCGCGACTGGTCACGCGGATCGTACCCGAAAGCGGTCCGCATCTTACACGCCATCTCGACAGGTCGCTGCTTGCAATCCCCGACGTGGCCGTCGAGGCAGCGTACCGGGCCATGAAGGAGACTGCGGCCGTGACGCTCTCGGAAGCCCGGCTGCTACTGGTAGGCGACGACCGTGACCGGATGCAGGCGGAGCGGGTGCGGAACGTGCAGTCAGCTTTACAGACGACGGTCGATTTTCTGTCGAGCGTTGAACCCGGTAATACGGAAGGCACGCTGCAGGAACGACGGCTTTCGCTTTTTCACGTGAGCGATCACCTGGCGCGGCTCATCGAGGCCTACCTGGAAGCAGACGTATCGATCTACGGCGACGACGCCCGGGATGCCGCCGGTCGCGTGATTCCGGCGTTCGAGACAGCGTTGGAATGGCTGCGAGGCGCGGACCGAGATCCTCTGGATGTCGCGCGGCGTGCCGAAGAGGTGTCGAAGGAGCAGGCGGAAGTGCGTAGGGAGCACCGCGCCGAGCTCTTGAAGAAAACGGCGGCGGGCACGCTTCCACCCGGGGAAGCCCATCGCCAGCTCGAGTCCATGCGCTGGATCGACCGCGTGGTCTACCACGCCTGGCGCGCGCTGCACCATCTGGCCGGTGCGACAGACGCTTCCGAGCCGGGTAACGAGGTATACGTCGGGGCTGAAACGGAGAAATCGGAATCGGTGCGAAACGGTCGGTAGAAGCCAACTTGCCAGGGTGGGTCCAAGTAGTCGATATTGCTGGTTGCGACCGGCCCGTATTGGCGATCGTAACCAGATTTGCCGCACGGATTGAAAGGAGGCGCGCCATGCCCATCACCAGGTCACCGTTACTATTCCTTCTCATAGCAGGATTGTTCTCATTTACGTCCGGCTGTACGGGCGACGCGCCGACGGACGAAGGAAGTTTGATCGTCGATGCGGATGACGTCGGAGGCGTGGTCTCGGGTCCAAACGGACCGGAAGCGGGCGTCTGGGTTATAGCGGAGACATCCGAGCTCCCCACTCCGTATGCGAAAATTGTGGTGACGGACGAGGAAGGACGGTATCTCGTCCCAGACCTCCCCGACGCCGAGTACGACGTCTGGGTACGCGGCTATGGACTGGTAGACTCTCCCGCGCAGCAGGTGCGGCCGGGTCAGATGGCCGATTTCGAGGCTACGGAAGCGCCGTCCGAGGCTGCCGCGGCGGAGATCTATCCTTCGGGCCACTGGTTCTCGCTGATCAACGTTCCGCCGGAGGATGCCTTTCCGGGAACCGGGCCGAACGGCAACGGCATCTCCGAGTCCATGCAGAATCAGGGTGAATATCTTCGCATGCTCAAATCGGGCACGTGCATGGCCTGTCACGGTCTCGGCGCGCCCGGCACGCGGCACATTCCCGAGAGTCTGGGAGAGTTCGAATCGTCCGAGGCGGCCTGGGAGCGGCGCCTGCAGTCCGGCCAGGCGGGCGGTAGCATGATATCGAGCCTGAATCGAATGGGGCGTGAGGCCACGCTGGAGATGTTCGCGGAGTGGACGGACCGCATCGAGGAAGGCGCCGTACCCCCGGCGCCGCCGCGTCCGGAAGGTCTCGAACGCAATCTTGTGATCACGCTGTGGGACTGGGCTGATCCTACGGCGTATCTCCACGACCTCGTCACGACGGATCGTCGCGATCCTACCTTGAATGCCTATGGAAAGATTTACGGGGCGCTGGAGGCCAGCGCAGACTACGTGCCCGTACTCGATCCGACAACGCATACGGTAAGCCGCGTGCAGGTGTATCCACGGGATCCGGAGACGCCGGAAGCCGGCGGGCCGAATATGGCGCCGTCTCCCTACTGGGGTGATGAAGCGATCTGGGACAGCCAGGCGAACGTCCACAATCCCATGTTCGACGGGGAGGGGCGCGTGTGGCTTACCTCCCGCGTTCGGCCCGCGGACAACCCCGGTTATTGCAAGGAAGGCTCCGATCACCCGTCCGCCCAGCTTTTTCCGCTCGAACGGTCTTATCGTCACCTTGCTTTCTACGATCCGGAAGCCGACGAGCTCACCAATATCGGCACGTGCTTCAGCACGCACCATCTGATGTTCGCGCTGGACGAGAACAACACGCTGTGGACGAGCGGGGGCGGTCAGGTCGTCGGGTGGCTTGACGTGGAGCAGTATCTCGCAACTGGGGATGAAGAAGCGTCGCAGGGGTGGACCGCCCTCGTGATGGATACGAATGGCAACGGTCAGCGAGACGACTACGTGGAACCGAATGAGCCCGTGGATCCGTCGATGGACAAGCGCTATGGGGGCGCCTTCTATGCGGTCTCACCGCACCCGGACGGTTCGGTCTGGGGGACGTCGCTGGGCTTTCCGGGCGCCGTGATCCGTCTCGATCCGGGCGACAATCCGCCCGCGACGGCGCTGGCCGAGGTCTACGAGCTGCCGTACGGTAACGAGGATGCGGACGTCTGGGGCTTCTCGCCGCGGGGCGGTGACGTCGACCGCAACGGCGTGTACTGGACGCCGCTGGCGAGCGGTCACCTGGCCGGCTTCGATCGCAGCCAGTGCGAGGGGCCGTTGAACGGTCCGGAAGCGACCGGACAGCACTGTCCGGAAGGCTGGACCTTCTACGAAGAGCCCGTTCCGCAGCTCGGCGGCGTCGACGACGCGGCGGGCGGCGGGGGCGCCAGCTATTATGCGTGGGCGGACTGGTACAACACGTCCGGGCTCGGAGAGAACGTGCCGATCAGCACGGGCAATCAGTCGGACGGCCCGCTCGCGCTGGTGGACGGCGAGTGGATCCAGATGCGCGTTCCGTATCCGACCGGATTCTACACGAAGTGGATCGACGGTCGCATCGACGATCCGGACGCCGGATGGAAAGGCCGCGGGCTCTGGGCAACCGTTAGCACCCGTGCGCCGTTTCACATGGAAACCGGGGCCGGCACGACGAGCAAGGTCGCGCAGTTTCAGTTTCGACCTGATCCGCTGGCCAGGTAATCCGGCGTACGATTCGGGCAGTAGGGAGATACGACGTGCATCGATTTCATGAGGACGCTGTTTCGGCGACCGCACTTGCTGCCGTCCTCATCGGCATGCTGTGGCCGGTAGCCGGATGCGATCGGTCAGCCGACCGGGCACGTGAAGAAGGATCGACCGAACGGTCCGAGGTCGTCGAGACGGTCGGCGTCGACAGCATCCGCATCGCGCGGGCCTTCGAGCGGGCTCGTGAGATACCCAGACTTCGAACGCTTCTCGTCGCGCGGCACGGCGATATCCAGGCGGAACTCCACGCGAGCGGACCTCCGCCCACCGTTCCTACGAACGTCAAGTCCGTCTCGAAGAGCGTGCTCTCCGCCCTGGTCGGTATCGCCATCGAAGAAGGCTATCTCTCCGGAGCCGGCCAGCCCGTCTATCGATACTTCGACGAGTACCTCGGGTCCGACGTCGAGCGAAGAAAGCGCAGCATCACGATAGCAGATCTTCTCTCGATGCAGTCCGGCCTGGAACGCACCTCCGGCGGCAATTACGGGGCGTGGGTCACGAGCCCGAACTGGGTCCGCTACGCGATCACGCGTCCCATGGTGGCGGAGCCCGGCGGCCGGCGCATGTACAGCACCGGTAACTCGCATCTGCTCTCCGCCGTTCTTACGGAGGCTACGGGACAGAGCACGTGGCAGTACGCACGCGATCGGTTGGCGGAACCGATGGGCATACGTCTACCGCCATGGATGGCCGACCCGCAGGGCGTCTATTTTGGGGGCAACGAGATGCTGATGTCCCCTCGCGGCATGGTTCGTTTTGGGGAGTTGTTTCGGAACGAGGGCCGGCTCGACGGCAAGCAGATCGTACCGGCCTGGTGGGTTCGCGAGTCGCTAACGCCGCGTACGGCCGCACGCCGACCCGGAGAGGGGTACGGCTATAGCTGGTTCCTGTCGGAAGTCTCCGGGTATTTCATGTTCTACGCGTGGGGGTACGGCGGTCAGTTTATCTTCGTGATACCGGATCTCGAGCTGACGGTCGTCAGCACGGCCGACGTCAATGTCTCGCGCGGTGGCAGTCACCTGCGAACCGTTCGGCAGATCCTGGCGGATTTCATCGTGCCCGCCGCCGAGGCGGGTGCGCGGACGGTCGGCTAGTTTATCTTACCGCAACCAAACGCTCGGACGTCTCGACCTACGAAAGCTCTTCTCTATACCACCGGCATGGGCTAACCGTAGGAGGTAGAGCAGAATTTAAACTATTGTGTTACAATAATTTGGCCGCTGGTAACTCGGGAAAATAAGCTGCGTGGTGGAAGATTCAACGATGAGGCATTAGATTGCAGGCCGCCTGGAAGCCCTATCGAAGCCGAAGCACGACTATGCCATCTCTTCATCGAGTGCGCGCCTGTTTCATGGCGAGCATTCTCGCCCTTTTCTTTTGGACGGGGCAGGCGGCGCCGGCGGCTTACGCGCAGGAGTCGCTGATGGACCTACCACTTCACGACATGACCGCCTTTCGTCCGACTGGCGACAACTGGCAGATCGCCGGGGACGTTTTCGCCGATTTTAATCGGCGGCACCACCTGGACGTAGAGACCGGAACGGGCGTGCTCGTAAGTCTCCCTTCCGAAGACGCACGCGAGAACATCTTCACGACGTGGGAGCACGGAGACCTAACGCTCGCGCTCGACTTCATGATGCCCTCCGCCTCGAACTCGGGCATTTACCTGCAGGGACGCTACGAAGTGCAGCTCTTCGACAGCTGGGGCATGAAGGATCCTACGTTCGCCGACGTGGGAGGTGTCTATCAGCGGTGGGATGAAACGCGTCGCGATAGCCGGAAGGGATTCGATGGCGTGCCTCCCCGCATGAACGCCGGACGCGCACCCGGACTCTGGCAGCACCTCGAGATCGACTTCCGCGCGCCGCGCTTCGACCGGAACGGGCGCAAGGTGGAGAACGCCCGGTTCGAGCGCATCGAGCTAAACGGCGTCGTGATCCACGAAAACGTCGAGCTGACCGGCCCCACGCGTGCTGCCGGCTTCGACGCCGAGACGCCGGCCGGGCCGCTGATGATCCAGGGGGATCACGGACCCGTCGCCCTTCGCGACATCCAGTATAAACGATATGGCCGGCAGTCGGTACGGCTCTCCGACGTGACGTACCGCACGTTCGAGGGCGAATTCGACAGCCTGCCGGATCTCGAGCCGCTCGTGCCCGTCCTCCAGGGCGCACTCGACGGCTTCCGGCACGACGTCGTGGGCGACCTCGACCGGTTTGCGATCGTCTTCGAGGGCGAGCTGGCAATACCCACGACTGGCCCGTACTTTTTCGACCTCGGTCTGGGATGGATCGATGATGATCCGCACTTCGAAGGAGATCCTCAGGGCGGAGGCCTCGTGCGCGTCGGCGACCACGACGCGGTCCGCCACGAGGGCACCTCACCGTCGGCGGAGGGCACGGTTCACCTTCAGGCGGGCCGCCATCCCTTCCGCGTCGCCTACTTCAAGAACCAAAGCGGCCGCGCACCCGTCGCCCTCCTCACGGTAGAGGGGCCGGACACGCGGCGGCGCCTTTTGAATGTCGACACGTCGCTCCCCTCGCCGCCGCTGGTTGGGCCCATCCACCTCGATTACGGGACCCATCCCCTGCTTCACCGGCATATGGTAGGCTACGATGAAGACCGCCGAACGCATGTGATGAGCGTCGGTGATCCCGGAGGCGTCCATTACACCGTCGATCTCCACCGGGGCGCCCTACTGCAGGTCTGGCGAGGGCCCTTCCTCGATGCCACGCCGATGTGGCATTCGCGCGGCTACCACCAGCTCGCTCTTCCCCGCGGCAGCGTCGCGAGGATGGCCGGCGCACCGGAACTGATAGAGGCTCCGGAAGGCTCGGTCACGTTCGAGCGCTACGTGCTCGACGATGCCGGGCGGCCGGTCTTTCAGTATGCGGCGCAGGGTGTAGAGATTACCGATCGAATCGAACCCGATGCCGAGAACCGTATCCTGCGTCGCACGCTTCGGGCGGATGGCGGCGAGCTCCGGCATGCCGTGGCTCGGACGGCTCAGATCGAGCGCCTGCCGGACGGCAGCTACGCCATCGACGACCGGAGCTATCTGATCCGATTTGACGGACCTGCCGCGCCCGTGATTCAGCCCTTGGGTGAAGGTTACGAACTGCTCGTACCGCTGTCCGACGGGCCGGTGACTTATTCGATAATCTGGTAAACGATCGTGTACTTCTCCATCGATTCCTTTTTCGGGAGGACGGTCAGGGGCGCCGTCTATCTATCCCTTCTGCTCTTCTGCGTGCCTATCGCGGCGGCACAAGATCCGCCGACGGAAGGCGACTACTATCGTATCGAGACGCTTCCCATTCCCGAAGACATCGTCCTGGAGGTCGGTGGGATGGCCCAGATGCCCGACGGACGTTTGGCGGTATCGAGCCGCCGCGGCGACGTGTGGCTGATTCAGAATCCTACGATGGAGGGCGGCCGCCCTCCGTATTATCACCGCTTTGCCCGCGGGCTGCATGAACCGCTCGGACTCGCCTACCGCGACGGGGCCCTTTACGCTGCTCAGCGCGGCGAGCTCACACGCATGCGCGACGAGGATGGTGACGGCCGGGCCGATGTCTATGAATCGGTATACTCGTGGCCGCTGGCCGGCAACTACCATGAGTATTCCTACGGACCGCTCTTCCGTGATGACGGCAGCATGCTCGTTACGCTCAACCTGGCGTGGATCGGCCACGGGGCCAGCCTGGCGAAGTGGAGGGGATGGATGCTGCAGATCACCCAAGACGGTGAAATGACCCCGGTGGCCACGGGCATGCGGTCGCCCGCCGGCTTCGGTCATGGTCCGGACGGCTCCGTCTTTTACGCGGAGAACCAGGGCGACTGGATTGGATCGGGCTACATCACTCACGTCGAAATAGGCGACTTCCTCGGCAATCCGGAAGGGCTCAGGTGGACGAACGAACGGGACGTGCCCGCCCGCCTCTCGGGCCTCGCCTACGATGACGTTCCCGATAACGGGGAGCCGCTCTTCGAGGCGATCGAAGAGGTCCCGTCGCTCAAGCGACCCACCGTCTGGTTCCCGCATACGCTGCTCGGCATCTCGACCTCCGACATCCTCGTGGATTCTACCGGAGGTGCATTCGGACCGTTCGAGGGTCAGCTGCTCGTCGGCGACCAGGGACACAGCCGCATCAACCGAGTCGCCCTGGAGAAGGTGAACGGCGTCTACCAGGGCGTCGTCATCCCGTTTCGCGAAGGCTTTCAGTCCGGCGTGCTGCGCCTTACGTGGGGGGTCGACGGATCCCTTTTCGTCGGACAGACGAGCCGCGGGTGGTCGTCTACCGGAAGAGATCCGTACGGCATTCAGCGTGTGGTGTGGACAGGCGAAACGCCTTTCGAGGTCGCGACCGTCGAGGCGCGGCCGGACGGATTCGAACTGGGCTTCACCCTGCCCGTCGATTCGGCGACCGCGTCCGATCCGTCCTCCTACGACGTCACCTCCTTCATTTATAAATACCACCACAGCTACGGCAGTCCGCCCATTCAGCAGGAAAACTTGAACGTTCGGGCCGTCTCCGTCGCCGAGGACGGCCTGAGCGCGCGACTCGCCGTGGAGGGACTTCGGAAGAGCTTCATCCACGAGATCAAGATGGAGGGCGTGCGCTCGCGCGAAGATCTGCCGCTGCTGCACGACGTCGGGTATTATACGCTGAACGAGATTCCCGGCGGACCGCCCATGGATAGTGCCGCAGGCGCCGCGCCGTCCGCGCGGCCGACCATCGAACGGGAGCGGAGGGCCGAGATCGAGGCACGGCCGAAGCGGCTCACCGAGATGCCCGCATCGTGGACCGACGGGCCTGATGTCACGGTTACGATCGGCACCGAACCCGGGCTGCGGTACGACGTCGGCTCATTCGACGTGCGCGCAGGAAGCCGCGTACGGCTCGACTTTGAAAACGACGATGATATGATGCACAATCTCGTCGTCGTGATGCCCCGAACGGCCGATGCGATAGCGCAGGAGGCCATCGCACTAGGTCTCGACGGTCATGAGATGAACTACGTCCCCGAATCCGACGACGTGTTATTCCATACGAGGCTGCTGGAACCGAACGCGAGCGAGCCCATCTATTTTGTAGCCCCTGTGGAGCCCGGCGAGTACACCTTTGTATGCACCTTCCCCGGCCACGCCCGGACGATGCGCGGGATCATGCGGGTCGTGGGCGCCGGCGATTAAGTCATAGACCGCCTGGTTTTATCACCGGCGGGCTTCGCCGTGCGGACATCGCGCATTGGATACGCCGGTTCAACGCCGGTTTTCCGAACGAGTTTTACTCCGGCAGGGCGAAGGCCACGATGGATCCGCCCACGGGGCGATTCGTTTTTCCACCGCCGGCGGAGATGACGACGTACTGCTTGCCGTCAACCATGTACGTGCTCGGCGTGGCATTGCCGCCGAACGGCAGGTCGGCTTCCCAGAGGATCTCCCCGGTATCCTTATCGAAGGCGCGAAAGGTCTCGTCGGCCGTCGCACCGATGAAAAGGACCCCGCCGGCCGTGACGACCGGTCCGCCGTAGTTCTCCGTGCCGGTGACCGGTATGCCGCGCTCGGTCAGCTCGTCGTATTCACCGAGGGGCACCTTCCATTTTATCTCCCCGGTGTTCAGGTCGACGGCATTCAGGGTGCCCCATGGGGGCTCGATGGCCGGATAGCCTTCGTCGTCGAGCCATCGCTGAAAGCCCCTGAAGGCATATCTCGGCTCATCATTCACGGCGTGCGGGTCGCCGTCGTCACCCCCGGCGGCGGGCGCGGCCGCCGCTTCTCGTCCAAAAAGGTAGTTCACGATGGCGTCGAAGCGATCGTCACGCAGCTGTCCGAAGGCGGGCATGCGTCCGCCGCCCTGCGTCATAACGGCCCGGACGGCATCCTCGGTGAGGCGCTCGTCGACGTCCGCCAGCGAAGGAAAGCCGCCTTCGGGGCTACCTGAAAGGTCGAGCCCGTGGCAGGCGGCACACTGGATGCGATACTGCCGTTCACCCAAAGAGAGCGGCGCGTCGTCTTCGCCCGACGTCGGGATGAGCTGGTAAAACCAGGGCATTTCGTTGATGTTGACGTACAGGATACCGTCCGGGTCGGCCGCCGATCCGCCCCACTCCATCCCGCCGTCGTATCCGGGGAATTTGATCTTCTGCTCCAGGCTGGGGGAGGGAAAGTTAACGCCGGTGCCCGACTGCGAGATCACGTCCGTCGTCATCAACCGGGCCTTCTCGGAAATGGTGGAGACGTCGTCCAGCGTGTATTCCTGCCGCATCAGCGGCTCGGGCTTCGTAGGGAACGGCTGGGTCGGCCACGTGTCCATATCCGGCAGCTCCGACTCCGGCGCGGGCCGCTCCTCGATCGGCCAGAGCGGTTCGCCGGTTACGCGGTCGAATACGTACAGGAGACCCATCTTGGTACCCTGGGCGACGGCATCTACCATCTCTCCCTCATGCTCGACGGTCAGCAGTGTGGGCGGCGTCGGGTTATCCATGTCCCAGAGATCGTGGTGGACGAGTTGGTAGTGCCAGATGTGCTCGCCCGTAAGCGCGTCGATCGCGATGATAGAGTTGGCGAAGAGGTTCTCGCCGTACCGGTCGGCACCGTAGAAGTCGGGCCCCGCCGTTTCGGTCGACGAATACACGATGCCGCGTGCCGTATCGATGGCGATGCCGGACCAGTCGGACGCCCCACCGGTGTGATCCAGATAGCCTTCCGGCCACGTCTCTGATCCGAGCTCTCCGGGTCGCGGCAGCGTGTGAAAGATCCACTCCCGCTCGCCGGTTCGCACGTCGAAGGCGCGGACGGCGCCGGGAACGTCCTCCGGCACATTTGAACCGATGATGATCATATCGTCGTAGACGTACCCCGGTGTCGAGAGTCCTATGTTAGGTCGGCCCTCGACGTCCATCTGATCCCCGAGATGAATCCACCCGCCCTCGCCGAACGAGGTGACGGGTTCGCCCGTTTCGGCGTCGATCGCATATAGCCAGGGGCGGCTTGCCGCGATGATCCGACGGTCGTCGCCGTCTTGCCAGTACATCACGCCTCGCCCGCGCCGATCGGGACCGTCGTCATTGTGATCGGCGGGATCGAACGTCCAGAGATGCTCTCCCGTCGCCGCGTCGAGTGCTATGAACTTGCGCGTCGGCGTGGTCGCATACAGCACGCCGTCGACGATGAGATTGTTGGACTGATACTCGGCGCTGTCGCCCGTTTCGTACGTCCAGGCGACCTCGAGCTGGTCGACGTTGTTCTTGTTGATCTGGTCGAGCGTCGAATACTGATTGCTGGACGGATGTCCGAGGTAATTCGCCCAGTTGGAGCCGGCGCCTACGCCTTCCGGGCGTTCGGGACTGCAGGAGGCGAGCAGCAGGGCGAGCACGGCGGCAGCCGCAGAGACGGCGTGAACTTTCGGCATGGGGATCAGGCGCATCGTTATCAATCCATTGTGGAGTGTCGGTCGCGTGCCAATATAGGTGCTTCCGCGGGTTTGTATCCACTGTCGACGATAACCGGGTGGGGAGATCGAGACCCGTCGGTGGATCAATGGCGTCCTCCGACGCATTATTGAGATTCTACCACGCCGTGCCCACCAGGCCGTATTCCCTATTGGTGTCCGAACACGTGACCGACGACCTATCTGAAGCAGGACTCCAGGGCCGGACGACGAGGGAGGGAGCTGCGTACCGGGTGGTTTCGGTGCGGCTGCGCGCCCGCCTGCATCGCCGCGTTGACCGACTCGAGGGCCGGAGCCGGTCGATTTCGTACGCGCGGCTGGCCGTCGTAGTCGTAGGAGCCGTCGCCGCCTTCGCGCTCTTTCGATCCGGCGCGCTGAACGCGGGCACGCTCGCCGTGGTCGGATTCGGGGCGGCGTTCATGGTGCTCGTCAGGCTGCACGACCGGGTGGAGGGGGGCCTTCGCGAGACGCACCGGCTGCTGCGCATTAAGGAGCGCCACGCATGCCGCCGGAATCTGGACTGGAACGGTCTGCCGGAGGTTGACATCCACGCGCGCGATCTCGACGATCCGTTCGCCGTCGACCTCAATATCGTCGGACACCGGTCCATCCACCATCTCATCGATGCTTCAACGACGAGAGGTGGGAGTGCCGAATTGCTCCGCTGGCTCACCGATCGGCGACCGACCCCCGAACGCGTCACGCGGCGCCAGGAGATCGTTCGCCAGCTCGTGCCGCTCGGACTCTTTCGCGACCACCTCGCCCGCGTGTCGATGACCCATTCGGGCAGGGACGCCGGCCGATGGGACGACCGCGCCCTGCGCGCCTGGCTCGGCCGGGAGGAGGTCGCACCGCGGCTGAAGCCGTGGCTGGTCGGACTGACGACGTTCGCCGCGGTGAACGTGGGGCTCATCCTTGGACACGTCCTGGGATGGCTCCCGATGCTCTGGCCGGTGACCGTGCTGACCTACTTTGCCGTGTATTTCATGAAGCACAGATCGGTCGACGAGGTCTTTCACGAGGCGCAGGACCTCGACATGACGCTCGATCGGTTTCGGCCGGCCTTGCTGTACCTCGAGCACTTTCGATTTCGTGCAGGGTCGACGGCCGATGAGGTTACGGCACCGCTTCGCCGCTCGAGACCTTCCATCAAACTAACGTCGCTGCGGCGGATCGCTGCCTTCTCCGCCGTCACGAGAAACGAGCTCTTATGGCTCGTTTGCAATCTGTTGCTGCCGTGGGACATGCTCTTTACGTACCTGATGCATCGATTGAAGCGGGGGCTGAGGGAAGATCTGCCGGAGTGGCTCGACGTCTGGTATCGGATCGAGGCTGCCTCGTCGCTGGCCGGCTACGCCGATCACCATCCCCAACGTTCGTTTCCGGATATCGTATCCGGCGACGGCGGCGCAGTATTCGATGGACGCGGCCTCGGCCATCCGCTGCTGCACGAAGACGAAAAGGTTAGAAACGATTTTGCGGTCGATCGGCTCGGTCAGGTCATCCTCATCACCGGCTCGAACATGTCGGGCAAGAGCACCTTCCTGCGCACCGTCGGCGCGAACCTGCGGCTCGCCTATGCCGGCGGTCCGGTAGACGCGGATGGGCTCAGAACCACGTGTTTTCGCGTCTACACGAGCATCAACGTCGTCGATTCCGTGCAGGAGGGTCTCTCGCACTTCTACGCGGAGGTGCGACGTCTGAAAGAACTGCTCGAAGCACTCGAGGAAGAGGGACCCCAGCTCAACCTCATCGATGAGATCTTCCGCGGTACGAACAATCGTGAACGTCTGATCGGTAGTCGATCGTTCGTTCAAGCGCTGGCCGGACGGCGGGCGGTCAGTTTCATTTCGACGCACGACCTGGAACTGACGCAGATGGAGGGCGAGGTGCCGGAGCTCTCCAATTTCCACTTTCGGGAGGATGTCAGTGGGGACCGGATGACGTTCGACTACACGGTACGTCCCGGGCCGTGCCCGACCACCAACGCGCTCAAGATCATGGCGCGGGCCGGACTGCCGGTGGATGCGTCATATGATGAGGCCATTGACGATCGAAATGATGGTACCGAATAGCGTCACGATCGCCACCATCCGCCAGGTGAGGTCGGCCTTCATCTCCACCACATCCTGCTTCGTTGCGAGCCGGCTCTCCATGTCCGCCAGAATGTGGGAGAGGGTTTCTGATTGTGCCGCGTTCATCCCGGATCGACCCAGATAGTCCTTTATCAGTTCTCGATCCATTGAACGACGGGGATAGAAGTCAGGTTCACGGTGCAGCTACCCTATAGACACCCTAAGGACGCAGACATAACCCAGGGATACGTCCGAGGCTATGGAATAGCCTATCCGTCCGGGAACAGCGACCGGTCGAGCCCCGGGATGATCTCCAGCGCATTTTCGTAGTAGATCTTCCGCAGCACCTCGTCGGGAAGGTCCATCCCGTACATCCGCCAGAAGGCGTGACGCAGTCGATAGTAGGGGAAGTATTCGTCGGCCGTCTCGAAGATGCGAAAGTAGACGTGATACTCCTCTGGTGCGAAGGAGTCCTTCCCCATCAGGATGCGGTCCTGATAGTCGATGAAGAACCCGCGGCCCGTGCGGGGCTGCCGGCCGATCTCCCCGATGACGGCACCCAGCTCCGTATACATGTTCGGCAGCTCGTCGAGCAGGTCGCCGAGGCGCCCCAGGTCGTTGCCCAGCCAGCTCAGGTGTGCGCTGATGAAGGTCGTGTTGGGATGCTGCCGGATCAGGTTCCAGTGTTCACCCATAATGGTCTCCCAGGACGGTTCGGGCGGGCGCTTGCGGCCCGGGCGCTGCTTGAGCTCGAACCAGCGTTCGTTGAACCGGTCCCGCGGCTCCCAGAAGGGTGCCGGGTCGCCCGTATGGATGAGAACGGGGATACCCAGCTCACCGGCCTTCTCCCAGATCGGTGCCAGATGGGGATCGTCCGTCTCGACCCGCGAGCCGTCCTCATAGAAGACGCTCATCCCCAGGTTCTTGAAGATCTTCAGTCCCTTTGCGCCGTTCTCCACGTCGCGCTCGAGCTGGGCGGCGGCCTTCTCACCGAAGTCCGGGTTGTCGACGGCGTCGAAGTCGACGTTCGCATAGTGCAAGAATCGGCCGGGTGCGTGCCGCGACGTGTTCTCGATCTTCTGACGCAGTTCGTCCCCGCTGCCCCCGCTGAGGTTGACCATCACGGCCATGTTCATGGCGTCCATCTCCGCCACGAGCGCGTCGACCTCCGCTTCGCTCGCGTCGCCGATTCTCCATTGATGCGCGTGTGCATCCACAAAAGGATATTTGGCGCTGGTGACGGGATTTTCATCGACGACGAGCGTCGACCGAGGCTCGTAGTCTTCCCACTGCATTTCCTGGGCCGAGAGCGAGACCGGGACGAGCACGAACGTCGCGGCGAAGAGGAACCCGACGGCAAGGGCGCGTGCGAGAAAGGACGGGGCGCGAAATGCCCCGTCGTTTAACAGAGAAGACCAGTCAGACATGGGATGTGCGATGCATCTAATCCAGGGACATCTGAAGATACTGGAGAGTTTACTCCCGCGCACGGTTCTTGGACTCGCGGGAAGATTGCAATTGCGAAGGCCCGCCGAGGTCGGCCTGCACCTCGATCCGCATGGTTGGACGGAATCACGGACGGTCGCCGCGATCGCATGACGTGAGCAAAAGGATTCCTTATCATGAGTCCGGAGCCGGTAAGCAGATCAGTAAGAGTGATGTCATGCAGACGGGACAGAGGATGATGGACGAACGACGGCGTATTGTATCGCACAAGAGATCGAAGCAGTCAGCGGGCGGCGAACATGCGGCCGAGAGGGAGGGGATCCTCAGGCGCGGCCTGCCGGGTCGTTGGTTTCGCGTGCTGTCGGTCATTCTGACCACCCTCCTGGTACAGGGGTGCGACGTCCAGGACGACGCCGCTCCGCTGGAGGGCGAGCTTCCGAACATCGTGTGGATCACGGGGGACGATCTGAGTCCGAATCTGGGGGCGTACGGCGACGAATTCGCCACGACACCGAATCTGGACCGGCTGGCTGAGGAGGGCGTCCGCTATACGAATGCGTTCGCCACGGCGCCCGTTTGCTCGCCCGCGCGCTTCACCCTCATCACGGGCATCTACGCGACGTCCGCCGGCACGCAGGGGCTTCGCGCCCATGCGCCTATTCCGGACGACATCCACGGATTTCCGTCTTTCATGCGGGAGGTCGGCTACTACGCCACGAACAACGTAAAGACTGATTACAACACGGCCGACGAGCAGCGGCTGATCGATGAATCGTGGGACGAGAGCAGCGCCACGGCCCACTGGCGCGGTCGCGACGAGGGGCAGCCGTTCTTCAGCGTGTTCAACCTGATGCACACGCACCAGAGCCGCATTTCCTTCCTGGACACGGAATTTGAGGAGCTCGAGGGCTTTCTCGGCCGGCACGACCCGGAGGAGGCACCCCTTCCGCCGTATTACCCGGACGAATCGGAGATCCGGCAGACCGTCGCGCGCTATTACGACGCCGTCGAGGCCATGGACGCCCGCGCAGGCGAGATCCTGGCGCAACTGGAAGAGGACGGGGTCGCCGAGAATACGATCGTGATGTTCTACGGAGACCACGGCCGCGGACTCCCGCGCGGTAAGCGGGTCCTTTATGATTCGGGTCTGCGCGTGCCGTTTATCGCCTATTTCCCCGAACGATGGGAGCATCTGGCGCCGGCGGAGGCGGGATCCGTGACGGACCGGCTGGTCAGCTTCGTCGATTTCCCCTCCACGACGCTCAGTATGATCGGTCTCGACGTGCCGGACTACATGCAGGGGCAGGTCTTCCTCGGGCCGGATAGGGACGCACCTCGCGATCGCGTGTATGGCGCCCGCGATCGTGTCGACGAGGCGTACGACAAGGCGCGCTCCGTACGGGACGACCGATATCTGTATATTCGCAACTATAACCCGCATCGGTCCTGGAACCAGCCCGAGTATTTCTCGGATCAGGCGCCGATCCGCCAGGCCATCACTCAGCGGGCCGAAGCGGGCAATCTGAACGAAGACCAGCTGACCTACGCCGGCCCGTCGAAGCCGCACGAGGAGCTCTTCGACGTCGTCGCAGACCCGCATCAGCTCGATAATCTGGCCGGTTCGGAGGAGCATCAGGACGTACTGGCTCGGATGCGTGAGGCGCTCCACGACTGGCAGCTCGAGACGCACGACATCGGCTTCATGCCCGAAGGTCTGGCGATGCGGCTCAGCGAAGAACTCGGCCGGACGCCCCTCGAGTTTGCGGACGACGACGAGGTGTACCCGATCGAGCGCGTCCTGGAGACGGCCTCCCTGGTCGGCGAGTCCGGCACGGTGCCGGAGCTGACGGCGCGGATCGACGATCCGAACGCCGTCGTGCGGTACTGGGCCGCGGTCGGGCTCGACGCCGCCGATGCAACCTCGTCCGAGGCGATGTCCGCATTGCAGAACGCGCTCGCTGACGACGTACCGGAAGTTCGCATCGCTGCCGCGGGAGCGCTGGTCGACGTGAATGAGTCCGCGGAAGGACTCGACGTGCTGGCCGAGGCGCTGCGTTCCGACGACGCGAACGTCGTGCTCATGGCCTCTCGTACGCTGCAGCTGCTCGGTCCGAAGGCGGAGCCCGTGCATCCGGTAATGGAGGAGACACTGGCGCAGGCGCAGGACGATTCCGTTTACGGCATCAATGCCCTCTTCATCCGCTTTGCCCTCTCGCCCGTTCTGCGGCCCGAACGTGGTCCGACCGAGGTGATCGAGGGCCCGGGACGTGACATGGCTCCCGGAGACGAGGGATGAAAACGATGCTTACAACGGCCCTCGCTGCGGGGTCAATACAGGATCACGAATCCTCCGGCAGCATCCGCGTACGCCGTCGGCAGGCTCCACACCGGAACGTCCGGCGCGATCCCCGTCACGTCGGTGGGTCGTCCGTCGGCATCGATCAGGTGCCAGGCCAGCGAGCCGGCTTTATTCCACCCCATTCCCTCCGTCCACGCCACGAGCGTTTCGTTGCGACGATTACCCACGGCTACGGGGTGCTTACGCTGACCGGACGCACCGGGCACGGCTTCAGAATTTACCGGAACGTCGAGGCGGGCGACGTAAATCTGTCCGTCGTTCTCCCACACTCCGAGCATGCGCTCTCCGGACTGTCGGATGGAGGCAGTGGACATGGGGCAGGCTTCGAGCTCCCATTCGTCGAGGCGCGCTCCGCGCGGCTTGACCTCGCCGGGCGGTACCGTCAAGAGCTGCATGCCCCGGTGGATGCCGTCTTCGGCAGCGCGGTACAACAGGTATAACGTTCCGTCGCGATCCGCATACGCCCGCATGCCGCAGCATCCGCACGCGCCGGTGGGCTCTTCGAATGCCGGCGTCTCGCGTTCGAACGTGGCTCCATCGTCGTCCGACCGTGCAACCCAGACGCGTCGTCCAGCCTCACCTTCCGCGTCGCCACGACCGTGCCAGGCGACGTATACGGTGCCCGACCGATCGGCCGCGACACTCCCGCCGCCGTCGAGTCCGTCTGCAAACGTCAAGACGTTTCTCTGCGGTTCAAATGCTACGCCCATTTCGTCACTCCGCGTATACAGCATCGGCGTCGCGCCGTCCGGGCCGCGCGGTATGGCTTTTTGCGAGCCCATCCAGGCGACGTGGACGCGCCCTTCTCGTCCAATTGCTAGATGTGCGCCGCGCACCGTGCCCAGGGCGACCGCACTGCCGGGCTCGCTGTTGACGCGGAGAGGAGTCGACCACTCTTCGGAGCTCGTTTGGCGGCGTACGTAAAAGATGTCGCCTGCGGCCGGGTCCCCTTTGTAGTATACGAGATGCACTGTATCGTCGTCCACCAGGGCCTGTGGCTGGATGCCGCCGTGAGGGACGCGTTCGAGGACGACCTGCGTGTCGGTACGGTCTCCGCAGCCGATGAGTACGATCAGAAGGAGGACGCTTCGGAGGGACTTCAGTGTGTGCATGGGGCGGTTCGAGTTGAAAGATGAGCGCCTGTGCGACCGGTCCGATACGAGAAATTCGTAATCAAGAAGCACGTACGGGTTAGACATCGGATTCTCTCGTGAGCTCACGTCAGGCCGCCGGTAGAAAGCGCACGCATACGGGCGAGGGCACGTGCAGCACCTGGCCGGTACGCGTAAGCCGGCCGCTGCCGACATCGATCGAGAAGACGACGACGGTGTCCGAATTCTGGTTGGCGGCGAGGAGGTAGCGGCCGGTGGGGTCGAGGGCGAAGTTTCGCGGCGTCCGGCCGCCCGTACTCACGTGCTGCACGTACGAGAGCGTTCCGTTTTCCGGGTGGATGGAAAAAACCACGATACTGTCGTGCCCGCGGTTGGAGCCGTAGAGGAAGCGCCCGTCGGCGGACACGTGGATGTCGGCGGTGGTGTTGGCGCCGTCGAAACCATCCGGCAGCGTCCCGACGGTCTGCCCGGTCTGCAGCGTGCCGTCGGCATACGAAAATGTGGTGATGGTCGAGTCGAGCTCGTTGATGGCGTAGGCTCGGGTCCCGTCGGGATGGAACGCCAGATGACGCGGACCCGCGCCGGGGGCGACGGACGCCGTGCCGGCCGGCACGAGTTCGCCGGCGTCGATGCGATAGCCCACCACCCGATCGATGCCGAGATCGGCGGCAAAGGCTCGGTCGCCGGAGGGCCCGACGACGACGCAGTGGGCGTGCGGGCCTTCCTGGCGGCTTTCGTTGGGGCCGGACCCCTCGTGCTGCGCCACGTCTGATGCCTCGTCGAGTCGCCCGTCCGCCTCTACGGGGAAGAGGGCCACGTTGCCTCCGAGATAGTTGGCGACGAGCACGTAATTTCCGTCGGGCGTCACGGAGACGTAGCAGGGCGCGCCTCCCTGCGAAGGCTGCCGGTTGAGGGGCGCGAGCCGCCCCTCCCGGTTGACGGCGTACGCGTAGATGCCTCCGCCGGGCTGTCCCTCGAACTCCGTCGTCTCGCTGACGGCATAGAGATAGCGGCCGCTCGGATGCGCGGCCAGAAAGGATGGATTCTCGATGAGTCCGGTCACGCCTCGTACTTCGAGCGCACCGGTCTCGTCATCGAAGACGCATCGGTAGATGCCTTCGCTTTCGTCGCGCGTATACGTGCCGATGTAGAGGGTATTCATAGTGCGGTGCTTGAGTGAAGGTGGTCGTCCTAGGGGTGCGAGCACGGCCACTCCGGCCATTCGAAGAAACCGGCGCCTGGTTGCGTCCGTCATGACGGTGCCTTGTTGGAGAATGGGATGGAGAATACGTTGGAGGTCAAGTCGGAGCACATGCTGAAATTAGGCTGGAACCGGGCTGGGATCAGGTCATGATCTGGAGGCGGGATTCGTGATCCACCTGCAGGAGCGCTCCGTGTCCGGAGACGGGCAAGGTAGCCGTCCATCCGTCCAGCTGCACGTGCAGGTCGGCCTGCTCCGGCACACGCACGTCGAGCTCCGAGAGATCGTCCGCCCAGCGCCCGTGGTGCTGCTTGTAGGCCTTCTGTGCATAATATACGGCCATCAGCGTATCGCGGGCACGCAGGGTTGGATCGGTCCGAAACGACGCCTCGCCCGGCTGTGACCGGGAGAACTGGACGTAGCCCCAGCGCTCCGGCCGGTGCATGTCGACGACGCCCTGCGGCGACCAGACCCAGTTATGCTCGGGAACGCCGGACTGCTTCCGGTAGGCGTTATCGACGATCTCGTGCTCCCAGTGGACGCGGGAGAAATTGATGCGCCACCGATCGCCGTCCGCGGGCGGTGCGTAGCCGTGCCGGGACAGTCCGTCCCAGGGTAGTGCCAGCTCGACGGACCAACCGATGTCTGTGTCGTGGGGCGCATTGAGCGTTCCCTCGACGTGCACGGCCGTTCGGAGACCGGGAAGGTGGGTCGGCGAGTAGACCGGCCCGCCATCCCGATACGGTTTTTCCAGGGTCAGCTCCCAGATCGTGTTCAGTGCGTTGATTTCCAGCTCGTAGTAATTGTGGTTGTCGCCGTCCGGATCGATGAAGACCTCGAAGTCCTTGTCGAGGTAGATGACGCTGTTCGGCTCGGTGATGGTGCCCCATACGTGGGGGTCATCCATCCGGGCGGCGACGTACAGAAAGTCGTCGTCCCACCGCATGGCCACGCGCGTGTCGAAGCGAGGTTCGGGGCCGCGTTCGCCTTCGATGTCGACGAACGGCTCGGTCCACGTTGCGTCGGACCAGGCCGGATCGTCGAGTCTGCCGTCGATGATCGGCGGGTTCGGCGTGAAGTGGCAGACGTAGTGCCTCGGCGTGACCGACGCCATGCGCTCCCAGTCCGTCGAATCGACATCAGCCGGAAGACCCCAGGTCGGCTCCGTTATTCGTTCCATGCCGGCATCGAAATTCCGTTCAGGTCCCACACGACCCGCCCCGCCCGCAGCGTCAGCTCCGCTTCGAGCTTCCGGTCGCCGTGCAGCACGACGTCGTCCACGTCGGCGTATCCGAATTCCCCTTCATGGAGGCGAAAAACGGCTACGTCGGCCTCCGCGCCGACGTCGAGATTTCCGAGCTCGGTCCGCTGAATGACCTGTGCGGGCGTCCAGGTTGATGCGCGGATCGCATCGGGCAACGACATCCCGAGGCTGAGAAATTTCGACATCACGTTGGCCATGTCTTTCATCCCCCCGTTCATGCTTCCGGTATGCAGGTCCGTGCTGATGACGTCCGGCCAGAAGCCGGCCTGCGTGGCGGGGACGGCGGCCGAATAGAAGAAGCTCCCGCCGCCGTGTCCGACGTCGAACACGATACCTCGCTCCTGGGCGTCAAGGACAAAAGGTTGGAAGCGACCTGCCGCGTCCACCACCGATTCGCGCGTATCCAGGTTGGCGTAGGCGTGCGTGAAGATGTCACCTGGACGCAGGTGATCGAAGAAGAGCTCGCGGATCGGTAGCTTCGGCTCGGCTCCCCCGAAATCGACCATGACCGGTACGCCGGCTTGCTCTCCGGCGGCGACCGCCCGGTCGGTCGGCGTCCAGTCGTGGCCCATGTAATGCGCGAGCTTGACGCCGACGACGATCTCCGGATACTTCTCGACGGCCATCGCCGTCAGTTTCGGATCCATGTCCCGCAGGTTTTGCTCGACGGCACCGCCCTTCATGCCGGATCCTACGATGTTTACGAAAGCGAGCACGCGGGTGTCGGCATGGTTGACGGTCTGCTCGACGAACGTCCGCATGTTGCGCCATCCGGCGCTGCCGACGTCGACGGCCGTCGTCACGCCGGCGCGGAAGGTAAAGGCGTCAGGCGGAACGCTGGTAAACGAGTTGCTGATGTACGCGTCCGGTTCCGTACCGTGAAAGGCGTGCACGTGCAGGTCGATGATGCCGGGCGTGACGTAGAGTCCGGATGCGTCGACGACGCGGTCGGCGCGCGCTGCGTCGATGTCCGGGGACACGTCCGCGATCCGTCCGTCGGCGATGCCGACGTCCATCACCCCGTCGATCCCGTTCTTCGGGTCGATGACGTGGCCGTTCTCGATCAAGAGGTCGAGGTCCTGGGCCGCAGCCGGCATGGCGAGCAGAAGGAGTGTGAAGAGGAGTGTGAGGAGGCGTGTAGAGGATCGATTCATTCGCTGTACGTCGTGTAAAGTCCGGTGATCGTGAGCACGTATGCAGCGCCGGCGGCATAACGAGCGGCAAGCCCGGCGCACGCCGTCCGTCATCGCGCGGTCAGACGGAGGCTTCTTCGAGGGCCTCGCGCAGCCGAGCCGCTACGGTTCGTTCTTCCCCGGGACGCATCATCCAGACCGTGACGCCGATGCCCTCGTCACCTCCCGCCGTTTCGATGGACGGGTGGCCGCTGCGGAGGCGGTCGCGGATTTCGTCGGGAGATACCGGGATGCGATCCCGGTCCCACGTAATATCGAGGGAGGGCGTATGGTTTGCGATCTCGGGGACGTGAATCTCGGGATGCGCGCCCTCTACTTCGGCGACGGCATCCCGGATGTGCTCGATCTGCCGCTGCCACTGCCGCCATTCGGCGTCGAAGTCTTTTTCGAGATAGCGCTCGAGCGCGACCAGCATGCCGAGCACTTCTTCCTTGTTCACCTTCATGCCGCGCCCGATCGTGTTGCCGCGCGGCGGGGCGTGGAGGCGCGCCGCGGCGATGAGGTCCTCGCGGCCGAGGAGGAGTCCGGCGCTCTGCGGACCTCGGAGCGCCTTTCCGCCTGAAAACGCGACGAGGTCGTATCCCATGTCGGTGTACTTCCACAGGTTCTCGACCGGCGGGACGTCGGCCGCGCAATCGTTGAACGTCGGGATGCCGTGCCGGCGACCGGTGGCGACGACGTCCTCGTGCGTGATGTCGGTCCCGTTGTAGGCATTCAGGACGAACAGCATCGCGGTTCGTTCGTTGACGGCCTCTTCCATCTCCTCGAGCGTCTCTACCTCTATGATCTCCGCGCCTGCGTTCGTGAGGGCGTGCACGTATCCCACGAAGTGCTCCGGCTTGGGCATCACGACCTCATATTTGAGCCCGGTACGGTCGGGGAGCCGCGCGACCTTATCCTCATCCATCCCGCACATGACGCCGCCCATGCCGAGCGTCATGGCGCTGAAGGCGCCGGACGTGACGGTGGCCGACTCGCAGCCGAGCAGCTCGGCGATGCGGGCGCCGACCTTGTCCTGGATCTCATCCAGGGCCACGTACCGGGAGCGGGCATAATCGATGGCCTCGACGACCTCGTCCGGCATGAGCGAGCCGCTGAGGGAGGTATACGTCCCGGCCGCGTTGATGAAGGTTCGCAGTCCGAGTTCGTGGAAATAGTCGCGAGGAGGCGTGCGGAGTGCTGCGGATCCGGCGGCACCCCCGACCCATCCACCCAGAAAAGGAAGCGTTCCGAGATGCTTCAGTACCGTTCGACGAGACAGCATGGTTGTAAAAAAACGATGAGCAGGATGGACGGACAATGAATCGTGCGCGCTAGGCGCGGAGTGCGACGCAGAGATGCGGGAATTATCAACGGCCTTTTAGAGAGCCGCGACGCAGTCGATCTCCACGAGCGAGTCACCCGGCACGCCGCCATAGGTGGCCACCGTCGTTCGAACGGGAGGATGGTCGCCGAAACGGCCGCGGTAGACCTCGTTCATCCCGTCGTAGTCTTCCAGATCGTGCAGATAGACGTTGACCTTCAAGACCTTCTCCATGGACGACCCGGCTTCTTCGAGCTCCTTCTGCAGTTCGTTGAGCACGTGGTCGGTATGGGCCTTGATGTCGCCCTCGAAATGGGCGCCCTTGCCCGCGACGTACACTGTTCCATTGTGGATGGTATGGCCTGAGAAGAGCGGCACGTCGTCGTCCGTGACCACATTGCCGGAGGTTCGGGCGGGTCCGGCCTGGGCCGCCGCGGCCGATCCCGCCCCGAAGGACGCGAGAAAGGCGGCGGCTTTCTTGACGAACGAGCGGCGGTTTCTGTGCGTTTCTTTCATGGCGGCGAAGACGTTAGATGGATGGCTTATTCGGTGCGCGAGGTACGTCGTGGAGAGAGCGAGAGCTTCCAGATGGCGGCCTCGCTCCCACCATGTTCGAGTACGTACAGATCGGAGCCGACGAGCTCGGCATCCACGGGACCGCGAAATCCTTCGGCGATACGCTGCGCCCGGACAATGTAATGGTCTGTATGCGGATTGTGGAAGAGCGTAAGATGAATGAGATCGGCGCCGAGGTTCGAGAGGCGTCCGAGGAGCACGGACTGCGTGCCGTCCGTCCAGCTCAGCACAAAACCGTCGCCGCGATAAGGCAGTGCCAGCGTGGTGTCCGTGTCGAAGACGAGGCCGAGGGGAGAGCGGTGCGCCGTAAAGGTCCCCACGGCAACACCCGTCTCGTCGCCCTTCACGACGCGACCGGTTTCACGATCTCGGTAATAGTTGGCATCGGGACCGATGTTGGCTACCGGCGGAGTGAACGTGACGTTCTCAGGCCGCGGGGGAAAGTCCGGGTCGTTGTAGAAGTATTCCTGTGTATAGGCGAGGCTATAAGGATTGATGAACGGATCGTTCTCCGGATCCGGGTGGAAGTCCGCGTACTGCTGGGGGTTGTCGACGCCGCCCATAACCCACGGGAAACCATAGTGGTGTCCTTCGCGCACCCAGAACATATCCTCCGGATGGTCATAGTCGCCCGAGTTCGAGACGGCGAACAGGTGTCCGGCCGAAGAAAACGCCATATCGTACGCGTTACGGATGCCGCGGGCATACAGATAGCCCGCCGCCGTCAGCTCGTCGAGGTCGTTCGGCAGGTGCAGGTTCTCGGCATCGATGGGAACGCGGAGAACGGATGCCGTGAGCGGCTCTTCGCGCGCATCCGGATAGGCTCCCCCGTTGTCCTGTACCTCCCCGTGATCGGTCCGCGAGCCGCTCGTGACGTAGAGATGCCGTTCGTCGGGGCTGACGACCACCGCGTTGAAGCCGTGGTCGAAGGCGATCTGCACCGTGCCGAAGGAATCGGTTTCAAAAACGGTCGTCCACCTGCGGCTGCCGTCGGGTTGCAGACGGCCTCGGACGAGCCTCCCTTTCGTGCCCTTCCCTCCGTTCACGGCCACGTTTCCGCAGAGGTAGATGGACGCTCCGTGTATGGCGAGGCCCTGCAGGCGCGTGATGCCGTGATCGACGGCCGTGGCCACGCGCTGCGGCGACGCTCCCCGCGTGGCGGGAATGGAATAGAGGTCACCGTCGATCGTGATGGCCAGGAACGTACCGGACGTGGGATCCAGCTGCAGCCGGACGCTTCGCGGCGGTGCGTCCGTAAAACGTACTATCGTGATGCCGTCGACGAGTACGTGTGGTTGACCCACGGCCTGCCTGGCTGCCGATGCGCAGAACAACGTGCACACGAGCAGCGCGAGCATCTGCAATATGGTCGCTTCCCGCATCAAACGGCGTCCGGGTGCGGATGCACCCAGGGGTCGCGGTAGGGTCTGGCGAGCAGTGCATTGGCTTCTTCGTCGCCGACGACGCGGCCGGACTCGGCGTCCCACTCGAGCGTGCGGCCGAGCTGGAGAGCGATGTTCGCCAGGATGCAGCTTGCTGCCGAGATGTGCCCCTCTTCGATGTCCGCGACGGGACGGGAGCGGTCGTCGACGGCCTGCAGCCAGTCGAGCATGTGCCTGCGTATGGCCGGCGCCACGTGGCGTTCCAGATCCTCCTCGGTCCGATCCTCCGGATACTCGTCGAGCTCGTAGACCACGTCGCCGTGCTCGGGCTCCCCGTCGCCCACCGGGATGAAGTCGTACTGGTGTACGCTGAGCTTGAGCGTACCGTTCTCGCCGTACAGGGTAGCGCCCCAGGGATATTCGGGATCCGCGGGCGTGCCCCAGGCGCGGTGCTGCCAGAGGACCGGGAACTCCTCGAATTCGAACGTAGCGGTCTGCGTGTCGGGCGTATTGGCGATGCTGTCGGGGTGCATCAGGATGCCGCCGGAGGAGGAAATTCGGTTCGGCCAACCCAGGCCGAGCATCCATCGCACCATATCGAGCATGTGCACGCACATGTCGCCGATGATCCCGTTGCTGTATTCCATGAAGGCTCGCCAGCCTCGAGGGTGGACGACCTCGTTGTATGGAATTTTCGGTGCCGGGCCGGCCCACATCTCGTAATCCAGGTAGGAGGGCGGCTGGATGTGCGGCGGATTGCTGCGCGTCCGCATGTGGTAGTAGCAGTACGTCTCGACCATCCGTATTTTCCCCAGGCGTCCCGTGCGGATGTACCGGTCGCGGGCGTCGATGAGGTGGGGCGTGCTGCGGCGCTGCATGCCGACCTGCACGACGCGGCCGTACTTGCGCGCGGCGGCCACCATGGCCTGTCCCTCGACGACATCGACACCGATCGGCTTCTGCACCCACACGTCGATGCCCGCCTGGCAGGCTTCGATCATCGGGAGGGCGTGCCAGTGATCGGGCGTCACGATCAGCACCAGATCGAGGTCGTTCTGGTCGAGCATCGCCCGGTAATCCGTGAAGGTAGCCGGGCGGTTTCCCGATGCCTGTCGTTCCGCGACGATCGCCGCCGCACCGTCGAGCATCTCACGGTCGACGTCGCATAGAGATACCACCTCTACGGGCGCGACCTGGATGAGGCGGAGAAGGTCCGTCTTTCCATACCAGCCGGATCCTATGAGTCCGACGCGCGGTCCCTGACGTGCGAAGTAGCTCAGGTCCGGCAACGAGCCGGCGGCAGCGAGCGCGGCGCTCGCCTTTAAGAAGTCCCTACGTTTCATGGCATCATTGTGGATTGATCGTTCGGTGTCTCGGACAGAGGACGCTCTCTCCGGCATATCGGAAAAACGCGGGCGCGGATTCCCCGTGCCTCTTGCTTTAGAGAGCCGGACTGCCTAGATACATTCGAGGTTTCTATTCACAACTATATTATACGGATATGCGAATCCGATACCTCGCCGTTTTGACGGCTCTCCTCACGTGTCTGACGGCGTCCCCTCTTTCCGCGCAGCTTATTTCGGAAGACGAAATGCTCTTTCTGACCCAGGAATGGGAGGGGGAGCGGTATCCCGACGGGCGTCCGATGGTGTCGGCCGATATCCTCGAGCGTATGGAGATCGTCTCGATCGAGGAAGCCTGGGCGGTGCTTCGCCGGCACGGCTACCACAGCCAGTTCGCGGGGGAATGGATGATGATCCACGAGGACGAGCCTATCGTAGGGCGCGCGCTTACCGCGCTTTACATGCCTAACCGTCCGGAGCTGCAGGAACGCATGCTGGAACGAGGGCATGCGGCCGGACAGGTAGGTCCCATGAACTCCTGGCCGATCGACGCGCTCGAGCAGGGCGACGTGTATGTGGCCGATGGATACGGAAAGATCGCCGACGGGACGCTGATCGGCGATAATCTCGGCAATGCGATCTATGCGAACTCGGGCAACGGCGTCGTCTTCGACGGGTCGCTCCGTGATCTGGAGGGTCTGGAGGAGATCGAGGGCTTCAACGCGTTCGTTCGGGGCTGGCATCCGTCGTACATCCAGGAGATGATGCTGGGTGGACTCAACGTGCCGATCCGTATCGGTGAAGCGCACGTGCTGCCGGGCGACGTCGTACTCGCCAAGAGGGAAGGCGTGATCTTCATTCCCCCTCACCTCGCGGAAGAGGTCGTCGAAACGGCCGAGATCGTAACGCTCCGCGACCGGTTCGGACATCAGCGGTTGCGTGAGGGTACCTACACGCCCGGACAGATCGATACGCGGTGGACCGAGGAGATCGAGCGAGACTTCTACGGATGGCTGGAGGCGAACATCGACGAACTCCCGGTGCCGAGTTCGAGGATTCAGGAAATCCTCGAAGAGCGTAACTGGTAGGAACCATACCTTTCGCCCCCTTCACCACCCGGGCACGTCAACCACCGTTTCGAGCATCCGTGCGGCCTATCAGGAAACCCTGCGGGTGTCCATCCCATGTAACGTGTATCGATTAGTTAGTTACAGAGAGCGTAAACATGAGATTGGAAGTATTCGTCGACAATCTGCGTACCTCGCAGGATCAGTCCGATCCGACCATTATGGAGTTCAACGCGAAGCCGGCGCAGGGAGATTTCGTTGCGATAGACCTGGGCGAGGAAGAGGTTCGAACGTTTCGCGTTCGCAAGGTATGGCATCATTTCTTCCGTCCGGAAGATTCGGAGTATGCCGTATCTGCCGGACTCTCGGAAGGTCAGATCATTATCGAACTTGAAGAGGTCCATAGCATGACGGAAGCTCCTTCAACCTACGAGGTGCTACCGCTGAACGGATCGTCGAGTGCATCGGATGGCGATGCGTAGGATTACCCCATAAGCTTCATACGCAGGATATCTATGTTTGTACACTCCGTATATTTCTGGCTTCGCGACGATCTGAGCCGTGAAGAACGGGCTCGGTTCGTGGTCGGTGTTAACAGCCTTACCGAGATCGAGTCGGTTGCCCACGGACACGTAGGCACCCCTGCGTCGACAGACCGCCCGATCATCGACCGAAGCTACTCCTATGGACTCGTTGTGGCGTTCGAAGATGAAGCAGCGCACGACGCCTACCAGGTCGATCCGATCCACGATCGATTCCGCGATGCGTGCGGCGATCTCTGGAGGGACGTAAAGATTTTCGACATGGAAACCGCGTGACCGTACCGTCTCGCGCCGTGTTATGCCGGGCCTACGGGCCCAGCAGCGAGTCCGGGATGACGACGCTGTAGACGCCGCGCAGGTCGCCCGGTTCGAAGCCAAAGGCGCGGTCGCTCGGATACCGCTCCGGCACGAAATCGGGCAATTCGCTTTCGGCACCGTGACATGCGAGGCAAGACTCCTCGACGGTAATCCGGTGGAAATAACGAAGCCCCCCATTTACGTCGAGCCAGAGACTGTCCAGCGTCGGATCATCCTCGAAGCGGTCGATGACCGGCAGGGCGTCGTCGTCAGGATAATTGGCCGGATTTCGGTTTCTCGTTGCGAGCTGCCTGAATTCCCATCCGTGCTGCTGAGCGAGTTCCGCGGCGCGCCGACCGACGGGCGGACATACGTCCGCGAACGTTGCGAAGTCCACCTCACCCCCGTCCATCGAGGCGGCTCGCGCCGAGCGCATGGAGTCGACCTCGTGAACGGCCTGGACGACGAGCCGCTGCTGCTCGTTCAGGGTATCAGTAGCAGGGGGTGAGCCGTCGCATGCGGCGGCAATGACTAACAGAAAAGGAAGCAGATATTTCATGATAGGCCTCGTGCCTGGTTTGTCATAAACGTGCGGGTTACAGGGTAAAATCATGCGTCTCGCCCTGGTGCAGTTCTACGACCGTATCCCGAAAGCCGATCTCTGCGGCGGGTGAGGGGCCGCGGTCGAACGTCACGGAGAGTTTATCGTCGGTCAGACGGACGGACAGCCAGTGGCCGCGGTACCGAAGGCGAAGGCGAACGTCCGACAGTTCATACGGAAGGAGAGGATTAAACCAGAGCACCTCGTCGCGCATTTCGAGGCCCGTATGCACGCGCTGGATAAGGTCGACGGTTCCGGCCATGGCACCCAGGTGGATGCCCTCGTGGGTGGTTCCCCCCTGGATGTCGTCGACATCGCTGCGCAAGGCGTCCCGAAAAAGCTGCCAGGCTCCGCCTCGATCGGCCCGGGCGAGGACCCACGAGTGGACGACCCGGCTGAGCGTGGATCCGTGCGACGTGCGACGGATGTAGTACTCGATATTTTTCGGAATGACGGCGGGGTCGAATACGTAGCCCATGTGGTCGAAAAGGCTCACTAGCTGCTCGGATGAGAAGAGATAGAACAGCATGAGCACGTCGGCCTGCTTGCTGGCCTTATAACGATTGACGTCGTCGTCCTCCGCTTCGAGAATCCTATCGAGGCGCTGAATGTCGCCGTATTCTTCGCGGTAGCCGTCCCAGTCAAACTCTTCCAGCTTCTCGTATCCCTCGAACTGACTGATGATGTCGTCCGCATGGAATGGGACGAACATTTTGCTCGAGATCTGCCGCCAGCGGACGAGCTCTTCGTCGGCCAGGTCGATGCCGGCACGGAGATGCTCCCGACGCGTTTCGTCGAGAAGGTCGATTACGCTGCAGGCCGTCCGGAGAAGCCAGACGGCCATCACGTTGGTGTACGCATTGTTGTTCAATCCCGGCTCGTCCGCCCACGGATACCCCGTGTGAAACTCATCCGGGCCCATCACGCCGCGAATTTCATAGCGGTCCCTATCGGCGTCGTAGGTTGCAATGCTAGCCCAGAACCGGGCCAGCTCCAGCAGCATCTCGGCACCGTAGTGGGAGAGGAACTCCATGTCTCCCGTCGCCTGGTAATACTGCCATACGTTATAGGCGATGGCGACGTTTACGTGGCGCTGAATGTTGGTCTCGTCTTCGACCCAGCGCCCCGATCGGGGATTCAGGTGAAGCACCTGACTCTCCTCGCTGCCGTCGCTTCCGCTCTGCCACGGATACATCGCGCCGTCGAAGCCCTCCTCGGCGGCCAGAACCCGGGCTTCCGGCATGCGGCGGTACCGGTACATCAGCAGTGAACGGGTGAGCTCCGGGAGGCGGAGCGTGAGAAAAGGAAAGATGAAGAGCTCATCCCAGAACACGTGTCCCCGATATGCTTCTCCGTGCCAGCCCCGTGCGGGCACGCCTACGTCGCGATCGATCGTGTTGGGAGACGCCGTCTGAAGCAGGTGGAAAATGTGGAGCCGCAGCATGAACTGGGTTTCCACGTCGCCGTCGGAGAGCACGATGTCTGCATGGCTCCAGAGCTGTTCCCATTCCTCCATATGGTCCTCGAGCAGCGACGTGAAGGTGGCGGCGCGCCGGATCCCCTTGCAGGCCTGTTTCCGCGATTCGCTGATGGCGAAATCTTTCGACGTATGGATTGCGGCAATCTTTTCGACGCGAAGCGGCTTGTTGCGACGGCATGCAACGGTGAGGATCTGGCCCGCGGAGGCGTCTGTCCGATCGCGCGTGCGGTCTACGGCTATGGGATCTTGGCCATCGAAGACGCGCGTCCGCGCTGCCTGCGTCATTCGTATGCGTGACTGGTTCGTACGCACGGTAAGATAGAAGGCGTCGTCACCTTCGAAGCCGCATTCGAGGACCTCGAGGTGTTCGTTGTTCAGGTCGCTGTAACGGTCGACGTTCGCGTTCACGACGCCGCCGTCTATCGATGACCGCAGTTCTATCTCCCCGGTCCAGTCATGCGAGGTCAGCGTCCACTCGATACCGGTGAGGTGAGGGCTTCTCATGTGCACGAACCGGCGCGTAGCCAGGGTAAACCTTCGCTCCTCCGCGTCCGCGAAACGGACGTGCCGGTGCAGTACCCCCCGGTAGACGTCCAGGCGCTGCGAGAATTCGTCGATCCGGACGTCGTCGATGTGAAACCAGTCTCCGCCCACCGGTCGGAACGTAAGCGGAAGCCAGTTGGGGAAGTTTACGAGGTCCTCGTTTCCCAGAACGTGACCTTCGACGGGCGTCTCGAGCCGGTTGTAACCGCCGGCGAGATACGTTCCGGGGTAATGGGATGCGCCGGCACCGGCCTCCTCGAATGCACCGCGCGTCGCGATCTGCCCGTTGCCGAGCGTGCACAGGGCCTCCCGCAGCGGTTGCTGCTCGGGATCCCAATCGGTATAGACCAGCTCCCATTCTTTGATCTCGCGTTTCGCCATTATCCAGGGTCGATCTAATCAGGCCTGCTGCACGTTCGTTTCGGGAACGAGCCGATCGCGTTCGTTAACGGCCCTCCAGCTCCCGTACGTCATACACGACGACGTCGGCACCATGTTCGGCGAGATCCTGCTGCCGGTCTCGGGCCACGCCGACCACGAGACCGAATCCGCCGGCGCGCCCGGCCTTCACGCCCGAGACGGCATCTTCGAGTACGATCGCGTCTCGCGGCCTGACCTCGAGCCTGCGAGCGGCTTCGAGAAAGATATCCGCGTCGGGCTTGCCCTGAAGCCCGATCTCCGCCGCGTCGACACCGTCGACCTTTGCGTCGAACAGCTCGGACAATCCGGCCGCCTCGAGAACGGGAACGCAGTTTCGGCTCGAAGACACCACCGCCGTTTTCAGTCCCGCCGCTCGCCATCGTCGGAGTTGCTCGACGGCATCGTCAAAGGTGTCAACTCCCTTTTCCTTCAGCAGGTGCTGGAAGTGCTCGTTCTTCCGGTTGCCGATCCCGTAGATGGTTTCTTCCTCCGGTCGATCGTCGGGGTCGCCTTCCGGCACTTCGATGCCGCGTGAGGCGAGGAAGCTGCGGACGCCGTCGAAGCGGGGCATCCCGTCGACGTACCGGCGGTAATCCGATTCGACGTCGAAAGGGGCCTGGTCCTCGCCGCGTCGATTCAGAACGTCGTCGAAGGTAGACTTCCAGGCGGCGGCGTGGACGGCGGCCGTCCGTGTCAGCACACCATCCAGATCGAAAATCGCCGCTTTAAAGCGCGACCTCGGTGATTCCGTGGCTGCGTCGCCTGATTGAGACACCGTCTTGCTCATCGCGATGCTGCCTACATATTTCGCGTGATCTCACGTGCCCATCGCGCCTCGTGCTAGCGCCTCGTACTCGCACCGATTATCTCGCCGTATAGCCGCCGTCGATGACGAGCTCGCTTCCGGTGACGAATTTCGATTCGTCGGACGCCAGATAGACGATGCCGTAGGCGATGTCGTCCGGTTCGCCTACGTGTCCGATGGGATGGAGGCTGTCGAGGTTCGCACGGAAGGCTTCCACCCCTTCCTCCGATTCTCTGCCAAGGTCCTCAACCAGAGGCGTCCATATGTACCCGGGGTGTACCGAGTTGACGCGGATGTTCTCTTCAGCATACAGGAGCGCATCCGTCTTGCTCATCAGCCGAACGGCGCCCTTGGACGCGTGGTACGGGGGAATGTCGGGTGCGCCGATGATGCCGTAGATCGACGATAGGTTGATAATGCTTCCGCCGCCCGCCACGCGCATGTAAGGTATGGCGTACTTCGTGCAGTAAAAGACGCCCTTCACATTCACGTCGAACACCTTATCCCAGTCGGCTTCCGTGAGCAGGTCCGTCGGCTTATTGGCTCCCGCGATGCCGGCGTTGTTGACGAGCACGTCGATATGACCGCCTTCCTCGGGCGTGCTGTCCCAATGCATGGCGATCTCGTCGAAAGCACGGCTGACTTCCTGGCTGTCGGCGACGTTGACCTTCCAGAAAGCGGCGTGGCCCCCGTTGGACGCAATCTCTTCGACGACCTCGCGGCCGGCGTCTTCGTCGAGATCGAGCACGGCCACCAGGGCGCCGGCTTCCGCCAGGCGGATGGCCGCCGCCCGGCCTATTCCCTTTCCTCCCCCGGTAACGATGGTAACTTTATCTTCTACGCGTTTCATGGTGGAGAGCCTCGTCGTTCATGTGTTCGTCAGGGTGCAAACGCATATTACGTGTCAGCCCGCTCGGGCCGCGTCAGGTGGAGCCGCAATCCGACGTGGAGCATTCCCTTACTCGGACCGCCGCCCGGAGATCGTGACGTAGAGCTGGCCGACGAGGAGGGGGAAGAGGCTTCCGGCTGCAATCAACGACCATCCCGTGGGCCCCGGGGGAGAAATTCCGAGGATGTCGGCCAGCACGGGAACGAACACGGCGATCAGGAGCAGAGCCAGGCAGAGTATGATGGCGCCCCAGACGAAGGGATTGCGCGTGATCTCGTTTACGAACAGCCCGCTGCCCGGACGCCGCATATTGAAGGCGTGCACCAGACGCGTGATCGAGAGCGTGAGGAAGGAGATCGTAACGGCTTCCGTGTCGCTCATCTCCAGCCCCCACAGCGCATAGAAAAACACCCCCAGCACCGAGGCGGCGATCAGGATGCCGTATCCGCCGATATCGATCCATCCGCGGCGCGTGACGACCGCCTCTTCGGGATCGCGTGGCGGTTCGCTCATCACTTCGGGAATGCCCCGTCCAACCCCGAGTGCAAGCGCCGGAAACACGTCGTTCAATAAATTGATGTAGAGAATCTGCAGGGGAAGAAGAGGAAGCACGGTGCCGGCTGCCGCCCCCACGGCGACGGCCAGAATTTCTCCGACGTTTCCAGAGAGAAGATAGATGACGAACTTGCGGATGTTTTCAAAGATGATCCGTCCCTGTTCGATGGCCACCGCCATCGTACCCAGTTCGTCGTCCTGGAGCACCATGTCCGCGGCTTCCTGAGCGACTTCCGTACCCCGGTCCCCCATCGCGACGCCGATGTCGGCCTTCCGGAGTGCCGGTGCGTCGTTCACCCCGTCGCCGGTCATCGCGACGATTTCGCCGTTCTTCTGGTAGAGATCGATCAGATCGAGCTTTTGCTGCGGTGTTACGCGGGCGACGACGTCGGCCTGGAGGATTCCGCTCGCCGAAGCGTCCGAATCGCCGCCGGCTTCAGGAAAGTCGCGGCCTTCCACGGCCCGGCCGTCTTCAGACAGTCCGATGGCCCGGCTGATATTGAGAGCGGTCTCGGGGTGGTCTCCCGTGACCATGACGAGACGTATTCCGGCGTCCCGGAATCGACGGATCACGTCACGTACTTCCTCTTTGGGAGGATCCAGCAAGCCTACGAAGCCGAGAAAACATAGATCGGAATAGGGGTCGGCATCTTCGTCGTCCACCGTTTTGCGGGCGAGACCGAGTACGCGCAGTCCGTCTCGTGCCATCTCGTCGTCGATCTCATGCCATCGGGCTTTCTCGTCCTCGCCGAACGGGCCTTCGGCACCGTCTTTCAATCGGTGCGTGGACGCCTCCAGCACCACTTCCGGAGCTCCCTTGACGGCCACGAAAACGCCCTCTTCAGACTGGTGAAAGGTGGCCATCATATTCGTTTCGCGAGAGAATGCCTCCGTTCGCAGTTCGTCCATCCTGTCGACGAGGTCGTCGCGTTCGAGCCCTAGCTTGCGACCGAAATCAAGCAGCGCGATCTCCATCGGATCCCCCGTTTCGTCGTCCGCGCCGTTGCACAGCACGGCAACCCGGGCGGCTGCGCGCACGGCGTCCTCGCCGGCGTCACGATCTGCATCCTCAGTTGGATTCGCCGGGTCCGATTCCTCCGAAAAATCCGTCTGTCCATCGGGCTGATGGAGGCGACGAACGACCATCTCATTGCGCGTAAGCGTGCCCGTCTTGTCCGTGCAGATGAGCGTCGTGGCACCGAGGGTCTCCACGGACGAAAGGCGACGCACGAAGGCGTTTCGCCGCATCATCCGTCGCATGCCGTAGGCGAGTGCAACGGTGGCGACGATGGGGAGTCCCTCGGGGATGGCTGCCACGGCCAGCGCGATGCCGGTTTCGATCATCAGATACAGATCGCGGCCGGCAAGGAGGCCGGTGCCGGTGACCAGGAAGGCGATGCCGAGCGTCAGCCAGACGAGGTGCCGGCCGAGGTGGTCCAGTTTTCGCTCCAACGGCGTCTGGTTCTGACCGGCGGATTCTACCATCTCGGATATTTCGCCGAGTTCGGTACGCATTCCGGTCCCCGTTACGACACCCGCAGCCGTACCGCTGCTCACGGCCGTACCCCGATAGGCCATATCCAATCGGTCCGCCAGCGCGGCATCTTCCCCGACGGGTTCGACGTGTTTGGAAACCGGGACGGATTCGCCCGTCAGGGCGGATTCATCGATTTGCAGCTGGTCCAGATCGATGAGGCGCAGGTCGGCCGGCACGATTTCTCCTTCCCGCAGCAACACGATGTCGCCCGGTACCAGGTTCGAAGCCGGGACCTCCGTCTCCGCGTCGGATCGCCGTACGCGTGCGGTCACCTCAGCCATCTTCTGAAGTGCTTCCATCGATCGAACGGCGCGCCATTCCGTAAAGAATCCGATGGCCGTGTTGATGGCGATGACGGCGGCAATCGCGACCGCCTCGGCCGTCTGTCCGGATACTACCGAAACGATCATCGCGGAAACCAGCAGGAGCATGATCAGGCTCTTGACCTGATCCCAGAGAATGGCCAGCGCGCTTCGCCGTTCGATGCCGCGGAGTCGATTGGGGCCGTACCGTTCCAGTCGACGCTCGACGTCACGCTCCGAAAGACCCCTCGGCGACGTATCGAGACCGTCGAGCACCGCTTCGGCTTCGATCGACCACGGATGCGCCGGTGCGTCGGCGTACTCCTTCCGAGATTCCATGAATTACGCTGGGGGTGAACGGGGCTCCGGCCTCCACGAAGGCGTGACCTCCGGGAGGTTCATGACGGACGCACGGAGAGCGTTATCGTTTCCTCCGGACGGGGCGCGCCCTGACGGTTCTGACGAACGACAGGCTCCCGTCCTTCGATCCGCCGGAGCGTTTCGGCGGCATGATCGAGCTGACGTCGGAGGCCTTCTACGCGGGCGACGAAATGGAGGGCATCCCGATGCCCGTCCACACGTTTGCGGCTGGCCTGTGATTCGAGCACGACGCGGGCATGGCGAAGCGTAACATCGACGAGACGGGACAACAGGTCGACATCGTCCCGGAGCACGCATATCGGCGAGTCTTGTACGGCGGGTACCGTAGGAGCGCGGGCGGAGATGGGTGCGAGGGCAGGGTCGTTCATGGCGTCGTCCCGTAGGGTGAGAGCATATCGATAACATAAAGATCACCGCTCCGGGGAAGAAGCAATGTAGTCGATACCAGCGCTTGCTCTACAGGTAATCCCCTACTTCCGTATAAGTAAGAAGACTACATTTCGCAGCATCCTTCGGACCTGCGAGACCGGTTCCGATGGTCGGTCCCGCCGGTCACAGACGGAGGAGGCGATTTGCGAGGCGTTCCAGGACGTGCGCCCAGGCCGGTCGATCCCTCCACTCGTCCACATAGATTTCCCGCCCTTGTGCGGTGCGCCGATCGAATTCCACTTCGAGTCGTCGCGCGAGCTCCGCGTCCGTTGAGGCGATGCCGATTTCGAGATTGTGCCGGCTGCCGTACACGTCTACGTTGTAGGACCCGACGATGCTGTAACGACCGTCGATGGTGAGGCTCTTGGCGTGAAGGTTCGGATGCTGCAACTCAAAGATGCGAACCCCGGCCCTCAGAAGCATTTCGTAGAGGTGGCGTCCAGCCATTCGGGCGAGCGGCACGTCGGTGCGGCCCGCCGTCATGAGGCGTACGTCCGCGCCGCGTCGTGATGCGGCGGTGAGGGCCGCAACGAACCAGTCGGGAGGAATGAGATAGGGCGTCATCACCAGACACGTGTCAGCCGTCAGCTCGAGAGCGTTCTCAAGGGCCAGGTCGAGATCCCGCCGTCCGTCTTTCCCGCTGAGGGCAAGGACCTGGGCCACGGATCCATTCTTGATTTCGGAAGGGCGAGGCGGCACGGGGGGCGCGTCGCCCGTCACGGTAAGCAGGGTATCCAGGAAAGCGGCGGCCATGTCCTGGACGACGGGGCCCTCCGCCTGCAGGGTTAGATCGAAGAAGAGTTCCGGGCCCGGACCACCGTAGTCCAGGCTGACGTTCGCTCCGCCGCAGAATCCCACATCGTCGGTGATGAGGAGCTTGCGGTGGTCGCGGTGCCGCACGGACTCGAGCTTTCTTCCGATCTTCCGCCATGGCAGGATGGGATTGAATACCGCGGCCCGCCCGCCCGCCTCGAGAATAGGCTGAATGTATCGCCGGTCGATCTTGGGTGATCCCCAGCGGTCGATGAGGAGAATGACGCTACACCCTCTCCTCGCCGCATCGACGAGGGCCCCGCGCGCCATGTCCCCCACTTCGTCCGGCTCGAAGATGTAGGTTTCCAGCCAGACGCGTTCTTTCGCGCCCTGCATGGCCTGGAATGCCGCTTCGAATGCATCATCCCCATCGGTATACAGGTGAAGTCTGTTGCCGCCGACCGATCGGTACTGCGTTTTCAGGCCGTCACCCGGTGTCCCTATCGATGTAGGGGAAGTCCCCATACTGAAGCGGTGGCTTTGGAGGGGTCGAATCCTCGTAATACGATGATCCGAACCGGATCAGGCGTCACTAAATTATATGATCTGATATTACATGAAGGGGCCGCACGTTCGTTTCAGCTATCGCTTTTAACCGTACGATTTAACCGTGCGCGGCGTTCGAGAATCTATAGCGTGAGGAACTCTTGTGCGAGCCGTTGAAGGCGTAGGAATGCGTCTGTGTGGGTGTGTTAGAAGAAGTAAGCTAAGTCAGTGACGAAAGGAGGGACTATCATGAGTAGCTATTATCATTCGAAAACGCTGAATCTGTCCATAGACGCGGCGGAGGAACGGGTGCGCGAGGAGCTTAAGAAGGAGGGCTTCGGCGTGTTGACCGAGATCGACGTGCGAGCTACGCTCAAGAAAAAACTAGACGTAGACGTTCCGCCGTACAAAATCCTCGGCGCCTGTAATCCCGCGTTTGCGCACAAAGCGCTCCAGACGGAGAACAAGATCGGTACCATGCTTCCCTGCAACGTCGTCGTACAGGAGGTGGATGGTAAGGTCGAAGTTGCCGTTGTCGATCCGGTAGCATCGATGCAGGCGGTCGGCAATGAGTCGCTTGTGGGGATCGCCTCCGAAGTTCGCGACAAGCTCAAGACGGTTCTGGACCGTTTATAGCGGCACGCGGACAGTACGGGCTCGTATAACCTTTTCTTCGGCCGCGTGACGATCGAAGCGGCGTCGAACGGCCGCGATCTCGTGCAAGGAGTCCGATCGTGGATCCTCATGGGGCGAGGAGATCCTCGGGTGCAAGGAGCACGGCGACGACGAGGGCGGCAATCAGCACGAGCCAGCCGATGACGGCGATCCGGGTTTTCTTTCTGGCTTCTTCCTCTTCATACCACTTGGACGGTCGGATGCCGTGCAGGAAAAAGGTCACGACGGACGCGAGGTTGACCGACGCGACGTTGATCAGCAGCAGCAGCGAGGCGTTGTAGGCGAGCAGCCAGCGCCCGGCGCCGAGGAGCATCCCGAGAGCTACCAGCGGGGGGAGCAGGGCAACGGCGACCATGACGCCGATGAGCGCGGTGGACATGCCGCGCGTGACGGACAGGGCGCCCGCCACGCCGGCTGCAAGCGCAAGGACGATAGAGCCGAGGTCGACGTAAGCACGCGAGGCGACCTGGTCCGTCAGGGAAAAGTCCAGCACGAGTCCGATGCTGACCGACAGCGCCAGGGCCAGTATGAGTCCGATTACATTCACGCGCAGCGCCCGAACGAGAAGGCCGGTATCTCCGAGCGTCGTGGCGAGCGCAAGGGCCAGGTTCGGCCCGATGAGGGGTGCGATCACCATGGCACCTACGACGACGGCCACGTCGTCGCGGAGCATCCCTCCGGCTGCGACGACGGTAGAGAGCAGCACGAGGATGTAATAGATGGACGATCCTTTGACCGACTCGCTGACGTCCGCATAGACCTCCTCGCGGCTAATGCGCGGCGCCCGGTTGTTGTCTGCCTCGGATTCGTCCGCTCCGGGATCTTCCTTCGCGTTGTCATCCTCCCGGGGAAGCGTCGCCTCAACGGGCAGCAGTACGATGCGAAAAGCTTCGGAGCCGCCCCACCGGTCATCGACCGCGTCGATGAAGTCCTCCGTGTCTTCCGAATTGATGAGGGCTCGAATAAGACGGCCCTTATCTTCCAATCGGATGACCCGCTTGTCGAGCAAGGCGTGATCGTCAACCCACTCCTCCGAGGGCTCGCGGCCTTCTGGAAGGTATATTTCAACCAGGCGTAGCGCCATATGCAGTCATCTGTCTCCGTTTAGGACATGGCTAAGATAATCGCATGGCTAAGATAATCGCTGCCATCGTACCCTTTGGAACCCTTTGCGGAACTCCCTGCGAACTTC
>JBBDTI010000003.1:48093-63828 GCA_040904565.1 Rhodothermales bacterium
GGCAAGCCCGTCGAACGGATCGTCGAGCTGGCAAAGGAGCTCGATACGGATGTGCTGGTGATCCCCACGCACGGGCTTTCCGGGGTCAAGCGTGCATTGATGGGCAGCGTCGCGGAGGGGGTCGTGCGAAAGGCGAATTGTCCGGTTTTCGTGGTGAAGGCGTACGGGAAATCACTGCTGCCCGGTGAAACCGGTCAGCCGTCCTAGCGGCCAGTCGGCGTGGGGAAGCGAACGAGCGCTGATCAGGCGGATCGGTATGTCGCCTCCGCGCGGCGTTTTAGCCGGCTGCAGACGGCCTGGCAGATATCGGCAAGCATCGGGTCGGCGATCCGATAGAAGACGTACAGCCCCTCTTTGCGGCGAGCTACCAGCCCCTCCCGACTCAACAGGCCGAGATGTTTGCTCACGTTCGCCTGGGAGTGTCCCGTGGTCTCAACAATCTGCTGTACGTTCAATTCCTTCTCGACGTGCAGGTGATTGAGAATGTCGAGCCGGACGGGTTCGCTCAGCATCTTGAAACTGCGGGCAACCTGATTCATCAAGTCCCGCGGCACGAGGTTTTCCGCGGAGCGGGAATTTTCGGACATCGACGCTCGTCACGATGATTCGTAGGGTTCGCGAACGTCGACACCTGGCGAGGTGCCACCAAACTCCGCGAACGGAAACTAATTTACTACATGGTTATATAGTATGATGAACGGAGCGGTTCCTCGGGACGCTCATAGGGTTATTCAACACGTAGAGAACAGGTACCGTTATGCCAGACGTCGTTTCGCAGCCGTGGCCGTGGTACGTCGCAGGTCCGCTGATCGGACTGGTCGTGCCGCTGCTGCTTATCCTAGGGGGGAAGGTTTTTGGCGTCTCCGCCAACCTTCGACACATGTGTGCCGCCTCAGTGCCCGGTAACATCGAGTTCCTGAAATACGATTGGAAAGCGGCTGGAATGTGGAATCTCACCTTCATGGTCGGGACGCTGGTAGGCGGCTTCCTGGCCGTTCAGTTCGTTCCCGCGGCCGGCGTCGAGATCGGCGTATCGGCCGCGACCAAAGCCGATCTTTCAAGCCTCGGTATCACGGACTTCACGGGCCTCGTTCCTCAGGAGGTCATCAGCTGGAGCGGCCTGATGACGCTGCCCGGATTGATCCTGATCGTTGGGGGCGGTTTTCTGGTCGGATTCGGGGCCCGGTACGCCGGAGGATGCACGTCCGGCCACGCCATAAGCGGCTTGGCCGATCTCCAGCTGCCGTCACTTGTCGCCGTCATAGGTTTCTTTGTCGGCGGACTGATCGTGACGCACCTCCTGCTGCCCTTTCTCCTCTAGACCTGTAAAATCATGGCACAGACAATAGATCAGCGAGAGACGCTACGTAAGGGTGTGGAGACCGGTGAGACGTCGGACGCGGCGCGTCCGGGGCTCGGACTCCTCATCTATCTGGTGATCGGTATCGGATTCGGGATCGTGCTCGTGCGAAGCGAGGTTGTTTCGTGGTTCCGTATCCAGGAGATGTTTCGATTCCAGAGCTTTCACATGTACGGCATTATCGGGTCGGCCGTGATGGTGGCGGCGCTATCCATCCAGATCATTAAGCGGATGGGGCTCAAGACCGTGGCCGGCGAGCCGATTGCCATCAGCCCGAAAGAGTGGGGCAAAGGGACGCGCTACTGGCTCGGGGGGACGATCTTCGGCTTAGGATGGGCGCTCCTCGGCGCGTGCCCCGGTCCTATCTTCGCGCTGCTCGGAAGCGGCATCACCGTGATGGTCGTCGCCCTGGTTTCCGCCTTGGCGGGCACGTGGACGTATGCGGCCCTCAGGCCGCGGCTTCCGCACTGAGTTATTCCTCGTCCGACAGCACGTCGAAGACGACGCGGCTCCAGCCACGTGGTCCGACGCCCTCGACCGTAACCAGATTGTCGACGTCGAGATCGTCCCACGACTCATCGGGTTTCTGAACGAGGAACGGGCGGTCGACGGCTGCCAGGAGCGATGCGTCTCCGTGGCCGTCTCCGATGCCTATGGTTTCGATCTCTCCGACCTCGCGTCGCAGCAGCTCCGAGACGAGCCGCACGCCGCGCCCCTTATCGGTCAGCGCCGAAAAGACACTTGTGAAGCGGTCGCCCTCGACGCAGGCGAGGCCGCGCTCGGCAAGGGCGAGAAAAAAGTCATCCCACTCTTCGTCCGTCAGCCGTTCCTCGATCGTGTCGCTAAACTCCCGTTCGGCGGCAAGCGCGGCGCCGTCCATGTCGAGCCCCGATTTTTCGGCGATCTCGCTGACGGACATGTCGCTGTATCGCTGGAACTGGAGCCCCGTCGTCCGGCGGATCTCATCGAGCAGCTCGCGAACGCGATGGGCCGGAATGCCGAGCTCCACCACGTCGACTTCCGCCGCGCTTCCGTACGTACTGCCGGCGGGACGTGCACCCGGCACGGAATCGTGAAAATAATCGGGTGGGAAATAGACCGCGGATCCGTTTTCGACGATGAACGGATCGAAGATGTCGAGATCTTGCTGGAGGGCAAGCTGCTCCGCGCGCGTCTTGGACGAACAAAAGATGAGCGGGATGCCCTCATCGAGGACGGACTCGACCGCTTCCTCAGCCGGTGTCCAGGATCGTGTGCCCGCATCGAGCAGTGCTCCGTTGAGTCCAGTAAAGATGATGCGATACGGGTCGCCGTTCTCCGGTGTCTCCACGAGGTAGTGTCAGCTTCCTTGATTGTTAAACGATAGCGATGAAAGATCGGAAGGGCGAGGCGGCGGCAAAATTGGCGCGCCGTGTAACATCCATTGACCGTACACGTCTACGAATGTGCAACCGTCAATTCTTCCGATGGGTGATTGCTTCTATGATGGTATTTAGCCATCGAAAGGTCCGATCGCCGCAGGCGGTCGGACCTTTGTTTGTAGATGGTTGCGGGGTTGTTACCTGGCCGGAGTGACGAACGAGCGAACGGGCCGCATCGACGACGATGAGGCGGTCCTACGGGTGCGTCATCCCCCGTCCGGCATAACCAGATCGAGCAATCGTACGAGGTGCTCACGCAGTTCCCGCCGGTCGACGACGAGGTCCACGAATCCGTGCTCTTCCAGAAACTCGGCACTCTGAAAGCCCTCCGGTAAATCCTGTCCGATCGTTTCGCGAATAACGCGAGGGCCGGCAAAGCCGATCAGCGCTTCCGGTTCGGCGAGGTTGAAATCACCGAGCATGGCGAACGAGGCCGTGACGCCGCCCGTAGTGGGGTTGGTCATCAAGGAAATGTAAGGGAGGCCGGCATCGTCGAGTCGGCCCAGAAGCGCACTCGTTTTCGCCATCTGCATGAGACTCAGCGCTCCTTCCATCATGCGCGCGCCGCCGCTCTGGGAAATGATGAGCAGGGCCGCGCGCTCGGTATAGGCTCGCTTGATGGCGCGTGCGATGATCTCCCCGACGACGGAGCCCATGGATCCGCCGATAAACGAAAAATCCATCGCCGCGGCAGAAAGCCGGTGACCGCCGACCGTGCCCATCGCAGCGCGCGCCGCATCATTCATTCTGGTCTTTTTGCGCGCGGCCTCGAGGCGGTCCTGATACGTCTTCCTGTCGTTAAACTCGAGCGGGTCCGTCGACAAGAGATCTTCGTCGAACAGCTTGAATTCGGCCTCGTCGAAGATCATGCGAAAGTATGACAGGCTGCTCATCGAGAAATGATAGCCTGAACTTGGCACCACCAGGAGATTATCTTCCAATTCCCGCCGGTTGACGATCTCCCCGGATTTCGGGCACTTTACCCACTGACCTTCAGGCATCTCGTTCTGCTCCTTCAGGTCGGTCAGTATGCCCGCCCTCTGTCGTTTAAACCAGGCCATATCGTTGTCTATATCAAGATGGTCCAAAGCCCTACGCTCATCGTCCGTCAAACGACCCGCAAATCCTCTCGATCTCATGGTAACGGCGTGGGCCGGCGTGGCGGCAGCACGTCCGATGTTAGAACGACAGCTTCTCGAAAGCCGACGCTATGGGCTTCATGGCGACGAATTCTTTTAGATAATACGGTTCAAACGTGACCGCGTCTTCCACGTCGCCGCGCTCGAGCTTTCGCAGGCCACATCGAGCCACGGTCGTAGCAGACGGACGGACGTCCGCGCGGACCAGGATCCGCCGCGGGTTTGCCGCTATACGGAGACGGTCGGTCTTCCACCACCCGTCACCGATCAGGAACAGCGAGCCGTCCGGCTCCGGATCCAGCCATTCCGGTAGGTCCTCGAGCGAAACGGCCGCCGTCTCAAGTTCCGGCACCAGCGTGCCGTCTGCCGTAACTCGATAGACGGCGGCGTAGACTTCGTTGCGGCGCGCGTCGAACGCTGCGGCAATGCGGTCGTTCCGACGGGCGAACGGCTCCGCGCGGTAGGCGAGAGCGAGAAGGCTAGGGACGGAAACCAGGTGTGCCCCGGTCGCCGTAGCAAGCCCTTTCGCGGTGCTGACGCCGATGCGAAGGCCCGTATACGAACCCGGACCGCTCGACACGGCCACGGCCGCCAGATCGGTCCTGTCTACGGCACCGCGGCGGAGAACGTCAGCAATCATCGGGACGAGGTGCTCCGCGTGGGCGCGTGGGCGATCGAGCGTTGCATGCGCGACCACGCGGTGGCCATCCGACAGCGCTACGCTGCATACGGGCGTCGCCGTCTCCAGTGCGAGTACGTTCAATACGGGACCGTTCTTGATTATGTATCGATCGAGCGTATTTTAGACGAGGCAGCACCGCGAGGGTTCTGAATGAGACTGCTACCCCGCCGGTCTGCGGGCCCTGTTTAGGGGTGCGTGCTTACGTCCTGAAAGCTTGTTGCAAGCACGTCAAGGCCCCGTCAAGACTCGCGCCGCGTGTCTGTGGTGCATCTCCTTCATCGTTGACGGTCACGGAGGATGTTATGAATGTATACGACGCCGATCATATCCGGAACGTCGCGCTCGTAGGGCACCATGGAAGCGGCAAGACGATGCTGGCGGAGGCCATGCTTCTGTCCAGCGGTGCCATCAAGCGGATGGGCGACATCGAGACGGGGACTACGGTCTCCGATTTTCATCCCAGCGAGCACGAACGCCAGATGTCCGTTTTTGCGTCGCTCGTGCACGCGGAATGGAAGGGGCACAAGATCAACATCATCGACACGCCGGGGTATCCCGACTTCGTCGGGGAAGTTATTTCAGCGCTCAAGGTGTCCGACACCGCGATATTCGTGATGAACGCCGTCGAAGGGGTTCAGGTCGGGACGGAGCTGGCGTGGATCTACGGCGAGATGATCGATATGCCATCCATGTTCGTCATCAACCAGATGGACCGGCATGAATCCGATTTCAGGATGCTGGTCCGTCAGCTCAAAGAACGATTCGGGTCCGGTGCCACGGTAGTTCAGTTGCCGGCCGGGACGGGGTCACGGGCCATCATCGACGTTCTGGTGATGAAGCAGCTCACGTTCCCCGATTCGGGGGGCGCGCCGGAAGTTACGGAGATCGACGAGGCCTTTCGAGAGGAGGCCGAGGCGCTCCATACGACGCTCATCGAGGATATCGCCGAGAACGACGAAGGCCTCATGGAGCTCTACTTCGAGAAAGGGGAGCTGGATGAGGACGAGATGCGCGAGGGGCTGCACAAGGCGATGCTTCGCAGGCAGCTCTTCCCCATCTTCGTTACGAGCGCAACGGGCAACGTCGGCGTCTCCCGTCTCATGAACTTTATTGACAACGTGCTGCCGTCGCCGGCCGAGATGCCGCCGGCGACGGTGGACGAAGGGGAGCCCGTAGACGCCGATCCGTCGGGGGATCCCATCGCCCTGGTCTATAAGACCATGGCCGAGCAGCACGTAGGCGATTATTCGTTCCTCCGTATCTACTCGGGAACGTTGTCGCAGGGGATGGATCTGGAGAATGCCCAGACGTCGACGATGGAGCGGCTCGGCCAGCTATTTGGCATCAACGGGCGCGAGCGGGATCCGGTACCGAGCATGGTGGCGGGGGATCTGGGGGCGCTGGTTAAGATGAAGAATACGCACACCAACAATACGCTGCGCCCGAAAGGGTCCGACGTCGTCATGCACCCGATCGAGTTTCCGGAGCCGCGCTACCGCACGGCCATCCGGCCGATGCGCGAAGGGGAGGAAGACAAGCTCGCCCAGGGGCTGCATCAGCTGGTGGAGGAGGACCCGTCCCTCGTCGTCGTCCACGATCAGCATCTGAAGCAGATCACGCTCGGGGGGCAGGGCGAGATGCACCTTCAGGTGGCGAAATATCGGTTGTCGAACCGGTTCAACGTCGACGTCGAATATTTCCGCCCACGCGTTGCGTACCGTGAAACCATTACCCGGCAGGCGAGGTCGAGCTACCGCCACAAGAAGCAGACGGGCGGGGCGGGTCAGTTTGCCGACATTTCTATAATGGTAGAGCCGCTGAACGGCGAGTTCCATCCGCCGTCGGACATCTCCGTCCGCAACAAAGCGGAGGTCGAGACTGCCTGGGGCGCCAGGATCCATTTCGTGGATGCCATCGTGGGCGGCGTCATCGACATGCGGCGTTTTTTCGGAGCCATTCAGAAGGGGGTGCTGGATGCGACGCAGGACGGGCCCATCGCCGGCTATCCGGTGGGGGACTGCCGCGTCGTTGTCTATGACGGCGGGATGCATCCGGTCGATTCCAACGAGGCCGCCTTCAAGACGGCCGCGCGCAGCTGTTTTCGCGACGCGTTTCGTTCGGCGAGTCCGGCCATTCTCGAGCCGATCTTCGACGTTACGATCACGGTGCCCGAAGATTTCGTCGGCGACGTCATGGGGGACCTCAACACACGTCGCGGCCGGATACAGGGCATCGAGGCCGAGGGACTCTTCCAGAATATTCTGGCGCAGGTACCCGAGTCGGAGCTGTACCGCTACTCGACGGCCCTGCGGTCGATGACGCAGGGGCGCGGCATCCATCACGCCGAATTCAGTCACTACGAGGCCATGCCCCGCCACGTCCAGGAACAGGTGGTTGAGGAAGCGGGAGAGATGGAGCGGACCTGACGCCGAGTGTCGTTGCCAGGCGGCATCACCGGGCGGCCGCCGTGGAGCGCCGCGTCCGGACGGCCCACGCGGACGTTTTTCCTACGCGTGCGTACGGGTTTTTACCTACATCTTTTGACCGAACACCTGGATATTGTTAGATATAGCGGAGAGGTCAGTGGGGGTGAAAGAGGCGGAGGTGTCGCGATGCGGGGGTCTTTTCAAGCAATCAACACGATTCAGCTGTTGCCCGATGAAAAGCTGCTGAAGGAGCTGGAGGAAGCCCGGCGGCAGCGGACCACGTCGTCGACCGCGCGTGCAGGGGATCGCGGCAGCCGGCGCCAGAACGACCGGCGCCTGGAAGCAATCAAGAGAGAACTGAAGGACCGGGGCCTCGATGGCCCGCCGTGGTGGTCGCAGGTCTGAGATCGCAAAACCGGATCGTGAGCAACCAGCTCTGGGCGGGGTGTTTATCACGAAGGCCGCTCTCCGCCGTCAGGCGGGAGCGGCCTTTTTCTGTTCGAGCCGGGCAACGCGCCGAAGTACCGGCACGATGCTGTCGGGGTTCAGGGAAATGGAGTCGATACGTTCGGAAACGAGAAAGTCCGCGAAGTCCGGGTAATCGCTGGGTGCCTGTCCACATATTCCAACCGTCCGTTCAGCAGCGTGCGCCTTTTCGATGAGGGACCGGATCATGGATTTGACCGAAGTATTCCGCTCATCGAAGAGATACGAGAGTCTGTCGGCATCGCGATCGACGCCGAGGACGAGCTGGGTGAGGTCGTTCGAACCGATGGAGAAACCGTCGAATCGCGCCGCGAATTCGTCAGCCTGGATCACGTTCGAGGGGATCTCAGCCATCACGTAGACGAGAAGGTCGTCGCGACCTCTTTCCAATCCGAAGCCCGCCATCGTTTCCAGCACGCGGTCCGCCTCTTCGGGCGTGCGGCAGAAGGGGATCATGACGATGACATTTCGGAATCCTATTTCATTACGCACCATGTGTATGGCGCGGCATTCGAGCTCAAATCCGTCGCGGTAATCGTCGCTGTAATACCGCGAGGCGCCGCGCCAGCCAAGCATGGGATTCTCTTCTTCCGGTTCGAATCGCCGACCCCCGACGAGACCCGCGTACTCATTCGTTTTAAAATCGCTCATGCGAACGATCACCGGGTCGGGATGCTGGGACGCCGCGATCGTGGCGATACCCCGGGCGAGGGTCTCCACGAAGTAGGACGGCTTGTCTGGAAAGCCGCGCGTGAGCGCTTCGATTTCAGATCGAGCGTCGTCGTCAACCTCATCGAATTTCAGCAGTGCCATGGGATGGGCACGGATGATGTTGTTGATGATGTATTCCATGCGTGCCAGTCCCACGCCCCTCGAAGGGAGCCGCCACCAGCGCATCGCCGCGGCCGGACTGGCCACGTTCATCATGATACGCGTTTCGGTCTCGGGCAAATCCTCCAGGCTGATCTCCTCTTCCTCGAACTCCAGCGTACCCTCGTAGACGTATCCTTCGTCGCCCTCCGCGCAGGAAACCGTAACCTCGGCCCCGTTTTGAAGGACGTCGGTCGCGTCGCCCGTCCCGATGACGGCCGGGATGCCGAGTTCCCGGCTGACGATCGCCGCGTGCGAGGTCCGCCCACCGTGGTTCGTTACGATGGCCGCCGCGCGCTTCATAACCGGGCCCCAGTCGGGGTCGGTCATATCCGTGACGAGAACGCAGCCGTCTTCAAACTGGTCGATATCCTCGACGTCGAGGATCACACGCACCGTACCGGTGGCGATCGACTGGCCGATGCTGAGCCCCGTTACGAGCGGCTCGCCCTCACCGGTCAGATGGTAGGTCTTGAGCATCCCCGTCTCCGTGCGCGACTGCACGGTTTCCGGACGGGCCTGAACGATGAAGATATCCCCCGTGTCGCCGTCTTTCGCCCACTCCACGTCCATCGGTCGATCGTAGTGATCCTCGATAACGACGCCCCATCGGGCGAGCTGGAGTATCTCTTCGTCCGTCAATACGAAGCGCGAGCGCTCCTCCTCCGACGTATCCTCGTTAACCGTGCGGTCGGAGCCGCTGCCGTAGACCATTTTCTTCTTCTTCGTCCCAAGCGTTTTGCCGATTAGCGGTCGCAGGTTTCCGTTCTCCAGGAAGGGCGTGTAGACCGTGTATTGGTCGGGCGTGATGGTTCCCTTGACGACGTTCTCTCCCAGACCCCATGCCGCATTGATGAGGGCCACGTCGGGGAAGCCCGTTTCCGTGTCGATCGTAAACAGCACGCCCGCGGACGCTCCGTCGGAGCGTACCATTTTCTGGATGCCTACCGAGAGGGCTACCTTCATATGATCGAAGCCGTGGTTCTCCCGGTAGGTGATGGCCCGGTCGGTGAAGAGCGAGGCGAAACAGTTCCGGCAGGCCTCGACGACGTCGTCGTCGCCGCTTACGTTCAGGTAGGATTCCTGTTGTCCCGCGAAGCTCGCTTCGGGAAGATCTTCGGCCGTGGCGCTGCTGCGCGCCGCCACGTCGACCGCGTCGACATCGTAGCGCCGGCTCAATTCCCGATAGGCGTCACGGATGGCCTCCGCCAGGTCCTCCGGCATCTCGCCGCCGGTGATTGCATCTCGGATCGCTTTGCCTACCTCGTCGACGGGCTTCGTCTCCTGGTGCAGTTCATCGAGCAGCCCCGCAATCCGATCCTCCAGGTCGTTCACAGCGATGAACGATCGGTACGCATCCGCGGTGGTAGCGAAGCCGTCCGGAACGCGGACGCCTCGATCCTTCAGAGAACCGACCATCTCGCCGAGGGACGCATTCTTGCCACCGACGATCGGTACGTCGTCATTGTCGAGGTCCTCGAACCAGCGGATGTATTCACTCATTTTCTTGCCTCGTGCACGTGAACGGATTACAGGTCATGTACGAACTTCATCGTGGGGTCGGCCGGCTCGCCGTCCAGTTCGGGATGGAACCCGACGTGCTCACAGACGCGCTTCATTCCGATGTTCTCTCGAAGCACGTCCGCCTTAATGCGGTCGTGGCCTTCATCCCTACCGATTTCGACGAGACGCTTGAGCATTTCCGTACCCAGGCCGCGACCCTGCCACGAGTCGCCGATCAGCAGCGCGAACTCGCTTTCATTGGTACCTCCGATACGGGTAAGCCGTCCGATCCCGATGATCTCCGGCGACGGCTCGCCATCCTCACCGATTCGCTCGGCTACCAGGGCCATCTCGCGGTCGTAGTCGATGAAGCAGAGGTGCGAGAGGCGTTCGTGGGCCACGCGCTGGCTCAGCTTCAACATGTTGGCGTACCGGAGGTAGACGCTCTCTTCCGACAGCGATTTGTGGAACCGGGCAACCGCCGGTTCGTCTTCCGGCCGGATCGGTCGAATGTTGACCGGTGTGCCGTCCGACATCGTCCATTCCGATGCATACCGGTAGGGATAGGGACGGATGGCCGTTCGGGGCAGATCGTCGAGTTCGGTGCCTGCTTTGTGAAGGACGACGCGCGCGTCCAGTGCCAGAATGCCGTCCTCGGAAGCGAGGAGCGGGTTAATGTCGATTTCCTTGATCATCGGTTGTTCGACGACGAGCTGGCTGAAGCGCACGAGTATCTTTTCGAGCGCGTCCATGTCGACCGGCTTACGGCCTCGGACGCCTTGCAGGGCAGCGTAGATCTTCGTCTGCTCCATCATGCGCCGCGCGAGCGTCGTCGTGAGCGGTGGCAGCGCGAGGGCGCGGTCGCGGAAGACTTCCACCATGGTGCCGCCGGCGCCGAAGAGCAGTACCGGTCCGAACTGCGGATCGATGCTGCTGCCCACGATGAGCTCGTAGCCGCCCCGCCGAATCATCGGCTGCACGCTGACGCCGTTGAATCCGTCGAGCAGGTCTTGTTCCGCCAGCCCACTACGCATGTCCTCGAAGGCCCGGCGAACGGCGTCCGCCGAGCCCAGATTCAGGCGCACGCCGCCCACGTCCGATTTGTGGGTGATCGTGTACGAATTGAGCTTCAGCACGACGGGGTAGCCGATCTCGTCGGCAGCCGCGGCCGCATCGTCGGCCGTATCGGCCAACCGGGAGGTCGTAGTCGGCAAGCCGTAGGCCTCGAGGACGCGCTTGGACTCGTGCTCGGTCAGCAGGTCGCGCCCGTCCGTGCGCACGCTTTCGATCAGCGAACTCGTTGCCTCCCTGGCCTCGCGGTCGTCCGTCAGGTCCGGGACGGACGGCGTTTCGTAGAGCGCGCGGAGGTTGTAGCTGTACCGCCACATATAATTAAAGACGCGCGCGGCCGTGTCGGGATAGGCGAACGTCGGTATGTCAGCCTGATTGAGAATGCTCTCGCCGGCAGCTACCGAGGCCCCGCCCATCCAGCTGGCGAGCAGCGGCTTCTTGCCCGAACGGTCGCCGCTTCGCGCATATCGGGCGACGGACTCCGCGACGGCCGTAGGGTCGGTCATATCCTGCGGCGTCAAGACGACCAGCAGACCGTCACTGCGTTCATCGTTTTCGGCGATCTCGAGGGCCCGCGCGTAGCGATTTTCGTCCGCATCCCCCAACACGTCGATGGGATTGCCGCGGCTCCAGGCGGGGGGAAGGAAGGCGTTGAGCTCCTTCATGCTCTCCTCAGTGAGAGGCGTGAGCTCCCCGCCGCCCGATATGAGGGCGTCGGTGGCCAGTACGCCGGGGCCTCCGGCGTTCGTGAGAATGGAGAGCCGGCGCCCGCTCGGGCGGGGCTGCTTGGCGAGCACCTCGGCCATGTAGAAGAGATCCGCGATGGAATCCACGCGCAAGACGCCCGACCGGCGAAATGCCGCCGAAAGCACTTCGTCACTTCCGGTTAGCGTGCCCGTGTGGGATGCGGCCGCCTTGGCGGCCTCCTCGGTTCGGCCGGCCTTGATGACGATGATCGGTTTTTCGCGCGCCACGTAGCGCGCGGCGGAGAGGAAGGAGCGTGCATCCCCGATCGACTCCATATATATGAGAATGCTCTTCGTCGCGGGATCGTCCCCCAGATACGTGATCAGGTCACCCCAGTCGACGTCGAGCATCGATCCGACGGAGACGAATGAGCTGAAGCCGACATTTTCCTTGAAGCTCCAGTCCAGTATGCCGGTCAGCAGCGCACCGCTCTGACTGACGAACGCGACGTTGCCGTGACGCGCCATGCCCCGCGCGAACGTCGCGTTGAGTCCGATCGTCGGCCGCATCACGCCCACGCAGTTGGGCCCGACGATGCGCATGCGGCCCTTCTCGGCCGCTTCGCTGATCTCCGCTTCGAGGCGTCGCCCCTCCTCACCGATCTCCTTGAAGCCCGCCGAGATGATGATGGCGCCTTCGATGCCCTTCTCGACGCACTCGCGGATCACGCCCGGTACGGTCGGAGCGGGCGTGGCGATGACCGCCAGGTCCACGTCATCCGGTATGTCGATGACGGATGGATAGGCCTTAATGCCCAGGACGCTCGGGCGCTTCGGGTTGACGGGGTAGACCGTGCCTCCGAACGGATTGGAGATTAGATTCCAGAGAAGTGTTCGTCCGACCGAGTTGGGCGTCTCGCTGGCTCCGACGACGGCGATGCTCCGCGGTGCAAAGATGGCGTCGAGCGGACGTCCGCGAACCCGGAACAGATTCTGTGATGGGTCGACCAGTGTCTCGGGGGAATGCTGGGTCATGCTTTTCGAGTCTCCTCGTTTCGGCGTTATTGGTTTCAACCTGCTGCACGCATTCAACGTACGAGCCGTAACATCGATGCGTTGAGCTTCGAACCCGCTCCGATGTGTGGTGGAATCACTGACATGTTTGGCGGAGGAGCCGGCGCGGCCGCTCTCCGGCGGAGGATCGGACGCTCGGCTCCGCGTCTCCGTCGTGAAACGACTTGCTATTGTTCGGCCAAATCATTCATATGATCGTCCATGCCGCTGCTACGCTCCACGGTCAGCACGAGGCACGGCGTCGTGGTATAGACAGATTCCCGGTAGAAACAATGATGTTCACACGGTCCCGACGACCCAGGACAGCGTACCCTCTTTTTCTAATCGCCCTTTTCGTTCTGCTCGTCGCATCCGGTTGCGAAACGGATGGAACGGATGCCGTACGGAGCGGGAGTCAGGTTACGGCGGAGGTCGTGCACGAAGCCCTTCAGCGCCATGTGCTTGGAGCATGGTATCCCCGTGTCGTCGACGCCGACTACGGTGGATACCTCAGCGATTTCGCTTACGACTGGCGCCCGGATGGGCCCCAGGACAAATTTATCGTGACCCAGGCGCGCCATGTGTGGACGCTGGCGCGGGCGGCGGAGTTTGAGCCGGATCGGCGCGAGACCTATCTCGGGTACGCCGCCCAGGGCGTCGACTTCCTGCGTGACCACATGTGGGATGCGGAACAGGGCGGGTTCGTGCCCCTCGTTACACGAGACGGGACGCCGCGCGGTGGTGAAAACGGGTTTACGCAGCGCAAGACGGCCTACGGCAATGCTTTCGGCGTCTACGGACTGGCCGCGTACGCGGACGTGTCGGGGGAAGCGTCGGCGCTGCGGTTCGCTCAGGATGCATTCACGTGGATGGAGGAGCACCTGCACGATCCGGAGCATGGCGGCTACTTTCAGTTCGTCGACGCCGACGGTGCCCCTATTCGAGACGGATCGGCAGGGCGTCCGCCCAAAGACCAGAACAGCAGCATTCACGTCCTCGAAGCGCTCACCGAGCTGTACGGCGTTTGGCCGGATCCGCTGGTTAGAGAACGCCTCGAAGAGATGTTGACCATCGTGCGGGACACCATCGTCGGGGAGCCGCCGTATCTCAGATTGTTCTTTCAGGCGGACTGGACGCCTGTATCATTCGCCGACTCATCGCGCGCGGCGATCGAAGAGCATATCGGTCTGGATCACGTTTCATTCGGGCACGATGTCGAGACGGCCTTCCTGATGCTCGAGGCGGCACGGGCCCTCGAGCAAGACCCCGCGCCGACGCTCGATGTGGGCAAACGCATGGTGGATCATGCGCTGGACCATGGATGGGACGAAGACGTCGGAGGCATCTTCGACGGTGCGTATTATTTCGACGCCACCCCCGAAATCGTCCTCGACGGCAAGGCGTGGTGGGCCCAGGTCGAGATGATGAACACCATGCTGTTGATGGCCGATCTCTACCCGGACGACGAGCGCGACTATATGTCGCGGTTCGAGGACATGTGGCAATACATCGAGGAGTACCTGATAGACCACGACTACGGAGGCGTCTATGCAGGTGGACTCGACCGGGAGCCCGAGGCGGAGACCGCCCCCAAGGGCAACATATGGAAGGCCGGCTATCACGACGGACGCGCCCTGATGCACGTGACGGAGAGGCTGCGAAGCCGGGAATGATATCGCCCCTGCATTTCCGGGCTCGGCATGAGCGCTCTGATCGATACTGGAGAGGCCGACATACCGGCTCAGCTTTACGTCGTCGTATCCTATGATCGCAATGTCGCCGGGGACATCCAGGCCCGCATCTGAAACGGCTTTCCACGCACCGATGGCCTGTACGTCGCTGCCTGCGAAGACAGCGCTGATTCCAGCGTCCATCCCCAGAAGCACCTGCATGCCTTCGTAGCCTGATTCCTCGCTGTATCCCGCATGCTTTTCCGTCTGCCCACTCGCGATACATCGCGGTTCGAACGGAAGTCCAGCCGCATCGAGCGCATCCAGGTAGCCGGCGATACGCCGGTTCTGAATGCTGCTCTCATGGGTAGCCCGGATCATACCGATCCGGCGATGCCCGGCGTCGATGAGGTGTTCGACGGCCATGCGTGCTCCCGCCACGTCGTCCCAGTAAATCGAGTCGAAGCTGTCGTACTGCGTGCCGACGAGAACGGTCGACGATTCGAATTGGGAGGGACGCACGGCACCACGGCGACGGACCGCGGTGCAGCGATCGTCCGAATGGTCGCTGCGAGGGCACTTCGATGCAGGATTCGAGTAGGATAACGCGAACTTCGAAACGGAAAAAATCGATCGAGATGAGTGAATATTCGTTACTGCGAAAGCGCGTCCGCGTACATCTCTACGATCGGAACGGCATCAGTCTCGGCACAATCGTCGGGCGTGTGGCCGACATCGCGCGGGACGTGCCGGTCGGCAAGAATCCTGACGGAAGCGAAATACGGAAGGATCTCGCCTACGTGATCGATATCGAGTCTTCCGATCCGGAAACCCCCTTCAAGAATAGTGCGGGTGAAGAAAGCGAAGGCTGGTTTGCGCTGCAGGACATCCAGTTGGACGAGGGGGACATGCCCAGCAATATTTCGTTCAACTAGCGGGTCCGCAGCCGATCCTCCGTCACCCGCGCCGCCTCTATTCATCCGCCTCACACCTATTCATGTCGTTCTTCTGGTATGATTATGAGACGTTCGGTGCGGACCCGCGGGTGGATCGACCCGTTCAATTTGCCGGGCAACGAACGGATGCGTCGCTGGAAGCGATCGACGAACCGGTCGTGCTCTACTGTCGACCTGCACCCGACTATCTGCCGAGGCCCGAAGCGAGTCTGATTCATGGCATGACTCCTCTCGATCTGCTCGAGAAGGGGGTCACGGAGGCCGAATTCGCGCGCCGGATCCACGCGGAGCTTTCGCAGCCGGACACGTGCGCGGTGGGGTACAACGCGATCCGTTTCGACCACGAGGTGACGCGGTTTCTGATGTACCGCAACCTGCGGGATCCGTATGCCTGGCACTGGCGCAATGGGAA
>JBBDTI010000004.1:0-13374 GCA_040904565.1 Rhodothermales bacterium
TCCGAGCCGCAGGACTGCTATCCGATTAAGACTCCGCCTACCGTGCGGCTAAGCGCAATACCGTTGAAATAGACAATTCCGCTGCACTATCTTCTCTTCACATGGGCAACTTACTGGAGGGAATAGCATGGCGCGCACCGTTGCGGGACTGCCGGCAGGCACGCGGCTCAGCGACTACATCACGCTCGGCGTCATCGCCGAGCGCATTCCTCGTCGTATGGTCGACGATATCCTCCGTGAGGAGGAGCGAGAGAGTGAGCGCATTCGTAAGCTCCCGGCGCACGTCGTCGTCTACTACGTGATCGCCCTGGCGATCTACATGAATGTCTCCTACGGGGAGGTGCTGCGGTGTCTTCTCGAAGGGCTCGCGTGGCTTGGCCGGCCGGTCAGGCAGCTTCGCCAGACGACCAAGTCGGCCATTTCGCATGCCAGGACTCGCCTCGGCTACGAGCCCATGCGGCGGCTCTACCGGGAGCTGGTCGCGCCGGTGGCGACCGATCGCACGCTCGGGGCGTGGTACCGTTCGCCGGTGCCGGATCGAGGTCCGCAGGCTCCGTCCTGGCGTCTTGTGAGCCTCGACGGATCGACGCTCGACGTGCCGGACGAGACGGCGAACGTGGACGTCTTCGGCCGCCCAGGTACCGCACACGGCAAGAGTGCGTTTCCTCAGCTGCGATTCGTTTCGCTCGTCGAGTGCGGGACGCACGTAATCTTCGCTGCCGCTGAGGGCCCGTTCAGCTTCTCGGAGGTCCACCTGACAAGGAGCGTTCTGCCACAGTTGACGCCGGGTATGCTCTGCCTCGCCGACCGCAACTTCTTCGGATACGACCTCTGGCACGAGGCCGCCTCGACGGGAGCGGATCTGCTCTGGCGCGTACGGCTCGATGCCGCGCTGCCGGTTACGGAGTCGTTGCAGGACGGCTCCTTCCTCAGCACGATCTACGCCTCGGCCAAGGACCGGCGATCCGATCACGATGGCACGCCGGTGCGCGTCATCGAATACGAGCTCGTCGACGACGTCGGCAACCGCGTCACGCCGGGGAGCAAGGACAACCATTACCGCCTCCTTACCACGATTCTCGATCCGGAAGCGGCCCCGGCCTCCGACCTGGCCCGGCTCTATCATGAGCGATGGGAGGCCGAGAACGCCTTTGACGAGTTCAAGACGCACCTGCGAGGACGAGCAACCGTGCTCCGGAGCCGAACGCCGGCCCTCGTGCGACAAGAGTTCTATGGCTTTCTGCTCGCTCACTACGTCATCCGCGGCCTGATGCACGAGGCCGCACTGGCCGCCGATATCGATCCCGATGAGGTCTCCTTCGTCCACAGCGTGCGCGTCATTCGCCGGAAGATCCAGGCCTCGGTCCGCCACCGTGGCACCGCCCCTTTTTCCCCCTCGGGCAATCGCCATGTTGCATGAGAGCATCATCGAAGAGATTCTCGAGGTCCGCGTGGAGTCCAGCCGAGGTCGTCAGAACCCTCGCGCCGTCAAGCGAAAGATGAGCAGCTACCCGACCCGGCATCGACAATACGTTCATCGCAAGCGGCGACAACTCGAGGTAAAAGTGCTAAAGTAAACGGTGTTGCGGCTAAGCGGCTATTATCCGGAGACCGTCTGCACCCGTCACGATTCCGAATCGGGGAGCGTCACCGTATCGCTGGAAGAGTTCACCTTTCGGGAGGCGGAGGCGATTTGAGCGCGATCCAGGCAGGTGATAGGTGATTATTAAGGTTCGTAAGGATACCGTAGGCGCAAACTCGAGTATCTATATGCCCTTCAGATCGTTGCGAGCTATGCCGCCCAACAGGGAGACGGCGTAGACGTCGCCCGACACCACCTGATCTGGTCATATTGTCGTCGATCGGCCTCTCAACCACGTGATACATTTATATATTAGAGCCTGCGGCCCCAATCGCAATCGGCCGCGTCAGAGGTATCTATTCGACAATCGCGGGGAACGAGGGGACGAATACTGAGCGATCGTGCTCGCCGCCGCGATCGAAGAAGCGCATGCGCCCCTTCATGTCGCACGTCCAGACCTCGAGTGCGCCCGCCTCAAAGTAGAGATCTCGTTTTTCGTCGATCTCGGCGCGCGTGTTAGAATAGGAAAGAACCTCCACACAGATCTCGGGCGCAACGGGACAGACCTCGGCGCCTTCCGGCATCAGCTTCAGACGTTGATCCGAGATCCATACCACGTCGGGCAGCTTCACGCCCTTGGATGTCTCCACGGCAAACTCGACGGCGGATCGTCCCGGTCGCTCGAGCCGATCGAGCAGCGCGCCGATCCGGCCCTGCATGAGCCCATGTCCGGGCTTCTGCGGGCTCATTACCAGCTGCCCATATTCGTTCGTCTCGATCTTGTAGGGCAGATCGCGCAGCGACGGATCGCGAAGGGCGCGGCTCCATCCGGAAAGGGCTTCCATGAGATGCATGTCTAGATCGCTCCGTCAACATCCTGTTGAACAATCGAACGTCGGTCCCGATCCCGGGGCGAGCCATATGTAAAGACACGGAAACAAGCGTTTCATAATCTCGCCACGCCGGCGGCCGGAGGGAACCCGTTCATAACCCTGAAGGACAGCCGTGCCCTGGTCGGCTCGAAAGGCTCGTGGATGGCGAATGGGTGAAAGCTTACAATCCGGTCTCTGCGCGGCCGGGTGGTGGGTCGCCGATCAAGGTCGATGCTGAAGCACGTTTTTCAGCTGAGTTCACCATTCACGCTTCCCTTTTCGATCCTGGCTCTCCGTTTGACTCGTGGCCGGGAGACGGTGCTTCTGGCGCTTTGTGGCGATGTACGGCGTGATGCCGGCTTCGACGCAGGCTTTGACATTGTCGCCGCTGTAGTACCCGGTGTCGGCCAGCACGGCGCGGACCCGGCCGAATGCCTCTGGCAAAGCAGCCAACCGCTCTGCGGCCGGCTCTAGTTGGTAGATGTCGATAGGATGGTTCGTGACGTCGGCACTCAGTATAAAGCCGCTGTCGACGCATCGGCCATGCAGGCACCATGGCGATCGTCGCCATGAGAGGTTTCAGAACTCCCCATTGGCATCGCGGTCTGAAAACCTATGTCATTCCAATGTGCGGATGAACGAAATCAAATCAGCCACTTCCTGATCGGTATAGTGTTCTATGAGTCCTTCCGGCATGAACGACCGGCCGCTGATAAACCCCTGATCTCTTATCTGCTCCTGGTCTATGAAGACCGTCGCCCCGCCCACGAAGGCTATTGTTGTACCCTGCTCACCTCTCTCCACCAAATAACCCTCAACAATCCCCCCGTCTGTCTGGACAATGCGGTACACCAAATATCCGGACTCCACGGCCGCATTCGGATCGAGGATGGCTGTAAGTAGTGCTTCGGTATCACGGTAGGCCGAGCCGTCCAGGGCAGGTGCTATATTTTGACCCCGGTCGCCCACGGAATGGCAGGTGAGGCACGTCTGAAACAATTTTTCTCCGTTCTCTACAGCCCCTCTGATCGACTGAACGATTCGCTGAAAGCGAGCTAGTTTGCTCTCAAATATCTCCTTCTCTTGCTGCTCGCGTTTCTGCACGCCCTCCAGGATTGCCGAACTAAGCGAACCGTCGCCGGCACCGCTGAGGCGTTCTGCTGCGGCAAGATCAAAGGCATCAAGTCCAATCATGTTTTCGTCATACATGCGTATCAACAGCTTCCTCCCGTCGTCAGAAGTTGACAGGACATCCGTCATATCCTTTATCCGGTGATCGGTCAGCCCGGGGAGCCACTGACGGACCACGTTCAGTGCTGCCGCAGCATTTCCCCTGGCCAGGCTGTGCAGAGCATTGACGCGTATGTCGAACGCTATGCTTTCGTCACGGGCAATCCGAGCAAAGAAGTCCTGAGCCGTCACCGGATTGCTCTCCAGGGCTTTGAGAGCGAGAGTAAGGGTTTGCTCGGACGTATGGCGATCCAGCAGCGAAACGATTTCCTCAGAAAACCCTTCCATACCGAATTTTCCGATCGCGTCCAGCGCCAGGTTTATATCCTGCTCTGAATCGCTTTGCAGTAATGAGTTCACCGGAACGTGCATCATAGCCGTAAAGTCCGGGGAGTGCACCTGCCCCTGATACTGCAGCGCGAAATGAGTGTATCGGGAAGCGTGGGCAGGGGTATGAAGGACCGGTTTCACTAATTCATAGATCTCTTCATGGTCCAGCATCCGGGCAATGCTGACAAAGGTCGGCCCATCGAGTCTCGTTATACCGGCCTTCGGCCACAATGCTAGAAAGGCCTCCTCTTTTGGTCCATCCGGGAGCGCCTGCGAGGCCCACAACAGATTTTCGGCCGGCACCCTCCCGGCAGCATCTGAATCGAGGTACGTCTCCAGCTGGTCCGGATACTGCTCGAGGGCCTTTCGGGCCAGATACCGTTCAAACGATCTCTCATACGGTCCTCCCAGAGCATATCCATCCATCTCCGGTTTGCCGGCACGAACAAGGAGCTCCACCGTCCCCTGGGTGGCCCCTTCAATGTCTGCCAACGTACGAAGCACCTGGGAGCGAACCATCGGATTGTCATCCTCTTCCAGGCCCTGCAGCCGGCCGGCTACGTGTGCCGGTTCCAGGGTGAAGCTGGCCAGGGACCGCACGGCTTCGCGGCGAAGGTCGTCCAGATCGCTTTCTAGTAACGAGGAAATAAGACCTTCATCGTAATGATCGATGCCTTCCAGGGACCACAGGGCATGGATGCGGGTGATTTCATCGCGGGTATCGTCGCCGGCTAACGCGACCAGATCGGGAGCCAGCGTCTTCGTTTCGGCAATGGGCCGATCGCTGATTTGATGCCACGCCGCCCGCTTTTGCCAGAGCGATGGAGCGACGAGATGATCAACTAACGCAGCCGTACGAACCGCATAAAAATTCGGGATGCTTGGCTGCTCTTGGCTCTCATGGCAAACCCGCCAAATCCGACCGTGCGCTTTGTCCCGATCCAGGTGCGTGAGGGAAACCTCGTTATGGGATATAATCTTGTTGTACCAATCGGCAATGTAAAGGCATCCATCTGGACCGAATTCCAGATTGACCGGACGAAAGAACTCGTCTTCCGACGTCATAAAATCCGCCAGGTGCTGAGCGCTGACCGCGCCATCGGCGTTTCTGACGATCCGTACCGCGTTAATGGTACTGGTAATGGGATTGGCAAGCAGCGCTACGTCATTCCAATTCTCAGGGAAAGAAACGCCTGGCCCGTCATCCGGGAATTCCAACCCGGAAATACCTGTGCCTCCAACGCGAAACTCATGTAGCTCCGGCATCCGGGGTTGATACGGCCGCAGGCGTTCGTTGCCTATGCCCGGGAAGCCTGTGCCCGGCTCCATCGGGACCACGGAATAGCCCAGGTCGTTGGCTTCGGTCCCATACCACTGCCCGTTATGGCGCAGCTGGAAGCCCCAGATGTTGTTCAGGCCCGAGCTTACGAGCTCGATCTCTTTCCCATCTAATGAAAACCGGACGATCTTACTGTAATCAATATCCAATTGCACATCGCTGTTAGCAGCCGATACTTTACCTTTGTTCAAGGCTCCGTGACTAAAATAAATCCAGCCGCCAGGGCCTCGGATGAGTGTATGGGCCATCGTGTGGGTATCGGTAATACCGAACCCGGTGAATAGTGGAATGCGGCCGTCGGCCCGGCCGTCGTCGTTTTCATCCTCCAGGAAAAACAGTTCCGAGCCTTGCGCGATATACGCCCCATTCTTGTAGGGCAAGATACTCTGCGGAATAGCCAGGCCACTGGCCCACTTGGTTACGTTAACGGGGCTATTTCCATACAAATTGGAAAGGACGAGAATATCGTCTTCCCCCTCGATCTTGCCCTGGTACATATCCAAAATTCTTTTGAACTCCGGATGATTGGTTTGAGCATCAGGATCATCCATGAGCGCAATCAGCTCATTCCACTGAATATCCGTCACCGGATCCAGCGGATACATACGGGCTGTCTGCGTCCAAAGTCGGCCGGCGTCGTCAAACGTTAAATCAATCGGGTTGACGATGCCATCCCTCTCGCTCGCCACCAATTCTACCTCAAAGCCATCCGGTACCGTAAATCCCGAAAGCTCCTGCTCTGGCGAAAAAATCTCGTCACGATCAGACCGCGTATCCTGAGCAAATGAGCTTAATGGGAATAGTATGCTGATTATCAGGAGGACGGGAGAGAAATGTACCATTTAGGTTTTCACTACGGTGGTTTACGAATGCCTCGGTTTAAATATTGCCTAAGTTGAGCGATTCCGCATTTATGATAGGCATCGAGGGTGTCTGAAGCGGCTTTTCATTCTGCGGATCGTCTGATTGTTGCTAATTGCGTCGTTGGTGATCGCCTTGGATCGCCTCGTGCACGTCGCCGTAGAGCTTGCCGCCGATGAGATAACCAACGCCGAGGGCCTCGAGCTCTTTCATGAGGTTCTGGTCGAAGAAGCCGGCGTCCATGCGGTCAAGGATCGGCACCTCGCGGTAGCGGGTGCGAATAAGGTAGACGATGCGGGCGATCATCTTGATGATGGTATCGCCGTGATTGCTGTGCTTACTGCCTCCGCGGAAGACGGCATCAATCATAAACCGGCGCCATGTAACCTGAAGCGACTGGAAGCCCTTGACGCCCCGCTTGTAGGTCGGGTCGACGCCTTGACGCACGTCCGCCTCACTGTTGTCCTTGACCATCGTATCGACGCCGAGAACGACAACCTCGGGCTCTTCGACATCGATCCGCCAGAGGAAGAGCTGCTGCAGAATCCGACGAAAGAGCCAGATGCGCCCCCACGAGAAGCCGCCGAAGAACCGCTTCATCTGGTGCGAGGAGGCCATCGCTTCCTCCGGCGTCTCGATCGCACCGGCGTAGCCATCATCCTCTTTCAGGTGATCGAAGTAGACGAGATGCCATTACCAATCGGCTCACCGGTGACGCTTAGAGGACGTATTCGAATGCACTAAGCAACTTACGCTGGGAAGCCACCATAAGCCTACCGTCGCGAGCATCGGCTACGCTTCTGGGCAGGAACATTGAAGCTGAACTCGACGCATTGACATGGCACGAACTGAATGAGGACTTGAGGTATTGACCTTCACCGTTGAATTAGTAGCAACGCGTACGAGAGACTGCCCCGATTCCCCCTCGCCTTTCGAATCTGCTTTATCGAATCTGTCCTCCGATGTCCGATGGCCGTCTCCAGCAGGTCAGCCGACCACCGTGCATGAATCACGGGTGGTCTCAGTTGTCCTGGGCGCCGTTGGAAATCCACTCCTTGATATCGTCGATGTCGGTTGCCGTCAAGCCGCCGTTGGGAGGTGGCATGTTTTCGCCGCAATTCTCCCTCGCATCGCCCTGAGGGAAATTTGCACAGTCAAGACTAGAGAGATTAGCGTTCTCGATTTTGTCGATCACGTAACTCGCCGCCGGATCACTGGGCGCCACCCGCTTGCCGGAGTTAAGCTCTTCGGCATCGACATCAACGAGCGAGATGTGCGACAGACCGCTCGAAAGATCCATGTCGATGTCTGTGAAGTTGGGTGGGTCATTGTGGCAAACGGCGCATGCGTTGGTGAGGATCTCGTTCTGAACGAGCGTCAAGGTCGCCGCGGGCGAGCCCACATCCTCTTCCTCAACGGTGGGCTCTTCCACACAGTTCTCCCCGAGACCTGATAGAGCTAAGGTCGGCTCTACGACGGCGTCGAAAAACGCCGTCAGGCGGGTAGGACCGAACGGGAATATGGCCGGCTGCGTACTGTCGTAGCTGCTCCAGAACCGATTGTAGGTGGCCAGCGCGTGCGGCATCACCCGTTGGGTGCAAACCCGGAGATCCGCTTTCTGGGCAATACCGCCGTCCGCTTCGGGTTTGAGGAACTGATTAACGTCCTGAAAGCGGATGTCCCGGACTCCCCCGCTGCCGTTATCTTCGAGGGGCCGGGAGGCGTGACAAACCCGGCAGGCAGGACCGACGACGTTCAAATACATGTCCCGATGAGCGTCGTTCGCGTCCCAGTTGGTGACCAAGAAGTCCTCGATGGGATCCGGGTCGCTACCCGTATACATCTCGTCGATGATCTCTTCGATAACGGCACCGGGCTCGGTGTCGACAACCAGGTCGTTGAGCTCGAAGAACTCGCGATGTTGGTTGGTTTCCTCAAAGTCTAGCGGCACCGCGCCGTCCAGCACGTAGGTGTTGACGTCAAACGGCAGCATGACTGCGCCCATCTTGACGTCGGCCGGGGTGCTAAAGGCCGGCACGCCGGTGTTGAATCCGGCGTCATAGGCACCCCCGTGACAGACCATGCAGAGCTGGGGAATCGGCCGGGCCCCTCTGTTGTCGAGGTCGGCAGTGAAGAGCGGGTTACCGGCGGCGTCGTAGACGTAGAATTTGACGACGCGCTCGTTGTCGGATATCACGATCGGCGCGTTGGGATCATTTGGGTCGGCGCCCGCATCCGGATCATAGTAATTGTACGGCGTGGCCGCTGGATCCTCGATCCGCGACCATTCCATGGCCACCGTCGCCACCAACTCGGCCGAATTCTGCGTGACGGCATTTTCGAAGTCGCCTTCGTCGTCGGACTCGTAGCTCCCGTAATTCGTGACGTAAAATGCGATGTCGTACTCGTTATCGTTCGCCAGCGTCCGTTTGCCGTGCATGTCCCGTCCAAAGCCCAGATCCACGGCGTTTGCGTACGCAGCTCGCACTTCGTCGACCGGCCCGTAGCTTTCCTGAATCAGCGTGTTGCCGTCCGGCGCAAATCCGTTCGTCTGCTTAAACTCCGTGAACGTCTTGCGGAGACCACGGGGGTCGATGGTGCCGTAGTAATCAATCGTGGCGTCCTCCAGGTTGTCCTTGAGCGTCTGGTCGAGCACGACGTCCCCTTCCTGCACCCTGCTCGCGGCAAGCGAATACAGGCCGTGTAGAAACGCGTCCGCTCCGGGCTCGGGTGCGTCCACCTCGAAGAGGACGACCTTGGTCTCGCACTCCGCATAGTTCGGCCCCGTCGGGTTTCCGCTCTGCGGGCCGTTCGTGTTGACGCCGAAAACACCGTAGGGGACGCCGCCATCCCCCACGGGTGCGTACGGCATGAGTGTGATGTCAGTGTCGTTCGGAAGATTGATGATCAGGTGATAGACGCCGTTCTCATCGATTTGCTCGTCTCGGACCCGAGGGGCCGATCCGCCCCCCATGGGCACCACAACCTCTATTCGGTAAGGCGTCGGCAACCCTTCGCTCTTAAATCGCACGCAGGACTGTCCATCCTTCAGTACGTCCGCGTTGATCGTGGTGAAATGGCCCACCTGTCCCTCGTAGAATTGTCCGGATGCGTCGAGCGTCATTGTTCCGTCGGTGCGCCAGAGCCCGGCCGTCTCGTCGTAGATCATCTGGGGGATCGTGGTGGGGATGGATCCGGGAGCGGTCAGCTGCACGTCCGGCACGGGAATCCTCAGCCCGGCGTTCGCCCCGGGCTCGATGTTGTAGCTTTCGCCCCCTGCCGAAAGCTCCACGAAAACTGCGCCGAAACTGTCCATCGTACGCGGCTCGCCGGCAGCGTTCAACGCCGAGTAATCGCCCGGCATCGAATTCGGTTCAAGAAGATCCACCGTGCCGATGGCCACGTCGACCATTGTGCCAGACGGTGGTACGTTGCCGTCGTCGTCTACGATGGAGTTAGCGGGTATGAAGACCTCACCGCCTGGCCCGCACCCGCGTTCTCGCCGCAGATTCATGACGGAGGCTGGGAAAGGTGACTCGAGACTGTCGCCGATCGCGACGACGCGGCCTCTGCCATCCTGGATCCGTACTCTCTTGCGCGTTCCAAACGCATCCCAGTCGATCCGGCTGCTCGCAGGAATCGCGCACCCGATCTGCTGATGTACCGAGTCCGCGATCGTATTGTCGATCGTCGGATCGATGCTCGTCACGGTAACCGGGCGCATTGTCCAGCGGCCCCCGCTGATGCCGGCCCGATAAATGCGGGAGACCGGTGCAAATCCCTGCCTGCGGATATTCAGGACATAGCGTGGCACTCGAGTGACCCGCGCGCTGAAATATCCGTTGCTGTTCGTCGTCGCTGTACCATCGCCGACCGCGACCTCGGCCCCGGCGACGGGCGCTCCGAGAACGTCGAGCACCTGGCCCGAGAAACCCTCGCCGTTCGATCCTGTGGACAGCTTCAGCACCTGCCGGTCGTAGCCTCCCTTTCGATCCGTGACGTGCACATAGACGCTGTACAGCCCGGGTGTGTTAGGCAGCGTCCACTGCACAGTCGATCCCGTCGTGGCACTGAGCATGCCCGACCCCCGGTCGATGCGCCAGGTGTATTCCAATGGGTCGCCATCCGGATCGCCCGACCGCACGACGAGATCGACGACGTCACCCGGATTAGGACGGATCATTTCAACCCCGCCGACGGAGCTGATCACATCCTCGATTTTCGGCGAAGAATTTCGCATCGTAATATTCACCCGGTGGGTCACACCGGTGATCAGCTTCTCACCGCGAATAGACCTTGCGGCGCGCCCCTGGTCGATGGACGCCACGACCTGCAGGTGGCCGGCTGAATCCGCCGGGACGCTGGGGATGACGTATCGGCCGAAATTGTTTAAGGCTGTCTCGTAGAGAACGGTGTCGCCGAGATCCAGTACTTGCACCTTGACGAAATTGTTGACGCTAACGACCGGCTCGAGGAAGCGAATCGAACTGCCGTCGCGCAGGGATACGGTTCCGTAAATGGAGACGCGTGTGCCCTGATCGGTAATCGCCCCGATGCGAACGTCGCCGATATTAACGGGGCGTGAATCCACGGTGATGGGATCCGGCAGGCACCCGGAATTGAAGCCGTCTCTTTCCCAGCAAACAAGGTAGTCGCCCGCATCCTGCGGCGGAAAGTCGAAACGCCCGCTGAGATCGGTCAGCACGGAATCGACGTCGGCGCCGGTAGACGGATTCCGCAGAAATACAGACACGCCCGGAAGATAGATCTCGTGCGCCACTGAATCTCGCGGCTCGTGCGCGAGATCGGGTCGAAGCTGCGTTAGCACGAAGCCGCGCACGTATTTCTTGTCGCTCAACTGCCGGGTCGGTGCATCCGGCGGAGCCTGACACCCAAGTTGCGCGCCCACACTGAGGACTAGAAGCACCGCGGCGAAATTGCACCAACTCCTGCCGTTGCGATGCTGGTTCCGCGTGCTTTCTCGGGCCCGATTGGGTTGTCTGGGGTCTGAAGGTCTGTTTGACTCTGCGCTGTAATCGTCGCCAGCGCGGTCGGCTGAAGTGCGGAGTTGATTCATTATGGTGATCCGTTCTTTGGCCGCAGTGAAGCCGCTATCCCGGACCAACCGTCGTCAAGCTTTCCTAATTCAACTGATAGAAGTGACCACACTCAGCTTGACTCTGCTTGGGATAGGTACCCCACGCAAGAGATGAAAAAAGGTCCTGCAAGACGGACGCAATACGAGCAGGTATCGTTCGATTCAAAAAGCGCGTGTAACGTCCCAGGCCGTGTGCAAACATTGAGAAGCTACCGCCCATCTGAGCAGGTTTTCAAGCGCCAATCCAGAACCACACTTTAGAAAGGCTACACCTGGGAAATGGATAATACGTCCCTCCGAGCTGACAAGCAAACAGCTCATCGACCTGGTCGTAGAGATCATGCCACTTGGCATGCAGACAATCATTCAGAAGCACCGGAAAGGCGACCAGGCCGATTACCTGAGTCGTAGCGAGCCCTTCCGCCAAACTCACCCCACCCGCCGATCCAGCGTCCGGTACTGAATCGCCTCGGAGATGTGCTCGGGGCGCAGCTCGGCCGAGCCCGCCAAGTCTGCCACCGTGCGGGCCACCTTCAGAATGCGCCCGTATCCCCGCGCGCTGAGCCCCAGCCGCTGGATCGCCATCTTCATGAGCGCGCGGCAGGCCGAGTCCATCGTGCAATAACGGCGTACGAGCCGCATCGACATCTGCGCGTTGCAGTGGACGTAGGCCTGGCCGCTGAAGCGTGCCCGCTGCAGCTCCCGTGCCGCCAGCACGCGGCGGAGCACGTCGGCCGACGACTCCGCCTCGGCGCGAGAGGACAGCTCGTCGAACGGGACGGGCGAGACGTCCAGGTGCAGATCGATCCGGTCCATCAACGGCCCGGAAATACGCCTTCGGTAGCGCTGGACGTCCCCCGACGAGCACACGCATTCCTGGTGGAGCGAGCCCAGCATGCCGCACTTGCACCGTTGCGTCGACAAGTTGCCACCTGCATCTCGAGGCGGAAATCCCTCCTCCTTCAGGGTATCCGACGGAATTGCGGACCATCGGAGCCCATATGCGCAAGAAACGAATCGATTTGGGGCTTCGTCAGAGAGACGTTGCGACGCTGATCGGCGTGACCGAATCGACGATCTGGAACTGGGAGTGTGGCTGTGTAACGAATCCAGAGATTCATTACGGGCCCGCAATCATCGCCTTTCTCGGCTACGTGCCTATGAAAGATCCGACAGCGTTACGGGAGCAACTGCGCGCGTATCGCATGTTACGCGGAATGTCACAGAGGCAAGCCGCATGCGACATAGGTGTAGACCCGTCGACGTGGGAAAAGTGGGAGAACGAGACTGCTACTCCACGGCTCAAACGACTAAGGGCCTGCATCTCGAGATTCGTAGTGCCGGTTGTCGAGAAACTCGAGTATCGTGGATAATACAGTCTTCTTCTTTCGGCCTACCAACAGGAATTAGCGGACGAACGTTTCGCGGACAACACGCTGCATCCACATTCTTCCTGAAATCGATATCGATCCCTCCCAGCATCCTCACTGATCTATTTAAACCTCGGATCGCAAAGGAGGGCCTCGTTTACGTCGGTCGAGAGAGTAAACGGGGTTAGCCAGGCGTGAGGGATATGAGGAGTCACGTCGAGCTACGCCTCGTAATTCCGTCCCGAGGATAACCGAAAGTGTGGTCGGAAGACTGCTGTCTCAATATCGGCAACTGGATACGATTAGATATTCAGCATAGATACAAAGACGAATATAATGTGAGGCTATCGTGAATCAAGGGGGAGCACTTGTCTTTGCGACCATTAACGACTACGGTGAAGAAAGCACATCTGAAGTCTGACGTACCGAGGTGTGGCATGAACACGCTGTTTGGATCATGGCGGCGTCTAGTTGAGCACAGATCCGGGCCCACCACACTCATCGCCACTCTCTTTGCGGGTCTCTTGCTTACCGGTTGCCCGGATTTTTTAACGAGCGAAGATGATGGGCGCATCCTGCCGCTGAAGAGCATCGACGGTGTTCGGCTCGGCGACTCCAGGGAGCAGGTGGAAATGCGTCTTGGTGAACCAGATGCCGTCGCTATGGGTGATTTCCCAGGGGTGTTGCTGGAA
>JBBDTI010000005.1:0-13015 GCA_040904565.1 Rhodothermales bacterium
GCGCTCCTTCCGCACCGGTGGGAGGATCGCAAGGGGTAGTTCACCGGGTGGTTACCGAGAATGCGCGCCATCTCACTCACATTTGGAGCAACATAGTACTCGATTGGTTCTTCGACCTTCAAGTCGAAGACGGTTCGGATCGAGTCGGCAAAGACTGCCGCGGCCGTTGCCCTGTTTTCATCGAATCGGTGCTCCGGAGGAAAGACATACTCGAGAAGACCCAATCGTCGCCGTCTCCATTCTCGAGTTGCTTCGGGAAGGGCATTGAAGAGCCGATACGCACCGCCCTCTCGCTTCGCGTAGACTCGCTGAATCGAGTACAGGCCTTGAAAACCGTCGAGATCGTCTGGCGCATAGAGAGTTCGAATGACGTAGGCACCTCGCTTCTGCTCGATACTTAGAAGGCGAGGTCGAATGCCAAACGTCGCGTGCAAATTACCTACTCCAGGTATCGTGTAGCCGTAAAGCCAGCGGCGCGAGAGATCGAAATCGCCGAGATCGTCTTGTTCGATCTCAGACCAGTAAGGGTTCGCTCGCACGGAGTCCGGACGAGCGTTGAGATACGCCCCCCAGAGCCGATAAATGTCACCGACGTTGACCTCTGTCGTATCAATACGAGGAGACATCGGCAGGTTGGCACTCTGTGCATTAGAACCACGCGGAGTGCATAGAAGAGTGAGAAATGCTATCAGGAGATATCGTAATTCCACAGAAGCACTCGGTCAAAGATGGTATTCAATGGATGCGCTTGTACGCGCCATGACGGCTTGGCAATAAGCGGCGGGCGCTTTGAGACTTGTACTCGTAGCAACTTACTCGCCAATGTTTTGCGCGGCAAGCCGATAGCACGCCTGTCCGTCTTCACCGTCTGGTTATGTGCCGCCAAGTTTCTCGCCGCGTTCCGAAAGTACGCCGCCACTCGCATCCGCTCGCGAGTGAGTCCCGCACTCGATTTTCCAGGCGGTTGATGCAAGGACGCCCGGCAGCGCGGCATGTGCCACTGGAGAGAACTCAGGGGTCTTTGAATCGTTAAGTAATTGGACCAAACGACGCCTCCTATGACACGCGTGCAGAAAATAGAGCAAGAAATTGAGGAGCTCCGCCCGAAGGAGTTGGCCGAGCTTCGCCGCTGGTTTGCCGAATACGACAATGCTCGATGGGACGAGCAGATCGAGGCCGATGCACAAGCCGGTCGTCTTGACGCACTTGCCACGGAAGCGCTCGATGCATATCGGCGCGGCGAAACGCGTGAGTTGTGACCCATTCGACATCGCCCAAATTCTGGGACCATTTCGATCGACTTCCGCAGGACGTGCAGGGCCTGGCGTGAAAGAAGTTCGACCTGCTCAAATCAAATCCAAGGCATCCGTCGCTTCACTTCAAGCAGATTGAGCAATTCTGGTCCGTCCGAGTCGGATTGTACTATCGGGCTCTCGGACTTGATGTCGAGGGCGGAGTGCTCTGGTTCTGGATCGGTTCTCATCCCGAATACGATCGCATTGTAGGCTGACCTCGATCGGAAAGGCGATCGGGAGAGAGAGGCGACCGGCTGTTGTGTTTGATGCATTATCACAATAAGTTAGGGAAAGTTGCCTGCGCGCCTTGCCCCGTGCCGTCTCCAATGCGTTGACCGCCGCAGCGCCATCCCCACGACCTTCTCGAAGGCCGTCCTTCTATCGCGTCCTGATGCGAACCGCATCCGTGCCGCGCGGACGCAAGACGTAACCCAGCTGAACACGACTGATGTACGACGAGGCGCCATCCAACGTATCGGCATCCGGCGCGGTCGAGCGGCGGACGCCCGGTGGGTGGCGGCTGACGCACACGGAGATCGGGGCGATTGTCGTGTTCTGGTTGGTCGTCGGACTCCTTTCGATCGTTCAATTCTCCTTCGACCCGCGGTTCGGTGACCCGAGCCCGATCTGGACGCCCGAATCGGCGTACCGCGCCATCGTTTTCGCCTGCTGGTGCCTTCTGACCCCGGTCGTTTTCTGGTTCAGTCACCGTTGGGGGCCGGAGCGGCTGGACTGGCGCCGTCTCGTTTTCCTTTATTTCGGCCTCGGCCTGGCCGCTGCAATCGGGCTCCATCTCTTTCAGCACGCACTCTGGAACGCCGTCGTCACCCATGCACGGCCGCGCCCCGTTTCACTGGCCGCCGTACTTCGCGGGCTGCACTTTCTCCCCGAGTTTCTGATGCTCCTTCTGATCCTTGCGGCCGGACTGGCCCGCGATTATGCGGTGCGTTACAGGGATCGTCTCATGGAGTCGACGCGGCTGAGGGCCGAAGCCGTCGAGCTGGAGAGCCGCCTGCGAACGAAGGAAGCGGAGCTCAAGGCGCACCAGGCTGAGGCACGTTTGCAGGCCATACGCACGCAGGTCAATCCCCATTTCCTGTTCAATACGCTGAACGCGATCACGTCGCTGGTGAACGAGGATCCGAAGGAAGTGAACCGCATGGTGAACCGTCTGAGCGAGATCCTACGATATACGCTGACGCATTCCGCGGAGGCGGAGGTGCCACTGCGCGAGGAACTTCGGCTCGTCGATCTCTTCTTCGAAATCCAGTCCATCCGCTTCGGGGACCGGCTGGACGTCCGCCGGTGTATCGCACCCGATACGCTGGAGGCCCGCGTCCCCTCCTTCGTACTGTTCCCCGTTCTCGAGCAGACCATGGAAGATGGGGGAGGGTCCGTCGATGGACGAAAGCGCATCGACGTTTCCATACGTCGCGAGGACGGCGATCTGTGCATCGACATCCGCCGGAGCGGTTCGTCGACTACCCGGACTACCCGCTCGCGCGGCGTCCATACAGACTCTGTCGAGCCGGGGGGGCCTGGAAATCCATCCGCTCCCGCCCACGATCTTCGCCTCGATCGCGCACGCGATCGGCTCAAGCATCTCTACGGATCCGACCAGCCGCTGAGCGTCGACGTGGAACCGGACGGAAGCCGCCTGACCGCGATCCGGATACCCTTTAACACGGAGGCTCGCGGAATCGACGAGGCATCCGGCCGGATGGTCACGTCCGCACAGGGCGCGCTATAGCGGCTGCTGCTGCGTCCAGCAGTGGATCCCTCCTCCGAGTTGATTCATGTGCCGGGGATCGATCGGTACGATTTCCCGATCCGGGTAGTACGAGCGGAGCAGCCGTTGGATACGCTCGTCGGCCAATCTCACGGCTTCGGGAAGGTCGGGCCTCCAGTACGACGGAACGAAGACGAACCCGTTCGTAATGAAATAGCTGAGATAGCTCGTCGGAGGTACCCAGGAGAGCGTGTCTCCCATAGACACGTTGGGATTTCGCTCGAGCAGCTCCCGATACGGCGACCGTTCCCAGTAGGCATCGACGACGACGTCCTCATAGGGTACGTCGGGGGGCGTGACTTTAATTATTTCCAGCGGATTTCCATCCTGATCGGAGGCGGCCGTCAGGATGTCGTAGTTGCGCTGCATGCGCTCATAGGTTAGCCGCTTGACCGGATCGGAGGCCGCACGCGCGGAATCGGGAAAGGCGAGCAGTACCGTGTTCTCATCGACGAACCGTGCAAATCCGTCCACATGCCCCCCGATCCCGAATACGACGTATTGGTCGTCGATGATCGACAACCCGTAGGGATCGTCCGCGGGCCCTTCCTCCAGCCAGATGACCGACTTCGCGCCAACGGTCCGGGCGAGCTCGTCTTCGATCTCTTCCCTGGTCATGGTCGGATTGCGCTGCAAGGTCACCGACTCGACCTGAAGAACGGTACCCTTTCCGTTCGTTTCCAACGCGCCTCCTTCCATCGCCAGCGTCGACTTCACGAGCGGGAAACCTCGCTCGTCGGCCATCCGGGCATCAAACGGATACTCGTCCGGCGTGTCGATCTCGGTACCGTAGGCATTCCACTTGAAGTCGACGACGCGCAGTTCACCCCGTTCGTCACGCACGAAGATGGGGCCCGTGTCCCGAACCTGTACCTGCGCGTCCGTCACGATAATCTCGACGTTTTCCATACGCGCGCCGCGGGCATTCAGAAGCCGGCTGACGTCAGCACGTACGATGCTGGCGGAGGACAGGTCCGCCGCAGCGACGGCGCGTACCTTCGTGCGTGCCGATATGCGCGCGGCCATCTCCGCCGTGGCCGAATCGGTCTCGCCGTCGAAGAAACTGATCCAAACCGCCTCGTGCTCCTCCCATTCCGCCGGCATGCGCAATCCGGCTGCTTCCTCCACACTCCCGAGCGATGCGGATATGACCGCGCTCGATATGCCGATGATGAGCACGACCCCCAGTATGGAGGAAAATCTGGAAGGAACGTGGACAAGCTGAGCGAACGACATCGTGTTCTACTGACGAGTGACCCCACGAACCGGCGGAATTGCATCGCATAGTAGTAGCCGACAAACCGTCTTCTAAAGGGGGCACGGCACGAAACGCTCCAGCCTGTCATGGATCGCTCTCAGCCGTCATGAATCTGCTTGGTCCCAGGTCGAGACCTCCATAAGTTCGTAGTGGACGTCACCGGACATACGTCCAGTCGTTCCGCATTCCGAATGCCGTCAATTCGAGCTCGTGCATCCATCACAGTATGGCCACCGAACAGCCCCACAGCGTGCTCGTCGTCGACGATGAGCCTCTGGCCAGAAAACGGCTGGAGCAGCTCCTGGAGGAACGCGACGACGTCACGCTGGCCGATTCCGTGGGCAACGGCCTCGATGCCGTGGCCTCGATCCGGGAGCTTCAGCCCGACATCGTGCTGCTGGACGTGCAGATGCCCGGACTATCGGGGATCGAGGTGGTGCGGAAGATCGATCCCAGCGACATGCCGGTCGTTATCTTCGTGACGGCCTACCAGCAGCATGCGCTGGACGCCTTCGAAGTTTCCGCCCTAGACTACCTGTTGAAACCGTTCGACGAAGAACGATTTCACGAAGCGATGAACCGGGCCAAAGACATGGTCGGGATGCGGCATCTGGTACGCCTCCGCGATCGGCTCACCGCCTTTTTCGATGCGCGCCCACCGAGGGCGAGCGATAGCCACGCCGGTTCGACCCGCTACCTAAACCGCATTGCCGTGGAGATGCGCGGCCAGATCAAAGTTCTCTCCGTAGAGTCGATCGACTACATCTCGGCAAGCGGCCCCTATGCGGAGCTGCACGTAGGTGAGGAGAAATACGTCATCCGCGAACAGATGCAGGATCTCGAAAACCAGCTCGATCCGGAACACTTTTTCCGTATACATCGGAGTACGATCGTACGGCTGGATTGCATCGATGCCATGTTCGTCAAGTCGGGGAGCAAATATGCCGTGCGCCTCAAGCCGGGCACGTATCTTCGCGTGAGCCGCAATCGATGGGACAAACTCTCCGCACGTCTGGGAACCCAGCCGCTACGGCGCGGCGGACAAGACTTGTAGACGGGCCGGGAAGGGCCGGGCCGCAGCACGCCACCGAACCGCAGCGTGTCCCTATTCGCAGCCCGCTCGGCCTGCCATGTAGTCGTAGTAGCCGGCCTCTTCGATCGCGTCGGTGGACGGAAAGAGGCGGGTCTGGTAGCGATAGCCGCCGCCGACGAATCCGAGACCGTTTACGACATTCGTCAGCGTACCGGGATGGGACAGGATGCGGCGATCCAGGAAGCCGTGCGGCAGGTCCCAGGCTTCATCGCCGATGGTGACGTCCAGCTCGAGCGCCACGAGGCCGAGGTCTGCGGTCTGATCTGCCAGCAGCAGCGGATTTCCGGCGTCGCGCCGCGCAAACTCGCGCATCATCGTACGATGCTCGCCGAGATCCACCTCGAGATCCCAACCGCCGTCGGCCGGCGTCTCCTCCCCCACGTACGAATAGGTATAGCTAAAGAACGGAGACGCGGTCGGACATTCGCCGGCCTCGACGGACGCCACGAGCACCGCGTAGGTGAGATCGAGCCGGACGAACCGAAACGGACCGGGACGGAACGATAACCGCATCCGGCCCCTCCCGTCGTCAGTCACTTCGTCCGTCAAGTCGACCGTCACCTGCTCCGGCACGCGCACGGTGGCGGAGCTCGCCTGCCCGTCCACCCCCACCGCCTCGATGCGGTACGAGGCGCCGTACTCCGCGCGGAAATCCGACCAGAAGATGTGCGAATAGCTTCCCTGTCCGTCGGCCACCACCGAGTCGCGCCACACGCGCACGTCACCGGATTCCAGCTCGCGAGAGGTCACCTCCGCGTCGAGCGTCGGGCCGAGCGGCTCGAGGACGCCGGTCTCGATCGGATAGACGGCCACCGCCTGAGTGTCGGAGGTGGGACTGACCACGCCGAACAGCGTGAACGGCTCCTCCACGGGAGGCGCATTCGTGACCTCTTCCTCACATCCGACGAGAAGCAGCACGGCCAGGAGCGCGAGCGCAGCCACGCGAAGCACGACCCGCCCGCCTGCGCCCGTTTGCCACCTCGATATGACGGAACTGGATTCGCCCATCATCGAATATCCAGCTGGAGTCCAACCGACGGAATGACCGGCAGCTGGTCGACCCGCTCGAACGTGAATGCATCGTAATAGAAGATATTCCGGCGGTCGTAGACGTTCATGACGCTCGCCTGCACGGTCAACTCCCCGCCCCTCACCTCAAAGGAACGGCTCGCCGTGACATCGAGGCGGTGGTAGGAGGGCATGCGCCCCCGATAGGGCTCCTCGTAGAGCACGCGGCGCGAGCGCGGCTGTTCGAAGACGTCGTGGACGTCGTCGATGGGGATGAAGCCGTCGAAGCCGCGCGGGCGCGTAAACGGCAGGCCGGATCCGTACGCCCAGCGCACGCCGACGTCGACCCCGGCCAGCGACGCGCTCAGCAGCGCATCGACCTGATGGCGACGGTCGTGCGGCGGAGGGAAACGGAGCCGTTCGGTACCGTACCACACCCTGTTGGCCGGCGATCTCGACGCGTACCGCGTCGACGAAAAGGCGTACGTGAGGTAGCCATAGAACGGCCCCTGCTCCACCTCCACCCGGGTTTCGAATCCGCCCGAGCGGCCCGAGGCCGGATGTAGATTCGTCGACAGCTGCGGCAGGGCCGTAATTTCGGGAAAGAAGAGGTCGGCCACGTCCTTGTAGAACCCCTCGACGGACACGTTCAGCCAGTCCGTCGGCGTGCCGTGATAACCCAGAATACCGTGATAGGAGCGGGCTATGCGCCCGCGAACGAGGTTGTCGACAAAGACGATGCGAGAACCGCCGGGCGTTTCCGGGTCGGGAAGGCGAACGAATGGAATGTCCCCGAAATCGCGGCGCAGGCTCGTCCACGCCGTGAACACGCTGGCCGCGTCGCGCCGGTCGTTCACGCCGACGAGTTCCTGTTGATACATGCCGGCCGCGGCCGTAAGCCGGTGGGTACCGCGCGACCACGTCGCCCGGATCCGCGGCTCCACGTAGGGATCCAGTCGGACGCCGAAGAACTGGAGCCGGGCCCCGGCCTGCAGCTCCAGTGCGGGACTGACCTCCACGTTCCAGTCTCCGTAGAACGCACCCGGAGCGGAAAGCCGGTTATCTGCCGCCACGTTCTGGTACAGTCCGGTGAGATCGGTTTCCAGATACGTAAACACAGCTTCCCACCCGGCCTGAAAATCGATCCGGCGTCCCGGAAAGTACGCGTCCAGGGCAAAGCGCGTGCTCCGCACCGACGACGAGCGCGTCGGATCGCCGGAAGGGCCGAGCGTCGACGTCAGCCGGGAATGCGAGATGTACACGTTGGCCAGCAGGGGATAAAAGCGCGGGAGGAGGAGCGACTGGATCCCGAACGCCTCGTTGCGCTGCTGGATAACCTGCGGCGCTGAGCTGCCGGTGGCCTCTCCGACCGTCCCGCGTTCGTGACTCCGCATCGCCGTCACGGACACCTCGTATTCGGGATTGACGCGCGCGTGAATCTTGCCGTAGGCGTTCCCGAACTGAAAGGGCACGTCCCGCGCGAGATACCGCTGGGCACCGTGCTCGATGACGGACTCGCGTCCGGCGAATAAATAGGATACCCGTCCCGGAAAGATGGGCCCCTCGATGCGCGCACTGGTCGTGAACGGCGACACGCTCGCCATCCCCTCGTGCCGCCGGTTGTTGCCGTTTCGGGTCGATACGTCGATGACGGACGAGAGCCGCGTGCCGTACCGGCTCGGAAAGCCGCCCGCGTAAAACTCGACCCGATTCAGAATATTGGTCGGAAAGACCGAATAATAACCGAGCAGGTGGAACGGCTGATACACGTGCATCCCGTCGACCAGGACCAGATTCTGTGACGGCTCACCGCCGCGCACGAAGAATCGTCCGCCCTGATCCCCCATCGACACCACGCCGGGGAGGCTCGAGAGATAGGAAGCCAGGTCGCCGGAGATGTCCAGCGAAGGAATTCGGTCGACGTCCTCCGGTCGAATCGTCTGCCATCCGGCGCGGACGTCCGTCATGCCGCCCCCCCGCTCTTCCTCTATGACGACGCCATCCATCTCCTCCGTCCGCGGGCGCAGCTCGAGGGAGAGGCTCCGTATGTCATAGGCGGCGAAGCTCAGCGTATCCCGGAACGGGACGAATCCGACGAACGATATCTCGAACAGGTAGCGTCCCGGCTCGATGCGGCTGACGAGATACACGCCGTCCGAATTCGTGACGGCGCCGTACGCCGGCACGTCGGCCACGCTATCGGCCGAGATTTCGTAGAGGGCCACCGTCGCGCCCCCGAGCTCGCGGCCGTCCGCCTCGTCCGTCACGAACCCGCGTATCGCAGCGGTCTGCGCGGACGCGTCCGCCGCGCAGAGAGACAGCAGCGTCAACAGAGCCAGATACGCGGATAACCGTGGCACGAATCGAACGACGAATCGGTTGGATAAGGTGGACCTGCCGGCTCTCGGAAGGTACTCAGCGGCGCAATGACAAATGTAGCACGCACGACGAACGATAGAACCGGACGGCGTGCTAACCATTTGACACGAGCGTCGCATACATAGAGTTCTGTCGTCACTCATCTTTCCGACGTCTCATACCGCGCGGCCTCGCCCCGCACCTCGAATCGCCCCGCGTCCACGAGCGCATATCGTCCAACCCGTGTACGTGCACCGGGGCAGCCTTCAAGGCGGAGCGGCACGCCCTGGGCGCGCCGTGCGCCGGCGACTCAACGTCCAGAAGTGTCCACACATCACTACACCGGTCGGTACGCTTGCGTCGTATCGTACCCGGTACGACGTCGGGGGTCCGCTCCGGCGTTCGATAGCACGATCTCTACCATTGTCAGGAATCGTTTAAACCCGTTTACGCGACAGCAACTACCGCCCGATCCAGTGTATAGCGGGATCAGAGCATGGGCCAAGAGGGCGGGAAGACCCCCGGCGCGGCGCGTCCGCGATCGGCCTTATGGGCTCGCTCGATGATGCCGCAACGTTGCCTCATGGCATGAACCTTGAAATAGGTGCATGCCGGCAATCCTGGCTTGCACATCGGAGCAGGAATCGGCCCTGGCGCTGCTCCCGTTCATACATAACCTCACAGGAGGGCATCCAGTCATGGTATCGCTACAACGATTCAACAAGGGGATGGCCCTGTCGCTGTCCGCCGTTCTGCTGCTCGCGATGAGCGTCTCGGGTTGCTCGAGCTTGAGCAGGACGCAAAAGGGCGGCGCGGTCGGCGCCGGCGCCGGTGCCGTCATCGGCGGCATCGTCGGAAGCAAGTACGGCGGCACGGCAAAGGGCGCGATTATCGGTGCGGCGGTCGGAGGAACGGCCGGTGCGATCATCGGCAGGCAGATGGACAAGCAGGCCGAGGAGCTCGAGGAGAACCTCGATGGTGCCGAGGTTGACCGCGTCGGCGAAGGCATCGCGGTGAGATTCGACAACAGCTTGCTGTTCGACTTCGATTCGGCCCAGCTCAGATCCCCCGCCCGCGATGAGCTCGGCCAACTAGCGACGAATCTGCGGGAATACGCGAATACGGACATCGTCGTCATTGGACATACCGACGCCGTGGGCGCCGACACCTACAACATGGAACTCTCCGAGCGCCGAGCGAGCGCCGCCGCGGAGGACCTGATGAGCCAGGGCGTCGCGCCGAGGCGGATTACCACCGTCGGCAAGGGTGAGCTCGAGCCCATCGCTTCGAACGACACGGAGGCCGGCCGGCAACAAAATCGACGCGTCGAAGTCGCGATCTACGCCAGCGAGGAGTATCGTGAAGACGTCGCTTCGAGAAATTAGGCTCGGGTGAGACGTTTAGGTTCCCATGGAAGGACCGTTCTCGGCGTAACGCCGGGGGCGGTCTTTCTTATTGAAACAGGCGCCACCGATCGACTACGGGGTCCCGCGGCACAGGGGAACATGTCGCAGGGCGAGCACCAGACCCACCGGCTCACGATACCCCGCCGGCTCACGACATCCGACGCCGACACGGCTACTCCAGGCTTCAATCTCCGGTGGCGCCCAAATGTGCGTAATCGGTCCAGTCGACGGCTTCGAAGATGGCTGCCGCCAGACCCGTATCGCGCCCCAGGTAGCTCCCCGGGACCTGGTACTCCGCGAGCGCGTCACCCAGCGACTGCATGGGTGCGAAGGCGTCGGTGAGCGCCTGCGTCTCCGGTTGGCCCGTCGGGAAATAGTCCTCTCGGCGCTCGATCGTATCGAAGGTAAAAATAAGGATGTGCTCGCCCTCTTCGCCGCCTTCGACGCCCCGGTAATAGAGCAGACGCATACCGGGCGCCCGGTCCTGGAACGTGGGATAGATCGAGTCCGCGACGAACGAGGCGAACTCGTCTGCTCGTTCGGGACGGATCTGTACCCGGTGGATCCCTAGCAGCTCCACGGAGGGCAACGAACCGGCCGATTCGGCCCCGACGAGGGCGTACTCCGTGTACGAGGAGGGATCAGCGAGGCCGCCGGAGAGTCCGGATGCCTCCAGCGCGTCAGCGGTCACGTCACGGAGCCGCGCGCCGTTCCAGGCAAGTAGATATTCCCCCTCGTGCTCGCCTCGATCTGCCTGAAAGGCATGGAGCGGCATCGAGGCATGTTCGGCGTTCCACGCCGGGACGACGTCCGTGCGCAGGACGTCGGCGAAGGAGTCGTCCGCCGGCGTCGAGCTACCCAGGATGATAGAGGGCGCGAGCGGCAGGTTCCGCGGATTCTCCATGGCGGGCGCCGAGCATCCGGCGGAGATCAAGCAGAGAAGCGCGATCAGTGTGATTACAACGCGTCGGCCGGGCATGGTCACCTCGCATGCGGTTCTTGTGGGATGCAACCGTTCGAACGACCACGTACCGATACGCCGGGAATGATACGCCGGGAATGACCACGCCATACACGGAGCGCACACCCGATCGGCCAGATTCTCGAAACCCCGGATTCTCGAAAGCATAGTAAGGCGTTTTACACGAAATTCACTCGTCTTCGTTCCTGTGATTGTGACCGGCTGCTAGCCGAATAGGATCACATTTCGTACGTACGGCGGCCGTGTCCGTACGGCCCCTGGCACAGTTCGCGCAGCCACAGCAATGGATCGACGAAGTGCGGCGGACGCGAGACGCCCTAACCATTTGGCGTGACGTACGTATACAAAGTGTTATCCCATTACTGCTCCTTGCCCTGCCAAGCACCTGCCCGACGACACATGCCCACCGACCCCCACATGCCCACCGACCCCAACGACCACCTCGAAACCGGCCGCCGCATCCTCCAGCGCATGGCGGCGAGCCCGTGCGAGTTCGTCGAAGTCGCCTTCGAGGCTGAAAAGCACGCCGTCGAAGCATCGGGCGCCGAGCGCTCCGAACTCAGGGCGGCCGTGCAGACGATCGACAACGCCGATGGCTGGACCGACAGGCAGCGCGACGCCTTCGTCAGCTACGTACAGTACCTGGACGAACACATGTCGTAGCGGCTCGCAGCGGCCGCGCGGACGTACCCCTCATTTCGCCGGGGCTCCGCACAGGGAAGAAGCTTCCCGTCAGCCAAGGCATTCCGCCACTCCTCCCGGCACCAATATTTTCGTACCACGCGCCAAAGCCGCAACTTCTTGCGCAGCCGTCGTAACAGCGTCACTATCAACGGAGCGCATCGCAACAGCATCGGCGCTTGTTCAATCGCGTTCTGTGGCACGTAGCACGCGCACCGCATCCAGCCGCCACGTTCCACGCCCGCGGCATCGCGGGATCCTCTACCCCGAATCGCCCTCGACAGGGCTACTTCCATGCGCCTCGCCGCTACGCCCGCACGCCTGCTCCTCATGCTGAGCGTCCTTCTAACATCGACCGCGGCCGGACAGTCCGCCGACCACACCACCTCAGCGCCCGTCACCCTCCTCGACCAGGCCGTCGCCTACATGTTCGACGGCACGTGGCAGCCGTCCGAACGCACGTTATTTACCTACGACGACGGCCACCGCATCGAAGCGGCCGTGCAGGCATGGGAAAACGGCGCGTGGGCGCCGCAATCCCGCCTCTACGTTTCCGGCGCCGGCTCGACCCACTCGCTGAGCTCAGCCGAACAATGGGACCCCCTGCTCAACGGCTACGTGTCCGTCGAGACGACCGAGCGCAGCTATGTCTACGACTGGGCGACGGGTGCGCGCCTCCCCACGTCCGAACTGATCAAGACGCGCGTCGACGGCGAGCTCGTGAACTTCGAACGTACCACCTATGACATCAACGAGCAGTTCGACATCGTCGGATCGCGCATGGAGCGGTGGGACGGCGCGGGCTGGTTCAACGTCGAACGCGACGTCCTGACCGAGGAAACCGCCGGCGTCGTACAGACGACCCTCCTATGGAACGGATCGGAATGGGTATTCGACGAGCGGACGACCTATCCCGTCGCAACCATCAAGGAGCTCTACGCGGCGTCGCTCGCGGTGGAGACGGCCCTGACCGACTTCGAGGGGCTCCTCTACGGACTCCACCTCATGCCTGCGTCGACGACGCAGTCGTGGGAGGGCGGCGCGTGGGTGAACGCGTCGCGCGACACCCGCTACTACGAGCTGTTTACGGGCCGGCCGATGCGCACGACATACGAGGAATGGTCCGGCGACGCGTGGACGCCCGT
>JBBDTI010000006.1:0-11758 GCA_040904565.1 Rhodothermales bacterium
GATCATCCGTTTGACCATGAATTACCGAGCATTTGGACGCACAGGCTGGAAGGTCTCTGAAGTTGGTTTTGGGGCCTGGGCGATTGGCGGAGCCTGGGGCGATGTGGACGATGATGAGTCCATTGCAGCGCTGCACCGAGCTATCGATCTCGGCGTGAATTTCATTGATACCGCGGATGTCTATGGGGATGGTCACAGCGAGGAGTTGATCGCCAGGACACTGGCAGGGCACGACCGACGCATTTATGTGGCGACCAAAGCAGGACGTCGCTCCAATCCACATGTGGCCGAGAGCTATACGAAGAGGAATTTGACGGAGTATGTTGACCGTAGCCTCAAGAATCTGAATGCAGAAACGCTAGATTTGCTACAGCTTCACTGCCCACCTACGCCGGTCTACTATATGCCCGAGGCATTCGCGGCATTGGACGATCTGGTGCAGGCGGGCAAGATCCGGCACTACGGTGTCAGTGTAGAGAAGGTCGAGGAGGCGCTGAAGGCCATTGAATATCCGAACGTGGTCTCGGTGCAGATTATCTTTAACATGTTTCGGCACCGCCCCGCCGAGTTGTTTTTTCAGGAAGCGAAGCGTCGCAACGTGGCTGTGATCGTGCGCGTACCGCTGGCCAGCGGTTTGCTCACAGGCAAGATGAGCCTGGAGAGTACCTTTGCTCCCGACGATCACCGGCACTTTAACCGTCACGGCGAAGCGTTCGATCGGGGAGAGACCTTCTCGGGCGTCGATTTCGAGAGCGGGCTGGCTGCGGTGGAAGAGCTACGGTCTATTGTGCCTGGGGACGCTTCAATGGCCCAGCTGGCGCTGCGTTGGATCCTGATGTTTGATGCGGTCTCTGTAGTGATCCCTGGCGCCAAGCGGCCCCGGCAGGTTGAAGACAACGTCGCCGCCTCCCAGCTGCCGCCACTCTCCGAGGAGCAGATGCAGAAGGTGCGGCAGGTCTACGACACGTACATTCGCGAACAGGTGCATCAACGCTGGTAGCGTGGACGGTGCCTTCTTCTTGAGCCGATCCAATCATTCAGACCGAAATGCAAGTTCCAGACGATTTTCTGCGGGATGCGGAATCGCGCAACTGGCCGAGCCTCGACGAACTGAACGCCTGGCTTGCGGAAAAGACACGGCGCCATAATTCCAGTCCGCAGGAGGAGCTCGGAGGGCTTTCGCCCGATCAGGCGCGTCGACTCCTGGACGGCGACTGGGAGACGCAGGGGCCGTTGACTCTCAATGCATCCTTGCAGCCGGCCGATCTGCGGTCCGCTCGGTTCGTCACCAATGCCCGGGGCTTTCTGTCGGCCATGGGAGACGCGGGCACGGTGAAGGCCACCTCCGCGGGCAATCTGAACCGGAAATTCGTCGCCGAGATGCTCGAGCGCCTGGATCTGGAATTCAGGTGGCTCGAGGTTCTTCAGAATTACAGGCGCGTCATCAACGAACAGGACGTATTCCCTCTTCACGCGCTTCGCGTTGTTCTCGACCTCGCGGGACTCATCAAGCGCCGCTCAGGCAAATTCTCCCTGACACGCAAAGGCAGTAGCCTCCTGAAGGAAGAGGTCTCGGGCGCGCTGTACGCGCATCTTTTTCGGACCTTTTTCCGTCGATTCAACCTGGCGTATCTGGACGGATGTCCTCCGAATCCCGCCCTCCAAAGCACGTTTCCCGTAACGCTGTACCGCATCGGCCGCGAAGGAGGACGCTGGGCTCGACCGAGGGAGCTTGCCGATCGGTCGCTGCATCCGGCTGCATTCGGCCAGGCATTCACCTGGAACGGCGAGGATTACGCGCATTCTCAATTCAAATTGCGGATCGTGCGGCCGCTCGAAGGCTTCGGACTTTTGGAACGGCGCGACATCCCATCGGAGAAGCCGTACCGATCCGAATTCGAGACGCGCAAGAGCGCGCTCTTCGACCGGTTTCTGCAGTTCGAATTTTGATGGTGCCTGCTGATCGGAGGTGCTCGTGTTCGCGGGTACGTGAAGGCGCTCATAGATGAGGATCATACTTCTTGAGGCGGCAAGTAATCGCGCACCAGATCTTGAAGTGCTCATCCCGGAGGTAAAGCGACAAGCATAGTCTGCTCGGCCAGGTGCCGCTGATCCGCGAGTCCACGATTTCGAACCGAAACCGAATTGTGCTACATTGTGTATACAACGTGACACGGAAGTAGCAATGAGGTAAATCATGGCGAAGTCAGGTCATGTTTCGGCTCGTATCGACGAGACGGACAAAGAACAGGCTGAAGCAGTATTCGAAAAGCTCGGCATCTCTGCTTCTCAAGCCATCTCGATGTTCTATAAGCAGGTCCGCCTCCGTAGGGGAATACCTTTCCCTGTCGAGTTGCCAAACGAGACGACGGCGCAGGCCATACAGGATGCGAGAGAGGGTAAGGTGCGCTCGTACGACTCGCTTGATGAGCTCAAGTCGAAGCTCTCTGGCTAGATGCTGAGCATCAACACTACTTCGCAATTTGAGAGCGACTTTCGGCGAATGGTGCGCTCCGGCAGCGATCCATCGCTAACAAGCCGACACCCCCATTGATGTATTACACTGCATCACAACTTGGGGATATGCCATGAAAACAGCGATTACGGTACGTTTGGATCCTGCTCTTCAAAAGCGGCTTGACTCCGTCTCTGAAATGACCGGCCAGTCCAGATCAGATATTGTACGAGGTGCCTTACGACGCCAATTGTCGATTCTTGCGTTCGAGAAACATCGCAGGATAGCCATGCCGTTCGCCGAGTCTCGCGGCTTTCTGACGGACGAGGACGTATTCCGTGAGGTGTCTTGAGGGGCGCAAAAGTTGACACTTCTATGGACGTCATCAGGGATCCCGATGATCGGTCTGTGGTCGCAGCCGCAATCGAAGGAGGCTGCAAGATTCTTGTTACCGGAGACCGAGACATCCTTGACGTACGCGACCAGATTGATGGCCTTCATGCGAAGACTCCTCGTGAATACTGGGAGTCGATTCGGGCGGGTGAATGACGAGAGCAAATCACGACTAGCGATCGAATGGCCGGACGCCTGAAAGTTCGCCTCGAAACAAATGTAGTTACGAACGCAGAAATGTAGTCATCTTTCCACATCGTGACTGGAGCTGTTATGCGGATGAACGAGGTCGGAATCCGGGAACTAAAGACGCATCTCAGTGCATTTCTTCGCCGTGTGCAGCGAGGCGAAAGCCTGACTGTCACAGACCGAGGTACACCGGTTGCACGGATCGTGCCGGCCGACGTGTCCACGCGCGAAGCGATGGCCGCGCTGCAAGAAGCAGGTATTCTCGAGTGGAGCGGTGAGACATTCGCGCCGCAAAAACCAGCTGCAGCGGTGAAGAATCATGCCTCGGTCGCCGATCTGCTGCTGGAGGACCGGCGGTGAATCTCTATCTCGACGCGAGCGCGCTCGTGAAAGAGTACCTCGTTAACGAGCCGGGTTCACGCGATGTGGCCGCGGCGCGCCGCGAGGCCGACCTGGTTGGTACGTCTGCGATCAGTCGTACCGAATTTTTGGAGGCCGCTTCTTTCTATGAGCTGGAGGTCGAGTGGCTCGAGACGTTTTGTGGTAATCGCTCCCGGCGGAAAACGTCGGACGTTCAGCCCGTCCTCAATGTACCGGCCAGAATAGCTCCATCGATTCAATCGTATCGAGACACGCTTCCACAGTCAGTCCGGAAAAGACTTCGCACCACTGGTCGGTATGCCTCTTATAGGCGAGATGAAAGCGCCCGCCGCCGGCATATTCGAGGCGTGTGGTCTGAACCTCGAAAAAGTCGCCCTCTCGCCGTTCTCGGTATTTTGCGCAGAAATAGAAGTATCGTCCCCTCCATTTCGTGTAGACCCCTAACGGATAGTTGAAGTCGTGCTGCTTCGCTTCTTCGGTGCGGACAGCCACGACCGGATTAAATGTCGCTTCGATGAGGTTCTGTGCCGACGCGTCGAGCGACAGCTTGAGCACTTGAGGTACAGTCTCTCGTTTTTTCGGGCTCACGATCGATGATTGTCTCTTTCTGGATTTCGACGTCCACAAACCTAATTTAATTGCCGCTGCGACGTTATGGAAGGTACTCGGCCCACTCGGGGCAGCGCTGCAGAATGAACCGCGCCAGCCCCTCCGTCCTTTCGGCGTCGTCGGTTCGTTCCCGCCAACGTCTGAGGAGGTCGCCTGCCAACTCCACCGGAACGTCTTCGATCCAATCCTTGAAATCCGACGTACCGTCCTGCTCGTATTGATACAGACCAAGAATGACGCCGCGCGTGTAGGTATCCATGGCGTCCGGCATCCCGAGGCCGTAGTAGCGCATCGCCTTCTCGACGTACGGTTCGAGGATTTCCGCTACGGTATCGTACGCAGCTTGCGAAGCTTCCACATATCCTCCGTGCCGGTTCCTTCCTGCGTGGCGGAGGCCGTACTCCATGTCGATGGTGTCGAGCTCATCAAAAAGGCCGTCGGATATGTCATCCTCGTCGGCACATTCGCCGTCGCCACGATCCGCCGGCGCGGACCAGGAGATTGCCTCGAGACGACGGTTAACGGCATCGACGTCAAAATTTTCCGCATCAAATGTATTGTCAATCCAAGCCGCCCACCGCTCATACCGCGGGTGCATCGGATCGCCGACTATCTTGCCCAGCGCCGCGACGAGCCGAATACTCCTGTGCGTCGCACTGGCGATTCTACGTTTCGTCTGCCGATTTCCTGGCAGCCAGGTCGTCCACGACGGCGATCCAGTCAGGATGCCGGAGTGCCCACGACAGAACGGCCGTCTCGCCGCGGCCCAGATCCCAGGCGACGACGTCGGATGCTTCATCCTGGGTCGCCCGCACGTATTCGCTGCCGATCTCCCGTAACCAACGCCGGGCCGGGTCGTCGTCTGGTCCAGCATTGACCTCTTCGGCGACGGCTGCGGGAATGACAAGGGTATCCATCAGCTCCGTCAGCAGGTGGATGTGATCGACTTTCGCCAACAGGATGAGTGGAGACGCGTTAACGACCCATTTACGCATCGCTGCTCCTGCTCAGAGCGGTCTTCACCTCGTCGCCCAATTCCTCTGGTCGAGACTGAATCGGACTCACATCGAATCTTGAGAGCGCCCCGACGAATTCTGCCCGGCTGAGGCCGGCCAGCTCGGCGGCTTTCCCCTGTGATATTCGGCCGATTTCATACCACTTGACAGCGGCCGCTAGCCGCAGTTCGCGACCGAATTCCTCCGGCGAGGTCCGGAGGATTGAGAACACGTTTTCGGGAAATTCGAGCTTGAGCGTCTTTGGCATGGCGACTGCGCCTCCGTTTGGAACGTGAATCAATAAAACGCATTGAGGGCCACTCTAGTTGCCAACCATTCTACGGCCGGAGGTCGTGCCGGCTAAAGCTCATACGTCCTCAAACGTCAACTGAGCGCGTAGCGCACCGGGATCGACGTTTGCCTCGACGTAGTGTAATGCCTCGACGGCTGCCTCACGCGACATGCGCGTGGGCATGCCCGGCGACAGCTTTTTGAGGTTCAGCAGCAGAGCAGCGACTTCCGGATTAGCCGTCAAAGCCTCGTCGAGCACGTCATTCGATGCGTCGCAGACGCCGTCTAGGCGAAAAAGCGTGAGGGCCCACGTGTAGAGCCAGTCGGTCGAATCGTCGTCGTCGAAATCCATGAGCAGTTCCTCCACTTCCTCCTCTTCTTCCATGTCGAGGAGGTAGCCCGCCAGGAGATACCGATTACCCTGCAGGTCATCTTCATTCAGGCGAATAAGGTCCCACAGGTGTTCGACGGCGACCTCGCGCTCGCCGAGTTCTCAGAGCGTGTGCGCCAGTCCCGCCCTCGCGCGCATGTACGGCCGCGTCTCGACACGGCCCCAGAATTTCCCCTCCCATTCCTCGAACGCTGTCTCACCCAGAGCCCGCTCGCCGGCGGCAACGCCCTGTTCATAGTACGCCAGCGCTTCCTCGAGCGTGGCCGCCGCCGACTCGGCGAGCGCGACTTACGCATCGGCGCAATCCGGCGATAGGGCGAGGGCCTCACGGGCCATACGCTCGGCCTCCTCGCGCGACGACGCATCGAATGCACGGTCGACCACGTCCTGTGCCTGCACGAGCGGATCGTCACCTGGGTCGAACTCGGGCACCAATCCACGCTCCATGAGGGACTCGAGAAAGTCGTTGGCCTCGTCGGAGCCGTCGAACTCGCGCTCATCGATCAGGCGCTGGATGGCCCGCATCGTGCGCTCGGCCTGGCGATGAATAGCCGGAGGTGCAAGCGAGGCACCGCTCCCATGAGACGATTCTTTCGGCGCTCGCTTCGCCGCACGCATGTGCTTCGGGGCGATACGCCCCAGCCGCTCGTTGACGTGGTCGAGGTCGACGGCCTCAGGATCGTACCACGACCAGTCGAACGGGTCACCCCATTCGTCATCCGATGCGTCGTCGGAGGGTGCGTCGAGCGACTCGATGATCTCCTCGTAACCGAGCACACCGCCGACGTCCTCGGGCGGACATGCTCGAGCGCCTTCGGTGCATCGGGGTACTTCCCCCGCTTCCTCCGGCGGCAGAATGTCCTCCAGGCGCACCTAGTGCCGCCAGTGATCGCCCCAGTCGTAGACGTATTCGAGCGCATCTCCGGCCTTCTTGAGCACGTCGCTTACGGGGATGTACGGCTCATCCGCTTCGTCGATGGCGCGGCCTCGACGGGATGACGTGCGAACGGTGAATCCGTGGAGATGCGAAAACGTCCATCCCATCGCCGTCTCTATCACGACGTCCAGCGCTCGAGCGAGGCATCGGCGGGAACGATGACTCGGCGCCAGACGGGGCTCTCGATGTCTTCGAGCTCGATGCGGAGCTGATATGCGGTGGGATTGCTGGAACGACTCATGGTGGGATCTTCGGAAGTCGACGTCGTGCTGTGGTGGGAAGGACGTACCGATTGCCGTGTTAGCGGGTGGGACCCCGGCTTAACGGGTGGGACCCCGGCAGCCGGAACCGGCCACGACCGGGTAGGGATCAACATAGGAATTGCGGCGACGCTGCAACATGCGGTTCATCAACAACTTATGGACACATTATCTACACGTCCGCTCGCGAGGGACCGACTGAACACGTCCGCTAGTGAGGATCCGACTGCGCGCACCTGGCTTTTTTAAGACGCCTCGACGCCGTTCTATGCGCCTGTTCGCCGGACGACCCCCGGGATGTGGATACGCTGTGTACAATTCGTGAGAAAGTTCGCCTGTCCGTTCCTTCGAATTTGCCGTTCTCTTCGCGATACTTGGACGTACGGAACTCAAGTTTTGTGAGACGGACGACGTGCGGGGATCCAGATTGAAGGACATACGAGGGGGTGCGTCGACAGGCCGGCAGCCGGCGCAGTTGGCTTTGCTCTTCTACCGAGACGCGGAGGCGACGGAAAGCGGTGCTGAGGCCGGTGCCCGTACGCAAGGCTCGGAAAGCGAGAGAACCGACGGACATGCAAGGCCGGCGGCCGGCGCCTACCGCCTGCTGTTTCGCCTTCAACTGCACCGGCACGGGTGGAGTCTTCATCCCACGGCCCGGTTCGTGACGCCGGATGGCACCGTCGGAGCGGAGGCGCCGGGTGCCCTCGCGCCGAACCTCGATCGGGCTCGAAAGAAGTCGCGCGAGGCGAATGCGCTCGGCTTCATGCAGCAGGGCGTGAAGGCCGGCCGGCGGGGATTCAGGCGGCGCTACAGCTTTGACGACCGGGCCGAGGCCGGATACGTCTTTCGCCAGCTCCGGGACGCCGACATCTACATGCATTCGAGTTTTCGAAGCCGGCTGCAGCGGCACCCTACTCCCGTACGGTTTCGACTCAACGTGCTCGTGGAAGGCGAGAATGCCTACGCGTTGCATCTCACGCTCGCCGATCCTCGCGGAGATGAAATCCCCATCGACGGGTCGAGCCGGATCCTGACTGTCGACGGCGAGAGCGCCTTCGTTTATGTGGATCGCGTGCTCTATGAGGCATCGGATTGCCCGCCCCCGTCTATCCTCGACCTGTTCTTGAAGGGCGAGATCCCGTCCGGATTGCCGTTCGGCGCCGTCATGAAGTGGTTAGAGCGGCTTCCGCCCGGTCTGGCCGACGGCGTCGCCCGCGATCTCTCGGGCGCCGTCGAGCCGCAGCTCATCCGCACGTTCAAGGGATGCCGGCTGCACCTCTCCGAAACCGGTAACCGGCTTGATGCGCGCTGCTCGTTCGTCTACGAGCGGGATCTCGAAGTGCCGGCCCTCCCGGAGGCGCGGACAAAGCTGATTAGCAAAGGCGGGGTGCTATATCGCGTCGAGCGTGATGCGGAGCGGGAAAAACCGTTCGTCAAGGCCCTCAAAAAGGCCGGTTTGCGTCCCATCGGCGACGTACTCCGTCTCGATGCGGATGTCGATCCGATCCGGTTTGTCCTGTACGGCGTGCCGGATCTCGAGGAGCAAGGTGTCGTCGTGACCGAGGAGCTCACGCGCTACAAGGTCCGGCGCTCGAAGCCGAAGCTCAGCGTGGCCGTCCAGTCGGGCATCGACTGGTTCGACCTGAACGTGGTACTCGATTACGACGGCATCCGCCTGAATCTTCAGGAGATCCTCGAAGCAGTTCGCGAGAACGCGGACTATGTCACGCTGCGCGACGGTAGCATCGCGCGGTTCGATCGGTCGATCAGGGACGCGCTCGGTTTTTTGAGTGCGGCAGGACGGCAGGGACCGCGGGACGGCACGCTTCGCCTCGGCCGGGCCCAGCTTCTCGCCACGGAAGACGTCGTCCGCCTCGCCGACGAGCGGCGGACTGACGAGGCCTTCGACGCGACGCTCGCCCGCCTTTGCTCGTTCGACGGAATCGAGCGGACGCCGCCGGCAGCAGGCTTCGCGGCGGAGCTGCGCACGTATCAACAGGCGGGCCTCGACTGGCTGAACTTTCTGCGCACCTACGGTTTCGGCGGGATCCTGGCCGATGACATGGGACTGGGGAAGACCGTGCAGACCCTGGCGTTGCTGCACCTGCAGAGGCACGGCGAATCCCGCCGCGGCGGTCCGTACCTCGTCGTCGCCCCGACGTCGATCGTCTACAACTGGCAGCGCGAGGTCGAACGATTCACGCCCGACCTGACGACGCTGAATTACACGGGCCCGGACCGGCCTCGTAATCTGCGGGAGCTTCGAAAGCATGACGTGGTGTTCACGAGTTACGCTATTCTCCGCCGCGATGCGGGCATCCTCGCGCAGATCGACTTCGACACGGTGGTTCTCGACGAGTCGCAGCACATCAAGAATCCGGATTCGCAGACGTTCAAGGCCGCCGTCAGCCTCGCGGCGCGGCACCGGTTGTGCCTCACCGGCACGCCCGTCGAGAACAGCACGGTCGAGTTGTGGGCGCAGATGCATTTCGCCAATCCGGGCGGCCTCGGTTCGTTGAACGGTTTCAAGGACCGCTTCGTCACACCTATCGAAAAGTATGGCGACCGCACGGCGGCCGAGCGGCTTCGCCGGCTGACGTCTCCGTTCATCTTGCGGCGGCGGAAGGAAGAGGTGGCCTCCGACTTGCCGCCGAAGATCGAGCAGGTGGTCTACTGCGAGATGGACGACACGCAGCGATCCGTCTATGAGAAATGGCGTGATTACTACCGCGCCAACGTGCTGGATCACATCCAGGCCGAGGGCCTCGATAAGTCGCGCATGAAGGTACTCGAGGGCCTCATGAAGCTCCGCCAGATCAGCAATCATCCGCGCCTGGTCGAGGCGAACTACACGGGCGCCTCCGGCAAGTTCGAGCTATTGATGGAGACGCTGGAGGAGCTGCGCGACGAAGGGCACAAGGTCCTCGTTTTCTCGCAATTCGTGAAGATGCTCGACGTGATTCGCGCAGCGCTTGACGGCGACGGCGTGCCGTATGCCTACCTCGACGGAAGCACGCGCGATCGGCAGGCCGTCGTCGACGCCTTCCAACAGGACCCGACGGTATCGTGCTTCCTCATCTCGCTGCGCGCCGGGGGTGTCGGGCTTAATCTAACGGCGGCCGATTACGTGATGCTGGTAGACCCGTGGTGGAATCCGGCCGTCGAGATGCAGGCGATCGACCGGACGCACCGCATCGGCCAGAGCAAGGCGGTCTTCGCCCAGAAGCTCATTACCCGCGGTACGGTCGAAGAGAAGATTCTCGAGCTCCAGGCCCGCAAGAAGCAGCTCGCGGAGGACGTCGTCGCGGTGGACGACGGCATGCTCAAGCATCTCTCCTTGGAGGACGTCGAGGCGTTCTTCGGGGTGCGTACGTAGATTCGGAGGTGGTCGGCATCTTTTCGCCGGACTGCACTGGACGCCTCAGGCGACCGTATTCTTGCATGGTCGTCATTAGGATATACTTTACTAAAGTATACTTGAACGACAGGCTAGACGGCCTCTGTTGGGTACAGAAAACACAGCCCGGAAGTCATACAATAAGAACCGGACTCCGTCGTGACGCGTTAATGCTTATGTCACGTCGTCAGGATCGAGCGCTGGATCAATGGCTACTGCCGAGAAAATAGCAGAGTATGTACGCCTTCTTCCGGAGAGGCTTCAGGTGGAAGTGTTGGATTTCGTCTCTTTTCTCTTGTCAAAAGGTGGCAAGAGTGGACCCGACTCAGACCGAAGTGAATGGAGTCATTATTCTCTCGAGTCGGCGATGCGCGGTATGGAGGCGGATGATGATCCGGAATATGACGCCGACGACTTGAAGGAGACCTTCTCGTGAAGTCTCCTGGACAGGTTGTCGTTTTTCGATTTCCCCAGACGGACCAATCGGAAGGTAAACTCCGACCCGCGCTTTTGATCTCGTCAGTCCCCGGGCCGTTCGACGACTGGCTGGTTTGCATGATCACATCCCAGCTTCGTCATCTAGTCGAGGGTTTTGACGAAGTGATTGGGCCAAACGACGGTGATTTCGGCGACTCCGGCTTGAAGGCTAAAAGTCTCATCCGAATTGGACGACTGGCTGTCGTTGACGGCTCCGTTCTTCTCGGAGCAATCGGTGAGATCTCTCATTACAGATTTGAGCGAGTCAAGCGCAGAATTGTAGACTGGGTACTCGGCGAACCGGTCGTCTAGTGCAGCCGCCCTTCGGATAATTCGGCTCGTTCTTGCGCGATCAGGGAAAGTCGGACAGCAATGTGGATATTCTCATCGAGGCAACCGGATCGTCGGACGGGGCGCAACGAGTATTCCTCGCCACTCCGGCGCTTGATACGGACCTCCCCGTGGCGGCGTGCCTCATTGAGGAGGGACGCCAACTTTCTCCTTGCTTCCGAATAGGTGTAGACTCTCATATCGCTTCCGTCCTCCGGCCTGGCGTTCAACGGATATCTATCAGGTCAATTCCCGCGCGCCGGCCGGCATCGTTCTGACCGCCATCGAGCGAAAGTAGCGGACAGCCGTAATTACGCTCCACGGCGATCGGGTACGCGTCGTCTGCGTAGGTTGCGCTTGAATTTCTTGGTGAGCGCGTTGGGAATTTCGAACCGCAGGGTCTCCACGGGAAGAACCTCCACCCCGTCCCTTTCGCCATGACGCCGCTCGCGGTGGGAGGTTCTGTACATTTGTACAAAGGTGACGGGGTGATCAGAGCGCATCAAAGGCGAGCTGAGCCTGGGGCGATGTCGGCTCGACGATTTCGTAGCCGAGCGCTTTGTAGCCTGGTCGACGGCGGGCGTGCATGCTGGCTCGTGCCGTGTCGCAACGATGCCCTCTAGCAAGACCTGATTCGCCTCAAATGATCTCCG
>JBBDTI010000006.1:11858-12994 GCA_040904565.1 Rhodothermales bacterium
GCCGTGTCGCAACGATGCCCTCTAGCAAGACCTGATTCGCCTCAAATGATCTCCGCTTCCTTCTGAAGTCGCGTCCAGAGATCCCGTAGACCGAGATCTGACGCCCACCGATTCAAATATGCCAGATTGAGGCTCTCGCGTTGTACCTCAAACACGCGGAGCGCATCCGTGAATTGCTTCTGGCTCCCACCCATCTTTGCAGCCCATCGAAGTTTCACTAGAATCGTGTCCTCCGGTGCGGATACGCTGAGCCGTTCGCCCAGTGCCTCTTCGTCGTACTTTCTCGAGAAACGGGTCCGGTCGAAAAGCTCTCCCGTCAGCATCCAGAAATCGACCTTGTCGCCTTCCCGGACATCGATAAGATTGAACATCGAGTCGTGGGCAATCGCGTCCCGCGCTGCTGTCACGTCAATATAGAAGTCGGGCGTGGGGAAGGCGTTCACGAGGCCGTCCACGTCGGACGAGTACATGGCCACTACAAGATCAATGACATGCGTGGAGCGCGGCTCGCCCTGCAGACTCGAAGCGATCGAGCCGGTGATCATGTACTCGATGCCCAGTTCGTCGAGTGCCTGAACGACTCGCTTCAGTAGTTCCGGTTGTGACATTTGTCGAGCCGGCGCTTCAAGAGGCGGTTGAATTCTCGGTCGTTCAGATCGGGATACTTCCTCCTTAACCCGTGGCGGAACAAATCCCTCGTGAACGACGACAGTTCAAACGCCTTTCGGAGTCGATCATCCGGTGTCATGTTGCGTAGGATAGAGATGTAGAGACGGTGATTCGGACGCGGCTTACTTCGCGTCGCCACTTCAGTCGGACCGCCACGCGGTCCTTCGTTGCGAAATGTTGAGCTCATGTGATACTGAAGGATCGGGCCTCATTTCCAGCATGTGGGACCTAGTCATCAATATACGTCTTCCGACGGGACAATGTCCGTGCCGGCGACCTCCGAACGGTCTATCCCCGTAGCGGAAATCTGGACGAGTGGATGCAATACACCAATCCGATGCGCGAGGCGTCGACGCCGTCCGGTCAGCAATAGGACTCGTCGTCGAAGCCTTCGCCGAGGTACGGCCGGTGGGAAAAATGAGGCGAGGATCGGCGGAGTAGATTGAGGTCATGGACGCGGGACGACG
>JBBDTI010000007.1:0-5354 GCA_040904565.1 Rhodothermales bacterium
CGTCGTCGGCACCGCGGCCCATTTCTCCTCGCGGCGTGCCGTTCCCCGCATCATCGCCCACGCCGCGCCCGTCGTCGCCGAGCAGCCAGAAGAGATCGAACACGACGTTCACGGCGGGACGCCGGTCGTAGACGTAGACGTGCCGCGTGGGCGCCCCACGTGAGGTACGCGTCGTGTCACGCCCGTCAGCATCACCCACGTCGGCATCACGGGAATTATCCAGTGCACCCACCAACGCACCCACGTCACCTCGCGCGAGCAAGCGGTCGCCCTCGAACGCACCGAATGCAACCCCTTCGATCTCCGCATCGCGCAGTTCGAAGCCCTGTTCGAAGACGAAACGCGCCTCCTCTCCCGGCATATCTACGAAGACATTGTCCCAGGTGAGATCCGGGAGCAGCACCTCGACCGCGTCCGGGATGGGTCCCGCCATCATTGAATCGACGACGAGGTTGAACTCCCCGACCACCCTCCCGTCCGAGATCACATCCGCCGAGAGCTCGATCGCCACCATCCTGACGTCCGCGTTCAGGTCTGAAAGATCGCGGCGTGCCCCGCCATAGACCGCGGCCCCATCAGGAATCCACTCGAGCGTGATGGAGAGCGACGGCCGCTCCCCATTCATCCCGTATCGATAGTCCACGAAAAGCGAATCGATAAACGGCAGCAGGTCGTGAGACAGGTCCTCTCGTACGTGCTGCTCGGGCCATCCAGCGAGCACCGCCGTCCCGGCCCCGCCGTCGTCCTGGCCATACGCGGAAGAAGCCATCGCCGCATCCATCGCGAGCACGAGCCAAGCCGCACACAGCCAGTAGAAAGCCTGTCGAGCCGAGGAGAGCGGTATCATCAACGCGAGATGGATGTGACAAGGGCGAGGTCAAGCCGGCTGGGTCCACGTGGCGGGGGCCATGTGGGAGTGGTTTACGGCCAGTGGCCTGCCGGTAAATTGCCGGTATGATGCCCGGCGCAGCACACGGACGACCCTGTTTTCGGGTCTACGTAGAACGTCGCCAAGTGATTCACGCCCCATCTACGGGCATGCGGGCCTCCCCATGCCAGGCGTCACGCCCAGAACGCACGCTTGAAATGCTCGATCTCGGGATCCCGATCCCCGCGTAGCACGATGGCGATGACGTCGAATCGGCACGGCGCTGTTTGAAGGCGCCGTTCGCGCAGGTACGCTCTCGCCGCCCGCACGATGTGACGCTGCTTCTCGGCTGAGACGGCCTCTTCCGGATGGCCGTAGCCCAGACCGCTTCGCGTCTTGATCTCCGCGAATACGATCTCGCCGGCGGCAGAAGGGTCCGCGCCGCCGCAAAATGGACGCGAGGGCGGTTTGTCGGCGGGCGAACTGTCGGAGGACGACCTGTTGGAGGGCTCCAAACAGACGAGATCGATCTCGGCCCGTCTGAACCGGTAATTGCGATCCAGAATCACGTAGCCCTGGGCTTCCAGGAAGCTAGCAGCGATGTCCTCGCCTCGATCGCCCAGTTTCTTCGTCGACACGCGCGTCCTCCATCGTTTTGTCGGCTTACCGCGGGTCCCGAACTCCGTTCCTCGATCCCTTTTCGAATTCCTGTTGGAACGCATCGGCGGCGGTGGCTTCGAGCGGCAATCTTTGTAAGTTGGACATGCTTCCGCACCACCCGACGCGGCCAAGCCGGGTTACGTCAACCGGCGCCGACATTACGCGAAACAGCTCACGAAACATCACATCAAGCAACCACGTGCCTGGCCTGATCACACTTACGACCGATTTCGGAACGCAGGATGCCTACGTGGGGGCGATGAAGGGCGTTATCCTGGGCATCGCCCCGGACGTGCGGCTCGTCGATATATCGCACGACATCGCGCCGCAGGACGTCATGGAGGGCGCCTTCGTCGTGCGGGACGCCGCGTTCTACTTCCCCCCGGAGACGATCCACCTGATCGTCGTCGATCCCGGCGTCGGGACGGAACGTCGACCCGTCGCCCTTCGGTGCCGCGGTCATTTCTTCGTGGGTCCCGACAACGGCATCCTCCCGCTGCTGCTCGACGGCGCCGAGCCGGACACGATCGTCGAGCTCGACGATCCCCGCTTCTGGCGTGCAGAGCGGGTCAGCACGACGTTCCACGGCCGGGACATCTTCGCCCCGGCAGCCGCGCACCTCGCGGCGGGGCGGGACCTGCGGGAGCTCGGCTCCCGGATCGACTCGCTCAGACCGATGCAGTGGGCGCTGCCGATCGCGGACGAGGAGGGCGTGCAGGGCTGGGTGGTGCACGTGGATCATTTCGGCAACTGCATCACGAACGTCTCCCGAAGCATGATCGCCGAGCGGCGCGCCGCTCGGCCCATCAAGTGTTTCGTGGGGAGCGCGATCCTCGAGGGCATCCATTCAACCTATGCCTCGGTCGAGTCGGGCGAGCCGCTGCTGCATTACAACAGCAGCGACATGCTGGAGGTCTCCGTCAGCTCGGGGAACGCCGCCGAGCTGCTCGGCATTCGAAAAGGCGATCCGGTGAACATCCTCTTTCGCGAATCCAAGTAGCCGTCCGTCACGGCGCACCGCTCTATGTCTTCCTCTCCTTCACACGACGGATCGCTGGACGCGCTCTCCGGGCACCTCGATGCGCTCTTCGAACTGGCACAGGTTGTCACGTCGGACGTCGAGGAGGCCATCTCGCTGGTCGAGCAGACGGTACGACGCGCCCGGCAGGAAGGGGTGGCCGTCGCCGCCATGGATCCCGGTTCTCGCGAACAGGCCCGCATCGCATTGTATCGTATTCTTTTGGATGCCCATGCGAAGCGGTCTCCATGGACGGAAGGGAGCGGGGAATACGGTGCCGATACAGACGCATCCGACACCTCGACGGCATCCTTCGCCGGGCGCCTGGCCGAACAGTTTGTGGATGCGGCCGTCCCGGGTGCCTTTGCAACGCTGGATGCGGAGCAGCGCATCCTGCTCCTCCTGTGCGACGTGCAGGCAATGAGCTGTACCGAAGCCGGACGCGTGCTGAACGTAGACGGGGACGCGGCGTGCGAACGCCTGGATCGGGCTCGCCTGGCCCTGAGTGAATCCGTCTACGTTCAGGCCACCCCCGTGGAACGCCGGCTGATCGAGACGGGTCTGTCGGACGACTGGAGGCACCGCGCCCTGCGCCGAATGGCGGAGTCCGAGCTCTCGGCCATTCCGCCGACGGTGCAGCCTTCACTGCTGGATGAAGCCTCAGGCGTGAGCGGACCATCCAGCAGCTCGTCGAAAGGGGAGCGCGTAACGGGACGGCGTGACGGGAAGCGCGGCATGCAGGCCATCGCCCGCCGCGCCGCGGCCGTGCTGGTCGTCATTGCGCTGGCCGGACTCGTAGGTTACGGACTGTCTTACATGACACGGTCCGAGCCCGACGCAAACCTGATCTCCCTGTCGGCCGGCCAGGCCGGGGAGGTCGACCTGGCGTTCCAGACGACGAGTGCCGAGCAGGCCGAACGTTTCGTGCGCGACCGCCTCGACCGGCGCATCGTCATCCCCGACATCGAAGGCGCCTCACTGCAGGGCATATCGATCCGCGCCGTCGCCGAGGGGGCCGAAGTGCCGGTCATGGTCTACGGCGGGCCGTCGCAGGATATCGTGGTGTACGTGTACTCGTATGCCTTCCTGGACCGCCACCGCGGGAGCGTGGAACTCTCCAGCGACGTACTGAACCAGATCGAGGAGGAGGGACACTTCGACCTGCACGACCTCGGGGAGACGAAGGCGCTGGTGTGGCGCCATCGCGGCGACATCTATATCGCCGTTACGGACGGCGACGCGGAGGCATTGCGCGATCGCATCCGATTCCCGTCATGAAGCGGCCTCGCTCGTAGTCGACGCACTCGTAGTCGCGGCACTCACCTCGTCACTCGCTGAAGCCGCGTGCCCGCCCGCCGAAGAAGGTAGCGTTATCCGGAAGGTCGAGCCCTCTCCGGGGCGGGACTGCGCGAGCGTCAGGGTACCGCCGTGATAGTCTTCGACGATCCGTTTGGCCAGACTCAGCCCGAGTCCCCACCCGCGCTTCTTCGTACTGTAACCCGGCCGGAATACGTTCTTCCAGTCCCGCCGGTCGATGCCCTTCCCCGTGTCGGTTACGTCGATCCGAATCGTTGCATCTTCCATGGATCCCGCCACGTGGATAGACCCGGTCGGCGTCTCGATGGCGTCGAGCGCATTTTTCAGCAGGTTCTCGATCACCCACTCGAACAGCTCGGCGTTCAGCGGCGCATAAAGCCCGTCCGCGACGTCCACCTTCAGGTCCACCTGGCGGGCCTTTTTCGGAAGGCGCCGCGTGATATAGTCGGCCGTCTCCTGAATCACGGGCTTCACCTCCTGCACGTCGAGCTTGGGCAGCGAACCGATGTCGGAGAAGCGAGCCGTCACGCGCTGAAGGCGGGCGATGTCGTTGTCGATCTCTTCCAGCGCCGTGCCGGCCAGGCCTTCCGACGGTACGGACTCCTTCAGCAGCTCGGTCCACCCCATCAGGCTGGAGATGGGTGTACCGAGCTGGTGGGCGGCCTCCTTCGCCATCCCCACCCAGAGACTGCTCTGCTCGCTTCTTCGCACGTAGGAGAATCCCAGGTATCCGACGGCGATGAAGAGCGCCACGAACAGGAGTTGAATATAGGGGAAGATCGTCAGCTCGCGGACGAGCTGCGAGTCGTCGTAGAAGATGTACTGCGTGAGCTGATTCGGCTCCGTACCCAGCGCGATCTCGATCGGCTCGTACTCCTGTGCCATCGTCCGAGCGCGCTCGATCAGCCGGCTTCGCAGCGCCTCCTCCTCATCCGGCGCCAGTCCGCCCAGCGAGTCCGGCGCCGGCACGCTCTGCCAGAAGATGGGCGTCGTCATGGCCGAGTCGGTCACGATAGCCGGAATGCCGAAGCGGCCCTGCAGGACGATCTCGCTGGCCAGCGTCACGTCGCTCGACGGCGGCATGGACCGGGCCCAGGACAGCGCGTCGAGATACGTGCGAAGCGAGCCTTCCGGGATACTTGCGCCCGTAGACGCCGCGTCAACGAGCACGTTATCCAGCTCACGAAACTGCTCGATATAGGGATTTTCTTCCCGCGACGTAGACGCCAGATGTTCCTGCGCGCTCGCCCAGAGCTGCATGACGAACTGCTCGCGCTCGCGCAGGCGCTCGACGAGCACGTTCGTGTAGACGAGCGATGCGACCGCGATCAACACGGCGAAAAGGATCAGCCCGAGCTTGAGCCGAACGGAGTGACGATATGCTTTCATCACGATCGAGGAGACCTGCGAAAGAGAATGCGGTCGAACGCCGAGAGACGATCGACGAGATGTTACGTTAGATGCAGGTCCGGGTTCAGGCGCGCTACCGTC
>JBBDTI010000007.1:5454-11202 GCA_040904565.1 Rhodothermales bacterium
AGGCGCTGCCCGACTATCCCGCCGCGGGGGCGGCCGATTCGACCACGATTTGATCGCGCTTGGGTCCGGTGGAGATCATCGAAACACGCACCCCGAGGAAGTCGCTAACGAACTCGAGATACCGCTGCGCCGCGGCGGGCAGATCACTCATTCGGGCCGCTCCCGTGATATCCTCATGCCAGCCCTCAAACGACTCGTAGACCGGCTCCACCTTCTCGAGCGTCTGCACTTCGCTGGGGAAGCGCGCGCTCTCCTTGCCGTCGTACCGATACGCCGTGCACACCTTGATCGTATCCAGACCGGTCAGGACGTCGAGTTTCGTCACGGCCATCTCCGTGAGGCCGTTAATCATGGCCGTATAGCGCAGCGCGACGAGATCGAGATACCCGCAGCGCCGCGGACGCCCGGTGGTGGCGCCGAACTCGGCGCCCACCTTGCTGAGGTGCTTGCCGACCTCGTCTTCCAGCTCCGTCGGGAAGGGTCCGTTGCCGACACGCGTCGTGTAGGCCTTCACGATGCCGATGACGCGGTCGATCTCCGTCGCCGGCACGCCGAGCCCCGTGCAGCATCCACCGACGGTCGGATGGCTCGACGTCACGAACGGGTACGTCCCGAAGTCGACGTCCAGCAGCGACCCCTGCGCGCCTTCCGCGAGCACCCGCTTTCCTTCCTTGAGCGCGCGGCCGAGATACTGCGACGTATCCGTCACGAACGGATCGATCAGCTTATCGAACTCGACGTACTCGTCGATAATCTGCTCCACGTCGAGCTCGTCCGCGTCGTAGACGCCGCGCAGAAAGGCGTTCTTTTCCTCGATGGCGTCCTTCAGCTTGCGCCGCAGCGTGTCCCGGTCGAGCAGGTCGACGACCCGGATGCCGGTCCGCGCGAACTTGTCCACATAGGCCGGACCGATGCCGCGGCCCGTCGTGCCGATCGCTCCGCCGTCGCGAGCCCGCTCACGCGCCTCCTCGATCCGCTTGTGATACGGCATGATGAGGTGCGCGTTGTGCGAGATGAGCAGCCGGCCGTCCACGTCGTAGCCCAGATCGCGAATCATGCCGATTTCCTCGATCACGGCGACCGGATCGATCACGACGCCGTTGCCGATCACGCACGTTACGTCCTTCTGAAAGATGCCGCTCGGAACGAGGTGGAGCACGAACGTCTCGTCTCCCCAACAGATCGTATGCCCCGCGTTGGCACCACCCTGGTACCTCGCGACGATGTCAACGTCACGGCTGAGCAGGTCCACGACCTTGCCCTTGCCTTCATCTCCCCACTGCGTCCCAATAACTACCGTTACAGGCATGGCATCCTCCTATCATCTCTCCCCGGTCGCACGTCGTGGCGGCCCTTCACAAGGAAGGCGGCGAGGTTCCTCGCCGCCTTACCAACGTCCACGTACGACGTCGTAATAACGTCCATTCCCGGAACCGCCTACGCTTCGGCAGGCCGCGGCGGGTCGTCCTCGAAACTCTGGACCGCCTCCTTCACGGTATCGAAATGCTTGAACACCGTGATGAGCTTCGTGATGACGAGCAGGGACTGAATCCGGTCCGCCACGTTGGCCAACCGAAGATCGCCGCCTGCATTCCGCATCGTCGTCATCGCGCTGATGAGCATGCCCAGGCCGCTCGAATTCATGAACTTGACCTTCGAAAGGTCGACCACCACGTTCTTCTTCCCCGAATCCTTCAGACCGTGAAGTTGATCGTGCAGTTTCGCCCCGTCGGGTCCGCCCATGACGTTCCCCTTCAGGGTGAGGACGACCGCATTGTATTGCTCGTCGACATCGTATTTCATCTGGTCTCGTGTGTTCGTTAGCTGGGAAGGCTGAAAATCATCGCCGGCTCAGGCGCGGCCGGCAGCGGCTCGCAGGCGAAGCTCCACCACGACGGGAGACGCCACGAAAATCGACGAATACGTACCGATCATCACGCCGACGATGAGGGCGAACGCGAATCCGCGAAGCACTTCGCCTCCGAATATAAACAGGACCGTTACGACGAGCAAGGTCGTGCCCGAAGTCACGATCGTCCGGCTCAGCGTGTTATTGATCGACCGGTTCACCAGCTTCTCATAGGCTTCCGTCTTAAACAGATTGGAATACTCGCGGATGCGGTCGAACACGACGACCGTATCGTTGAGCGAATACCCCACGATGGTCAGAAACGAAGCGATGATCGCCTGATCGATCTGCAGCGAGAACGGCACGATCCCCGACAGGATGGAGAACAGCCCCAGCGTGATCGTGATGTCGTGAAAGAGCGCGGCTACCGCGCCCGCACCGAACCGCCATTCGAAGCGGATCAGAATATAAATGAAGATGATGAACAGGGAACCCAGGACCGACCAGATGGCACCCCGCTTCAGGTCTTCGGCGAAGCGCGGCCCGACGATGTCCGTCTTGATCACCGTCGGGTTCGAGCCGGCGAACGAAGCGCTGACCCCCTCCGTGATCGCAGTCTGAACGTCCGAAATATCACCCTCCGCCGACGTCCGGATGAGCATCTGATTCGTGTTCGTCCCGAACGTCTTCACTTCGGGCTCGATGCCCAGGGGCTGGGTGAGCTGGTTGCGGACCTCGACCGGATTCAAGAGCTGGTCGGTCTCGATCACGAACTCCATGCCGCCCTGGAAGTCGATGCCCATTTCCAGCCCGCGAACGACCAGGGATCCAAGGCTCAGCACGAGCAGAATGGCGGAGAAGACGTATGCCCGTCTCCGGTTACTGATGAATTCGTAATTGGCGTTTTCAAAGATTCTCATGGCTCTATCTCTCTATCGTGCCCCGCGGGGCGTGTGGAATGCGATGCGGCGATGATGCGCGAGGGGATCAGCCGTAGCTGACCTTCATCCGCTTCTCGATCACCATATAATCGAACGCGATGCGCGAGACGATGATGGCGGTGAAGAGCGACGACAGGATGCCCGCCATCAGCGTAACGGCGAAGCCCTGAATCGGACCGACGCCGAACGAATACAATATCGCGCCGACGAAGAAGGTCGTGATGTTGGCATCGAAGATGGCGCTGAGTGCCTTATCGTATCCGGCATCGATGGCCGCCTTCAACGTCTTCCCCGTGTTCTGCTCCTCACGTATTCGATCGAATATGAGCACGTTCGCGTCGACCGCCATACCGATCGTGAGCACGATGCCCGCGATCCCCGGCAGGGTCAGCGTGGCGTTGAACGCCGCGAGGATGCCGAAGATAAAGATGATGTTGAACAGCAGCGCCAGGTCGGCTACGATCCCGGCCGTGCGGTAGTACCAGATCATGAAGAGCACGACCAGGAGCAGGCCTACCATGACGGAGAGGAAGCCGGCCTGGATGGAAGCCTGACCGAGGCTCGGCCCGACGGTCCGCTCTTCCACGATATCGACCGGGGCGGGCAGCGCGCCGGACATCAGGATCGTCACGACGTCCTGCGCCTCCGCGCGGCTGTCCAGCCCGGTAATCGACGAGCGTCCGCCCACGATGCGGTTGATCACCGTCGGGTACGAATACACGACATTATCCAGCACGATGGCGACGGGCTTGTTGACGTTGGCGCCCGTCAGGCGCGCCCACGTCCGGGCCCCTTCCGAATTCATCACCATCGTCACCTCGGCCTGGTTCATCTCGTCGAAATCCACGCGCGCGTCCGTGATCACGTCTCCCGTGAGCTCGATCTCCTCGCGCACGCCGAGCAGATAGAACACCTCGAGGCCTTCTTCGGACTGTCCGGCCGGACTCGCCGTGTAGACCAGCTCAACGCCGTTCGGCAGCATCGCCTGCACGTCCGGTCGGGAGAGCATCTCGTTCACCGCGGCGGTATCCTGTTCGGAAACCAGTCCGAAATGTACCCCCTCGCCCATCGGCTGCATGACGGCCAGAAGCGGATTCGTCGGCTCGGCCTGGTCCGGTTGATCGAGCAGCTGCGAGGGGTCGAAGGTCGTATCCTCTTCCTGGTCGGCGAGCGTTGCGCTGTCCGATGCGCCGTCCGTTGCGCTGTCCGATGCGCCGTCCGTTGCGCCTTCAGCTTCTGTGGCCGCATCGCCCTCAGACGCTTCGGAGAGCTCATCCGGCGCGGCATCCGCCCCTTCCGTTTCGAAATACTGAATGATCTGCTGGAGGGAGCGCTGCAGCTCGCTCGGTTCGGCCATCAGTCGAAACTCGAGGCGCGCCGTACCGCGCAGCAGGTTGCGCACGCGTTCGGGATCGTCGATGCCGGGCAGCTCGACGACCACGCGCCGCGTGCCCTGCTTCTGTATCGAGGGCTCGGTCACCCCGTACCGGTCGACGCGGTCACGGATGATCGATATAGCACGGTCGATGGCATTGTCGGCCTGCCCGCGCAGGTATCCCGCCACTTCGTCGTTCGTCGATCGCCGCGTGATTCCCGCGTCCGTGTTCCGGAAATACCGCGAGAGCCGCGCTTCGGGATCGCGCCGCTCGAACTCCTCCACGAACGCGTCGATGACCGACAGGTCCTCCGCTTCAGCGCGCTCCTGTGCGACGGCGAGCACCTCATCGAACGTGTCGTCGACGTCGATCGCCAGCTCCCGTACGAGGGCGTCCGTGCGGACCTGAAGCGTCACGTGCATGCCGCCCTGGAGGTCCAGCCCCAGCTTGAGCGCGTTTTCCTTGACGGTTCTGATTTTTTGGATGTTCTCTCGTTCGTATTCCGCCCGCTCCTCACCCTGAAGCTGATTCATCTCCCTGGTGATGAGATAGTTCTGGACGGAGGGATACAGGTAGTACCCCGAAAGACCGAGGAAGAAGACGGTCAGAAAGATCTTAAATCCGTTCCCCTGCATGATTCGCTACTGTTGGTTGGATGTCAAAAGAGGATGAGCCTCACCGAATGATGCTCGGCAGGCCTTGTGGATGGCTCGCTTGTGGATGGCTTGCCTGGACGCGCGGTCGACGGCGCACCTCGGCTCGCGAGCTAGGGTCCCTGCGGACGTGCAGGTGAGAGGGACCGGAAAGAGGTTACGACGGCGTCGACGAGGAACGCCGAAACCGACGGCCGGGCTGCGTGCAGCGCGCGTGAAATGCGGGACGGGACGGCCGAGACGGAACCCGAGGACCACGTGGAACCCGTCGTCGACGCGATCAACCGAAGCCGCAGCAATACGGCTTCACCCCCAACCTCCGTAAAGCGCCGCTGCAGGTAGCTGATGAGCGCTTCGTCGGACAGATCTCTGTCCACGAACACCCGCGCGGCCGATCGATCGGGGTGGTCCGATTCATAAGCCGACAAGAAGGCGCCGACGAACTCCGTGATCGACGCCGCGCGAGTCTCCACGGCCGCTTCCAGCGCCCGGTCCACGGACGCATCGGCCGGAACGCGGAGCTGGCTGCGCAGCCAGTCGGCATACGAGCTCGATGCTGAGCTCGACACGGCAGGATTCAACGGCGCACGGCTCGACGGTGCATTACTCGACGGTGCGAACAGCATAGGCAACAGCGCCCCTACCAGGAGGAGCGCCACGCTTCGTAGCAGCCATGTGGATCGCAGGTGTTGCATGTGGTTAAGGTAGCGCCTCCCGAGCCCCGGATCAACGATCCGGCATGAAGCTTGGCTGAAGGAGGACACCAATGTCTACTCGAGTTCGAACACAACCTGTACGCTTACCCTCACTTCGAGTTCGCCGGCCGCGTACGCATCCGGTTCCGGGGCTCCGCGGGCGGACATCTCCATCGCCTCGACCCGGTAGGTCGGCCGGGGAAAATCGAAGCTCTGCTCGCTCACGGAACGGAC
>JBBDTI010000007.1:11302-12790 GCA_040904565.1 Rhodothermales bacterium
TCGCGGACGTGATCGATCCCGGTGATCCAGGTGATGGTCCGCTCCAGGCCCAGTCCGAAGCCCGCGTGCGGCACGGAGCCGAACCGGCGGAGATCCAGGTACCATTCGAACACGTCCCGCGGGAGATCGTGCGCCCGGATCTGCTCCTCCAAAAAATCCATGTCGGTCGCCCGCTCCCCGCCGCCCACGATCTCCCCATAGCCTTCAGGCGCGAGGACGTCCATCCCGAGGGCAAGCCGGTCGTCGTCGGGGTCCCGCTTCATATAGAACGCCTTCACCTGAGCGGGATAGCGGTGCACGACGATCGGACGGTCAAAATGCCACGTAAGCACCGTCTCGTCGCTGCCTCCGAAATCATTCCCCCACTCGAACGACCGGGCCGACGCCTTCCAGTCCGGCAGATACCTTAGATCCTCTTCAATCTCCTCGAGACGCTGATGGATCTCGATCTCCCGCGCGTCGATCCGCCGCTTCTCGGACTTCTTCGCCTGCCCGTACCGCTTCCGGTTCTCCGCCCGCTCCCCCTCGAGCAGGTCCGCCTCCTCGCGCAGCTCCTCCATGCGCCGGTCCAGCATTTCCGCCGTCTCGTCGCTCTTCAGCAGCTCGACCGCCTCCGAATACGACATCCGGGGAAACGGCGCGCGGACCTTCTCGAGCGGCGCGCGGTCGCGCTCGAGCACGTCGAGCTCCTCCTCGCAGTGCTCCAGCACGTCCTGCACGACGTACACGAGAAAGTCCTCCGCCAGATCCATGTTCATCTCCAGGTCGTAGAACGCCATCTCGGGCTCGATCATCCAGAACTCGGTTAGATGGCGACGGGTCTTCGACTTTTCCGCCCGAAACGTGGGTCCGAACGTGTAAATCCGCCCGAACGCCATCGCCATCGCCTCCCCGTAGAGCTGTCCGCTCTGCGTGAGGTAGGCTTCGTCCCCGAAATAATCGATCCCGAACAGCGTCGAGGTCCCTTCCACGGCGTTGCCGGTGAGGATGGGTGCGTCCATCTGCAGAAATCCGCGATCCTGAAAGAACGTGTGGATGGCCATGATGAGGCGGTTGCGGATCCGCATGATCGCCCACGGCTTCCGGCTCCGCAGCCAGAGGTGCCGGTTCGACATCAGGAAATCGATGCCGTGTTCCTTGGGGGTGATGGGATAGTCGACGGACGTGCCGATGGTGCGGATGGACGACACGTGGATCTCGTAGCCTCCCACCTGTCGCTCGTCGGCCACGACGGTGCCGGTCACCGTCAGCGACGTCTCCTGCGCGCAGTCGTCCGCCGCCTGCCACGTCTCCTCGTCCACGTCGTCCACCCCGACCACGCACTGTGCCAGGCCCGTTCCATCCCTCAGGATGAGAAACTGGACGGACTTCGAGCCGCGCTTGTTGTAGAGCCAGCCCTTGAGCTGGACCTCCTCCCCTTCGTGCTCGGCGAGATCCTGGATGTAGACGTGGCGAAGGACGGCGTCGCTCATTGCTTGATCTGTTTCC
>JBBDTI010000008.1:0-12236 GCA_040904565.1 Rhodothermales bacterium
TCTGCATTATTGCTCATATCGATCATGGCAAGAGTACGCTGGCCGATCGACTCCTCGAAGTGACGGGAACCGTTACGGATCGGGACATGCAGGAGCAGGTGCTCGACAGCATGGACCTAGAACGCGAGCGCGGCATCACGATTAAGAGCCATGCCGTTCGCATGACGTACCAGGCCGAGGACGGCGAGGAGTACGTGCTGAATCTGATCGATACGCCGGGGCACGTGGACTTCACGTACGAAGTGTCACGCGCGCTGAAAGCCTGCGAGGGTGCCATACTCGTCGTCGACGCGGCGCAGGGTATCGAGGCGCAAACGATATCGAATTTGCATCTCGCCCTGGGGCACGACCTCGAGATCATCCCCGTGGTGAATAAGGTCGATCTCCCGAATGCCCGTCCCGACGTCGTGGCCCAGTCGATCGAAGACCTGATTGGCGAGCCGGCGGAAGACGTCATCCAGATGAGTGCCAAGACGGGCGCAGGTATCGACCGCCTTCTGGAAGATCTTGTGCGCCGCGTGCCGCCCCCGAAGGGAGATCCGGAGGCACCCCTGAAGGCCCTGATTTTCGACTCTGTATTCAATCAGTATCGCGGCTCGATCGTGTACGCGCGGCTTTTCGACGGCACGCTGCGGAAGGGGGATGCGATGCGCTTCATGTCCAATTACAAGGAGTACGATGCCGAAGAGATCGGATTTCTTCAGCTCACGATGAAGCCGGTGAATGAACTGCGCGCCGGCGACGTGGGCTACATCATCGGTTCCGTCAAGGACGTGCACGATACGCGGGTCGGTGATACGATTACGCTGGCATCGAATCCGGCAGATGAACCCATCAAGGGATTCAGAGAGGTCAAGCCGATGGTCTTCAGCGGCGTGTATCCAACCGACGCCGACGATTTCGAAGATCTCCGTTCATCGCTGGAGAAACTTCAGCTGAACGACGCCGCGCTTACATACGAGCCCGAGACTTCCGCCGCGCTCGGGTTCGGTTTTCGTATCGGCTTTCTTGGATTGCTCCATATGGAGATCATTCAGGAACGTCTCGACCGAGAATTCGGGCTGGATATCATAACGACGGTGCCGAACGTTAAATATGAGGTCGTGCGGAGCGACGGCACGAAGGTCATCGTGGACAATCCGAACAGCATGCCGAAACGCGGCGGCATCGAACGCGTCCGAGAGCCGTTCGTCAAGGCAGAGATTATCACGCCGAGTGATTACATCGGCAACCTGATGCAGCTGTGTCAGGATCGGCGCGGCGTGTACGTAAATCAGTCGTATCTGGACACCGAACGCGTCAATTTGCATTACGAGCTTCCGCTCGCCGAAATTGTGTTCGACTTTTACGACAAGTTGAAAAGCCTCAGTCGCGGATATGCCTCGTTCGACTACGAGTTTATCGACTACCGGGAGAGCGACCTGGTTAAGCTCGACATTCTGATCAATGGGGATGCCGTCGATGCGCTATCGACCATCGTACACCGCGACAAGGCGTACGACATGGGGCGAAAATTGACGCTGAAGCTCAAGGAACTCATCCCCCAGCAGATGTTCGAGGTGGCCCTCCAGGCTTCGATCGGCAACAAGGTAATCGCCCGTGAGACCGTCCGCGCCATGCGCAAGGACGTTACGGCCAAGTGCTACGGGGGCGACGTTTCACGCAAACGCAAACTGCTCGAGAAGCAGAAGGAGGGAAAGAAGCGAATGAAACAGGTGGGCAAGGTCGAGGTACCCCAGGAGGCCTTCCTCGCCGTGCTTTCCATGGAGGACTGAGACGGACACGTGGTGCGAAACGACTTCCACATAGGTGCCGCCGCAGCGCTGGTTGCGATCGCCTGCACGGGTTTTCTGATCCGGCCGGCGCAGTCTCAGTCGCTGGTGGAAATGTACAGATCGGCTCGGTTTCAGGCGCAGGTAGAGCGCATCTTCGAGCGGTACGGCGTTCGAGCCGAGCCGCGTCCTCTCCAATCTCTTCCATACGTCAGCGAATCTGTCCGGAGGCAGATGGCTGTGATATACCCGCCACCGGCTGTGGAACCGCCGCCGGTCGAAGAGCCGTCGATTCGAATCGAGAAGACGAGCCTGACGCCGAGGCTCGGGGCCGGCTGGTTCGAGCGCGAATTCGCGGAAACGCAGTGGTCGTTTATCGGCAGCAACACGTTCGACGCCATCGATACCACGTACACCAGGGACCTTCGTGCCATGCTCGAAGCGCACTTTGGTTCGCCGACCCGCACGATTGCGGATATTTCCGATACAGACGATGAATCCCGCGAATATATCCAGTTTCAGTACTGGTTTGTGCTGAACGATACGATTCCGGTTAAAGTGATGGACGTCAACGGGACTTTCGAGCGGGGCGTCGTGGTCGCTACCGATCAGTCCTACAGAAATGTGCTCCCCGACCTGAAGGCGGCGCTGCTTCAACCCGCGTTAAATGGCGGACGGCGTGCGCCGTACGTCGATTACTATTATCTGATGGAGCAGGGGATGTGGTTTCTTACTGGATTCGACGGAGAACGCTTTTTCGTGGATCGTATATCCCGTCCGAACCTGCGGCAGGGACGCCCGCGTATCGAGGACGTCCGGACCCCGTAACGTATCTATACTGAACGGATTTCATTTTGGCTGGATTGAGAGGGAGCAAGAAAGGGCGCCGGGGATCGGACGATCGCCTCGCTCGCATGTCGGCGGGAAAATCAGACGGGAAGGAGGAGCCGAAGCCGAAGGGCGCGATACGCGAATGGACGGATGCCTTTGTATTCGTCCTGGTCGTCATGCTGATCGTGCGGACGCTGATCTTCGATCTCTTCCGCATTCCCACCCCGTCGATGGAGAAGAGTCTCTTGATCGGGGATTATCTCTTCGTATCGAAGGTGCATTACGGCACGCGGACTCCAATGACTCTCGGGATTCCGTTCACACAGATCTACGTACCGGGGCTGCGCTTTCCGGAGCTCCGCCTTCCGGGCTTTACGGAGGTGGCACGGGGAGACGCGATCGTGTTCAATTTCCCTCCGGAAAACAGGCCGATCGATCGGAAGATGCATTACATCAAACGCGTCGTCGGGTTGCCCGGCGAGACGCTGGAGGTGGTGGACAAGGTCGTCCACGTGGATGGGGAGACCCTACCGCTGCGGGAAGACATGCAGCAGTACTGGAACGTTCACAAGAACGACCCGAGAGTGGCGCTTTCCGGTTCGGCCCTCCGGGATCTCGGTGTGTCCGACGTGCAGACGACGTCGGATCCGACCGTCGTGCGCGTGTTGTCGACCCCGGGCGCCATGCGCGAAATCGAGTCCTGGCCGTGGGTTGAGGACGTCGCACCGTACATCGCTCCCGACAACGTGGGATACAGTGCTCTAATGTACCCGCCGGGCCGCGGTTTTACTCCGGACAACTACGGGCCGATACATATCCCGGAGGCCGGAGAGGTCGTCCAGCTGTCGGACGTAAACTGGCCCGTGTATGAGACCGTCATTACGAGATATGAGGGCCACGCCGCCACGCGGCGAGATGACGGCGGCTTCGAGATCGACGGCCGGGCGGTAACGACGTATACGTTCGAGCAGGACTATTATTTTGTGATGGGTGATAACCGCGACAATTCGGAGGACAGCCGCTTCTGGGGGTTCGTTCCCATGGATCACGTCGTAGGGAAGGCCTTGATGATTTATTTTTCCTGGGATGGTGAGGCCATGCTCCCACGCTTCGGCAGGCTTTTCCACGTCATCGATTAGCCGCAGTGGAGGTCTTGCCGCTTGTTCTACCGTCGAACCACATCCCCTGGAGGTGTCGCCTCGCGCGCGGAATCCGGACCCAGCATCGATGCCGGGAAGAAGCCGCGCGTCTCGCTCCGAGACTGGCTGCTGACCATCGTCATTGCCCTCAGCGCCGCGATGATCATACGCGGCTTCTTCATCGAGGCCTTCCGGATCCCTACGTCGTCGATGGAAAAGACGTTGCTTGCCGGCGACTTCGTGGTGGTTTCGAAGCTGCGCTACGGGCCGCGCCTTCCGCTTACGGTAGGTCTCCCATTTCTCAATCTGTACGTTCCCGGTGTGGAATTGCCCGGCGGACGCCTGCCCGGATTTCAGGATCCGAATAGGGGTGACGTCATCGTCTTCAACTTCCCGAAGGAGGACGCACCCATCGGGCGCAAAACGCACTACATCAAGCGCATTGTCGGCCTGCCCGGTGACACGCTGTCGATCGTCGACAAGGTACCCTACGTCAATGGAAGGAGCGTGCCGCTGGCGGATGATATGCAGCAGAAATGGCTGGCGATCCGCAGGACGTCTCGGACATTTCCGATCGATCGACTCGTTGATGCAGGCGCAGAAGAGATCGGCCGGGTTGGAGAGCAGCTGGACGGGGTGGCGTTCCAGTCTACCGTCGCCCTGGCGCAGGAAGTCGGTGGATGGTCAGAGATTGAGTCCGTTCAACCGCTCGTCACGCCGAGGAACGCCGCGCGGGCCGGTGTCGTCTTCCCGGAAGGTGCCGGCCACGTTCCGGATAACTACGGCCCGCTTCACGTGCCCGCCCGCGGAGACAGCGTCCGATTGACGCGTGTCAACGTGCCGGCATATCGAGACGTCGTGGAACGGTACGAAGGGCACGATCTTGCCGTGCTCGGAGACGAAGTTTTCGTCGATGGCGAACCGGCCGCGACGTACGTCGTCGAGAAGGATTATTTCTTCGTGATGGGGGACAACCGGGACAGCTCGTTCGATAGTCGTATCTGGGGCTTCGTACCCTGGGATCACGTCGTCGGTAAGGCGACGCTCATCTATTTTTCCTGGGATCGAACGGGAAAGCGGCCGAGGTATGACCGACTGTTCACGCCGATCCGGTAACTGGGACCCAGCCTTCCGACACGCGGTGCGCCAGACCGCACGCGCGAGGTCGACATGGTCCTTCGAACGGGCAACGCCGACCTGGCCTCAGCACCCGCCCTATTAAAACGTCCGTCGCCCTGCCCTTATCGAGATGCGCGAAGATGGTCGAATCGTTCCTGCTGGTCGGTTCCGGGCGGTACGTCGTAGGGATGATCCGGCAGTTCGACCCTATTCGGGACCGGATGCCGGTCCTCGAACTCGAATGGAATGGGATCGCCATTCGGATCTTCACCGAGCACGAGAACCGTCGTACCGAGTTCCTCGATCGGGCTGCCGATCGAGCCAATGTCTACGCGCCCGTTCGCTACTGTCCAGGGGTCAGCCCAATCGTAAATCCATCGCGCGTCGATGTCCACGAGACGAACGCATCCGTGGCTCGTAGGTCCTCCCGTGGGCATGGGATATTGGTGGATATGAATGCCCCTCGGGTTGTGGAAGTTGAACACCCAGTACATCTCCCAGCGTTCGCCGGGCGGACTCAGGGAGGAGACGCGGTACTCCGTCTTCCAGTTGAAGTTGAATCGCCCCGTCGGTGTCGGACTTGTCTCGGCCCCGGTATTCACGATGCCCCAGCGGGTCAGCTCTCCGTGTTCATAGGCGGCCCAGGCCTGAATGGTCTTGTGAATGATGAACAGCTTGTCGAATTCGCGTGCGCCTAGATAGTGTCGCGGGAACGGGGAGTACGCGCGAAAGTCCAGGTCGTACGTGTCAGGTATAACCAGCGTGTCGCCGATTTCTACGTTTCCCATCAGGCGCCGGTTCAGCAGCTCGACCAGCTTCGAGCGTTCCCGCCCCACCTCGGAATCTCCTCCACCGATGATCTTATAAAATGTGTTGCGTGCCAGCACGGTATTGGTTCGTCCGTCGCCAATCACGAAATAGCCGTAGGATACGTCCGGCAACGCGTCGAGGTCGTCGACTCGGTTCTGGAACAGGACGTTTTCGACCTCCGTCTGATTGACGTACGATTGTGCGGCCACGACCTGAGCCGTTAGGGCGAGTACGGCGGACAAGAGAAGAGGTTGGATAGAAGCCGTCGGGTTTATCATTCCGCGTATTAGGTTCCCCACTGGGGGGCCTCATTGGATTGAAGGCTGGAGTGCGCGGGAGCGTGTGGCGAAAGCAGCCGCGGCGGACGACGCGTCACGTGTCCGGGTGAACGAGGGAACCATCACGTGGCCGGCTCGGCGAGGCGAAAGGCACGCGCGTGCCAGGTGTTTGCAGCCGCCTGCTCAAATTTGTCTTCTCGAAGGTCTGCAAGCGACTGGATGTTCAGGTCGAATACGCGGGTATCCGGGCCTACGTCGCCGGAACGCACGAGGCTCCGAAAATCCGACCGCGAAACGGATCGAATCCCGCCGTTCTCGTCTCGATAGTGAACGGTAAGCGCAGGTGACCAGTCGAAAGGCAACTCGTTGCTCGCCTTTTCCAGCGCGTGGACCGATGCGTCGATACCGCAGCCGGAGATGTCGCCTTCGACGATTCTGCCTGCGATCACGGCGAAACGTCCTTCCAGCACGTCGGCTGCGCTTTCCACCGGTCTGCCGTGCGACATCCAGGACGCACAGAAATCATTTAGTATTTCGGCGACCCGCTTCTCTTGCAGATCGTTCAGGTCTCGATCCGCGGCATAAACCCAGATACGAGCCTCATCGGGCAGATCCCGCAGCGGGTCGGGCATGTTCGGATCAGTCATTCGGGAGGGAAAGTTGTTGGATTCGCAGTTCGGCCTTTTCGAGACGGTTCATGCAGAACCTGGCCAGCGCAATTCCTTCGGCGTGAGCCTCAAGAGCTTCTTCCAGGGCGAAGCCGTCGCTCTCGAGTGTCTCGACGATCTCTTCCAGTCGCTCTACGGCCTGCTCGAACGTCAGGTCCTCCGGCAACTCATATGTGGATTCATCCGGCATCGGTTCTCGCGGAATCAGTCTGGATACTCCTCCTATTCACACGCCTTCGTAATGTTTTCAACCGGCTGTCCTTGATGACGGTCAGCCAAACTACGTCCTTGGAAGGACCGTAGCCGTGAAGTGCGGCGGCCGTCGATCCCTGCTCGACCAGCGCGCGACTTCATGAACGTACCGGCCTGGTGCATAGGTCCTGGATTGAGGCCATGGTTTAAGATCCTGGTACGGAGTTTCTGGTCTGACGAGATGGTCTGACGAGATGGTCTGACGTTCTGGTCTCAGGTCCTGATACGGAAAACCGGTCTCAGCGCTCGAATTTTCGATACGGTGGACCCGCCGATACGCCAGGTCGATTATCTTTTAAAGCGCATCGAGGCATACGGTTCACCTAAAACGAATCAGAAAGGTATCGAGGCATCCCATGGATCTTGGTCTGAAAAACAAAGTCGCCGTCGTGACGGGCTCTAGTCGCGGTATCGGGAAATACATCGCGGCCAGGCTGGCGGAAGAAGGCTGCAGTGTGACCGTCTGCGCGCGCAGCACCGACGATCTCGAGGAAACGGCCGCCGAACTGAGAGACGGTGGTGCCGACGTGCTGGCTCTGGAGACTGATCTGACGCGTGCGGAAGCACCGCAGGAGCTCATCGACGCGACGGTGGATCGATTCGGGCGTCTGGACATCCTCGTAAACAACGTAGGGGGAAACAGGCGGAAGCCGTTCGTCGAGACGACGGACGAGGACTGGGCCGACATTCTGGATCTGAACTTCAATTCACACATCCGATGCAGCCGCGCGGCGATCCCGTTCATGCGGGAAGCCGGGAGCGGTGCGATCGTCTTCATCTCGTCCATCTTCGGGCGGGAGGCGGGCGGACCCGGACTGTCGATCTACAACACGACGAAGTCTGCCCTCATCAGCGTTTCCAAGATCATGGCCCTGGAGCTAGCCCCGGAAAATATTCGGGTCAACAGCGTCGCGCCGGGCTCCATCCGGTTTCCCGGCGGAAGCTGGGATCGACGCGTGCGGGAACAGCCGGATGAAATGAAGGCATTCGTGGAGCAGCACCTGCCGATCGGTCGATTCGGTAAGGCGGAGGAGGTGGCCGACGTGGTGGCCTTCCTCGTGTCGCAGCGTGCGAGCCTCGTAACCGGAGCGTGCCTGAACGTCGATGGCGGGCAATCGCACTCACTGATCTAACGGTAAATCAGACGCAGCGTTTGAACGTGGCGTTGATGCGCCGACGGCCTGCATCCGATTTCTTCCACTGCACGAGGATGGGACTCTGGTACGTGCCCTGAATGATCTTCCCACCGGCATTGTCATCTGTTTCCGTGTCGCACACGAGAAGGCGAACGGACCGCTTCATACGCAGGAAGCGGGAGGCGGGAAAGGCAAAAAGGCGATCGATGACGCGCTCGACCAGCGACTCATTCAGCCCGAGCCGGTCCAGCACCTGGTTGACGACGTGGACGAGATCGTACTTGGCGTAGTTCTTCGCCTTACCGGGAATGGCTTTCGGGTCGCGCAGCATACTTCGGCCTTTCGCCGCAACGTGGCGCATCGGGTTCCGCAGGACGTCCACGAGATCGTGCTGCATCAGCAGCGTCTCGTACTCGTTTACGGTTAATCCGGCATTCTGCTCGCCTGCGTCGAGGTCAAGTTCGATCCATCCCTTGTCGATGCCGGCCCTACGTACGTGCTCCTGGAGGTGATGGTAGAGCCCGATCTCGCCGTTCTTCAAATTGATCGAATCGATGGCGTGGCCGGATACAGGCACGTCGAATTCGAATCGATCGACGACCTCGTCCTTGTTGTAGCCGACGACGGTCGATCGTCTCCGTCGCGGCCGGTCTTCCATCACACCGTCAAGATCCACGAAATAAACGGGCGTATCCGTTTCGTTCGTGTATGGGACGCAGTTCTCCAGCCCGGATCCGATGAACGTGAGGTGGGAGTCCGCATTCCGAGGCTCCGACTTCCGTTCCTCCGCCGTAAGCTCCGTTCGGAGGTGAAGTTGATCGTGATGATAATCACTGTTCGGAGGGAAAAGCTCCTGAAACGCGCGCAGCAGGATCTGAAGGGAATCCGGACTGTGATCCAGGCGGCGAACGAGGTGCTGGTCGAAGTATCCCGCGGTGGTATGGTGCGAGCAGTAGAGCGTACGATCGTATTGATCGAGGACGTCGCCGTAATGCTCGCGAATGCGTTGCTTGATATCGATAACGTCAACGCGAGAGGAAGGCGTTACGTCAACCGTAAGTCTCGTCGTCTGGGAGCTCATAGCATGCGCATGAGGAATTGCTTCCGTCGAACAGAGGGACCGCTTTTCATACGTCGAATCACATAGTACGAATCGAGGAGGGCGAAGAAAAGCCGCGTACGGGGCTTCAACGCTGGTTGACCCTCGATCGGTTGTACTACGATTCGCTGCTGTCGAGTTCGAAGGCGGGTCCGTCGGCCGTCACCGGTACGCGTCCGTTCGCGAACCGAAGAACGAGCCGGTCTCCCTCAGAGACGGCCGCCGCGTCGCGAATGATCCCGTCACCGCGTTCAACGAGGATGTAGCCGCGTTCGAGCGGGCGCGTGGGACTGAGGAGCTCAAGACGATCTCGAAGTGCCTGCACTCCGGAGCGCCGTACTTCGATACGGCGTTCCGAGGAACGGTTTAAGCGTTCTACGAGTCCGTCTACCCGCTGAACGTACTGGCGAAGCCGATCCGCGGGCCGCTTGAATCCATACGTGGAGATCAAATGACGGATGTGGCGCCGAGATTGGTCGACGTGCCTCTGGAGAGAGGTCGTGAGTACGGCCGCCCGTGCATCGAGAGCCCCGAGGATCTCTTTCCTGTCCGGTACGGCGATCTCGGCAGCCATCGACGGCGTGGCCGCGCGTCGGTCCGCGACGAAGTCGCAGATCGAGAAGTCGGTTTCGTGTCCAACAGCGCTTATGATCGGGATGCGGGAAGCATGGACGGCCCGGGCTACCACTTCTTCGTTGAAGGCCCATAGATCTTCGAGCGAGCCGCCTCCACGACCTACAATCAGTGCATCGGCGGGTCTGTCCTGGCGGTTGAACAGATCGATGGCCCGCGCGATCTCGTCGCCGGCTCCCATCCCCTGCACCTGAACGGGGCAGACCTGCACGTCGACGCACGGGAACCGTCGTTCCAGCGTACTCAGGATGTCGTGCAAGGCCGCCCCGGTACCGGACGTGACGATGCCCAGGCGTAGGGGATACCTGGGTATCGGTCTTTTGCGCTCCCGATCGAAGAGTCCTTCGGCCGCGAGTTTGTTCTTCAATGCCTCGAATGCTTTCTGGAGGGCGCCTTCACCGGCCATCTTCATCCCACGAACGATGATCTGCAGGTCCCCCCGCGGTTCGTACACCGAGGCCGACCCATAGGCGTGTACGAGCATGCCGTCCTGTGGATTAAACGATACGCGGCGGGCATCTCCCCTAAACATGACGCCGCGAATCTGTGCGTCTTCGTCCTTCAGCGTGAAATAGCAGTGGCCGGACGAATGCCGCTTGAAGTTGGAGAGCTCTCCCTCCACCCATACGTCGCTGAACCGGCTCTCTACCAGCTCGCGAAGGGATCCCGTAAGGCCGCTGACGGAGAGGACTTCAGGCTCCCGAGGAGAAAAATCGAGGGAGGATTGCATGCGAATTCTGGATGAGAAGGGATATTCCGGGCACGGAGTGATATTTAAGACACGACTCATAGCGGGTCGCGTGCGGCATAGTTTCAGCAACATCGTTTCACTGTCGGAGCCGCCGTGCCGATTGTTACGCATCCATCGGAAGAGAATCATTCGATCTATGACTGGCGATCTATGACGGATAGAAAGATACGGATCATGTTCGTTTGTCTGGGTAACATCTGCCGCAGTCCGCTCGCAGAATATCTTTTCCGGAGGCACGTCGAAGAGGCGGGGATGAACGCCGAGTTCGACGTCCGATCCTCCGGCACGGGAGACTGGCACGTCGGTCAGGGAGCCGACACGCGAATGCGGACGAAGGCTGCCGAATACGGTGTTTCACTGGACGGGCACCGTGCCAGCCAGTTCGATCGGACCGACCTTGACGAGTTCGATTATATCTTCGCGATGGACAAGAACAACCTGCACGACGTTCTGTACCTCGATCGGGAGGACGAACACGGGAACAAGGTGCGGCTCTTCAGGGAATTCGATCCGGAGCCGGAGGATTACCAGGTACCCGATCCGTATCACGGCGGAGCCCGTGGATTCGAGAACGTGTATCAGATCGTGGATCGTACCGTGGAGATGCTCCTGGCGCGGCTCGTTGAGGAGCACGATCTGACACCAGCGGAGTGATGCTGCCGCCGGACGTCGCCTCGGCCATCGAACTGCATCTCGACGCGTCCGTCGTACGCACGCAGGCTGTAGGCGGCGGCTGCATCTCGCACGCCACACGCGTGGATACGGACCGGTGCTCCGTGTTCGTCAAGTGGAGCAGGAAGGAGGCCGCTGCTACGTTTCCCGCGGAGGCTGCCGGATTACGGGCCCTCCGTGATGCCGACGGCGGCCTCATCGTTCCCGAGCCGCTCGTCGCGCGGGGTGGGTCCGACGCGTCATGCGGATTTCTCGTGCTCGAGTGGATCGAAACCGGCGAACGTGCGGCAGAATATTGGGAAACGCTCGGTGCCGGTCTTGCAGCGCTGCATCGGAGAACCGCCTCGCAGTACGGTTTCGAGCAGGACAATTTTATCGGCCGCCTGCCCCAGAACAACGATTGGAGTGCGTCGTGGCCGGACTTCTTCCGTTCGAGGCGCCTCGAGGTTCAGGTGCGCCGAGCCCGGGAGGGTGGGCACTGGAACGAAAGCTGGAACGGACCGATGGACCGGCTCATGAACCGGCTGGACGAGCTGCTTCCGGCGTCACCACCGCCGTCGATGCTGCACGGCGATCTGTGGAGTGGAAACATTATGGTGACCGATCGAGGCGCGCCGGCGCTCATCGATCCGGCCGCCTATTACGGTCACCGCGAAGCCGATCTGGCCATGTCGGAACTTTTCGGCGGATTCTCGTCGACGTTCTTCCAGGCTTACAGGGAAGCATGGCCCCTGGAATCGGGTTATTACGAACGGCGCCAGGTATATAACCTGTATCACCTCATCAATCACCTTAACCACTTTGGCTCGGGATATGCCGGGTCCGTGGCGCGCGTGCTCGAAGGATTTTGAGGCACCGGGCAGGCTTAGCTCGCCTCCCGCGGATTATCGCCTCCGGGGCGCACGAAGCTAGTCGATCTTGAACGGAGAATCCGGTCGGTCTTCGTGCCGTATCTCGTCGACCGGACCGTGTTTGTTCTCTCCAGCATAGAGCCGGTTGGGGCAGTTGACGATCAACGCGTCGTCGTCACCCACGTTGCGATAGGCATGTACGACGCGGGGTGGCACGATGAGGGC
>JBBDTI010000009.1:0-12148 GCA_040904565.1 Rhodothermales bacterium
ACGATGCGCTTTTCGCTCCTGCTCAATTTCCTGAGATAAGTGGTATCGATTCCGGTTCGGTCTTCGGGCAGACGTACATCGGTTCATCCAAGAAGACCGTACTGGACGGGAATGAATAGCATCGGCGAACGAAACGTGACGCGCGGCCGGAGGCGGGTCTTCACGTGCGGCCTCGCGGTCGGCGTGGCGGCGCTGCTCCTCGCGTCGGTCTGGACGGTCGACGCTCTCGCGCAGAATGGATCCAGTGCCGCTCCGGAGGTGCGGGGCCTCCGCTACGTCGACACCGGGCGCTCCACGTCGAGATCGACACCACCGCTCCGTCGGCCGGCCGCGGCGTCCTACGACGTGGTCGCGCTGCGCGTCGAGTTTCAGGCGGACACGACCCGTTTTACGACGGGGGACGGGACGTTCTCCGGAGATCTGTACGGCGGACTCGAACCGTCCGTCGATCCGCTTCCCCACGATGCTTCGTATTTCCAGGCGCACCTCGATTTTCTGGAGCATTATGTGGCGCGGGTGTCGGACGGCCGGACGGTCGTGCGGACCCACCTCATCCCGGATGTCGTCACGCTTCCGAAGAAGATGGGCGAGTATGCGCCGACCGGCGAGGCGTCGGATAGTGACGCCGAGCGGGCGAAGCTCGCGCGGCTGATCTTCGATGCGTGGACGCAGGCCGACGGGGAGTCGGATTTCGACATGAGCGGCTTCTCGCCGGACCGAACGGCGTTCGTGCTCTTTCACGCCGGCGTGGGGCGCGACGTAGAGCTGATCGGGACAACCCTTGATAAAACCCCCGAAGACCTGCCGTCGATCTATTTCGGAGCGGAAACGCTGGCGCGCTTAGGGGCCGCCGGTGCTCGCTTCAACGGGATGCCGGTCGGACATTCCATGATCGTACCTCGGACGGAGACGCGGCTGGGAACCGACTTCATCGCGGACCGGCCCTTCCTGCTCGAGCTTTCCATCAACGGCATGCTGGCGGCGAGCTTTTTTAATTATCTCGGTGTCCCCGATCTGTTCGATGTCACCACGGGACGGAGCGCCATTGGACCGTTTGGATTGATGGATGCGCAGGGCATCTTTGCGTATGCCGGATTGTTTCCGCCCGAGCCGATGGCGTGGACGAAGTATTATCTGGGGTGGACGGATCCCGTGGATCTCGGCGGAAACGGTCCGGATACGCTCCACCTGTCCGCGGCCTCGTTGCCGGACGCGTCGGCGACGGCCCGGGCGCTCGTGTCGGATGCCGAATATTTTATGATAGAGAACCGGTATCGGGACCCGGAAGGGGACGGCCTGACGATACAGGTGTGGAAGGACGGTGCCGTCACGGTGCAGCACGTCGAAAATGGGGACGAAACGTTCAATGGCAGTGTTATCAGTGGATTCTCGGGCGGGGTGGTCGTGGGCGTCGACAACTACGACTGGGCCCTTCCGGGCGGTCTGGATGCGGACGACAATGTTTTGAACGGAGGGATCCTCGTGTGGCACGTCGACGAGCGACGGATGCGGTTGGGGCTTGCCGAGAATGCCGTAAATACCGGGGCGCGCCGCGCCGTCGATCTGGAAGAGGCGGACGGTGCGCAGGACATCGGCATGCCGTCGGACAATCCGTTCGCTCCGCGGGCCGACCTGGGCACGCCGTTCGATTTCTTTTACGCCGGCAATCCTGTGGTCGTGGAAACGCCCGGCGGTCGCGAAATCCGCCTCTACGAAAACCGGTTCGGTCCGTCGACCTATCCTTCCAGCGAGACGAACGCCGGCGGTCCCAGCTTCGTCGTGCTGGAGGACTTTTCCGAGCCCGGGGCCGAGATGTCGTTCGTATACCGACTGGAGGGCGAATCAGGTATCGTACCGGTGCAATCGGACAGCCTGGACGCGCTGCAGGAGCTGCTTCGGGCTGCGGGGACGGGGCTCGGTCCGGCCTCGTCGATCGTCGAGGCCGGCGGCGCGACCGTCGTATACGATCCCGTGCGAGAGACCGCCTTCGTCTCCGGTACGCCCGCCGCGGCCTATCCGTCGCTCACCCATCCCGTCGTCGATGAGGCGCTCGTGCATCTTCATCGTGTGCAGGGTAGTGGGACGGCGCTCAGCGCCGTGGACCTGAAGACGCACGACACCGAATGGACGACACCGTTGCCCGGCGACGTCGACGGGATGCGCCCGGTGAGTCCGCTCGTGCGGACGCGCGCCGGCGGGTCGGATACGTTTCACGTCATCCTGGAGGGAGGAGGCAGGCGATCGCTCGTATCGGTATCGGCATCCGACGTGCTGGTCCGGTCCACCGGATCGACGGGTGCGCCGCAGCAACTCGCCGTCGTCGGCGGGGACCCGCTCCTGGTCGTCGGCGCTACCGGCGCGGGGTATCCCGGGGAGGACCCGCTGTGGACGTACGATCCAATCGAAGCATCGGGCCGGCCCGCGTTCGGTATGGAGTCAGGTGGACTCCTCGGCGTCGTGCCGATCCCTCTGGAGGACCGGCTGCGCCTGCTGCTGCCGGAGGGGCAGGTACTCGACGTGGATGTACGTGCTGCGGCGCATCGGCTTGGCCGCGAAGCCGGCGGCGATCTGTCGTCCTTTCCCGTGCTGACGGACCTGGACGGCGACGGGCGGCTCGACGTGCTCGTGGCACACGGCCCGGAGCTATTTGCCTTCACGCAGTCCGGCGCCGTCGTAGAGAATTTCCCTGTAGGCGTCGGCGCACCGCAGATCGGTCAGCCCCTCCTCGTGCGCCGCTCCGGCAGTGACGCCCCGGCGATCCTGGTCGGTGCCGTGGACGGATACCTGTACGGGTTTGACGCGGACGGGCGCCGGCTTGCCGGATTTCCGCTCGAGGTCGGCGACGTGGTCTCGTCGACGCCCTTCGCCGGTGCAAGGCGGATCGCGGCCGTCTCCGGATCGGGAACCGTCAAGGCCTGGCGATGGGAGTATGGGGAGGATGCGGAGTGGGGGCAGCTCTTTCGCGACCCCGGTCATTCGAGCTTTTCGGTATGGAGCGCCCCCGACGAACCGGCTGCATATGAGTCACTCATAGATCGGCGCGAGACCTACAACTGGCCGAACCCGATCCAGGATGGATTGACCCACCTCCGTATTCGCACTCGGGAGTCCGCCCGGGTAGAAATAACCATCGTGGATGGGGGCGGCTCTCTCGTGGAAGAAATGGACATGGGCGTCGTCGACGGCGGCGTGCCGACCGAAACCGTCTGGCAGTCGTCCGGCGCACAGAGCGGCCTCTATTTCGCACGATTTACCGCCACCACCTCCAAGGGGGATCGCGAAACCATGCTCGTAAAGATGGCGGTGATACGATGACCCGTTTCGAATCACATCTGATACAATTGGTCGTCGTGCTCGTAACGATTGCGGCCGGTACGATGGCCGGTCCGGCCGTCCACCGAGCCGACGCGCAGGTCTCCCCCGACGCCTACGACTTTGCGCGTCCGACCCTCGAGTGGTTCACGATCGAAACCGAGCATTTCAACGTCGTCTTCCACCACGATACTACCGGAGAAGGAAGCAGCCGCACGGGACAGGTCGTCGCTCGCATCGCCGAAGAAGTATATGAACCTATTACTTCACTATACGACTACGTACCCAATGACAAGATAACAGTAGTACTTAAAGACTTCGAGGATTACTCGAACGGTGCGGCTTACTTCTTCGACAACAAGATAGAGATATGGGCGCCCGCACTCGATTCGCCGTTGCGTGGTGAGCACAACTGGCTCCGCAACGTAATTGCGCACGAGTTCACGCATATGGTGCAGGTACAGAAATCGATGAAGGCCGGGCGACGCGTGCCCTTTCTCTACGTTCAGTATCTGGACTACGAGGACGTTCGGCGGCCGGACGTTCTGTACGGATATCCGAATGTGATCGTCACGTATCCCATGCCCACGTTGAACAATCCGGCGTGGCTGGCGGAGGGGACGGCCCAGTATCAGCGCGCGTATATGAGCTACGATGCGTGGGATTCGCATCGCGACATGGTGCTGCGAACGCGCGTACTGGCGGGCGAGGAACTATCGCTCGCTGAGATGGGCGGATTCTATTCTCATTCCAGCCTGGAACGAGAGGCCGTATACAATCAGGGGTTTGCCTTCACGCAGTACCTCGCCCGACGGTACGGGGAAGACGTTCTGCGGCGCATCACGGACCATCTTGGCGCGTGGCGCAATCCAAACGTCGACCGTGCGATTCGGGATGCGACGGGCGATGACGTCGCCGACGTCTATGCCGACTGGATCGGGCAGCTTCGCGGCGAATACGAGGCGCGTGTCGGTCCGATCCGTGACCGGCAGGTAGCCGGACGGCTGATAGAAGATGCCGGGTTCAGTAACTTCCATCCCCGCTTTTCACCGAACGGGCGCCGGCTGGCCTACGTCTCGAACAAGGGCGAAGACTTCAACCTGATGTCGCTGTACGTCGTCGACGTCGAGACGGGAGAGGAGCTGTCATACGCGATCGACGGTCTGGATGGAGGCGAGGCGACGTACGTGTGCTCGTTCGGGTACGAACACAAGATACGCTCCGGCGTCGGCGGCTCGGTCACCTGGCATCCGGCCGGCAAACAACTCGTATACGCGCGCACGAAGACCACGCCCGAGGGCTTCAGGTATTCCGACCTGTACCGATTCGACCTGGAGGCGGAAGAGGAGATGCGGCTCACCCACGAGGCGCGTGCATTTTCGCCGGCATATGGACCGGACGGTACCCGGATCGCCTTCACGGGGCAGTCGGACGGCACCACGAACCTGTTCCTTTTCGAGGTGGAGACGGAATCCGTCCGCCGGCTCACGTCTTTCGACGACGGGACGCAGATAGCGGACCCGGCGTGGCATCCGGAGGGGCGGTGGATCTACGTCTCGCGGTCCGGGGAGCGCGCCCGCGATCTGTACCGCGTCGACGTAGAGAGCGGCGCGATGGAGCCCGTCCTGGTGACGGAGGCGGACGAGCGGTCTCCGGCGTTCGATGCGGACGGATCTGCACTGCACTACGCCTCCGACCGCTCGGGAATCTTCAACCTTTACCGCATGCCGGCGGGTAGGGAGGGGGATGCTTCGGAAATCGCTGCAGACGGCCACGAGCGACTGACCGACGTGATCGGCGGCGCATTTATGCCGGATGTGTCGCAAGACGGGCGCCTGGCGTTTGCCCGCTTCGATTGGGACGGGTACAAGATCGTCGTCCTCGACGACCCGACCGCGCTCCCGGGTCATCCAGCCACCTCCTACGAGCCACCGGATATTACCGTCAAGCAGGATCCCTCACCGACGGTTCCAGGCATCGGGTCGCACGTGAATGCCTTCGATGACACGGATTTGCATCCGCTCGGGGCGGATGCGGTCACGCGCGTGCGGACGACCGGACGGTTTCCGCTGTCGGTCGGTCGCTCCGACGGCCAGGGCGATGAAGAGGAAGGGCTGGCGGTCGAGAGATACAGCCCGCTGTTTACCTCCTTCAGCTTCTTCCCGGTGCTTCGGGTCGACAACTATGCGTCGCGCCGCGACCGGTCGCTCGAAGGACGCGTCATGAAGCGAACGCGCGCTGAAAACCTGTGGCGCAACACCAAGTTCGGCCTGTACGTCACCTCTCGTGAGATCCTCGAGCAGATGTCGTTGCTCGGCGGACTCATGGTCGGGCCGGGATCCCGAAGCGTCGACGGGCCGAGCGAATTCGTTGCACCGTCCAACCTGCTCAAGCTCGAACGAGACGCCTTTCTGTTGATCGACTACGGGCGGGGCTTCGGCGTCATCCCGCGGCGGTGGTCGCCGCAGATCTCCATCGAGCTTTACAACATCCGGCGGAATGTGGAGGAAGGGCTGACGGTCGAGGAGTTTCCGTGCACGGCCTGTTACCCGGAGTCCACGCGGATCGACCTCGCCTACAGCCTGTGGGAGGCCGATCTCTACCTCCGCAGCAAGGTCTCCGAAACGCTGCTTCTGGAGGTGGGTTATCGGTACAGCCCTTACCGCGTCGTGACGGAGCGATTTTTCTCCAAGGAAGAGAACCAGTTCATCGGGGAGTCCGCTTCCCGGTACTTCATCGGACGGGCGTTTACAGCCGGCTCCTATTTCAAGTCGGAACAGCCACATCGAGACAGCGACGTACTACCCGAACAGATACGGGTCGACGCGCACTACGAGCTGGAAACCGGCCGCCTTCTGGAGCGATTCGACGTGGAGGACGGAATGCTCGTACCGACCTACAAGCGCAACCGCAACCACCGGGTCACGCTCGACGCTCGGGCTGGACTTCGGCTGCCCGGGCAGCGGCCGGGCGGTGCCCACGGTCTGTCCGTCCGAGCCCGGGGCAGCACGCTGCTGGGCGCCGACGTCGACGATTTCTATAACGATTACGTGGGCGGCCTCGTAGGCGCGCGCGGCTATCCCTTCTACGCGCTCGGCGGTAACGAAACCTTGTGGTTTCAAGCCGCCTATCATTTCCCTGTCCTGCCCGATATTTCGAAACAGGTGCTGTTCGCGTACGTCGACAAGCTCTACGGCCGCGTGTACGCGGACGCTGCGATGGCGTGGGCGGGATCCTGGCCGGGCTTCGGCGAGGTGCGGCGCGATGCTGGCGCGGAGCTTCGACTCGTGCTCGGCTCATTCTATCTGATGCCGACCGCGCTGTTCGTCAGCGCAACGTACGGCATGGATTCCTTCGATGTCGAGCTGGGTGAAGGATTCCTGACGCCTGACGGCAGCAGCACGGTCCGCTACGGAGACGAACTTCTGTGGCACTTCGGGATACTCTTTGATTTCGAGCTGTGACTTCGAACAGTAATTTCGAACAGTGACTTCGAACTTTGACTTCGAACAGTGGCCGCGTACATCGGCAAGCCGTCCAGGTAGGACGGCCGATTAGACCATCACACGATCCGACGAGTCTGTCATGAGCTTCGCATTAGCCTACTTCGCCGCGTTCTTCATGATCGCGCTTGCCTCCGGGTTCCTGGTCTACCTCTACCGGAAAACGGGGACGTTACTCCCTTCCGGCGTGTCCGAGCGGCTGGGATCCCTGCTCTCGATGGCGTTGATGCTATCGGCCGGACTCCTGCTCTTTGTCACGTATCGCGTCGATACGGGTCAGGGATTCACGACGCCGCAGGGCCCGCGCCTGACGCAGGAGGAGCTCGGCGCGCCGGCGCCGGATTTCACCTTTACGCACGTTGAGACGCAGGAGACGGGACGACTGTCCGATTACCGGGGGCGCGTCGTGCTGATCAACTGGTGGGCTACCTGGTGCGCCCCCTGCCTCGAGGAGCTGCCCGCTCTGAACGAGCTGCAGCGCAAGTATGCGGATCAGGGCCTGACCGTGCTGACGATCTCCGACGAGTCCAGGGCGACGCTCGTGGATTTCGAGAACGACCTTCCTCTCGAAACCGTGGCCGGCTACGTGGTTGGCGATGCCGACCTTCCCGATCCGTTTCGCCGGACACTTCAGATTCGCCCAACGAGTTACGTGATCGACCGCGACGGCATCATTCGCGATTTCGTCCTCGGTGCGCAGGATCTTCCAACCTTCGAGCGTATGATTTCTCCCTACATCAGACAGTCGCTCGCGCTTCGCCGATGAGTTGGATTCGACGTATCGAAACGCTGACGCTGCGGCGCCTGCCGCATCCCACGCTGGGTGCGGCAGCCGTCATCGTCGTGCTGGCCGTGATGGTACTGCCGGCGCCGTTGCTCGCTTCCGGTTCGTACGGCTGGGCGGCAGGCGATACACTGCACTATACACTGGACGACTCACTGGACGGGACACTGGACGACTCACTTGGCGAATCACTGGGAGAGTCCGCGCGCGTCTCGCCCGCGGCGCAGCTCAGGTCCCGGCTTCTGTACGACACGATCGCTGCGGGCCGTTCTCTGGATAGGAGCGATGCGGTGGGTTCGTCGTCGGAAGCTCGGCGCAGCGTGCCGCTCGCCTTCGGCCTCTCGGCGGCGCTTCCCGGTGCCGGACAGGTTTACAATCGTACGTGGATTCGTGCTGCAGGCGCGTTCATCGTAGAGTCGGGACTCATTCTGGGGTACGTACTGTGGAAGGACAGAGGGCAGGACGCGGAAGCAGCCTATAAAAACTATGCGCACGAGCACTGGGATCCCGGGCAGTACGCCGCGTGGTTGAACGACTATGTCGACTATCTCGAGGAAGTGGACGGCGGGTCGCTCGGTGTGGACGACATCCCGATTCCCCAGGGCATCGATTTTTCCGAGCCCCTGGCCTGGAGCCCTCAGGAGCGGCAGGCCGTTCGTTCATTCTTCGATGAGGTGCGTGCAGTCGAGGACGAGGTCTATCATCCCGAAACCGGGGCCGCCTTCTCTCACAATCTGCCGTATTTTGCGGAGCAGCAGTATTACGAGTTGATCGGAAAGTATTTCCAGTTTGCTCCTGGTTGGGCGGACTATCCACGCTGGAAGGAGGGGGACGCTTTTACGGATGCCATCGACCCGGAGCGCACGGGATCGGACGGAACGAAGCCGAACGTGCAGGGCCGATTCCTGGAATACGCCTCGGATCACGCCGATGCCAACACGCTGCTTCGCCGCGCATCACGCGCCTCCGCCTTTCTCGTGCTGCATCACGTGGTCGCGGCCTTCGACGCCGCCATCTCCGCGAAATTGCACAACGATCGGATCCAGACGGGCGTCGAACTCGGCATGGACCGCTTCCAGCAGCCGCAGCTCTCGGCGGCCCTCTCCGTCCGGCTGTAGCCCGGGCATCGGGAGGCGGAATTGAGGTTGTTAGAATCGATTCCATCCCCTACACTTCGAGCGTAGTCCGGCCGATCACACGGTCGGAGCGGCACCCTGCTGTCTCTGCTGTTGTTTGGGACGACCCCTATGATCTGGTATAAGAAGCTCCACTGGCAAATCATCATCGGCCTGGTCCTCGGACTGGGTTTCGGGATCGTCGCCGCGGCGGTCGGCTGGCAGGAGTTCACGGCGGACTGGATCGCGCCGTTTGGGACGATCTTTCTCAATCTGCTGAAGCTGATCGCCGTACCGTTGATCATCGCCTCTCTCATCACGGGAGTAGCGTCTCTGGCGGATTTGAGAAAGCTGTCGCGGATCGGAGGCAAGACGATCGCGATCTACCTTGGCACGACATGCATCGCGCTGTTGATCGGCCTGACCGTCGTAAATGTGATGCAGCCGGGCCGCACCGTTCCGCCGGAGATGCGTGAGCGTCTGCAGGAGGCGTACGAGGGTGACGTCGAATCGCAGACCCTGATGGCCGAGGAAGCCAGGGAACGTGGGCCGCTTCAGCCGCTGGTAGACATGGTGCCTGAGAACGTGCTGGGATCGGCGTCCGACAACAGCAATATGCTTCAGGTCGTCTTCGTAGCGATCTTCTTCGGGATCGGCCTGCTGATGATCCCGAAGGAGAAAGCGCGGCCGCTGATCACGTTTTTCGACGGATTGAACGCGGTGGTTATTCGTCTGGTAGAGGTCATCATGATCACGGCGCCCGTGGGGGTGTTTGCGTTGCTTGCCGGTACCATTACGTCGATCGCGTCCGGAGGCCTGGCGGAGATCGGCTCTCTTCTGGGGGCGCTCGGCTATTACATGATCGCCGTGCTGGTCGGACTGGCCATCCACACCTTTGTGACGTATCCGGTTCTCCTGAAAATTTTCACGCCCAAGTCGCTGCGCCGCTTTTTCCCGGCCATCGCTCCCGCCCAGCTCGTCGCTTTCTCGACGTCGTCGAGCGGAGCGACTTTACCCGTTACGATGGAGGTGGCCGAGAAGAATCTCGGCGTGTCCGAGGAGGTCTCCTCCTTCGTCCTGCCGCTCGGCGCGACGATCAATATGGACGGCACGGGACTCTATCAGGCCGTGGCGGCGGTCTTCATCGCGCAAACGCTCGGCCTCGGTCTGACTATCGGTGCCCAAATTACGATTGTGCTGACAGCCGTGCTCGCTTCGATCGGCACCGCGGCGGTTCCCAGTGCCGGCATCGTGATGCTCGTGATCATTCTTGAGGCGGTGGGTATACCCACCGCGGGCATCGCGCTCATCCTCGGCGTGGATCGTCCGCTGGACATGGTTCGCACGGTCACGAATATCACCGGGGATCTTACGGTAGCGAGCATCGTGGCGGAGTCGGAAGGACAGCTCACGCCGCCGTCCGAGCTGGGTACACCGCCGCTGCAGCGCGGTGTCACGGTTCCCGCTTCCTGAGCAGCCGTGCGACAGTACCCGGTGCCGCCTGCGACAGCGACCTGACGTGTCGGGCGCCGGGCACGGGACGCGCCGGGCGCCGATCGCCTGTTGTGCCGCGCGACAGCGCGCTCGATGCGCCCCGTCAAGCCACCTCAATTTTTGGATCCGCCGTGAGTCAGCAGATGCTAGATAGGTCGATCGTCCAGCGGGACCCGTGCTGGGGTGCGGCATCCGACCGGAGCCCGCTCGCCGCATGTCTCGCCGCAGGCGTTTCCGTGCTTCTGGCCTATCTCCTTCTGGCCGCGATGGATTGGCGGCCGGCAGCCGGCGGCGGGAGCACACCCGAAGCGCCTCCTATGCTTATCGAGACGGACGTCTCCGAAGCGCTGCTGGATTCGGCGAGACGGGAGCTGTACGCGTATCGGATGGCGGATGCGGAGCGCCTGCTCCACCAACTCGAACGCCGGCCCGATGGCCGTCCGGCAGCCCACTATTACCTCGCGATGGCCGCCCTCCATCGCGGTCTCATGTCCGACGATGCATCGCACTTCGAGCTCTTTGAAGAGCGATCGGATGCCCTTGCCGGTCTGCTGGCGGAGCGGGATCCGTCGGCGTGGCGCGATCTGATGGAGGCCGACCGGCGTCTCTGGCACGCTGCGGTTCATTCACGGCAGGGCCGCTACGTTCGTGCCGCCTGGGCTGCCCGCTCGGCGTACACCCGATATGAACGCGTCACGGCCACGTTTCCGGATATGTACGATGCATATTTCGGGCTCGGCCTGATCCATCTCTCCATCGGTTCTATGCCTCGATCGTACCGGTTCGTCCTGGACGTGCTGGGATATTCGGGAGGGATCTCTCGCGGCCTCGGCGAGCTGGAGACGGCCTATCAGCGCGGCCGCGTGGCGCGTTACGAGGCAGGCATGGTGATAGCGCTGACGCATGTCGTGCTGCACCTGGACGGCGAGCGGGCCGTGCGTATTGCAGCCGACCTGCTCGGAGAGATGCCGGGGAGTCCACTCGCGGCACACGTCTTTGGGTTCGTACAGCTTGGCAGTGCTCGGGCCGCAGCGGCGGAGGAGCCGCTGCGCGAGGCGATCCGGCGCTCGGAGACGGAGGAATATTATTACGATCGGTACCTCGACTTCTACCTGGCGGAAGTGCTTTTCCGGCAGGATGATTTTGAAGCATCGGAGCGGTACTACCGCCGGTATCTGGAGCGTTACGACGGACCGCAGCTTATGGCCATGACCTATCTCGGTCTTGGCAAGGCGCTGGAGCTGCAGGGCCGGCGTCGGGAGGCCGTCGCAGCCTACGAGCAGGTACGATCGGCGAGATCGTTCGACACGGACGAGGCGGCGCGGCGGGCTGCAGGGAAACTCCTCTCCACGCCGCTGCTGGGAGCGGACTCCCTGCTGGTGCTGGCGACCAACGCATTCGACAGCGGACGCACCGATCGGGCGCTCCGACTGCTCGAGGCGCTTCATCGAGATGGGTACGGCCTCACGGCAGATCAGCGGGCCGAAGCGGCCTATCGGATGGGCCGCATTCATGCAGCGGCCGGGCAGACCGACACGGCCGTGGAGGCGTTCGAACGTGCGATCGACATCCGCGGCGACCCGCTGAGCAGATGGGCACCGTGGTCGGCGTTCTTTATGGGGAAGCTCTACCAGAGAGAGGGACGGCTCGACGAGGCTCGGAGCGCCTACGAGTACGCGCTCTCATTCGACGGCAGGTACGACTACTACCAGGCACTCGAGCAGAGCGTTCGGGCGGCTCTGGAGGTGATCGACGTGCTGGAAGGCTCGGGATCGTAGATGCCTATACCTCCGGTGCGGTGCCCCTTATGTCAGGTGGTTACAGAGGCCGATGACGGTGGCTGCCTTTCTGACGGTGGACGACGGGGAGAGGTAGACGAGAGGGAGATGCCGCGTCGTACCGAAGCATACCGCTACTGGTTGACAGGGGTGCGCACGGGA
>JBBDTI010000010.1:0-8042 GCA_040904565.1 Rhodothermales bacterium
CCGTTCAATCGCCCGTCCGTTTGACGGCGTGGCCTCCGAACTGGTTGCGCATGCCCGACAGCACGCGGTGGGCGAAGGAGCGGTCGTCGCGGGAACCTATCCGCTGGAGCAGCGATGTCGTGATGACGGGGGCGGCGACGTTGAGGTCGATCGCCTCGCGGACGGTCCACCTGCCCTCACCGGAGTCGGGGACGAACGGGGCGATGTCGTCGAGGTCGGGATCCTCGTCGAACAGGTTGGTCGTCAGATCGAGCAGCCACGATCGGATGACGCTGCCGTGGCGCCAGAGCTCGGAGACGGCGTGGAGATCCACGTCGAATTCCTTCTTCGCCTCGAGTACGGCAAAGCCTTCCGCGTAGGCCTGCATGACCCCATACTCGATGCCGTTGTGAACCATCTTCACGAAATGGCCGGATCCGGTCGGTCCCACGCGGTCCCATCCCGCGGCACCGTCGGACGCCAGATCGTCCAGCACCGGACGCAAACCGTCGACTACGCCTTCGGGCCCGCCCACCATCAGACAGTACCCTTCTTCGAGTCCCCATACCCCGCCGCTCGTACCGGCGTCGACCAGGTGGATGCCGCGTCCGGCGAGCTCGCGCCCGCGACGCATCGTATTGCGGTAATCCGAGTTGCCGCCGTCGATCAACACGTCTCCCTCGTCGAGGAGCGGCCGGAGCGAATCGATGGTCGCATCGACGGCATCCCCGGCCGGCACCATCATCCAAATGCGTCTCGGGGCATCGAGCTGCTCGACGAGATGCTCGATCGACGTAGCGCCGTCGACCCCCTTCTCCTCGTACTTCGCGACGGTTTCGTCGGAGAGGTCGAAGGCGACGACACGGTGCCTCTTTCGAACGAGGCGCAGCGACATGCTGCCGCCCATTTTCCCGAGGCCGACCATTCCGATGTCCATCTTGATTGCTCCGCTTGGTGGTAGATAATGGTGAAGGTGCGTCGCCCGAGAGTCAGTCTTCGGACGGACCGTCGCCGCGACGATCGGTGAACGAGGCCGCTTCTTCCGCCTCGCTGAAGATAGTGACTCGCGCATACTTTCCGTCGTGCGTCCAGTCCCCCGCCGGGTCCCATCCTTCTACATACGACGCGTTCTCTTCCTTTTCGCCCTCGAAGACGGCGTGCCGCGCCTCATCCGGCAGGTGGTCGTAGAGACGGAGAAGGTCACCGTGCTCGGGCACCCGGTCGATCTCCCGCAGCTCCTCCGAGGCGGCCGCCTCGCCGTCCGTCGGCCTGCGCTCGATCCGGTAGCAGGATACCGAAGGGTCGAACAGGAGCACGTGGACGAAACGGGTCTCCTTCGAGCGCTGCGTGGCGTTGGGCGGGTCGAGGGCTCGAACGCTCGACGTCGGCTCCGCGTCGGTCTCGTCAGCGACGCGGGTGCCCTGACGCGGAATATTCTCGTACGGGCGGTTCATAGTGCGATGTGTCGTGCGATTCACGGTGTGATCTATGGTGCGATCTATGGTGCGATCCCTCACCTTACTAACCGTTCGGTAGGCGAATTGTACCGCGTGCGGGATTACGAACCTGTGAAAGTCGAACCGACCGTTGCTATTTGACACTGTGGACACCCCCGGCTAATTTCCCGCGGTGCGTCTGCGCCATCCCTGCGGCGCGTCTGCGCCATCCCGTCTCACCCCAACGCCAACGTCCAGGATAGCCTACCGTATGCCCAGCGCTCCCAAGCCGCCCAAGCCTCCTGCGGAGTTTACGCCATACATTCCCGCTTCCCAGTCGCTGCCGGAGATAACGGCCAAGGCCCTGGTGCTCGGCTTCCTGCTGTCGGCCATACTGGCCGGCGCGAATGCTTACCTGGGACTAAAGGTAGGGATGACGGTCTCGGCCTCCATTCCCGCGGCCGTCATTTCCATGGCCGTCCTTCGATTCTTCCGCGAGTCGAACATCCTCGAGAACAACATCGTGCAGACGGCGGCGTCTGCGGGCGAGTCGCTGGCGGCGGGGGTCATCTTCACGCTTCCCGCGCTCCTCATGCTGCAGTACTGGCAGGGTTTTCCGTTTCTCGCCACGATGTCGATCGCGATGACCGGGGGCATTCTGGGGGTATTGTACACGATCCCCCTCCGCCGGGCTCTCATACTGGAGGCGGATCTGCAATTTCCTGAAGGGGTCGCGACGGCGGAAGTCCTCAAGGCCGGAACGGAAGGCGGTGAGGGGGCCAAGTACATCGCCATGGCCGGTGCGGCGGGCGCCCTGCTGAAACTCTTCCAAACGGGATTCCGGCTCGTGTCCGACGCCGCCGAAGGCGCCGTCACCGCGGGCCGCTCCATTTTCGGCTACGGCAGCGAACTGGGCGTGGCGCTGCTGGGCGTCGGCTATATCGTTGGACTCAACATCGCCGTGCTCGTCTTCGGGGGCGGACTCATCTCGTGGTTGCTCGGCATACCCATCTACACGGCATCCGTCACGCCGGCCGAGCTCGAGGCGATCACGGGCGGGTCGACCGGATACGACGCCGCGCTCGCCGTGTGGAGCACGCGTATTCGCTTCCTCGGCGTCGGTGCCATGGCCGTCGGCGGCATCTGGGCCCTCGTTTCACTCGTCAAGCCGATCCGGGACGGCGTTCGATCCTCGTTCGAGGCCGTGAGCAAGGCGCGGTCCGGCGAGCAGGCAGACGTCCTGCGGACCGACCGCGATACGCCGATCAACATCGTCCTCTGGGGAACGGCTATGATGGCGATTCCCATCTTTCTGGTGTTCGTTTTCATCGTCGACCAGGACGCGCTCGGGATTTCGGGTGGACTCTATGCGTCGACGCTGGCTATCGGGCTGGTCTTCGCCTTCGTGGCGGGCTTTCTGTTTTCGTCGGTCGCGGGGTATATGGCCGGACTCGTTGGGTCCTCGAACAATCCGATCTCAGGAGTTACGATTGCGACTATTCTGAGCACGTCGCTCGTCCTGCTGTGGGTTCTCGGCTCCCAGATCAACTTCGCCGTCGACACGGGGCAGGCCACCACGGCGGCAGCGACGGCCATTCTCGTCGGTGCCGTCGTCTGCTGCGCGGCTGCCATCGCGGGTGACAACATGCAGGACCTGAAGGCCGGCTACCTGGTCGGCGCCACCCCCTTCAAACAGCAGATCATGCAGGTCGTCGGCGTCGTGGCCGCCGCCCTCGTGCTCGCACCGATTCTCGAGCTGCTCTTTCAGGCCTACGGACTCGGCGACATCTTTCCTCGACCGGGCATGGATACGTCGCAGGCGCTGCAGGCTCCGCAGGCCACGCTGATGAGCTCCGTCGCCGACGGCGTGTTCCGCAGGAACCTGCCGTGGGCGATGATCATCATCGGCGGACTTATTGCCGTGGCGATCATCATACTCGATAAGGTGCTGGAGCGCCGGGGCTCTTCATTCCGCGCGCCGGTACTCGCCGTGGCCGTAGGCATCTACCTGCCTCTCGAGCTAAGCGTCCCGATCTTCATCGGCGGCATGGTCGCGTATCTCGCCAACCGATCGCTGCGGCGCCGGCGCGGCGAGCTGGGCCAGGACTTCGACGAGGTATCGATGCGTGCCGGCCGGCGCGGACTTCTGTTTGCATCCGGACTCATTACGGGGGAGGCGCTCGTGGGTATTCTACTGGCCATCCCCTTCGCCGCCGCGCAGTCGACCACCGTCCTGCAGCTGGCACCGGAGGGTTTCGAGCCGATCGCCGACGTGCTGGGCCTCGTCGCCTTCGCCTGCTTCATCGTCTGGCTCTATCGCGTGGCCCGGAAGGCGTAACGTGTATCTAACGCGGCGGATCGCACGCCGCATGACGTCGTATGAGGTATATGACGTGCAACGCCGCGCGGGCCTCTCTTCGGCGCGATGACGGCTCGCCGCGGGTCCGGCGCCCTCGTCCACGCACGTCGCGTACCAACCACCCACCGGCATGCATCATTCGTCGAAGCTCAGGACCGCATGAAGCTGACCTATTTTGGACATTCCGCATTCCAGATCGAGACCGGCGAGACCACGCTTCTGATCGACCCGTTCATCACGGGCAACAAGCACACCGATGGCGTCGTCACACCGGACGAGCTCGAACCGGACGTCATTCTGCTCACGCACGCGCACGGCGATCACTGGGGCGACACGCCGGCCATTGCCGATCGGACGGGCGCGCAGGTCGTCGGTAATTTCGAGGTCACCAACTACATCAGTGATCGGCACGACCACGACAACATCCAGCCCATGAATACGGGAGGCTCGTGGACGTTCGAGTGGGGAAAGGTGACGATGACGCACGCCCGCCATTCGTCCTCCTTCCCGGACGGCACGTACGGCGGTCATCCGGGCGGCTACATTTTGGAACTGGAGGGAAAGACGCTCTACAACCTCGGCGATACGAGTCCGTTTGCCGAGATGGCGTGGATTGGGGAGGACTACGACGTCGACCTCGCTCTCATGCCCGTCGGCGACTGCTTCACGATGGGATCCCGGGGCGCCGTTCGAGCTGCCGAGATGATCCGACCCGCGCTGAGCGTTCCGTTGCATTTCGACACCTTCCCGTATATCGAGATCGATCTTGGGGAATGGGAACGGCTGATGGACGATGCCGGTTTTAAGACAAAATCGCTGGCAGCGGGTGACGTGCTCGTTCTTTAGTGCGTCGGTCTCAGGCCTTCGGCTTTAGTGCGTTGATTTTAGCGCATCGGTCGGTTTCCTACCGGAGAAAGCGCGGCAAGCGGCCAACGAGTTCGCGTTATTACCTCGCAGCGGTTATTTTACACGCATGATCGTACGGCGCGCCGGACACCCTGGCTGGCACATCATCGAGAGGATACGGTATGCGAAACGTTTCGCAAGCTTGCAAGATGGACCGAACGCGTCCGGCAGGCGGCCTCTTACGCCTTCTCGGCGCGGCCATTCTCGTGGGGCTCGTACCGCTCCACGACGTGCTGGCGCAGCGGCCCTTCTCCGTCAACGATCCGTTCTATAGAAGCGAGACGGCCCGCCGGGTATTTCACGACGGCATCGCCGTGGCTGGAGAAGTAGCCTACCGCTCCGCCGCTCCCGTCGCCGGGACGGGCGTCGCCGCGACCGGCTCGGCCCTGTCGGTGAACTTTCGGATTCATTACGCGCTGGCACGCCGGATCGATCTCAACGCCTTCTGGGACGCAGCGAATACGAGCGGCGGCCCGGCCGTCGTTCTGAGCTGGGTCGGGCTCAAGTATTACTGGTCGGTGGACAACGCGGACTACGCCTTTCGCGTGGCCGTCGACCCTGCATCGGACGGCCGCGTGGGATTCCCCCAGCTCGACCTGGCGTTTATCTCGACGAAGGGACTCACGCCGCTCTTCTCGACGGATTTTGCGGTGGGCATCCGGCGCGTACGCAAGGGATTTCGCCAGTTCGTGCCCGCGGGGGCGGCGGCGATCGAAAGCGGTGTTTTCGTCGACGAGCCGACGCAGTCGCAGTTTATCGATACGCGGGCGATCGGGATGGAAATGCACTTCATGTGGAGCTACAACACGATCTTCGACCCCGCCCGGAGCAACCTCTTCGTCGCGTTGATGGGCGAGGGCGGTCAATACGATCTGCTCGAGACGAGCGTGGGCGGCTCGCCCGTATTCTTTCCGGATGACGGCGAATTCGGCGAGACCGAATACCGCGGCGGTATCATCTGGGTCCGTTCCGGCATCGAGTTCAATCGTCCGAGCTACCAGGTCATTCCATTCATGAGCGTGCCGGTCAAGGAATGGACGCCGGACGGCGACTCCGAGGCGCAGATGCAGCTCGGCGTTCGACTCATGGTACGCTAGGGCGTTGATTCTAGGCATCCTCTCGGACACCCACGGCTACTTCCATCCGTCTCTGCCGGAGTTCCTCGCCGACGTAGACCTTATCCTGCACGCCGGCGACGTCGGCGGCGTGGAGGTACTGGACCGGCTGGAAGCACTCGCGCCCGTGCAGCTCGTCTACGGCAACGTGGACGGCCGGGAAATTCGCCTGCGGGGACAGGAACTCCTCCGCACGGAGGTGGATGGCCTCCGGCTGTGGATGACGCACATCGGAGGGACGCCGGGCCGCTGGAATCGTTCGGTGGCCGAAGCGCTGCGTGCCGATCCCCCCGATATCTTCGTATGCGGCCACAGTCACATCCTGCGTGTGGAGCGGGTGACCGATATGGGAAATATGCTGTACATTAACCCGGGTGCGGCCGGTCGCCAGGGATTCCATCAGGTCAAGACCTGCCTGCGCCTCGACGTTCGGGACGGCGCAGCGCGGCAGGTCGAGGTCGTACACCTCGACGAGTAAACAGCCTGGAAGTCCAACCGAGCCACCATCATGTCCGACCCCGCGCCGCCTCCGACGAGAAGCGAGCGATACAATCTCAGGGCGCTGTACGAGACCAGCCGGCTGCTGAGCAAGTCGCTCGATCTGGAATTCGTTCTCAACAGCCTGCTGCTGACGGTAATGAGCAAGGTGCTCACGACGCGCGGCGTCGTGCTGACGCACGAACCTCTCCAGGGAGGCTATCGGGTTTCCGCGGTAAAGGGCGTAAAGGGCGTCGAGGAAGGGGACGTTTTGACGCTGCCGGACGAGCCGGAAGATCTCGTGCTCGTCGACGACGACGTACCGACGACGCTGAAGAAGCACGGCATGAAGCTGGCCGTCCCGATCTACTTCGGGAAGCGGGAGATCGGCATGCTGGCGGTCGGTCCCAAGGCGACGTCCGAACCGTTTTCGTCGTTCGAGCTGGAATTCGTCCGCTCGCTCGTCAACATGTCCTCGACCGCCGTCCACAACTCGCTGATGGTCGAGGAGCTCCAGCTCGCCAACCGGGACCTCGACGCGAAGGTGCAGGAGCTCAACACGCTCTTCGACCTGTCGCAGGAATTCAATGCGACGATCGATCGAGAGCGGCTCGTAAAGCTCCTCTCGTTCGCGCTGATGGGTCAGCTCCTCGTCACTCGACACATGTTTCTGCTCCGGCGAAATGCCGGCGACGACGAATCCGCCATCTTCGTGACGTCGTCGAAAGGCGTCTCGGAAGATGTCGAGGCCGAGCTCATCGAGAAGCTCTGCCGGCTCGATAAACTGCTCCTGCTGGAAGATGGGTCGGCATCGCTCACGGGCGAGCGGGGGGTGGCCCTGGCGGCGAACGGCGACGGATCGTGGGGGCGGCTGCGAGATCGAGGGCTCGTGCTGGCGCTGCCGTTGAAGCACCAGGGACGGACGTGCGGCGCTCTTTGTCTCGGTCCCAAACGCACGGGTCAGCCCTACACCCCCGGCGACGTCGAGTTTCTGTCCGCGCTCGGCAACCTGGCTCTCGTTTCCATACAGAACTCGTTTCTCGTCGAGGAGCAGATCGAGAAGGAACGGCTGGAGGAGGAAATGCGCCTGGCGCGCCGCATCCAGGAGCGGCTCTTTCCCCAGAAACTACCCACCGTCGACGGGTACGAGATCGCGGCGCTCGCGGAGCCGAGCCGGACCGTCGGGGGCGACTACTACGACGTCGTTCGGCTGGAAGGCGGACGCCTGCTGGCGGCCGTGGCCGACGTGACGGGAAAGGGCGTCCCGGCGTCCCTGCTCATGGCGAATCTTCAGGCCGGACTCCATGTGATGCTGCCGATGGATCTGTCTATCGAACAAGCCGTCGGCCATCTCAATCGCGTCATCTCCGAGAACACGGATTACGACAAATTCATCACGTTCTTTGCGGCAATCGTGGACTGCGAGGCGGGGACGATGGATTACGTCAACGCCGGCCACAACCCGCCCATGCTCGTCCGCCGCGACGGCACGGTGGAACTGCTGGAGGCGGGCGGACTCCTTCTCGGCGTCATGAAGAGTACCACGTACGAACGCGGCACCGTCGAGCTGGAGCCGGGGGATGTCGTCGTTTTCTTCACCGACGGCGTCACGGAAGCCATGAGTCCGGGCGGTGAGGAATATGAGGAGCACCGCCTCGAAGAGGTGCTGCGAAAGACGCGCGAGCAGCCGGCGGGGGAGATCATGAAGCGCGTGCGGGCGGACATCGAGGCGTTCACGGGCGACGTGTCCGAGCTGTCGGACGATCTCAC
>JBBDTI010000010.1:8142-9652 GCA_040904565.1 Rhodothermales bacterium
GCTGAAACGTACGGGCGCGTAGCGGTCGGTTGCGGTACCGCGTCCGCTCGGGTTGGCTACACCCTATCTACACGTACGATTCCCAGCCGTGCCGCGCCTCAAAATCAAGCGCTTCCATTCAGCGGTGCACCACCTCGCCGCGCGTCTGCTCGAACACGCGCCGGAGGTTTTCACGCCGCGCGTCGGTCAGGTAGCGGTTCCGGCGCTTCATGACGACGTCGGCGACGTCGAGCGCTTTCTCGAGCCGGTATTCGGTGAACGCCCCCGGCTCTCCCCACGAAAACGACGGAATGCGCCGGGGCATAAAGCCCGCCCCGAACACGTTGCAGGAGACGCCGACGACCGTCGCCGTGTTGAACATGGTGCTGATGCCGGCATTGGAATGGTCGCCCATGACGAGGCCCAGGAACGTATGGCCCGTTCGTTCGAAGCCCCCCGTCGCGGCGTCGTACATCCGCGTCTCGGCGTAGTCGTTCCGAAGGTTCGACGCGTTCGTGCCCGCGCCCAGGTTGCACCATCGGCCGACGTACGCATCGCCGAGGTAGCCGGAATGCGCCTTGTTGGAGAGCGCATCGACGACCGTGCCGTTGACCTGGCCCCCGATCTTTGTGGCGTAGCCCAGCGAGGAGCCCTGAATGTCGGCGCCGGTCATCACCACGGACGACGACCCCACGTACGCCGGTCCCTTGATCACGGCGCGTTCCCTGATATCCACGCTCCGGCCGATGTAGATCGGCCCGTACTCGGCATTCAACACCGCGCCCGGACGAACCACGGACCCCGGTCCGATATAGATGCGCTCGCCCGCCGCAAGGAGGGCGCCGTCGCAAACCGTCACGTCCGGCCGCTCGTACACGTAGAGTCCGCCCGTGCGGACGGCGTAGTCTCGCAGCAGCGCCGGTTCGACGTACGCGTGCAGATCCCACAGTCGCTCGAGCAGGGTCGCTTCGGGGATCTCCTCGACGGGGAGCCCGGGTACCTGTTCGTCGAGGTGCTCCGGCGTCAGGGCCTCGGCGTTCAGGAGGCTCGGCGGCGCGCCGGGGATCCACGCGGCAAGGAGCGCGTCCCGATGCATGAAGAGGCGTCCTTCCCGTTCGGCCGCGGCGGCACGAAGGCGGTCGGGCACCTTATCCCCCTCCACCACCCATCGCCCGTTGACGAGCAGTACGTCCGCCCCGTCCGGCAGCTCGTTGACGGGTGCGCCGTGCTCCTCCGAGGTCACTCGCGCGACCAGGCCGCGGCAGTGCAGCACGACGTCGGTATCGCCGAAGGCGTCGCGCAGCACGTCCACCTGGCTCCGGATGCCCAGCCGGAGGTCGTAGACGGCACGGGTGTAGACGAGCGGAAGGAAGTGCGCCGCCCGGTCGTCTTCAAATACACACAAGTGCATGCAAACCCCTACATTTCATTCAAACTCGCAAACAGAGCGGCCGTTGATGCGTTTGCTTTATGGGAGGATGTGCGCACCGTTGGTCCTCCCGCGTCGTATAGCGGATCATTGCATAGCGGA
>JBBDTI010000010.1:9752-12127 GCA_040904565.1 Rhodothermales bacterium
GCATAGCGGAGCGTTCTCCAATGGATGCGTGGCGGCGCCGACGACCTGTTGAAGTAACTAAACATTTGAAGTAACGAAAAATATTGTGCGCGTGCCGTTTCGCCGGTCCGCACACTCGCCTTAACAAGCCGAACTCGAGCCATGAAATTTTTTGTCGACACTGCTGACCTGGACGAAATCCGTGAAGCGAGCGCCATGGGCGTTCTCGACGGCGTAACGACGAATCCGTCGCTGATGAAAAAGGCGGGCAACGTCGATTTTCACGAGCACATCCACACGATCTGCGAGCTCGTCGACGGCGACGTGTCGGCGGAGGTGACCGCGACCGATTACGACGGGATCATGGATGAGGCGCGCACGCTCGCCGCGATCCACGACAACGTCGTCGTAAAGGTGCCGCTCATCCTCGACGGGATCAAGGCCATCCGAAGCTGTTCCGAGGAAGGGATCCGGACGAACTGTACGCTGTGCTTTTCGCCGACGCAGGCCCTCATCGCCGCCAAGGCGGGCGCCTCCTACATCAGTCCGTTTATCGGCCGTTTAGACGACATCTCGTCGACCGGCATGGATCTCATCCGGCAGATCGTCGAGATCTACGATAACTACGGCTACGAAACCGAGGTCCTCGCCGCGTCGATCCGTCACCCCATGCACGTTACCGAGGCCGCGCTGCTCGGAGCCGACGTCGCGACGATGCCGCTGGACGTGATCAAGAAACTGCTCAACCATCCGCTCACCGACAGCGGTCTCAAGCGTTTCCTGGACGACTGGAAGGCCTACGAAGCCACTCTGGCCGCTTCGGGCAACGGTGCCGCGGCGAAGCCGGATAAGGCCTGACGCCGTCACCATCCCCCGCTTTTCTGACGGACGCTCGTTGCCGCCGCGACGTGTACGGACGTGAGACGGCCTTTTTGAGTCGACATCCTACGTATACATGCTGTTCGTTCCTCTGGGTAAGACGGAGGCCATCGGTGCTAACTGTCACTTCATGCTCATCGAGGGCACGGGTCTCGTCATCGACGCGGGCGCGGACCCGGAAGAGGACGGCCCGGAGTCGGTCCCGGATTTCGGGCGGATCACGTCGCGCAGCGACTGGTACGTCGACCACGCGCTGATCACGCACGCGCACCACGACCACATCGGGTCCCTTCCCGTGCTGATGCGCCGGTTCCCGCACGTCCTCGTGCACATGACGCGCGCGACGCGCGATCTGGCCGAATTCGTGCTGCCGGCGTCGGCACGGCTGCAGGAGCGCAAGCTGCGTGAAGGCAGCTCCATCTACGAGCCGCTCTTCGGCGAAGACGAGCTCGGCGTCTACAGCTACCTCTATCTGACGCACGACCTCGAAAAGGACTTCGACGTGACGGGCGTACGGGGCGGGACGCCCGTGACGGCACGGTTCTACCACGCCGGACACATCCTCGGCGCCGCCGGCGTGTTTCTGACCTTCGAGGAGGACGGTCGCCGGCGCCGCATCTTCTATACGAGCGACACCAGCAGCCACCCGCAGTCGATCATCCCGGGAGGCGACTATCCGGCGCCGCCCATCGACGTGTTGTTTCTGGAATCCACGCTCGGAGCCGATCCCGAAGCCGAGCTGACGACGCGCCAGGCGGAAGAGCGGAAGCTGGCAGACGGACTCGCGCGCGTCGTCGCGCGGGGCGGTACGGCGCTCATTCCCGTCTTCGCGCTCGGACGAGCACAGGAGATCCTGGCCCTCATCCACCGCTTCAAGAAGCGGGGTCGCATCCCGGACGACGTTCCCGTCTACACGGCGGGCTCGATGCGGGCCTTCTCCGAGCTCTACGACAAGACGCGGCACCATTCTCCGCGGCTGAACCCCGACTTCCAGGTGTACGACGTCGAGCAGAGCCGCCTTCCTCGAAATCCATCCGCACTTCGAGGCGCGCTCGAAGGCCCCGCCATCCACGTCGTGGCCAGCGGCATGATGTTCGAACGGACCAACTCGAATCGCCTGGCCCAGAAGCTCGTCGAGGACGAGACGCATGCCGTCTTCCTGGTGGGCTTTTCACGGGAGGATTCCCCGGCGGGCCGCCTCCTTGCCGCCGCCGAGGAGGGACCCGGGACGGAGGTCGTCCTGGATCCGGAGAAAGGCCCGCAGCCCGTCCGCTGCGAGGTGCATCGCCTCCGCTTCAGCGGGCACAGCCACCGCCGCGAGCTCCTGCAGCTCGTCGACCGCCTCAAGCCGGCCACCGTCGCGCTCGTGCACGGGGAGGCCGCGGCCAAGCGCTGGATGGCCGAGAACATCCGGTTCTTCTACCCGGACGTACACGTCGTCATACCCGAAACCGGTGAGGCCACCGAATTATGATTCTTGCTGTAGACCGCGTTGTAGACCGTGCCGTGAATCGCGC
>JBBDTI010000011.1:0-14748 GCA_040904565.1 Rhodothermales bacterium
CGACGACCTCATCCATCCGCCCCCACAACTCCTTGTGCGCGATCTTTAGATGGATGATGTCGACCGAAATCTCCGCCCGGCGCCCCACCTCGATGGCTTCAGCTACGGAGTCGAACACGCCCCTCCCCTCGTCGCGAATGTGCGTGGAATAGATGCCTCCGTGCTCGCGCGCCGTCCGTGCAAGGTCCACCAGCTGATCCGTCGTCACGAGGCTCGCAGGCGGCATGAGCAGCGACGTAGACAGGCCCAGCGCCCCGTCCCTCATCGCGGCGTCGACGAGCTCCTTCATACGCACCACCTCGTCTGGCGAAGCAGGCTGCTGTTCGAATCCCTTCACGTAGGTCCACACCTGGCCTTGACCGACGTACGAACAGATGTTGACGGCGACGCCCTGCTCCTCGACGTGGTCGAAATAACCGCCCAGGGTCGTCCACGGCTTTACTCCTTCCCGAACCGGGCCGGCGGATGGGCCTTCCCCCAGCACCATCGTCGTAACCCCCTGGCGCACCATGCTTTCGCAGAGCGGCTCGACGAGCAGCGACTCGTCCGAATGGTTATGGATGTCGATAAAGCCGGGTGCAACCGTGAGGCCGCCCGCATCGATGACGCGGTCCGCGCTCGCGCCGCTCAAATCTCCCAGCGCCGCAATGCGGCCGTCCCGCACTCCCACGTCGCCTCGGAAAGGATCCAATCCCGTGCCGTCGACGAGGGTACCTCCCCTGACGAGTATATCGAAATGCTCACCCCGGCAGCCGAAGGCCGTAGAGAGCAGCAAACCGGTCGTCGCCTGCAGAAAGATTCGACGATTCATGAGCGTGAGGTAGATGAGTGAATCGAACTGGCCTGTTTATCGCTAACTGAGTCGTCGGACTCGGATGCGAAAGGCGTCGGCCGGATTGGCGTGCAGCAGCTGCTCGACGTCCGCCTCTTCGAGTCCGGCCGACCGCAGTGCCGGAACGAGATGCGTCAGCATCGAGGTATACCCGCGAAACGAGCCCCCTCCTTCCTCTCCGACACTGTACCAGCCCGCATCCTGAGAGAGCAGCACGCGATCGATCACTCCGTGCCGATGCATGTTCACGACTCGTTCGACATCGCGCTCGACGGATGATTCACTGACCCCGTCGAATTCGACCCAGGCACCACGCCGGGCCGCTTCGACGTGCGCGGACAAATCCTCTTCCGCCTGCGCGTGCACCCAGATCCACGCGCTCGGGTGGACGCCGAGCTCTTCCAGTAGGTCTATCTGCTCGAATGCCGGCCCGGCCGGACCCGTATGTACTGCGATCGTGAGCCCCGTGGCCAGGTGGGTTAGGGCACCCGCCTCCACGAGCTTTCCGTCGATCTCCGACAGCGATCCCGCATCGACGCCGATTTTCACGAACCCCGGCCGAATACCCGTGCCCTCGATGCCGTCCCGCCATTCCGAAATCCAGCGGCCGGCCAGCTCGTCGACCGTGTCCGTGTACGCGTGCTCGGGAACGTGCTCGTCGGACCGGGCACCGTAGTACCCTGTGTTGGTGAGCATGTGCATCCCGCTGCGTTCCGACAACGCCCGCAGCACGAGCGGGTCCCGCCCGAGGTACGCGGGGGTAGCATCCACGACGGTTTGTACGCCGAGTTCTTTCACCTCGAGCAGATACGGCAGAACGGTGTCGACGATCTCCGCACGGTCGTAGCGCTGCGTCGCGGCTTCAGCCACGGGGGCGAAATGTACCATGGCATGTTCGTGCGCCAGCGTCCAGCCCATCTGATCGGGCGCGAGCGCCCCACGTACGGTCATGATGCGCCCCAGCCTGGGCACGGGTACGCGCCCGGCACAACCGCTCCACACCGCAGCACCTCCGACCGTCCCAAATGTGAGGAATTGACGTCGGTTCATTACTTTTCGGTTCATTACTTTGCGGACTCGAATTTCCAGAAACTAAGCAGTTCTCGCCCACAATGAGCGATTCGGTCGGATTTATTGGACTCGGAATAATGGGCCGAGGCATGGCCCACAATCTACTAAAAAACGGCGTGGACCTGACAGTGTGGAATCGGACACCCGCCAGGATGGAGCCGCTCGCCGAAGCAGGTGCCGGGACGGCCGATTCGCCGGGCGACCTGGCTTCCCGCTGTGACATCGTCATCACGTGCGTCAGCGATACGCCGGACGTCGTGGAGGTCGTCGAGGACATCCTCGATGAAGCGCGTGAAGGGAGTCTCGTCATCGACATGAGCACGATCAGTCCGTCCGTCACCCGAGAGCTGAACGAAAAATTGAACGAAAAGGGGATCCACATGTTGGACGCCCCCATCAGCGGCGGCAGTGAAGGAGCGGCCGACGGCACGCTCAGCATCATGGTGGGCGGGGCGGCGGACCAGGTAGACCGGGCCATGCCCTACTTCGAAGCCATGGGAAGCACCATTACGCACGTCGGCGGCAACGGGGCCGGGCAAACCGTCAAGCTCGTGAACCAGGTTCTGGTCGTGATCAACATGCTGGCGGTTTCCGAGGCGCTTACGTTCGCTGAGGCGGGCGGACTCGACCTCGAAAAAACGCTGCAGGCCGTCTCGGGCGGTGCTGCCGGAAGCTGGATGCTGAGCAACCGAGGGCCGCAATGCGTCGACCGCGACTGGCGACCGGGTTTTACGATCGATCTGCAGCAAAAGGATCTACGCCTCGTGCTCGACGCCGCGGATGAGCTGGGCGTCCCGGCGCTCGGAACGAGCACCTGCTTCCACTACTATCGGACGCTGCAGCAGCAAGGGCTCGGAGCCGAAGGGAATCACGCCCTGATAAAGGCGCTCGAGCATTTATCCGGAATAGAAGTAGGGGGATAATCCGCGCCACATCACACGTCGGACGGCCCGCAAACGGCCGCCAACCGTCCGAGACCAGGTCCCACGGACGCCGGATGCCTCGCCGCTGAATGCTTACGTATTCGGTGGATGTTTTGCCGGCGGATGCTAGCTGTCGGACGCAAAGACGACATCGAAGTGGATGGTGACATCGTCCCCCGTGCGCAGCGCGCCGAACATGGCCGTCGGCGGGCGCATCCCGTAGTTCGTCAATTTCAACGGCGAATTTCCCGTATATCGGATCGACCCATCGTCGAGTCGCTCGGCCTGCACGTCCATCTCGACCTCATTCGTCACGCCCGCGAGAGTGAGTTGTCCCGTCGTGTGCAGGAGGGTCTCGTCGTCCTCGGACGGCACGGCCTCGATCATCTCGTACGTGATCACGGGGTGCTCGTCGACCTTCAGGGTCTGGTACATGAGGCGATCCATGATCGTGCTTTTCTGGCTCTTGATCATGTCTGCCGTTACGGTAAGCCTTAGCGAACCGGGGACCGTCCCATCCATCTCTCCGGCGACGGCGCTCATCTCCTGCGCGTAGACCGTCCAGTCATCGCGATTGGACGTTCCATCTATCCACAATTCACTCTCCTCGGAAAGGGTCATCTCCTGGGCGGCCAGCGGAGGAGCGGTCGCCGCAAGGGCAAGAAGCCAGACGGCGGCGATTGCGAGTCGTAAGTATGTCATCGGTATCGTGCTATTTATGGAGGGCGTCGAGAACGTCAGTCGACAATATGCGTTAGCAAAAGTATATCAGGTGTAATCGCAGGCTGTAGGAGAATCAACCAGGGTCGTTACCGGATTCTCTCCTATAGGTGTACAGGTCGTCTCTTTATACTATTCTCGTTATACTGTTCAACATAGAGTTGGTCCGACACGTCGCGTCCTCGAACGTTACGTGCAGTGCCGATCATCACTCCGAATAAGATAACAATGCCGTACTACTGCTCGAGAGACAGGATTATTGGCATCCACACCGGCGAACTCGACCGTACTGATTCTAGCGTTTAACGCTCCACGATCGACCGCATCCACACGAGCCCCATTACCAAACTCCAGGCACCATGAAAAAGTCTGACAAAAAGTCTAAAGCGTTCAAACATGTAGACGGTTCTCGCCGCGACTTCGTAAAGAAGAGTGCACTCGCCGCGACAGCGATACTTACCGGCTATTCTCCTCATCTCGCGGGAGCAGCCGAAAAAGCGGCGGCACCTGCATCCGGCAGCGTGTTAGGTGCAAACGATCGAATCCGCCTCGGGTTCATCGGCGTCGGTGGACAGGGCTATAACGCCCACGTCGGCTCGATCGCCGACAACGGCGGCGACTTCAACGTCGAGGGCGTGGCCGTATCCGACGTCTTCAACAAGCGCCGCGACCGCGCCGCGTCGAAGCTCGAGCTGGCCTCCGACAGCGCCTACCCCGATTACCGCGCCGTCCTGGACCGCGACGACATCGATGCCGTATTCATCGGCACGGTCGACCACTGGCACTCGCGCATCGCAACGGAGGCGATGGATGCCGGCAAGCACGTCTACTGCGAGAAGCCGATGACGCGCTATCTGGATGAAGCCTTCCAGATCTACGACAAGACGAAGGAAACGGGACTGAAATTCCAGATCGGATCTCAGTATTGCACGGAAGGCAAGTGGCACAAGGCCGCCGAAATGATTCAGGCCGGCATGATCGGTCCGCTCGTGCTCGCGCAGGACTCCTACATGCGCAACAATCCGAACGGCGAGTGGAATTACACGATCGACGAGGACGCGAATCCGCGGAACATCGACTGGCCGACCTGGCTCGGACCGGTTTCAGACCGTCCCTTTAGCGCGGATGAATATCACCGCTGGAGGAAATATTTCCCGTACTGCGCGGGCATTCTCGGCGACCTCCTCGCCCACCGCATCCATCCGCTCATGCTGGCCACGGGCGCGCCCGAGTTTCCGACACGCGTAGCCTGCCTCGGTACCCGGAAGATCACGACGGATCGCGACGTAGCCGACAACACGCAGGTTCTCGCGGAATTCCCGAACGGATTGACGATCATGGTTATCGGCAGCACCGTCAACGAACAGGGACTCGAGCAGGTCATTCGCGGTCACGAAGGCACGCTTTATTTCGGTGGAAACACCGTCGAGCTGCGTCCCGAGCGGCCGTTTGCGGATCTGGTCGATGCCGTGTCGCACGACAACGTCCAGCCGGGCGTCAGCGTACCGGCGCACATCAACAACTGGCTTACTGCGATTCGCGAAGACGGTCAACCGAGCGGCAACATTGATCTCGCGATCCGTGCACAGACCGTCATCTCGCTCGCTGAAATGTCCGAGCGCCTCGGTGAGATGCTCTATTTCGACGAGAAAACGAGGGAGGTCACGACGGGCAGCGGTCGCAAGATCGAGCCGATTACGTACGGAACCCTCGAGCTGTCTTAGTTCAACCGACTCGACGGTACGTCGGATGGTTACGGTTCGCCTTGCACGGATGGCGATGGCCTGCCGGTTTGAGCTCGTCCTGCAGGGCGAACACGAGCCGTGGCTTCGCGCCGCCGGCGAGGAGGCGTTGCGGGAGATCGAGAGGCTGGAACAGATGCTCTCGATCTTCCGCCCCGGTTCCGACGTCTCGCGGATCAACGCGCGTGCGGCGCGCGAACCCGTTCGTGTTAACCCCACCGTATTCAAATGGCTGGAAGAGGCCCAGCGCCTGCACCGGCAGACCGGCGGTGCCTTCGATTTGACGATCGCGCCGTTGATGCAGGCGTGGGGCTTCTACGAAGACGGGGGATGTCTGCCGGATGCGGCCGAGCTGGCAGCGGCACGGCGTTGTACGGGAATGAATCTCGTTGAACTGGATACGGCAAACCGAACCGTGGCCTTTCAGCGTGAAGGGATGCGGCTGGATTTCGGCGCGATCGGGAAGGGACTGGCTGTTGACGAAGCCATTTCTATACTGCGCGAGGCCGGAGTCGAACGCGCCTTTCTGCATGGGGGCACGAGCACGATGTACGGTCTCGGTCGTCCGTTCGACGAACCCGGCTGGAAGGTCGTCGTACCATACCCCGACCGACCGGCCGAGCCGGTAGGCGTCGTAACACTCGTTGACGAGTCGCTTTCCGTCTCGGCCGTTTGGGGCAAGTCGTTCGAGGCAGAGGGTCGGACGCTGGGCCACGTCCTCGATCCCGTGAAGGGGCGACCGGTTCAAGGTGCCGTTCTGGCTGCCGTGGTAGACCCCTCAGGCACAGTGGCAGACGCCGTATCGACGGCGCTGCTCGTTCGCGGTAGCCCGTTCGAGAACTCAGCCATCCGTTCTCTCGTCATAGTTGTCGACGATGAATCCGACACGTATTCCATACTCGATGCCGGGCTATCCGCAGATGATCACGCGGTTACCCGTTCGGCCCATTCCTAATCCCAAGGCATTATGACAAACCTACCGGAAGCCGGCAACCTCAGTCGACGTAGTTTTCTAAAGAAGAGCTCGCTGGTCCCGATAACGACCGTGCTGGCCGGGCTGCGCAGCGAGAAGGCGCGAGCCGACGCCTTCGCGGACGACGTGAACGTGGCCGTGATCGGATTTGGATCCTGGGGTCGCGAGGTCGCCGCGACGCTGGAGCGCATTCCGGAAGTGAGACTCGCCGCGATCGTCGACACGTACAGCGTCATGCTGACCCGAGCAGAACGCTCCTTCCCGGACGCAGCCACGTATGAAGATTACCGGGCCGTACTGGACGATGCGTCCATTTCGACGGTCCTGATCGCGACGCCGACGCATCTGCATCACCAGATCGCCATCGAGGCACTGGATGCCGGTAAGCACGTGTACGTGGAGGCTCCTATGGCTTCGACGGTGGAGGACGCCCGGGCGATGGCGCGGGCAGCGCGTGACGCCACGGATCAGATCTACCAGGTGGGCCTTCTATCCCGATCGCATCCAAACTATCGTTCCGTATTTCAGTTCATCCGCAGCGGCGCGCTGGGCAAGGCCACCATGGCGCGCGCGCAGTGGCACGCCAAGGAGAGCTGGAGGCGGGCCTCTCCGAACCGGGAGCGGGAGATCGCGCAGAACTGGCGGCTCGACTCGGACGTATCGACCGGGCTCATCGGAGAGATCGGTACGCATCAGATCGATCCCGCGATGTGGTTCCTGGCGGCACGCCCCGTATCCGTCGCCGGATTCGGACAGATCATGCTGTGGGACGACGGTCGCAACGTCCCCGACACGATTCAGACCGTGTTCGAGTTCGATAACGACGTCCACATGCTGTACGATGCGACACTAACGAGCTCGTTCGACGCCGCTTACGACGTCTACAACGGCCGTGACAGCTCGATCATGTTCCGGGACAACAGAGCGTGGATGTTCAAGGAGGTTGATGCGCCGCTGCTCGGTTGGGAGGTATATGCGCGGAAGGACAATTTCTACAAGGAAACCGGTATCGCACTGGTCGCCGACGCCACGCAGCTGGATGCGCAGGACGTCGACCCGACCGAGGACGACCCCAATCTCGAGACGCCGTTGTGGTATGCCCTGCGGGAGTTCATCGACAATCATGCCTTCGGCCCCTATCCCCCGTCGGCGGGTTACGAAGAAGGGTACCGCGCGGCCGTAGTCGCCGTCAAAGCGCACGAGGCGACGATGAACAACGAACGCATTGAGTACGACGACGCTCTCTTTGAAATCTAGCTCCACCTGCGCGGACACTCCTTATGGTGCCGATCCGAATGCGCAGATTCGGCCTACGCGTCGGCCGCCTTCGTGCCATCTAAGACACAAAACCCGTTACAGCAGCATGCAGCAAAACGAGCGACCTCGCACCCGACGCGTCTTCTTACAGGAAGCCTCCGCCCTGCTCGGCGGAGCGGCCATTGCCGGTATAACCACGTCGCAGGCGGCAGCTTCTTCTCGAAGACGTGCAGCCGGACTCGGAATCGCGCTCGTAGGACTCGGGAATTACGCAACCGGACAGCTCGCACCGGCGCTTCAGGAGACCGAGCGATGCCATCTGGCCGGCATCGTTACGGGGACGCCGGCGAAGGCCGAGCGCTGGATGCAGGAATACGACATTCCCACCTCGAACGTATACGATTACGACTCCTTCGACGAGATCGCCGGCAACGCCGACGTCGACATCGTATACGTGGTGCTTCCCAACAGCATGCACCCGGAATACGTGATCCGTGCGGCGGAGGCCGGGAAACATGTCATCACGGAGAAGCCGATGGCGACGTCCGCGGCCGACTGCGAGCGCATGATCGAAGCCTGCGACCGGGCCGGCGTAAAGCTGTCGGTCGGCTATCGCCTGCAATTCGAGCCGCGCCACCAGGAGATCATGCGGCTCGGTCAGGAGGAAGTGTACGGCCCGGTTACGGCCGTAGAAGGGAGCTTCGCCTTCACGTACCGGGATACGGACGCCTGGCGCTTCAGCAAGGAAATGGCCGGCGGCGGGGCGCTCCTCGACGTGGGTATTTACTCCATTCAGGGCGCACGCTACACGATCGGCGAGGAGCCCGTTAGCGTTCGCGCGTCCGCCTACAACACGCGGCCGGATATCTTTACCGAGATCTACGAGACGATCCTTTGGGACATGCAATTCCCGGGTGGCGCCGTCTCGACCCATACCACGTCGTACTCCGGGAACGTGAACCGCCTGTACATGATGTCTACCCGCGGCTGGGCTGAAATCAATCCGGCTTACAGCTACGGCGGGCTCTCCGGCCGAACGAGCGAAGGTGCCATGGATTTTCCGCAGGTCACGCAGCAAGCCCTGCAGATGGACGATTTCGCCCGCTGCATCGAAGAAGACGAAGAGAGCCGCGTACCGGGAGAGGAAGGACTGCGAGACATGAAAGTGATCGAAGCGATCTATCGTTCCATCGATTCGGGGAGTGAATGGGTAGATGTATAGCACGGAGCCGCACACCATTCCATTCACCCGACCGTTCCGCATGCACGTACTTCTACCTCTCCTCGCCGCGCTCCTTCTGACCGCTTGCGAGTCCCCAGTCCCCAGGCATGATGCCGCGATGGATACGTCTATCGATTCGTTTCGGACGTTCCAGGAAGATCTTGACTTTCTCACAGCTCAAGGAGACGTGCAGCTCCTGCGCGCGCCGAGCGGGGGCGTCGTCGCCGTCTCCGCTCGATACCAGGGTCGCGTAATGACGAGCGCCGTCTCGCCGGATGGCGTCAGTGCCGGCTACGTCAACCGCGCGTTTATCGAGGCCGGTGAAACGGGTACGCAGTTCGATAATTTCGGAGGCGAAGACCGGTTCTGGCTGGGACCGGAAGGCGGCCAGTACGGCATCTATTTCCCTCCGGGCGCAGCGTTTACGCTCGACACGTGGCAGGTGCCCCAGGAGATGCAGACGGGTACGTGGGAGGTGACGGCGCAATCGGATACCAGTGTGACCTTCCATTGGTCGATGGCTGTCGTCAACTATAGCGGAACCACGTACGATATGGAGGTCGAACGGACCGTTCGCCTGCTGAATGCGGACGAGGCGGAGACGTATTTCGGGCAGCGTATTCCGGCCGGTGCCGAATACGTGGCCTTCGAGTCGGTCAACCGCGTAACAAACGTCGGTGCTGATGCATGGATGCCCGAGAGCGGCCAGCCCAGTATCTGGATCCTCTGCATGTACCCTCCGCTGGGCACTTCCTGGGTGGCCGTGCCGTTCGCCGGCCCGACATCCGACTACGTGATTGCCAGCTATTTCGGAGACATTCCCCCGGATCGGCTCGAGATACGTGAGGGATATGCCCTCTTCAAGGCCGATGGCGCATATCGTAGCAAAATCGGCGTGGCCCCCGCCAATGCCCGCCCGATACTCGGCAGTTTCAGTCCGGCAGCCGAGCTACTCACGCTGGTGCAGTTCGATCTGCCTGAGGATGCGTCGCGCTACGTCAACAGTCAGTGGGAGATCCAGAACCAACCCTACGCGGGAGACGTCGTTAACAGCTACAACGACGGTCCGCCGGGCGCAGGCGGATTCTACGAGATGGAGTCGAGCTCCCCGGCACTCGGACTGGCACCCGGCGATGTCTATACCCACCGGCACCGGACCCTGCACATCACGGGCAACCGCGATCTACTCGACGAGCTCGCCCGCGACGCACTGGGCACGACCGCTTCGGAGATGGAAGCCGGCATCTAGCGACGTATACCGTATCCCTATGCGGGCCCCCGGTATTCTCCTTAGCCCGTCTATTGGCTGGCAGGATGGAGTCCGCCTCCCATCCTGTTCCAAAAGATAAACGTACCGCGGGTGCCCGACGAGATGACGTCCGGCGCCCCGTCCCCGTTCATGTCCACCACTTCGAATTCGGAACCGACGCCCGACTTATTGTGGATGAGGTCGGGCTCGAAACGGACACCGCCCGGTGCATCGACGTCGCGCACCGTGCGATACCAGTACACCACGGCTTCCCCATCGTGATCGGCATCCAGGTACTGATTCAGGTGTGACCAGTGCCGTTTGCCCGTCACGAAATCCTTCACGCCGTCGCCGTCCATGTCGGCCACGAGGGCTCCTGAATGAACCTGAGAGAAGGCCACGCCACCGGCATTCCTGGTGGCGAGATTCTCGAAGATCGTACGCTTCACAAAGGAAATCCCGCCGTCGTCACCGCGGATCTGCTCGTACCAGTAGAGGCCCCGGCTGTGCGCGTAATTGGATGCGACGACATCGTTAAGTCCATCTCCGTTGAAATCGTAGACGGTAATCGCCCCGCCGCGTCCGAAATTACCCTCGTGGTGCGTCCACGTCCCCTGATCGGGTCCTGCAGCAGGCTGCTCCCACCATCCGTACTGATTGAGCACGTCGGCACGTCCGTCGCCGTTTACGTCGCCCACTCCGAGTCCGTGTGCGGTACAGCCGTCTCCGAACGGCTCTGAGATGTGATGAACCGGCCACACGGCCGTCGGGTCGTTCGGATCGGGCTCGCCATACGCGAGTCTTCCGTCACCTCCGGAGTACACGAATTCCGGCTCACCGTCATTGTCAACGTCATACTTGATAACGATCTCACTGCATATTTCAGGCAGTGCATCGTAGCGTGTCCAGTGCCGCCGCTCGCCCTGGGGGTTGACGTAGAGCACGAGGGCACGGCTTTCGGTCGCCAGTACGTCGTCCCACCCGTCCCCCGTGAAGTCTCCACTGAAGGTCACCATGTCTGGGACGTACTCCTCGCCCGGATGGTAGGTGCGAGAGCGATAGATTTCGTGACGGGTACGGTAATCCGGCGCGAGGTAATAAAACGGTCCGGATACCAGGTCGAGCATCCCGTCGTTATTGATGTCCCCGGCATCGACCCCCCAGGCGTGATAGAATTCGTTCAGCTGCTGCACGCGAAAGTGATAGGAGCTCCACTCCGGCTCGAAGTCCTGCCGAAGCAGGTTGCGCGTCGATACATCGTCGAACTCGACGCTTCCGGATCCGACGTACAGTCCGATCGGTCCGAACCCGAAGGTCACTTCTGGATCGTAATGTGCCGGCGCGTTGAACGAACCCGTGGTTTCGAGATCCTGTGCCGAACCCACCGGGAACTCGTGCCATCCATGACCCAGATCGTGGTGAATGTTGTTGCCCTCCACGGTGACGGACAGATCGTTCCATTCACCAGGCACGATACTTGGTGCGTCGTCTCCGGCCGATTCGCCGGCTGGTTCGCTTGTCAGGATAGTGCCATCGCTATCGAGCGTGACCCGGAAAACCCTGGAGGTGCCGTCATGGAGACGGACCAGCAGTCCTTTCATTCCCGACGCCGTCTCCTCGATACGAAGCAACACACCCGCGTCGCACGCTCCGTCGCACCGAAAGCGCGTGAAAAACGCCGCGTCCTCATAACTTCGATCAAACAGAAGCATGCCGCCGTCCGAGCCGGCGTTTCCGTGGATAATCCCGTTTTCGGCCGCCCATTCGGCTCCACCAACGGCCTGCCATTCCTGAAGCTCGGACCCCTCGAACGTATAGCGGGGAACGAAATGCGGCGCGGGACTCATCTGCCCGATGGCCGATATCGGCAGCAACGTGGCGATCAGCACCGTCAGTGCGAATACGTGTCTCATAAACATGCGATTATTCCGTTCGTGCAAGGGTAACGATTGGAAGGCGTGCGATCCAGACAGACTTAAAAGGGGCTGCGGTCGTCGAAGTACGGTCGTCGGAAAGCAGCCCAAGGTACGTGTGAACGTATACGTGGGCGTCACGGCATAGAAGTCGATAGCAACTGAATGGTACGTGCCGGCGTCACGGCATGTTAGTTGGAAGGCAGCGCAAACGCTACGTAGGCCGGCGTACCCGAATCATCGTCCCCCCCCGGCACCGAGACGACCACGTACTGCCTGCCGCCGACCTCGTAGACGGCCGGAATCCCTTCGCCAGATGCTGGAAGATCGCCCGTCCACAATACGCTGCCATCCTCGACGTCGTACGCGATCAGCTGGCGGGCAGCCGCCTGAAAAATGAGTCCGCCGGCCGTAACTGCCGGCCCGCCGGAAACGATGCTAACCCCCGTGCCCGTAATCCCGCGATCGGCCAGTGCCGGCTCATCGCCTACGGGCACCTGCCACTTCATCGTCCCCTCGTTCAGATCGTAGGCCGTCAGGCGTACCCAGGGCGGCTTCGCGAGCGGCAGGCCGTCGCTGTCGACGATGTGATCCCATCCGCTTTGATAGCGCACGGGCCCGTCCGTTGACGTATCGTCTGACGTGCCCGACGACAGGGCAAGATCGGGCGTGGCGAGATACGACCGAAGCGCCTGAAGCTCACCCTCTCCGAGATGCCCGAACGAGGGCATCGTGCCGCGTGGACTGCTCAGCACGTCGGAGAACTCACTTTCACTGAGCCGGTGCGTCACGTCGTGCAGGGACGGAATCCCGGCCGGCGGCTGACCGCCGAGGTCCGCTCCGTGACAGAGACTGCAATTCTCCTGGTACAACACGAGTCCTCTGTCGATAGGAGACCCCCCTGTCCCGAGCTGCGTACCGGTGATTTCCTTCAGCTCCATGACCATCGGCCGGTTGCGTGCGAGGACGAAAAACGTCCCGGTGCCCGGATCGGCGGCCGTGGATCCCCAGTTGGAGCCACCCGAGTTACCGGGTATCTGCAACGTCGGATGCGTGCTCGGCGGCGTGTACAGCCCCTCGTAGTCCATATTCCCGACCACCTGTAAGATCGAATCCCGCTCCGCGTCCTTCAGATATGGATTTGCATCCTTATCGAGATCGAACGTGATGGGCAGAAACGGCTCCGGTTTGGTCGGAAACGGCTGCGTGGGCCATGCCTGTTCGCCCGGCATCTTGGAGGGCGGCACGGATCGCTCCTCAATAGGCCAGAGAGGTTCACCCGTCTCACGGTTGAAGACGAATACGAAGCCTTGCTTCAGCGCCTGAGCGACCACATCCACCGGCTCGCCTTCGTGCTCGACCGTAAGGAGCACCGGACTCGCGGCCAGGTCGTAGTCCCACAGATCGTGATGAACGGTCTGAAAGTGCCATATACGCTCGCCGGTCCGCGCGTCGAGCGCGACGAGCGAATTGGCGAACAGATTCTTCCCTGGGCGATCGACGCCGTAAAAATCGTAGTTGGCGGATCCGAGTGGGACATACGCGATGCCGCGTTCTCTGTCGACGCTCAGTCCGCCCCAGGCGTTGGCCCCGCCGCGTGCCGTGTTCGGATCGAAATTGTCGTTGTCGGACCGTCCTTCGGGCCAGGTATCATATCCGAACTCGCCCGGCTGCGGAAGCGTGTTGAAAATCCACTCCTGGCTCCCCGTCCGCACATTGAACGCGCGAATGTGCCCGGGAGCGACGTTGTAGCCCTCCCCCGGAGACGACCCGTAAATGATCAGGTCCTCAAAAACGACCCCCGGTGCCGGACCGGTCGCCCTCATCACGAGCTCGGGATCCGGTCCGAGTCCGTATCTCAGATCTACTCGCCCGCCCGTGCCGAAATCTTCCAGCAATTCTCCCGTCTTGGCATCCAATCCGACGAGATAACGACTTCCTTCCTGGAAGAAGACGCGACGGTCGGACCGGTCGTCACTCTGCCAGTACGACACGGCGCGCGCTCGGAATCCGGCTGTGGGGAACGACCACAGCTCGCGCCCGGTGCCGGCGTGCAGAGCGACGACGGCGTTGTCCTCACCGACGACGTACATAAAGGTGTCGGCCACAATCGGATTGATCCGCGGCACGTCCGGCGATTCGTACATCCACGCAACTTCAAGTTGATGGACGTTCGAGCGGTTGATCTGGTCGAGCGACGAAAAACTGGTCGCACCGGACGGCCCCTCGTACCGCATCCACGACCCGTCGCCCACCGAGGAATCCACAACGTCGCCGCCGCAGCCGGATAGCACTCCGGTCAAAACGACGACGAGAAAATTGCAAAAAAATGCTCGATTCATAGTCCGTAAAAGGCCGCGCGAAACGAGGACCCGGCGCATCGGCGGACACGCCTCCACCCTCACTCCGCAACGGCATCTGGTTGTGACAAGAAAATGTTGGTACCGTAGCGGGTAGCCGACATCACGTCAGGCAGCCCGTCTCCGTTCAGGTCAGCCGTCGTCATGTCGGTACCGACGCCCGTATGGTTGTTAATCAGCTCCGGTTCGAACCGGACAATGTCCCCGTCTCGAACGAGACGGAACCAGTACATCACGGGATCGCCGAACGCATCGGGATCCGTAGGATTCTCCCCGAAATGCGCCCACCAGCGCTTGCCCGTCACGATATCTTTCAGTCCATCCCCGTCGATGTCGTCCAGAAAGGCCACTTCGTTATCCACGGACGGAATGACCATATACTTCTCCCATCGGCGTACCTCCTCTCCCGGATTCACGTAGAGGAATCCGGGGCGACCCGGCTCTCCCGTATGGAGCACGTCGGGATATCCATCACCCGTAACGTCG
>JBBDTI010000011.1:14848-25351 GCA_040904565.1 Rhodothermales bacterium
ACGTCGGCCGCGGCGAACGCCGGGGCGCGTTCCGCACTCGGCGACGGAGCCGGAGCGGGTTGCTGTCCGGCAGCAGCCGATATGAATACCATGGCGGCCACTAGGATGCACAGATTGCGAACTAGAGATCGCATGGGTTGTCCGTCCTGGAAGAAGAAGATTACGATGTCGACCATTCGACACGTGCTAAGGGCATCAAATCACGGCGTCTCGACCGGCAATGAGAAGGCGACGTAGCCGGGCGTCTGAGGCGCGTCTTCGTTCGATGGAATGTACTGCCTCGGGCCGGGCGCGGAAGCGACGACGAACTGCCTGCCGTTCACCTGGTAGACGGCGGGGATGTTGTCGCCCAATGCCGGAAGGTCGCCGGCCCAGAGCTCCTCTCCCGTCTCGCTGTCGTAGGCGCGCAGCTTCGTCCCGGTAATCTGGAAGATGAGTCCACCCGCCGTCACGGCCGGACCCCCACGCAACCACGCGGCCGAACCGGTATCGTCGATTCCCTGCGCCGCCAGTTCCGGGTCGTCACCGATCGGAGCCTGCCACTTGATGCTTCCGTCGTTCAGATCGTAGGCCGTCAGGCGGAACCAGGGCGGCTTCGCGAGCGGGCGGCCCTTGCTGTCAAGAATATGGACCCATCCGCTCTGGTAGCGCGTCTCGGGATTCGGCAGCCGGGTGGGATCTTCCTGCTCCTGCTGCGACGCACCCTCCGTGAGCGCGAGGTCGGGGTTCGTAAGAAACATTTGAAGGTCGTTGTACTCCGCCTGGCTGAGCTGTGGGAAGGGAGGCATCTGGCCTCGCCCGCCTCGTATGACGTTTTCGAGCTGGCCGTGGCTCAGGCGGTTCGTCACGCCTCGCAGCGACGCGATGCCGCTGGTGACGTTGCCTTCCAGATTGCCACCGTGACAGATCTGGCAGTACTGCTGGTATACACCTTGCCCCCTGTCGATCGGCGAAGCACCGGTCCCCGTCGCACCCGTGGTGATGGGCTGCAGGTCCAGCACGGAAGGCATGTTATAGCTGAGCACGTAGAACGTGCCGTCACGCGGATCTCCCGCCGTCGAACCGAAATTCGCGCCGCCCCGATTCCCCGGCACCTGCAGGGTCGGTTGCGTGTCGGGAGGTGTATAGATCCCCTTGTAGAGCATACCGCGCACGGCCTCCACGATCGAGTCGCGTTCGGAAGCTTCGAGATACGGATTGAGATCGGTTTCAAGATCGAAGGACTGCGGGATGAAAGGCTCGGGATGGGTCGAAAACGGCTGCGTCGGCCACGCCTGCTCACCGGGCATGTCGGACTCCGGAACCGGGCGCTCCTCGATCGGCCAGAGCGGCTCGCCGGTCACTCGATCGAAGACGAACACCATCCCGGTCTTCGTCGCCTGCGCGACGATATCCTTCATCTCACCTTCGTGCTCTACGGTCAGGAGTACGGGCGTGGCGGTAAGATCGTAGTCCCACAGGTCGTGATGTATCGTCTGAAAATGCCAGAGGTGCTCACCCGTGCGTGCGTCCAGCGCGACGAGGGAATTGGCGAAAAGGTTCTCGCCGTGGCGGTCGACGCCGTAAAAGTCGTAGTTCGCCGAGCCCAGCGGGACGTAGACGATGCCGCGTTCGTAATCCACGCTCATCCCTCCCCAGGAATTAGCTCCTCCCGCTCTCGGGTTATCGTTGTCCGAGCGTCCCTCGGGCCACGTATCGTAGCCGAATTCGCCGGGCTGCGGCAGCGTATGGAAGATCCACTCCTGCTCTCCCGTCCGCACGTTGAAGGCACGGATGTGTCCGGGTGACGCCACGTACCCTTCACCCGGGGCCGACCCAAGAACGACGAGGTCCTCCCAGACGACGCCGGGTGTGGCGTTGGTCGTACTCGTTACCATGGAAGGCTCGACGCCGAGACCGGACCGCAAGTCGACGATACCGTCATCGCCGAATGACGTCACGGCGTCGCCCGCAACCGCATCGACGGCAATCAGGTGATAGGTACCCTTGAACGAGAGGACGCGTCGGTCGGACCGGTCCGCGCTCCCCCAGTACATGAGCCCGTGCGTCCGGATACCGCCGTCGGCTTCGCTGCGGTGCCTCCACAATTCCCGACCCGTAGCTGCGTGGAGGGCGGCGATCTCCCCGTCGCCGGCGATGACGTACATGAACGAGTCGACGACGATCGGATTGATATCGCTTACACCGTCGTCCGAGAACGTCCACGCGACCTCGAGCCGATCCACGTTCGAACGGTCGATCTGGTCGTGCATGGAAAAGCTCGTGGCGTGCGGACCGCCCTCATAGCGTGTCCACGTCAAGAATTGATTTATCGGATCGGTCGGTCCGGGCTCGGGTGAGGCACAGGCCGAGAGCAGGCCGGCTGCGCAGAGGATGAGAACGGAAAATCGGATCATGGTACGGCACATTTCCTGGTGCGGACGCCGGTCGGCTGCGCCCGCGGAGTGGAGACCTTGATGATACCGGAAGTGCGCCACGTCTTCGAGAGCGGATCTTTCGAAGAACGTGTACGATTTTTCGTGCTCCCGTCGACGCTCTCGAGAACGGCGTATCGATGTGCATGCCCGACCTTTAGAGTCACGAGCCGGCCCTACCGTTCCGGGCTCACGTTTCGCGTGATGTAGCCGATCTATCGATTCGCGTCTCGCCACGCGCCGGGCGGACTCCCTTCTTCGCGGCGGAACAGGCGATTGAAGTGCGACGGGTCGGCATATCCGACCTGTTCGGCGATCTGCGAGATATTGTCATCCGTGTGCAAAAGCAGATGGCGCGCTTCCGCCATGCGGCGCCACAGAATCCAATCGCCCACCGTTCTACCGGTGAGCCGTCGGATCGTGGTCGTCAGGTAGGCGGGGGAGTAATGTACGGCCTCCGCCACGTCGGAGAGCGAAAGGCTTTCTGCGAATCGGGCGTCGATCTCTTCGAAAACCTTTCGCAGCAGCGGCTCGGACTGGGCGTAGACTACGTTGTCGTCGTGATCCAGGGCGAGACGGGAAACCTGGACCAGAAGCAGTACGAACAGCGCATGGACGGCCTCTTCCCAGCAGGGCTCCTTCGCTGCACGTTCGGATTCGAGATCCCGCAGCGAGGCTTCCCATTCGTTCCGCCGATGCATGGGAACGTTGAGGCGAAGTGGGCTCTTATCCGTGCCGAACGCGAACGGGGCCAGCAGGGGATGGAGCATCATGCCCAACAACGGCCCTTCCGTTGACTCAGCCGGATCCAGTGCCGCCACCGTGAACTCGAGAATCCAGATCGTTGCCTGCTTCTCGAGTACGTCCTCAGCCCATTCATGAACGTGGCCCGGCGGGATGATGAGAAGGTCACCCGCGGCACTCTCCCACGTAACATCGCCGAGACGGTGGATGCCGCCGGACTCTTCGAAATAGACGATCTCGAAGAATCGATGGGCGTGCGGCGTCAGAAACCCCTCCATGTTCTCCGGTTCGAGCCGAAACGCACGAACCTGGGGGCCAACTGTCGTCGGCTGGAAGCTGAAGAGTTTGGCCATGCCAGGATCTGGCTAACGATGAACGGCCAGGATGCGGCTCATTCCCTTGTCGTAGGACGCGGGCGAGCGGACTCCTAAAACAGAGGGGTCCCTGTCCGGTTCCTGGTCCTACGGCGCGTGGGGCAGGGCAAATGCCACATAGCCGGGCTCCGGCGCCTCCGTCGGCGACTGGCCCTGGTAGCCGCCGGTCACGGACACGACGACGTACTGTCGGCCGTCGACTTCGTACACGGCCGGAATCCCACCGACCAGCCCCGGGAGTTCGTACGACCATATCTCCTCACCCGTGTCGAGATCGAACGCGGCCAGTCCATCGTCGACGGCCTGGAAGATGAGTCCGCCTGCCGTAATCGCAGGACCGCCACGAAGCCAGAAAGCCGACCCGGTGTTGCGTACGCCCTGCTCGGCCAGGTGCGGGACCTCGCCGACGGGCACCTGCCACTTGATGCTTCCGTCATTCAAATCGTAGGCCGTCAGCCGGAACCAGGGCGGCCTGATGACCGGAACGCCCTTGCTGTCGAGCACGTGGATCCATCCACTCTGATAGCGTACATTTTCCGGGACCTCGACATCGGCTGTCCCTTCATCGTCCGCCAGCGACGTAACGGCGAGTTCGGGATTCGCGAGGTACATGCGAAGCGAGGTGAGATCTCCTTCGTCAAGCTGCGGAAAGCCCGGCATCTTGCCGGCACCAATCTGCACGATCTCCTGGAATTCCTCCGGGGTCATGCGCTCCGTCACGTCCACCAGCGACGGGATGCCGCCCGCCGGCTGTCCGCCCAGATCGGCGCCGTGGCAGAGAGCGCAGCCCGATTCGTATATGCCGCGGCCCTGATCGATGGGAGATCCGCCCGTACCCTCCGCTCCCGCCGTGATCGGGTGAAGCTGCAGAACGGACGGCATATTGTAGCTGAGCACGACGAACGTTCCGTCGCGCGGATCTCCCGCAGTCGACCCCCAGTTGGCACCGCCGCGATTACCCGGGATCTGAAGCGTCGGCTGCGTACTGGGCGGCGTAAACATGCCCTCGAAACGCATCCCTCGAACGAACGCTACGAGCGAGTCCCGCTCCGACGGATCCAGGTGTGGATTCAGATCCTCTTCGAGATCGAATGATTGGGGCACGAACGGCTCGGGAATCGTGGCAAAAGGCTGCGTGGGCCACGCCTGCTCGCCCGGCATATCCGATTCAGGTACGGGCCGCTCTTCGATCGGCCACAGGGGGGCCCCCGTTTCCCGATCGAAAACAAAGACCATCCCGAGCTTCGTCGCCAGGGCGACCACGTCCACCGTCTCGCCGTCGTGCTCGACGGTGAGGAGCACGGGCGTCGCCGTCAGATCGTAATCCCACAGATCGTGGTGTACCGTCTGGAAATGCCACAATCGCTCCCCGGTGTACGCATCCAGGGCCACCAGTGAGTTGGCGAACAGGTTTTCGCCGTGCCGGTCGACGCCGTAGAAATCATAGTTCGCCGAACCGAGCGGCACGTACACGATCCCCCGCTCGTAGTCCACGCTCATACCACCCCACGCGTTCGCGCCCCCGAATGCCGTCTCGCCCCGTACGTTCGTATTGTCGGAACGACCGGGCGGCCACGTCTCGTAGCCGACCTCACCGGGCTGAGGAAGGGTGTGGAAGATCCATTCCTGCTCGCCGGTTCGTACGTCGAAGGCACGGATGTGCCCCGGCGAGGCAAAATATCCCTCGCCGGTTGCCGACCCCAGCACGAGCAGATCGTCGAAAATCACCCCCGGTGTAGGCGAGGTCGCCCGCGCGACGAGCTCCGGATCGATACCGAGCCCCGGCCTGAGGTCGAGCGTCCCGCCATCCCCAAATTCCCGGATCGGTTCACCGGACGTCGCATCCAGCGCAACCATGTTGGTTCTGCCCGCCGGGACGAACACACGCCGGTCCGACCGATCGTCGTTTTCCCAGTACATCAATCCGGCTACGCCGACTCGTTCCCCGCTGCTGTACGTCCAGATCTCTCGCCCCGTAGCGGCGTGAAGCGCGAGGACCGAGTTATCGTCACCCAGTACGTACAGAAATGTGTCGGAGGCGATAGGATTGATAGCGCTTGCATTCGAAAGCCGGTGCGTCCACGCCACCTCCAGCCGGTCGACGTTGGATCGATCGATCTGATCCAGCCTGGAGAAGCTCGTTGCCCCGGGCTCCCCTTCGTAGCGCGTCCACGTCGTGAACCGGTCTTCGGCGTAGCCCGGCCCCGACCGCGGCTGCCCGCAGGCCGATATTATACATGCGGCGACAAAAAGTGCGATGAATGTAAAGAGAGGGAAACGCATGGTCGCAATCATAGAAGTATGGCACAAAACGGCCTGTTTAGACCGCAAGAATCAAAGATTTGTCCGTCGTCGACGAGCGAGCTACCGCGATATCGTGCGGTCATGCAGCCTGGCACCGACTCACTGTCCCCAGAAAATGAAGATGCCATAGTAGCCTGACGTCACGATGTCCTCGAAGGTGTCGTGGTCGATGTCTAACACTTTGATCTCCGAGCCGACGCCGGACTTGTTGTGGATCAGATGTGGGACGAATTTCACGCCGCCCGGCGCGGCATCGTCTCGAACCGTCTCATACCAGTAGATTACCGGCTCGCCGTACGGATCGGGATCGGCGTAAGAATCGAGGTGCGACCAGAAGCGCTTGCCGGTAATAAAGTCCATCACACCGTCGTTATTCACATCTGCCAGCGTGGCGCCCGAGTGGAGCTGCGAGAACGTCACGTCGCCTGCGTTCTTGGTCGAGAAGTCTCCCATAATCAGATGCTCCTCGAAGGAGATGTCTCCGGTCGTACCCCGCTGCTGCTCGTACCAGGCGAGTCCCCATCCGTGCGCGCTGAGACTCGTAACCACGTCGTTGAGGCCGTCGCCGTTGAAGTCGTACACGGAAATTTCGGCACCGCCCGGATGCTGCGGCGAGCGCGTCATCCGCCCGAACCAGTCGTCGTGATAGATCCAATCGCCGTCCGCTCCCGATACGGGCTGCTCCCACCATCCCCGAGCTGAAAGGATGTCGGTGTGCCCGTCGCTGTTGACGTCTCCCGTACCGATACCATGCGTGTTACATCCGTCGACAATCGGTACGGAGATCTTGTTCACGAGCCACGGGCCGGTCCGATCCGCCGGATCGGGCTCACCGTAGGCCACCCGACCGTCGCTACCGACGTAGATCAACTCGGGCTCGCCATCGTCGTCCACGTCGGCACGCACGACGATCTCACTGCATACTTCGGGAAGAATGTCTACCTGGTCCCACAACCGCTTTTCGCCTCCCGGATTGACGTGCAGGACGAGCGGCCGCCGTTCGGTGCGGACGATATCCACCCACCCGTCGCCCGTCCAATCGTTAGCGAACGTGAGCATGTCGTTCACGTATTCCTCTCCCGGATTAAACGTGCGTGCCGGATAGAACTCGTAGCGATGCCGGAAATCAGGACCGAGAAAATAGAACGGCCCCGCAGCCAGGTCGTTGACGCCGTCGCCGTCGATATCGGCCACGTCGGCACCCCACGCATACGCAAAGGGATCGACGCGCTGTACGCGGAAGCGACCGGACGTTTTCTCCGGCTCGACGTCTTCGTGCAGCAGGTTCTTCACCGACACGTCGTCGAACTCGACGCTGCCGGAGCCCACATAGAGTCCGACCGGGCCGAAAGCATAGTTTGCAACGGGCGTCGGGACGATCGCCCCGCCGAACGAGGCGTCCTGCTCGGAAACATCCTCCTGCGCACTGCCGCCGGGGATCGCATTCCGAACGTTGTTCAGGTGGTTGCGAAGGTCGTTTTCGTCCAGAAACACGACGACCTCATTCCACTCGCCCGACTGAATCTCTACGGGCGCCGTGAGCGAATCGCGCGCGGCAGCCAGGATGTCGCTTACCGACTCGTCGTCCTCGCCGCCGCCATCGGCGCCGCCCTCGTCACGAGCGCTCTCCCGGGAGACCACCTCGCCGTCGGCGTTGAGTGTCACGCGGTACGGAGCGACGGTATCATTTTCGAGCGCGACGAGCAGGCCATCCGTGCCATCCGCTCCGTCGTGGAGACGAAACAGGATTCCGGCGTCACACGCCCCCTCGCAGCGGAAACGCGTGAAGAACGCTACGCTCTCGTACGAATCATCAAAAACGAGCATGCCCGGCCCGGAGGCTGCATCCGCGGTGATGATGCCGTCCTGCGCCTCCCAACCGGCCTCGCCGACAGCCTCCCAGCGATCGAGCTGGGATCCCTGGAACGTATAGTCCGGAATGAAATCCGGCGCCGGACTCTGTTGGCCTGAGGCCGCATTGACGGTCAGCAGCATACAGCACGCTGCCGCAATCATCGCCCTAAAAAGCTTCCACATAACTGACCTCTATTGTTCTCTTCCTTGAAGATATGGGGTGTCGGCCCCAGGCATAGCCGTGTCGTGAGAAGATTCCGGCGAGCGGGAGTACCGAATCAGCCGAGGCGCGCCAGCTCGATGTCCTTGAAGCGAAATCGGAACACCTGTCCGTTGTGCACCTCGATCGCGATATGGCCATTCGGCTGAATCAGATCGCCACCGTCCCAGTCGATAATCTGCTTGCCGTTCAGGACGGATGTAACGCGCGAGCCTTCGACGCGCATCTCGAGCAGGTTCCAGGGATCCTCGTCGGTACTCCATTTATACTCCCAGCCCTCAGGAAGGTACGGCTCGAACAGATCCGACGAGTACCCCTGGATGCCGTAGGGCGGCAGCCAGCCTTCCTCGAAGTCCCATATAAAGCCCGTGGACTCCGGCACGTTGGAAGCCAGGTCGAAGCCGTGTCGGCCATACCACTGGTCGTCCGGCCAGACATCTCGGAACTGCACGCCGCAATTGCCGCGAGCGTCCTGATACGCGATGAATTTGAGACGGAGTACGTAATCGGTCAGCTCTTCTTCGAAGGTCAGCCAGGCAAACTCTTCGGTGCCGGGCGTGTCCAGTATGAGCTCGCCGTCCTCGATCGTAAACAGCTCGAGGTCCTCATCCGCCTCGATACGATCGATCCGCCAGCCGTCGAGATTCTCTCCGTTAAAGATGCGCTCGAACTCGAGATCATCGTAGCCGAAGTCCGTGTACGTAGACGTCGACGTAGACGTCGACGTCGAACATCCTGATACCGACAGCAGTGCGGCACAGCAAAGGATGGTGAATGCCTTTACGATACAGCGCGAAAAGACGTGGGCGGAGCCCGTCGAGAAGGCGTCTTGCGATGAGCACATGCGAAGCTTCATGATCGATATGACATTGAATGAGGGATAAACGGGGACCGTCATGGCATGATGTGGGCCCCATACATTCTGGGCCTCAATATATGGTCCAGAAGCCGCTCTCGACAGTTGTCTTCAACAGGAGTCTCTGACGCTCGTCTGGAAATCGCGGACGAGCCCGGCCATCCGTGATCGCGGGACGTCCGACGCGTCACGCGCACGGCCATCCACTGATGTTGAGCAATGCTTAACACGATACCCACGGGGCGGCCCGAATTCGAGAGCCTTTCTTTTTCTCTGAGTGGAGTATTTTTCGAAGTCAGCGTCCGAGCAGGCGTTTTACACGCGGCTGAACGCCCGTGCCCCAACGTGGAAGGCTGGCAGTGCCTGGCGCAATTGGGGTCGAGGCTACTGGTTGGGCTCCAGGTGAGCGCCGAAGAATTGCACGACGATCTTCCCGTCGCGCACGACGAATCCATCCACCCCATAGTGATAGATGTTGTCGGGTGTCTCGGCGACCCAACTGTAGTAACCGTAGTTGCCCACGTAATGCTCGTCCGTGAGCTCGAACGTAACACCCTCCTGTCCCCATTCGACGAAGAACTGCTCGAAAGCAGCACGGAGTTCCTCGTGGCCCCTGAGCGGACCGTTCGGCGTAAACAAAACGGCGTCTTCGGCATAGTCGGCAACGATGCCCTCCAAATCGCCCCCACCGAAGCGGTCGAGATGACGAAGCACAACCTCACGAGTCTCCTCTACGGGCCCGTTACTCGAGACGACCGTCGGACCCGTAGCAGCCTCGTCGGTAGCTTCGCTCCCGCATCCCGCCGCGAACACGGCGGCCGAAAGCAGAAGAAACAGGGGGATGCAGCGGCTTTGTCTTACCATATTCTGTCTTACAGTACGCCGTATACTCATCTTTAATGTTGGCTGGATGGTCTATAGGATATCTGTCGTCGCATCGTATCGACGCTCATGGTCGTCACGGGCGGATCGTCTTGGGTGTACGAGTCTACGTCGGCGTGGCATGCATTTCAGCACATCCGTCGAAATCCGCGGCCGTTCGGCAAGTAATCAAGAGATGTTAACCCCACGGCCCACCACGCCCACGATACGGAAATCGCCGGCAAAGCGCCTTACGCGAGCGCCTCGCGGCAGAAATCGCCGCAGCGCTTCACCTCTGCAAGAACCGTCGACCCCTCCGGAATCTGGTACTCCAGTTCGATCATCGCGGTGATCGGATACTGTTCCCGCTGAATGAGCTGAAGCACGTCCGCAATCGGCGTATCGCCCTCGCCCCACCGGACGTTGTCCTGTCCGTTCGCGGGTGTCCGTCGGTCTTTCAGGTGCAGGTGCGTGATGCGATCGTGATATTTCTGGATGACGGGAATCGGAGACTTCCCCGTCCCGGCTACGTAATGCCCGATATCGAGATTGAGCATGTTGTACGGCGAATAGGACAGAAAGCGGTCGAAGCTCCAGTCATCATCGACGATCTGCGTGTGATTGTGCATGCCGTTGTAGAGCTCGTGCTTCGAGGCGAATCGACCCATGCGGCGAGCGGCCTCGTCACTCCCCTCGAACGAGATCCCGCGCGCACCTACGGCTCGCGCCGCCTGATAGGCATAGTCGATCTCGGCGTCCGACCAGTCCGCGCGCCCGAGCTTGAGAATGTCGATCGAAACCCCGTCGGACTCGTACATCTCCCCCAGTTCTGCAAACCTGTCCGTCGGCGCCGAGAGACGCCACGACCGCGCTTCC
>JBBDTI010000011.1:25451-59018 GCA_040904565.1 Rhodothermales bacterium
CCCCAGTTCTGCAAACCTGTCCGTCGGCGCCGAGAGACGCCACGACCGCGCTTCCGTTTCGTAGGCATCGCGGGTTTTCTCATACTCCGCCCGCTCCGCATCACTCAGCTGAGTGCCTCGCGGCGGGCGCTCCGGCCCGTCAGGCAGTCCGGCGAATGCCTCTGCGGTGCCGCCCATGAGCTCGACGGTCGTGAGGCCGGCCTGCTTGAGATAGCTCAGCACGTCCTCGGCGCCCGTCGGTAGCGCCCGAAAACTGTACGAGATGGCACCGATCTGTACGCCGGCGGCACGGCCGCGAAACGCACTCGTGATCGGTAGGATGGCCGCGGCGGCCGTCTGAAGAAAGCGCCGGCGCGAGAGGCTGCCAAGGGGGGCTGCGTTGGGCTGGGAATCAAACATGGTCTCAGGCGAATAATATCTACAGGTTCGTCCGCGGTCGCCGTCCACAGCGTGGGGGCATGGAGCTACATAATAGCACGGTACGGAGACCCCATCCAGGGTCCGATATCTCAACTGCACGAACACGTGGACGAGATGCCCGTCGCGCCCGCGAACAGGGCAACAGATCTAATCCGTCACCGCCGATTGTGGCAGCGCGAACGCGATGTACCCGTGGCGCTGGTTCTCACGATCCACCCGATTCGGCGCCTCGCCGGCCAGTCCGGATGCAGAGACCACGACATACTGACGCCCCCCCACCTCGTATACCGCCGGGATGCCGTCACCGATGGCGGGCAGCTCGCCCGCCCACAGTTCGTCCCCCGTATCGATGTCGAGCGCTCGCAGGTGTTCGGCCGTCATCTGGAAGAGGAGTCCCCCGGCCGTCACGGCGGGTCCGCCCCGCAGCCAGTTGGCGGAACCGGTATCGTCGATCCCCTGCTCGGCAAGGAAATCGACCGAGCCCACGGGAGCCTGCCACTTGATCTCGCCCGTGTTCAGATCGTAGGCCGTGATCCGGAACCACGGCGGCTTCACTACGGGCAGTCCGCGGCTATCGAGCATGTGGCGGAAACCCGTATGGTATCGCTCGACGTTATCCGGATCGGTGTCCACCGTGTTGCTCGCGCCTTCAGTCAGCGCCAGCTCCGGATTGGCGAGATACATCTTGAGTGACTCCACTTCATTGTCGGTGAGCTGCATGAAGGCGGGCATGAGGTTCCGACCGCGCCGTATCACCTCGTCGAGCTCGTCGTGCGCGAGCCGGTTCGTCACGCCCACGAGCGACGGCGAACCGCTGTTAGGGACGCCCTCCAGGTCGGCACCGTGGCAGATCTGGCAGTTTGCCTGGTAGATGGACTGCCCCCGGTCGATCGGCGAACCGCTGCGACCGACGTTCCCGGCCATGACCGGCTCCAGCTCCAGTATCGACGGCATGTTCCATCCGAGGACGTAGAGCGTGCCGTCGCGCGGGTCGCCTGCCGTAGCTCCCCAGTTCGATCCGCCTCTGTTACCGGGATACTGAATCGTCGGCTGCGTGCTCGGCGGAGTATAGAGCCCTTCATAGTGCATCGCCCTCATGGCCGCCACAATCGAATCGCGCTCCTCCGGGAGCAGATAGGGATTGATGTCCGTCTCGAAATCGATTTCGAGCGGTACGAAGGATTCCGGCTTCGTCGGAAACGGCTGCGTGGGCCACGGCTGCTCGCCCTCCATGGGCGAGGTCGACGGTACGGGCCGCTCTTCGATGGGCCACAGCGGCTCGCCCGTCACGCGGTCGAAGACGAAGACCATCCCCGTCTTCGTCGCCTGGGCGACGACGTCCTTCCGCTCACCTTCGTGCTCCACCGTCAGCAATATGGGCGTCGAAGCCAGGTCGAAGTCCCATATGTCATGATGCAGCGTCTGGAAATGCCACACCCACTCGCCCGTGCGCGCATCCAGTGCGACGAGCGAGTTGGCGAACAGGTTTTCACCGTGACGGTCCACGCCGTAGAAGTCGTAGTTGGCCGAGCCCAGCGGGACGTAGACAATCCCTCGTTCCGCGTCCACGCTCATCCCGCCCCAGGCGTTCGCCCCGCCCCAGGCGTGATCCGTGCCGATGCTGTCGGAGCGACCCTCCGGCCACGTGTCGTAGCCGAACTCGCCGCGCTTAGGGAGCGTGTGGAAGATCCACTCCTGCTCTCCGGTGCGTACGTCGAACCCGCGGATATGTCCGGGGCCCCCTATATAGCCTTCACCAGGCGAATTGCCGAGAATCAGGACGTCCTCGAAGATCACGCCCGGCGTGCCCGACGTCGCCCGCGCTACGAGCTCGGGGTCCATCCCCATGCCCTCACGCAGATCCACGACGCCTTCGCTGCCGAAAGACGTAATCGTCTCACCGCTCAGCGCGTCGACGGCCATCAACGCGTAGCTGCCCTTCGTGAACAGGATTCTCCGGTCGGACCGGTCATCGCTCTCCCAGTACATAACCCCACGACCGCGGACGCCGCCGTCTACCGGCCCGGTCGACCGCCAGATCGGCACGCCCGTGGCCGCGTGCAGCGCCACGACCGCGGTGTCGTCGATGACGTACATCATCGAGTCGACGACGATCGGATTGCTTTCGACGGCGCCCTGGGACATGTACGTCCAGGCCACCTCAAGCCGGTCGACGTTGGACCGGTCGATCTGATCGTGCGCGGAAAACGTCGTCGCACCGGGCTCGCCTTCGTACCGGTGCCAGGTCGTGTATGGGGCGTCGGTGGAGGGATCCGTGCATCCGACAAGCATGACCAGGGCGGCTACGTAGCAGGCCGGTCGTGGGAACGCGTTCATCATATCTGCCGGAATCATCGTCGTCGTTTCGTGTGAGATCTCAGCAAGATAGTGCAGGCGGCGCTCAGGATCGAGTACGTGCAGGCCTAGCAGAATACTTCTGCAGTGTGGGGACGCCGACGCACGTCTCCCGGCCGTCGCAGGACGCCGTCGCAGGACGCCCTCGCCGACGGTCGTCGAGGAGGCCTACAGGCTGAGTACCTGACCGTCTTCGAGCAGCCGTTCGCGGAGCACCTGGTAGTCCACCTCCTGCACGGCGATGCCCGCATCGATGGCCATCGACGCGGCGGTGGCGGCCGACTGCCCCAGGATCATGAAGACGGGCTCCATGCGGATGGAGCCGTAGGCGATGTGCGATGAGGAAAGCGCCACGGGGACCAGGAGATTCGTCACCTCGTCCCGCTTCGGAATGATGGCGCCGTAGCTGATCTGATAGGGGCCGCCCGGATTAATCTGGATGTCTCCCTCGTTGCGTGCGTGCCCGTTCTCGTCCACGTACCGCTGGACGTTGTGGGAATCCATGTTGTACGAACCCATCCCGATCGATCGCGGCGTTTCGATCCGGCCGGTCAGGTGGTTCTCGGTCATCACGTAGTCGCTGACCATGCGCCGGGCTTCGCGGACGTAGATCTGGTGCGGCCAGTTGCCGTTGTCCACGAACTCGTCCGCGGCCAGCCCCCACCGGCTCATCTCCGCCCTGACGTCCTCGGGCACGCGCTCGTCGTAGGCCAGGAACCACATCAACCCTTTCTGATAGGCCTCGTGCTCCTCGACGATCTCACGCCGGCGCTCGTAGGACGCCTCCGGATAGTCGTAATTCATTCCGATGTTGTCGGTCGAGAAGGCACCGTGATTGTTCGTGTCGGTCTTGTTGTTGGGAATGGGATCGAACTTCCGGAAGACCTCCCTCCATCCCGCATCCAGATAGCGCCCGAGCAGCTCGTACTGCATCGGATCGTACCCCTCGGGCTTCGGGAAACGCACGCGGTTCTCCGGAACGGTCGTCAGCGCCATTCGGAAATTGTACGCCTGCACGCGGTGATCTCCGCTGCCGTCCTCGCCCGGATCACCTTCATGAATGCGGGGCAGGAGCCCGCTCGTCGAGTCTCCCGGCACCACGTAGGGACTCACGGGAAGCTCGAACTGATGGCTCACTGCCCGTTCCTTCTGCACGCCGTTGAGCGTTTCGCCGTACACGTCGTTGCTTTCGCGACCCACCGTATACGTGACGCCGGCAACCGCCATGAGGTCCCCCTCATACGTCGCGTCGATGAACGTTCGGCCGCGAAAGGTCTCGCCGCTGTTCATTGTAATCGCCTCGATGGCGCCGTTCGACATCCGCACGCCCTCCTCCCGGTCGAGCCACCGCTCGCGAAAGACCGGTATATTCGCCTCCGCAATCATCTCCTCGTAGACCTTTTCGGCCACGTGGGGCTCGAACACCCAGATGGCGTCGGCCTCCGGGTCGTAGAGGTCCATCGCATCCGGCTCCTGGTAGGCCCATGCGTCGGGCCGATCGTAATGCCTCTTCGCCCGCTGATAAAACTCGCGTGAGATTCCACCGATGGCCTCCTTACGCCCGGAATCCGTCCAACCGAGCCCGCTCGACGTTAAGCCGCCGAGGTGCACGTCCGGGCCGACGATGACGGCGGACTTCCCCATGCGGTGGGCTTGAACGGCGGCGGCTACGCCGGCCGACGTACCACCGTAGACGACGACGTCGTACGTGACCTCTTCGTCAACCGTCGAGCAGGACGAGAGCGCCAGAACGGTGAGAGCAATGCCGCAGAAGACGAGCAATCGAAGCACAGTGTTCATGGGTCCACCGATACGTAAGCGTCGATGACGGCCTGTTCCCCTTCCCGTCCGTCACGCGAGTTGCCGTGCTCCATGCCCAGAATGCCGTCGTAGCCTTTCGAGTGGATGTGGGCGAACACGTTGGCGTAGTTGATCTCGCCGGTCGTGGGCTCGTCGCGACCTGGATTGTCGCCGATCTGGATATAGGCGATCTCCGACCAGCTCCGGTCCATGTTGGGGATGAGGTTGCCCTCGGTGATCTGCTGGTGGTAGATGTCGTAGAGGATCTTGCACGACGGGCTGTCCACGTGCTTGCAGATCATGTACGCCTGCGGCGTTCGGCTGAGAAACATGCCGGGGTGATTCGACCACCAGTTCAGCGGTTCGAGAACCATCACCAGGCCGTGCGGCTCGAGGATCTCCGCGGCCCGCTTCAAGGATTCGACGACGTTGACGGTCTGGTATTCCATCTCGAGCCGCTGGGAGACGGTGCCCGGCACGACCGTCATCCACTTCGCATTGACGCGCCGGGCAACCTCCACGGAGGATCGGATGTCGTCGAGGAATTCCTCCCGGCGGTCCGGATCGCCACTCGCAAGATTTGCCTCGTTCCAGTAGATCTGGTGGGCGACGAAGACGCCCATGCGCATATCGAGCCTCGCCATCTCCGACGCGATGCGTTCCTGCAGCTCGACCGGCCGCCCCCCCATGCCGTTGTCTTCCAGCGATCGAAATCCCTGATCCGCCATGAACCGGAGCTGATCGATGGGATCATCGCCCGCGTGAGCGCTGAACATCCCGAAGTGCGGTGCATAATCGAGCGTGAAGTTCGGTTTCGGCGGACGCGCGGCCGCCTCGATACCGGCGGCCGACGAGGCGAGTCCGGCCGCGGCCAGCGATGAGACAAAGGATCGACGGTCCATCTTGAATCGGTGGTAAGTTGGTTGAGGGGCAGAGAAACGTGGTACGGCAGGCGCGTAAGGAGCCGGACGCCCACACACTAATAATAACGGATCCCACCCCGCGATGCGACGCGAAACGCCGATACCGCTGCGTGCGTCGACGCCGAGGGTGTGCGAGGCCACCCGTGGGTGCCGGGAGAGGGCAAAAGGCGGGTCCGAGGCAAGGGTGTACGAGGCGACTTTCGACCAGGGATATGGAAGGCCGCGTTCCGCGGACAAGCAATCGGACGCCGCTCAGATCGTGTCCCAGGGCACTCTCGACAGTCCCAGTCGCTCGATCTCTTCCTCGGGAGCGCCCGTCCATTCCTGCACGTACTCGTTCCCGATGTAGCCCAAATCGTCCATCCCTTCTTTCGTCGTCCAGAATCCCGAGGCCGTCAGGTCGCGAAAGCTGTTGAAGAAGGCCACGCCGTGCGACAGCTCCGAATCGGCATCGCCGGGATAGGCGATCGCATCCAGGACCTGACGCTGCTGCACGTCCGTGCACGCCGTGAACGCCTGTTCAAAGCGCTCCTCGCAGTAGGTATCCAGCCAGGCCAGCCCGCCACGCATCGGCGTCTGCATGGGCGGACGGTCGACCATGATGAAGCCCATGAATTCGGGCACCCCTACGTCCGTCGCGCTTCCTGAGCGGTCGTCAGCCGGGATGATCATGTCGACGAGCAGGCGGACCGTCTCGAATTCGTGGTCCGTAAAGAACTGGGCCTGAAACCGACCGGCGGCGCGTGCCGCCGCGGACTTCCGGGAGGCCAGCTCCGCATCGAGGCGCGTCCACGTGAACGCGAAAGGGGCCAGTGCCAGTAGTTTGATGGTTTCGCGGCGATCCATGGTAGTCAATCCGTCAATGTTCTGATCGATGTATCAGCCCTCGGCGGGCCGCTTCCACGTCTCCCTTACAGCTTAGCCTCGTCTCCCTTACAACTTCCCCTCGTCGCGGAGCTCGACGATGTGCTCGGACGTACGCCAGGCCATCGCGAGGATGGTCCACGTCGTGTTCTTATGCGCCTGTGATACGAACGGAGCGCCGTCCGCCACGAAGACGTTCTTCGCATCGTGGGCCTGGCAGTAGGCATTGAGCGGCGCCTCCGCCGGATCATCCCCCATCCGAACCGTCCCGACCTCGTGTATGATGCGTCCAGGTGCCAGGATGCCGTACCCCTCTTCTCTGGAAGGCATCGGATTGAGCACTTCACCGCCCATCGCCCGCACGAGTTCGCGGGCCGACTCCTGGGCGTGCCTGACCTGATTGTATTCCTGATCGCTCCACGTAACGTTGAATCGGAGCACCGGAATGCCGTATTCGTCGACCGTATCGGGGTCGATCTCGCAGTAATTGTCATAGCGCGCAAGCATCTCACCGCGCGCGGCGAAACCGCCGATGGCGCCGTACAGATCGCGGTAGTCCTGTTTGAGCTGCAGCCCGTAGCCTCCGCCCCCGCGCGGCCGCTCATCGAACAGGTCGTTGTACTGGTGGATGCCGCCCCCGAAGCCGTAGCTGGGCTGACGGCGACCGCCCCAGACCTCAAGGTGATATCCGCGTGCAAAATCCAGATCCTGATCGTACCCGAACCAGGGGATGTAAATGTGCGACCCGCCCGTCCCGTCTTCGTTGTAGGCGGGCCGGCCGATGAGCTGCGGAAAGAGACCGATGATATCCGCCCCGGTGGAATCCATCAGGTAGCGTCCGACGACCCCGCTTGAATTGGCCAGTCCGTTCGGGTGCCTGGGCGACTTCGAGTTCAGCAGGAGCCGCGCCGACTCGCAGGCACTCGCCGCCAGTACGACCGTCCGCGCGCGGACCTGATATTCCTGGAGGTCTTCCTTGTTGACGTAGGAGACGCCCGTCGCGAGGCCTTCCGCGTCCGTCGTTACCTCGCGCGCCATCGCGTTCGGAATGATGGTCAGATTGCCCGTCTCGCGAGCCGGCGGCAGGAGCACCGAGGGCGTGGAGAAATTCGATGCCGTTGAGCATCCGCGCCCGCACTGCGCGCAGTAGTGACAGGCCGGTCGCCCGTTGTGGGCCTGCGTGATGATTGAGAGCCGGTTGGCGAGCACGGGGATGCCGATCTTTTTCGCCCCCTCCATCACCAGCAGTTCGTTCAGACGCGGCGCGGGCGGCGGCATGAAGATACCGTCCGGCTCGTTGTAGAAGCCGTCCTGGTTGCCGAAAATGCCCACGAGGCGGTCGACCTTGTCGTAATACGGCGCGACGTCATGATAGCCGATGGGCCAGTCGTCTCCGAGACCGTCTATACTCCGGCCGCGGAAGTCATCCGGACCGAAACGCAGCGAGATACGTCCCCAGTGGTTCGTTCGCCCGCCCAGCATGCGCGCGCGAAACCAGTCCCACTCCGTTCCCGGCGCGCGCGTGTACGGCTCGCCGTCGATTTCCCATCCGCCGATACACCCGTCGAACTCCCCGAACGGCTTCTCGTCGGACCCCGCCCCGCGCGTCGGCGACGAGTAGTTCCACGTGAACATGTCGCCGTCGGTGGCGGCGTCCCACATGGGGCCTGCTTCGAGCATGACCACGTCCGCCCCCGCCTGCGTAAGCACGTAGGCCGCCATGCCGCCGCCGGCACCGGATCCGATGATGGCGACGTCGTAAACTTTCGGGCTGATAATGTTAAACATGATAACCGTTCCGATAAATGAGGCCTCGTCCTTCCACCTACGGACCCGACGATGGCGCGTCAAGATTTATTCGTTCGAGCTCTCCGGCTCCTTCTACCACGCGATAATGCCGGTTTCCTTCGACTCGGGCGAACGCGTCCACCTCTCCGCTCGGCCACGTCACGACGAGTGAATCGACGTCGTCGCGCGTTCCGAGACCGAACGTGGCGACGCGCTCGAACTCCGACAGGTAGCTCGATCCGGAGCGTATCCGTCGCTCCATCGTCAGATCGCCCACCGTCGCCCGTATCCGCGCACCGATGCCGTCCCTGTTACTGGTCGTACCTTCCAGGCTGACACGAAGATAACCTCTCCCTGGGACGTCGTTCCGCCAGAGATGAACGGGGCCGTCGTTCTCCACGACAAGAATGTCCAGATCTCCGTCACCGTCAAAATCTCCATACGCTGCGCCGCGCCCCAGGAGGGGTTTCGTAAGCACCCCTTCGTCCGCCCCCAATTCAGCGAACGAACCGCTGCCGTCATTGAGAAAGATCTGCGCCGGCTGCTTGAACGTCGCCCCCTCCAGAATACGGTCGATGTATTCCTGGACGTGTCCGTTGGCCAGGAAAAGATCGAGATCCGTATCGAGGTCGAGATCGGCGAGAAAGAGGCCGAACGTGAGCGTGTTCAGGCTGGGATGGCCGACTCTTGACAGGGTGGCCCGGTCCATAAAGTAATCACCCTGCGTGTGCGTGTAAACGCCGACCATCTCCTGCGTAAAATTGCCGACGAAAATAGATACGTGCCCCGAAGTGTCCACCACCCCTGCATCGGCGCCCATCCCCGCCCGCGGTTGACCGTGCTGATCGTACGCGACGCCGCGTTGAATGCCGCGTTCGGTGAAGGTACCGTCTCCATTGTTCTCGAACAGCATGTCACGCTCGGTATCGTTCGCGACGAAAAGGTCCGGCCATCCGTCATTATTGAAGTCGAGCATCACGACCCCCAGCGATTTATCCTTTGCCGGCTCCACGCCCGTCAGAAAGCCCGCCTCCGCAGTCTCATTCGAGAACGTGCCGTCCCCATTGTTACGATAGAAGGTGCTGGAGACGCCTTCGTACAGCTGCGGGGTGCAGTAGCCCTTCTCCCCTTCGAACCCGCAGTAGATATCGTCTTCGGGGGACCACTCGACGTAGTTGGCGACGAACAGATCGAGGTGACCGTCGCGATCGGCATCGAAAAACAGGGCGGACGTGCTCCAGACGGATTCGTCGGCAATGCCGGCGTCGCGACTCACGTCCACAAAGGCGCCGTCGTCGTTCCGAAGCAGCACGTTCTCATGAAGCGCCGTGACGAGCACGTCCGGATCGCCGTCGTTGTCGAAGTCCGCAATCGCCAGCCCGAAGGGATAGACGTCAAGCCCTTCCAGTCCGGCTTCCTCCGATACCAGGTCGAACGTGCCGTCACCCCGATTGCGATACAACCACAGCGTGCGGCTCTCCTCGCTCGTCTGCTCCCATCCGCCACCGCCTACGAGCAGAATATCCTGCCATCCGTCTCCGTCGAAGTCGAAAAAGGCAGCGCCTGGTCCGACTATCTCCGGCATCCACTTGCTGCCGAACCCACCGTTCACGTGCCGGTACGCTGCGAGTCCGGCTGCCTCGGTCACATCCGTCAGTCTGAACCCCCCGTTGCCGCTCCCATCCGGCGCATCCGTCCCATCCGTCGACGGCTCGCTGCAGGCACTCAGCAGAAGTACGATCGACATAACGAGCATCGGCAGCAGCCGTGCGGCGTCGACCTGGCAGGCGCTCGTTCGTACCATACGAATCAACAGATAGCTTGCATTGGAGGGATACCGTTGGACGCTGACCTACACGCCTCCGTGAACACATCAGGACTGCGTGCAATACTTCTTACGAAGACAGATAGGCCGGTGACAGATCGTCGCGAACCGCCACCAGGGCGTCGCGAAGCTCCTTGATCCCGTCAATTTCAGCATCGTCCGGGCCGTATTCTATGCCGCAGAAGCCGCGGTACCCCGCATCGAGAACGATGCGCATCATCCGATGCAGATCGAGCTCGTGCCGCGTACCGTCCGCGTCGTACCCCATGGGCTTGACGCTCACGCCCTTTGCAAACGCCATCATCTGTTCCGTACCGCGATACGAATCGTACGTCTCGTCGTCGTCGATCCGAAAATTGCCGAAATCCGGCAGCGTGCCGATACGCGGATGGTCGGCCGTTTCCATAACGTCGACGACCCAATTGGCGTTGCTGGAAAACCCGCCGTGATTCTCGATCATGACATTAATGTCATGATCGTCCGCAAACTCAACGAGCCGCGAAAAACCGTCGGCTACGAGACGTACCTGTTCCTCGTAGCTCCCTTCGCTGTATCCATTTACGCGGATCGAATGACATCCGAGGGATTTCGCCGCCTCGACCCACTTGTAATGATTCTCGACGGCCTCGATGCGCGCAGCCTCGTCGGGATCGCCCAGCCGGCCTTCCCGATCGCACATGATAAGGACGCTGCGTACGCCTTCGCCGTCGGCCCGCTTCTTCATCTCGCGGAGATAGGCCCGATCCTCCGCCCTGTCCATAAAGAACTGATTGACGTACTCGACGCCATCTATTCCGAGGTCGGCCGCGATGCGTGGAAATTCGAGATGATTGATTCGCCCGGCGAACAGCGGCCCGTTCAGGGACCACTCCGCGAGGGAAATCTTGAAGAGCGGCTCATTCGTTACGGAGGCGGCGCGCAGCGTACCACCGACGGCGGAGGCACCTACCGCCAGCAGGCTGCTCTTTTTCAGAAAGGATCGACGGCTCAGGAAATCTGGCATGGCGGATGGTTCGATGGTGTATGGTTGAAGTTCGCCGGGTAGCGTGTTAGTTCGCCGACGCGGTGCTCGGATTCGCTCCCCGGATCTCCATATCGACCGGATTCCACGCATAGGCGCGGTCGTCGCGATAGCTGTGGTTTGCCAGGATGGCCGCGGCTGCGGCGCGATAACCGAAAGTCACGTCCTGGACGATGGGTCCGCCCATCCGCATCGCATCGAAAAAGCGCGTGTACTGGTCGAAGGTGGAGCTGTAGCCTTCCGGCGCCTGATATTCGATCGATGCGCCGGACTGTGATCCCGGACGCAGCGCTTCGTTCTGGTATTTCAGGTAGTCCTCTATAAAGGCGTCCTGCTGCGCCTGGGAAAAGGTTCTCAGCGACGGCCATCCGCGCATCTCGTCGGGGGACGGTTGATCTCCGCCGCGCCGGCTCGTCAGCATCACGTTGTTGCCCTGCACGTGCATCGTACCCTCCGTACCGATGAGTCGGAAATACGACTCCGAATCGCCGGCCGCGAAGTTGACCTTCATCGACATCGAGAAGGCCGGATGCGACGCCGTCTCCGGATAGTCGTACAGCGCAAGCATTACGTCGGGTGCCTCCCGGCCGTCGTTCCAGTGATAGACCCCGCCCATCGCCATGGCCTGGGTCGGCCCGAGGCCGTCGATGATGCGGTGCAGCGCAGAAAAGCGGTGTACGAACAGATCGCCGGCGACACCCGTGCCGTAATCCCAGTACTTCCGCCAGCGGAAGAATCGGTCCAGGTCGAAAGCGCGATCGGGTGCGTCCCCAAGAAACATGTCCCAGTCGATCGTTTCCGGTGAGGCGTCGGGTGGGATGGCGTACTGCCAGGCACCGATCGCCGAATTGCGGGCGATAAGGGCGTCGACCATGTTGAGTTCGCCGATCGCACCGGACTGAAAGAGCTCGCGCGCCTTTCGCGTCCCGATAGACGTGACCGATTCGCTACCCGCCTGAAGGATCTGGCCCGTTTCCTCCTGCGCGGCGATCATCCGGTGGCCTTCATCCAGATCCTGCACCATCGGCTTCTCGACGTGCACGGCCTTCCCAGCCCTCATCGCGTCGACCGCGATGCGCTCGTGCCAGTGGTCGGGAGTGTGGATGAAAACTGCGTCGATGTCGTCCCGTTCAAGCAGTTCGCGGTAGTCGCGCGTCGTATCGACGTGATCGCCGAATATTTCCCGAGTGCGCGTCAGGCGCCCCTCATAGCAATCCGCCGCCGCCACCAGTTCGACGCCCGGAACGCGGAGCATGCTCGGCAAATTGTAGAACGCGATGATCCCCATCCCGATCGACGCCACGCGAATAGTGTCGTTCGGTGAGACCGGTTTGGTCTGCCTCGACGGCAATTCGAGTATTTCCGACCTGGAGGGCCGCACGAACGGCGCGCTCGCCGCCGTCGCTACCGAAGCGGCCGCCAGTTTCTTTAGAAAGGAGCGTCGTGAGGCGCTGCGTGAGTCCGCCATGAGGTACCGAGGCCTGTGAGGTGATCTCGTCGTATGAACCGATCCGGCTCGGCGACAGCAAGCCTGTCACTCGACCCGACCTTCAAGCTAAGCAATCCGATGAAGAAAAGTTGAACGCGACGACGGTCATATTCCCGGACCCGACGCGCGCACCTGCCCAGAGTCAGAGGGGACTCCTACGGCCGTTTCATAATCCCCGGCCCTACGAATTCCAGCCGATCGACGTCCAGCACCGTGCCGTTCGCCGGGGAACGCACGACGTGGAGATACAGCGCTTCGGTCGGGCCTGAGACGGACACTCGTACGTCGCGCCATCCGCGGTACGTGTCCCTTACGCCCTCCGGCAGAGCGTCGATATAGTCGGCATACAGTACGCCCGCTGACACCGCCCCGCCCGCCTCATCCCCGGCGGGGTCTCCGGCCGTCGAATCGATCTCTACCGTGGAGAGCAGGCGCCCTTCCGGACCATCCGCCCTGATCTCGACCGTTCCCCCCGGCATCGGCTTGACGCGAAGTACGATCTTGTCTATACCGGTCAGGTTCAACGGCGTAAAATGCAGGGTACCGCCCGGTTCCATCCGCATTACCGTCAGCGCCGCATCCGCAAAGTCCGGCTCGGCCGGATGCTTTCCGAACGTGTGCCTCTCGGCATCGGTGAGATCCGACGCGTGCTCCGCCTCTAGGATGCGGGGGCGAAGCACCACGCGGTCCAGCACGGCATCCGTATCGGCATCGCCTGCGCCTGCGACGTCGCCCGTACCGCCTTCTTCGTTCGTACCTGCGTCTTCGTCCGTAGCTGCGATCCGTGCTTCCACGACGGCGTAGCGATCGACGTAGTGAATGTCGGGCACGTGGGACGGTGTACGCGTAACCACCACGTCGCCGCTCAATCCGGAGACCGGATCGAGCCGGTGCTCGTGCGTGTCGTGCCCGGAATAGGGCACGACGTGGACGGCGTCGGACTCACCCTCCACCGCGTACGGGATCGGTTCGTCGTAATCGAAAATGCCGCCGTTCGGGGGCCAGACAAAGTGGGTTGATGCTGTGTCGCCCCCACGTGACGCGTCGGTACGCGACCTTTGCAGGCTGGACGGCGCCGTAACGATCGACGGCTCTTCGCTCAGCACGGCGAACCCTTCCGGTGGGCTCGCAGGCGGCCCATCGGCTCCGAAATAATCGATACGAACGACCTGCGCGTCGGCGTTGCTTCCCCAGAACGACTCCCCCCACTCAGCGACGTACACGCGCCCATCCGGACCGATTTCCATGTCGCCCGGCCGGCTGAATGTCATGCCCGGCAGAAACGGGTTGATCTCCAGCACGTCGCCGTTCTCGTCGAATTTAACCTCCTGGATCCAGTTGCGCATCCACTCATAGATGAAGAACGATCCATCGTAGTACTCGGGCAGCGCATGCGGCGACGCCGTCGAGGCATCGTACCGATACACCGGCCCGCCCATGGCCGACATTCCGCCGGTACCGAGCTCGGGGTGCTGCTCGGAGGGCCCGTACGTGTACCAGATCGTGGCCGGCTGCGCCGGAGGAAGCATGCGATCGCCCGTATTGTTGACGGACTCATTGATGGGATGCTCGGGATCGAAGAACGGACCCGGCGTTTCGGTTGCGTAGTCGAAGTCCCGGTACGCGTCGTTCGGTCCGGCGAAGTACGGCCATCCGTAAAATCCCGGCTCGCGGGCCTGATTGAACTCCTCCCAGCCCCATGGGCCGCGCGTTTCGCTCGGAGCGTTCCCGATCCCCACGTCGCCCCAGTACAGCCAGCCTGTTTCAGCATCTACCGAGATGCGGTACGGATTTCGGTGTCCCATCGTATAGATCTCGGGCCGATGCAGCGAGTCCGCCTCGAACAAGTTGCCGTCGGGTATCTCGTACGTGCCGTCCGGCAGCGGCCGAATGCGGAGGATCTTCCCACGAAGATCGTTCGTGTTGGCGGACGACCGCTGGGCGTCGCCGTCTGAAAATCCGGGCCGCTCATCCATCGCCGAGCCACCGAGCGGATAGGGGTTCGTGTTGTCTCCCGTCGAGAGAAAAAGGTTACCTTCCGGACCGAACTCGAGCGAGCCGCCGCTGTGGCAGCACTCGCGCTGCTGCGTCTCGATCTCAAGTAGTACCTTCTCCGTCGCCGGGTCGAGTCGTCCTCCGTCGAACGTCCACCGGGCCAGGCGCTGCGGCCCACCGTCGGCGGGCGCGTAGTAGATATACATCCACCCGTTCTCCTCGAAATCAGGATCGAGAGTCAGACCGAGCAAGCCGTCCTCGATCGTCATGCGAACGGGCACGAATCCAACCATTTCCGTACGGCGCGTCTCCGGATCCCACATCATAACAGGCCCGGAGCGTTCGCCAAGAAAGACCCGCCCGCGCCGATCGATCCCGATCTCGACCGGGTCGGTAACGTCAGGCATCAGGACGGTCTTCCGGTAGCTCGATGTCATCGTCGCGGCGGCATCCCCACCTTCAACGCCGGCGGCCCACGCAATTCCCCCGAGGAGATGGTCCAGAAAGGCCGGATCGTCATATCCTTCGACGGTATGACCGAGGCCTGTATACCACGATCGGCCGCCGTCAAATTCATGGGCCCACGCTATCGGATGGTCCGCTCCCATCGTACCGCCCTCGTAGGATTTTTCCTCCAGTACGGCGAGCACGTGAACGTCGTCTCTCGGATTGGTTCGGAAATTATACCACTCGTCGAACCGCTCCCACGCTCGCGGGAGGCCGGCCGTCGACGGATGCGACGGATCGAGCACGTCCACCGTTGCCTGTTGAGGCACGGGATGATTGTCGAAGAAGGCGCCGACGAGATCGCCGTACCAGGACCAGTCGTACTCCGTGGCGGCCGCGCCATGGATGCCTGCGAAGCCCCCTCCACTGCGCACGTATGCTTCCAGGCCTGCCTGCTGGTCGTCATCGAGTACGTCGCCCGACGTGTTCAGAAATACTACGACGTCGTACGAGGCGAGGCGGTCCGACGTAAAGACGGAAGGATCCTCGGTGGCCTCGACGGCAAAATCGTGTGCCGCACCCAGCCTTCGAATGGTTTCCACACCGGCTTCGATGGACTCATGCCGAAAACCCGCCGTCCCGGAAAACACGAGGACGTCAAACCGCGGCACGGTCGTTGCCGCCACATCACGACCGGCAGCGCCGGCTTTGACGCCGCCTGTCGATAGAGACGCCGCCGACACGAAGACCAGCAGCAGCATCACTGCACAGACGTGTTGCATAAAACCAGGGGGTGCGTATTTAATCACGGGAAGCGTATTTAATTGCGGAGATCATATTCAATCACGGAAAGCATATGCAACCACGGAGAATATATTCTCGCATTTCTACTGGTCTTCAGGTGCTCTGAATCCTGCCCGTACGACGGCCGTATCGGGTGGCGCCCACTGCCTGCTGAGCCGATAGCCTGCACCGACAAATCCGAATCCATCCGTGACGTTCTCCATTACACCCGGTTGAACGATCAGTTCGGCATCGAACTGTCCGTTCGGTGGATTCCAGGCCTCGTTAGCGACGATCAATCGAGCCGTGACGTTCAGCAGGATCACACCCACTCTCGAATCAAGCGGCGCGTCCTCCAGATCCTCTGCGATCTGACCTCGGATATCGTCGAAGGCGGCCGTAAGATCGATGGGAACGCGCCATCCTTCCTGGACCGGGTGCGGCTCGGAATAGTATGGAACGCTAAAGGAATTTGTCAAAATCTCCGGTGCGCCGGCAGGAAGATAGGACACCGCGAAGACGGCTTCCGCAGCCACGACCCGGGGGATATCGCCCGGTACGAGCACGGGCAGCACGACCTCATTGGTCCGAATACGCGGCGCTTCGACTACAATCTCGGACATCATAGGCACGGTAACCTCAACGCTCGATTCGGCGCCGTCGGAGCGCCGGGCTACGATCCGGTACGTATGCTCGTGCTCGGCCGTCAGGGGAGACCAGAAAACGTGTGCGTACTGACCTGCAAAATCGGCGATAATCGAATCTCGCATCGTACTCGATTCGCCGGTCGTCCGATTCGTCACCGTGAGATCGGCATCCAGCGGCTCGGGACTCGCGGGTGTTAGCCGGCCTTCAATCGGGAAAACCCGTACCCACTGTGTATCGAGCTGGGGAGAGACCACGCCATAAAGCGAATACGCCAGATCCGTACCCGTTACGGCCGTAACATCTTCCTCACACGCCGACAGCCCGACAATGCAGGCCAACCCCATCAGTAGTACGGCGGCCCGCCGCACGGAGACAATCAAGGAATGAATGGGATGCATAGCGAAACTGGAGGATCAGTCGTAAGATATCTTCAGACCGAAGGCGGGAACGAGGGGCAGCTGGTCGACACGCTCTTGTGTAAATACGTCGAGATAAAAGATGTTGCGACGATCGTACACGTTGATGACGCTGCCCTGTATGGCCAAATTGACCGCCCCAAGGTCGAAGGCGCGTTCAACGGAGACATCCATGCGGTGATAGGTCGGGAGCACGGCATTGAAGGGACGTTCGTAGATCACGCGCCGGGTGCCGGGTACGTCGACGGCTTTCCTAACGTCGTCGACGAGTACGAACCCGTCAAATCCGACCGCCTGGCTGAAGGGCAGCCCGGAGCCGAAATCCCACCGAGCACTGACGTCGAACCCCAGTACGCTCGCACTCATCAGCACATTGACCTGATGCCGCCGATCGTGTGGTGGCCGAAAGTTCAGGCTCTCCTCCCCATACCACAGTTGAATGGCGGCATCTTCCGCAGCATAGCGAGTCGATGAGAGGCCGTAGTTAATGTATCCATAAAAGCGCTGCGTACGCAGTTCCACGCGCGTATCGGCGCCGACCGACGTACCGCTGGCCGGCTGGAGTTTCGAGGTTAACTGCGGAAAAGCCGTCCAGTCTGAGATGAACAGGTTTGCAAGGTTCTTATAGTACCCCTCAACGGAGAGCTCCAGCCACCGCGTCGGGGTCGCACGATAACCCAGGATGCCGTGATAGGCGCGCTGCGGACTTCCCTGAAGCACATTGAGAATATTTGGGTTGCTCTTCGGCACGTTGGCCCACACGGTAAACACGCTCGCCGCGTCGCGGCGATCGCTGATACCGAGTATTTCCTGGTGATAGAGTCCACCCGCCATGCTAACTTCGTGAACGCCGCGCTGCCAGACGGCGCTGACTCTCGGCTCGAGATACGGATCGAAACGGACCTTATAAAATTGTGCGCGGATGCCGGGTCGTATTCGCAGTCCGTTTCCCACGTCGAAGTCGAAGTGCAGGTAGCTGCCCCATTGAGGTACGGTTGCAAACCTTAACTCGACGTTCTGATAGAGTCCGCCAAGCTGGCTATTCAGGCTGCTTACGCGGAGTTCACTGCCGGCTCTCACATCCAGACCGTCGCCAAAGTAGGTAGAATTGAGCGCCACATGTGTGTTCTTGATATACGCCTCTCGCAGCGGGTCTTCTCGCGGGCCGATCTCTGATTCGAAGCTCGAATGAGATACGTGCAGCTCGGCAAGAACCGCGAAAAACCGCGGCAGCATCATAAGCCGGAGACCGATCGCCTGATTGCGCCAGCCAACCTCATCTCCCGGCTCCTGCCTATTGCCCGTAAGCACGCCCCGATCGTGCGTTTGGAGTCCCGTAACGGAGGCTCGAATATGGTTAGTGAGAATACCGTGAACCTTAGCAAAGCGGTCTCCAAACGTGAAAGGAAGGTCGGCATCCACATAACGGCCTGCGCCTCTATCGATGTTGGACTCCCGAACGGACGCGATGAACGATATCCGGTCGTTCCAGAGGGGCCCTTCCAGATGCACGGAGTTCAGAAACGACGATGCGGATCCGGAACCCGTAAACTCCCGCATATTCCCGTTACGGGATGCGACATCGATTACGGAAGAAATCTTCCCGCCGAACCGGCTGCCGAAGCCACCCGCGTAAATGTCGACACGGTTGATATTATCCGCTGGGAAGGCGGAATAGAAGCCCATGATGTGAAAGGGCTGATAGAGCAGGATGCCGTCGAGCTGTACCAGATTCTGAGAAGGTTCACCCCCGCGGATGAACAGCTGTCCGCCCCGATCTCCCGTCGTGACGATCCCCGGCTGTGTCGTGAGATAGGTGGCCAGGTCGCCGGACACATCCGGTCCCGGCACGCGGTCGATGTCCGCCGGCCGTACGGTCTGTTGCCCCGCCGTAACGCGCGCGGCACCGGCCGTCCGTTCCGACTCGACGAGCACTTCGTCGAGCTCTTCGTCGGCCGGCGAAAGGGCCACGTTGTAGTTGAGGTTTTCACCTGCTTCCAGTTCCAGCGTGTCGATGTGCGTTTCATATCCGATGAAGGATATCTCGATCCGATAGACGGCGGGGGTCAATCCGCTCATCAGATAAAGCCCGTCTTCATTCGTCGCGGCGCCGCGTACGAACTCCCCTTCCGTCGAAAGCGCGGCGTTGACGAACTCGAGCGGTCGACCATCCACTTCATCGGTCACAAACCCATTGATCGAGGCGGACTGCGCATAGACGGCCACCGGTAAAGCGGCCGCCAGGAACATCGCAAGCAGGACGATCCACCGGGCACATCTGCCACGCAGGGGGCCGAAAGAATACCTGGAAGGTCGGTCCATGATGAGACTTCGCCGGTTGCTGCCCGGATCCGCTAATAGTTTGACGATGCATCGCCTTGAATCTGGCGAACGACCTCCTTGATGGCCTGAACTACCAGGTCGGGATTCTCGCGATGCACGTATTGCCCACTGTCGTCCGCTGCAAAGTGGCGAGCGCCCTCAATGGAAGAGGCCAATTCCTCGTGCATGCGAAGCTTTGCCTCGATCCCTTCAGAAGATTCTCCGGGCCATCTCACCGTGTCCGGCACGCGCGTCGAGGATACGACGATCGCCGGGACGTCCGGTAGCGTGTCCATGCCGTCCAGCCGGCCCTCTTCCAGTAATTGGGCGTACAGCTCAAATTCCGAACGGACGGGATCGGGAGCCATATCGAACAGCGCCGACCTCTGACTCCAGTACGTATCCCAACCATCGGGATCCAGCGTACTCCACCACTCGCCTTCTTCGGGATGGACGGGCTCCACGAACACGAGCCCTTCGACGACATCGGGATAGGCTGACGCAAACGCCGTGGCGAAGGCCGTACCGAAGGCATGCCCCACCACCACGTACGGAGGCGGCAACTCCGCCCGCCGGAGCAGCGCCCGCAGCTCCGAAGCGCTCTGCGGAAGGGACTTGGATGCTCCGCTCTCGTCTGTATACCCTATCCCCGCTCGAGAATAGGACACGACGCGAGCAAACTCCTTTACGTCGTCAGCGACGTAATCCCACGTGCGCAGGTCGTCGCCGACGTCCGAGATCAGAACGACGGTTACGTTGCCGGCACCCTGCACCAGGGCGTTAAGCTCATAGCCTCCGACATCGTACATCTCACCGCGCGGTCCGTCCAACTCATCGAGTGCACGGCGCGCGGCCCACTTTTCTGCTTCCAGCCGCTGCCGCTCCTCTTCCGCGCGCATCTCGTCAAGTATCTCATTTACGTGCATGTGGGGCGGCACCATCACGAACGGTCCCGTATTGCCGTCACCGTCCCGGCACAAGCCGCGGTAGACGCCTTCCTCGTCCGGGTTTACCTCACAATCGACCCGCATGATGGGGGCCCACCAGAACCGGAGCACATCATCTACAAAGTGTATGTCTTGAAATTCAAATTCGCCCTCGTGCGTCTCGATCTCCATGACGACGTCCAGCTCGTCACCGTCGCCCGTCACCTCCAGCGTGGAAAGCAGCGGTCCGCCTCCGGGTGGCGTGACGAACCCTGTCCATTCTCCCGTAGGTATGGGTTGAGCCTTCAAGCTCGAAGTGGCTACAAGACTTGCCGTCAGGAGCGACAAGACGGCACAATACAGCGTTTTCATGACTGTTTCTGCGTTACGGATTTACGAAAAGTGGACAACTGACGTCAGGACCCCTGGTTGGTGGACACTTGCTGAAGCTGGTTGAGATAAACCCGTGCTTGCTGATTTGACGGGTCCAGATCGAGCACATTCTCCCAGGCATCACGCGCGGCCGCGTACTGGCCCGAGTTACCGTAGGCCACCCCCAGGTTCAGCCACGCGTTAACCCGCTCAGAATCCGCGTTGAGTATCGACCGATACAACGCGATGGCACCCTCCAGGTCTCCGCTTTCCATCATGACCGTCGCCAGATTCGTCTGCAGCTCGAGATCCTGCGGTATCATGGCCACGGCATTGCGGAATGCGTCGACGGCACGCTCGTACATGCCTGCGTTTCGATGGGCGTCTCCGAGACGAATCCAGTTCTCGATGTCGTCGGGATCTCTGTTGATGGCCTCGGTCGCCTCATTAATCTGTTGCTGCACCTGCTGGGCCGTATCGGCCTGAGCCAGATACTTCCGCGCAGCATCCTCCTCACCCATCTGCATCAGCGCCTGCCCGAGATTATACTGGGCACCGTGATGCCACGGCCTTTCTTCGGCAACCGGTTTCAAGTAATTGACCGCTTCCTGGACACGGCCCGTTCTGAATAGCTGTGACCCGATGATATACTTGTAATCGAAATTCTGGGGCCTGAGCTCGGATCCCTTTCTGGAATACTCCAGCGCTTCGTCGAACTCGCCGAGTTCCTCGTGTAGCTGTCCAAGCCACATATACGCTGTTGCATTCGTGCTGTCCAGCTCGATCGATTCCTCATACGCCATACGCGCTGAATCCGGGATTCCGAGTCTCGAGTACGCTCGGCCCATCTCCAGATAAAGCGCGGAATTTGGATTCACGGCCTCCTCTCGCTGAAACGCCTCGATGGCGGCGCGAAGTGCACCCTGCCTAACGAGATTGACGCCCATGTTCATGTGTGCCCCCGGATATTCCGGGTCAGCTTCCAGCGCAGCTTCGTATTCGTCGTCAGAAGCCCCGTATCTCCGCATCTCTGCATATATGCACCCGCGCAAGAAGTGAATATCTGCGAAATCCGCCACATACTGTTCCGCGCTGTCCGTCATCGCCAGCGCGGCCCGGTAGTTCCCAGCACGAAAGGCGGCCTCACCTTCAAGTAAGAACTGCTGTACCTTCGGGTCGAGATCCATACGCTGTCTCTCGGTGACCGTCAGATCCCGATCCCCGTTCGAACACCCGGCGATGAGTAGGCTCACACACAGCAGGCACCCGGAAACGGCGGCGACCCAGCTAAAGATATACCTCATAGTTCGTGGCGGTATCTGATTGCTCTAGAAACGTCGATCGTCCGGACTTCCGTCCGACGCATTCGTACTCTACGCACGTATGGCGTCTTAAACGGCGAGACGTTACCGGCGGTCGAAGCCGAGGGCGTCGGCTCGCCTCAGAGGGGAATGTAACTTCGGTCGTCTCCAGATGTACCCTTGTACTGAGGCAGCATCCGCAATTTACTCGCAGGATACCTAACGCACCATACAGTAAACCGCGCGTTACGACGGGGATGTTTCAACACCGTTTGTCTTAGCCGATCGAAGCTCGCCGGTTCCTTCGATAAGCAGAACATCCTGATTCGCCTCGATCTCACCGAAACGCTCCACCAAACCGCTCGGCCAGAACACGATCAGCGAATCGACCGACTCAGCGTCTCCTAGCCCGAAGGTCACAGCCGATTCGGAGTGAGACAAATAGCTCGAACCCGCACGGACACGCCGCTCCAACGTAAGCGCACCCAGAACGGCGTGCACTTCCGTACCGTATCCACCCCGGTTACTTTCGCGCCCTTCTACGTGCACGCGGAGATACGAACCAGCCTCGGCATCGTTACGCCACAGATGCGCAGGCCCGTCATTTTCCGTTATCAATACATCCAGGTCTCCGTCACGATCATAGTCACCGTACGCCGCACCGCGAGCCACGAGCTTCCTCGTAAACACCCCGCCCCCTGGATCCATTACGGCGAAAGTACCATCACCGTCATTCAAGAACAGTTGCGGCTCCTGGCGATACGCGATCCGATCGTTCTCGCCCGTTCGATCCGGATGCACGTGCCCATTCGCAATCAATAGATCCAGGTCGGTATCCAGATCCGCATCGAAAAGGAACATCCCAAACGTGAGTGAGAGCATGCTCGAATATCCGATCCGCGAGACGGCCGACCGATCCCCGAACGACTCGCCGCCAAGGTAGCGATACACACCTACCATCTCTTCCGAGAAATTACCCACAAACAGCGTCACATTCCCCGAACTATCCACAACCCCGGCATCGACCCCCATCCCCGCGCGCGCTTCACCGTGCTCCGAAAAGGCAAAGCCGCTCATAACACCGATATCCGTGAACGTGCCGTCCCCGTTGTTTCGAAAAAGAAGGTCCCCTTCGCCGTCGTTTACTACGGCCAGATCCGGCCACCCATCGTCGTTAAAGTCCAATTCCGCCACTCCCAGAGACATCCCAAGCGTAGGCGCAAAGCCCGCATCTACCGTACGATCCGTAAACGTCCCGTCACCGTCGTTCACGTAGAAACGGCTCTGTACGCCCGTATAGATCGCGGGATGACAGTACAGCTTCTCGCTGCCGCCCGGTGGACAGAATATATCCGTCTCCGGTGACCAGTCAACGTAGTTCGCCACGTACAGATCGAGCAGACCGTCCAGATTCGCATCAAAAAAGATCGCGGAGCTGCTCCATAGATCGGATCCCGACACGCCGGCCTCATCCGTCACGTCACGAAACGCACCGCCGACGTTCTCGAAAAGTAGATTTCGGCGAAGCGTGGTCACGTACAGATCCAGATCGCCGTCGTTATCGTAATCCCCCGCCGTGACGCCTATCGTATACGCCGATACATCCCCCAGACCAGCCTCTTCGGTAATCTCCGTGAACGTACCGTCACCGTTATTACGATACAACCAGATCGCCTGAAGACGGTCGGATAAATCCGGGGCCCAGCTGCCGCCTCCAAGAAGGATTACGTCCAGCCAGCCGTCTCCGTCATAATCGATGAATCCGCCGCCCGATCCCATCTGTTCGGGGTACCACTTGTTACCGGCCGCCCCGTTGACGTGCCTAAATGAGCCGAATCCGACTTCCTGCGTCACGTCCGTAAATACAGGAAGCTGGGCATCGCTCTCGTCCGGTGCCTGCGAGGTCGGATTGGAACATCCGATCAAGCAGCAGACGAGGGCAATGCCCAGCTTATCCCTCAACAAGAGACCGTATCGAATCAGCTTATAGCGAGACCTGAAGCCCGATGCGCTGCAGCTCACCGAAGAGACCGAAGTCCGTGTACGCATAATCTGCGCCAAAACCGATCCCCGAAAACTCATGGCTGATACCGGCCCCAAAACTAAAGCCTTCTTCTGAATCGTCACCGACGAACGCGGTTCCAAGACCGCCACGGACGGAAATCAGATTCATCAACGTATACTCCGCACCGACCTTAAGGTGCTCCGCGAAGTCACGTGGACGCTGAGCGTCGACAGAAACGTGCAGCGCATGCATGTTCGGATCCATGCTCGTCAGATCCATCACATTCATCGACATGCCGATCTGGAACGTCAGCGGAAGTTCGAACCGCTCCCGCTCATAGATAAGCTCCTGCGAGAAGTTGCGCGTGCTCATCGCAATGGTCAGACTCTCGAATCCCGTGTTATACAGCACACCGAAGTCGACCGCCATCGTATTGATCGAATAGTCTCGGTACGACGCGTTTGTGCCGTCGGGAAGTGAAGTCCCCGATTCGGTCCGCGAAACGGCAAACGATCCAAGATCCTGAAGCGCGTACTTCACCTGCGCACCCATCGAGAACCGGTCCGTAAACGAACGGGCATATCCCAATCCGACCGCAAGGGCCGTCGGGCTGTAGGTGCCCACCTCGACAAACCCGGCCTCGTTACTCGCACGCACCGTCTCGAAGAAATCACCGTAATCGACATTCACGAATGAAATGCCGAACACGCCGTAGTTTCCACCGGACGGGCGGTAGGCCGCACTGGCATAATTATAGTTGATGTCGACAAGGTAGTCGATTGTACCGGCGCTCGCGCTGAAGTCGCTTGTCATGCGTGACATGCCGGCCGGATTGTAGAACAGGGCGTTCGATGAGGCCATCGGGGCTGACGTCACTGCGCCACCCATGCCGCTCGCCCGCGCATCTACCGACGTAGACAGGAATTTAAATCCCGTCTGCGCCCTCTTGTCGGTCGGCACTTCCGAATCAGGGCTCGGAATATTCGTCTGCGCGAATGCTGACGGGGCTAACAGCAGGCAAAGCGCTGCTATGAGCCAAGTAGTATAGAAACTCCGTTTCATAATATGTCCGGGTTGAATTTGCATAGGGATAGTCATCTTGAAAGCCGCGATGCGGTGTAACACGGGCCGCCCACAGCGGGCGGCCCGCCACCTTTCATCTATCGAATCACCGTGAACTTACGGAACACCCGATCGCCATTCGGCTCCTCGATCACGGCTATATAAATGCCGCTCACGAGCAACTGGCGAGAGCTCGTGGTGAGATTCCATTTTTCGTCACCACTGCCATCCGTGTGTTCGATTGTCTCTACAAGTTCACCTATTTCCGTGTAGATCTTGATCGTGCACTCTCCCGGAATGTTGAAGAACGCTACCTCGTCCTCCTTCGTGAACCGGATACTCTGGTCGGAACCCAGATTCACCGGATTCGGAACGACGCGGGCGTCTTCAATGGTGCCGGTCGGGCCGTAGGGCGGTCGCTTAAGATTGACTGCCTGATACGTTTGCGTGAAGTACCGGCTGCTGCGCAGAGCAACACCGCCGGGCGTACCGTTGATGGCATCCGGATCCACCGGATTTTCTTCACCGACCGCCGCAAGATAATAGTAGTAGTCGGTGCCACGGTTCACGCCCGTGTCAGTGAACGACGTCGCACCCGGCCCCAGTGCCGGTTGCAAGCAATCCGGACGAGCACCCGCCACGCAGGTGTAGGGCAACTCATCTTCCGTTCGCCGCAAACGAACGGTCGGATCCTCCAGTGCTTCCAGGAGGCTCATACCGCCCGAAGGCGATCGCACGTTATCCCAGGCCGGACTCCAGTAAGGATGTTTCACTGAGCGATAGACCTCCCAGCCTGCCCGCGCCGGACCACCTTCAAGCGGCTCCCACTCGAGTTCAATCCCATCCGGCAATCCACGTACGTTGAACGTCCGCGGCGGGAGCGGCGGCTGAACTACAGGGTACTCCGTCAGGTCGTTTGACGCTTCATATACATCCCGGGCATTGCTCAGGATATTGAAGAGGGAATCACGGCCCGTCATAACCCACTGGTTCTTGGTCATCACCTCGTCACCGAGGTCATAGACGTCGTGGTAGGAGTACTCCTTGTCCTCGATGACGCCGTCATTGTTCGCGTCATACGCGATCATCATCTCATCGTCGGCACCGGACAACTTGTACTGACGGCCGATGTAGAGCTGGGCATCGAAATCGAGTGCACCCACGCCGCGTGCCACGACGACACGAACGCTCTCGCCGAATTCCATGTCGTACGGACCGAACCCGACCGTCACGGCATGACCGCCCTGGCGACCCGAGCTGGGATCGTTGCTCGGATCCCAGAATTCACCGTCCGGCTCGATGCGATCAGCGTAGTGCGGCCACGTCCTCGAAGGCGACACCTCCGGTGTGCGGGTCTGACGCTCACGCGTCAGAATACCGTCCTCATAATACTCGCGATGCGAGGCTCCCAGTGCATTCAACTTCTCATCGGAGTCCAGGAACCCAATCGTGTGGGGCTGAACCATCATGTCGTAGGTCGGATCGTCCATTGAGTTCGGTGCATATAGCACGATCTCTCCGTCAAATCCACTCGTAAGCCGACCGACAGAATCACCGAGAGCAGCGTCGCAGCACTGTTCGAGCAGCGGGCCACCTAGGTTGTTCCATCGCGTAAATCCGGGCTCAAAACCCTTCCAGAGATAGTAGGCCGTGAAATCAACCGGATAATCCATGTGGCCGTCACCGACCACGTCATTCATAGCGTACTTACCCCAGACTTGACCGTTGTCACCCACGCGAGCGGCCTGATCGCTACCGCGCCAGCGGTGAATTACGTAAAAGAACGTCTCATTGAGCGTCTGACCCTCCAGCTCAATGTCCGGATCGTCATCGGTATTTCCGGAATTCGTGAACTGCCAGTCTACGATGTGATACTCATCGTGGAAAGGATTGCTAAAGGCGTAAGCCGTCATCTCGATGGTAACGCCGATATCCATATTCCACACCGACCGGTGAACGCGGTCAGCCGGCAGGCTCGGATCCACCTCATCTACGACCGCGATTTTATCGAACGAAGCAACACCGTCGACATTGACCTCCGTATCTTCCCATTTGCTGATGAGCTGAGCCTCAACCGGAAACGCAAAGTCGACGCCCGTATCGCGGGGACCGATTTTCGACGTAAAGTACTCAAAGGTCTGACCGTCCGGATTGGTCCAGTTCTTCGCGCCGATCCAGAATCCTTCCGAACGCCCGTGCTCCGAGCGATTCTGAATGGCCGGATAGTCGTGGTCGTTGGACGATTCGTCGATCACGCCAACCTGTGAATATTTGTCCTGGAAATCTCCAATGTCGATCCAGGTGGATGTGAACTGTGCACTGGCACTGTCCGCGCTCATCACGGCGAGCGCGAAAAGCAACGCAGTGCCCAGCACATATTTGTAGCAGGCTTTCATCATGGTCTTCTCTAAAGGTGACATGGAATAACTACAGACGGCACTTGATAGGGCAATTTGCCATTCCGACGTCGCGGCGGATGCGCCGTCTATCGACGCATCCGCCGACTTCGGTCAAGCTCAGGTCGGATAGCCCCAGCTAGAAGCTGACGCGGACTCCGAACGTAACCCTGCGGGGGTTAAGGAAGGTGTTGAACCGGTGATTCGGCATATCGATGTACGCCTTGTCATCCAGTACCTGATCGACTTCACTGCCGGGGACCTCTTCCCAGCTGCTTCCATTCCACTGGAAATAGTCGCCAGTATCTTCCGTCCACGCCCACTGCCGTTCAAAGCCGGCCTGCGGTGCGTCTGGAAGCGTAGCGTATGCTTCGATCGGCTGGAACTCAACGTCCCACTCTCGATACGTGCCCGGCTTGTCGTCACCCGGAACCCAGCGGTACGGTGCACTCTGGCCTTCCGGCAACTGGTCGAAGATATCCTCCGCAAGGTGCAAGGACCGCATGTAGTCCTCCCGGTCGCGGCCCTGACCTTCGATGAAGGCCCCGCCGAAGTTCAGGTGACGCAGGTTCAGAACGTTACTTACGTCAGCGAACAACTGCATCTCCGTCCCCATCGCGTTGAGGTACTTTGTAACGCGCAGGTCTAGATTCCAGAAGTCCTGGTACCGGACGTTGTTGTTGATCTCCGGAATACTGGCACCGCCCTGCCACGTCAGTGTCTGGCCTCTTCTCCATTCAGCCAGGAAGCTGACGAGAAATCCGGCGAGCGGATTCGCGCCGGCCACTTCGGGGCCGAAGCCCTGCGGCGTGATGAAGCGTGCGTTGAGCCGCGCAAACGGCTCGGCCACAGGCGCCTGCAGACGGTAGTCCGTCGCGTCACGCAGGAAGCTCACCATCTGGAAAGAGTTCTCGAAGAAATTAGAGTATCCAAAGAACCCATCCTTACGCTGCTGGAACGTGAAGTTCGCGAATCCCTGGAACCACTCACCGCGGTTCTTCGAGAGGCTGACTTCTGCGCCACGCACGTCGCCGAAGTCCCACGGCATACGCGTCTCGTAGTTTACGACACCGCCCAGACTGGTGAAGTCGACCGTTCTGGACTGCTCCGTCTTGTCACGGTAGAAACCGGAAATCCGAAGCAGGTAGCGGTCGAACAGGTTCTGGTCGTATCCCAGCTCGTATGCCACGGTTTTCGGGAACGGATGATTGGGGTTGCCAATCTCGTTAATACCGCCCGACTTCGACGTCTCCATTCCGATGAGGAAGTACGGATCCAGCATCTGCCGGAAGTGGCCGTAATTGAAGTACAGCTTACTGTCCGTCGTGATCGGGAACGAGACGCCGATACGCGGACTCAGCGCAACCTGCGAACTGACAGAGCTTTTCTCCAGTGCAGCGTCAATCTCGGCCGGCTGGAACCGGAAGACCGTCGGGTAGGCGTCATATTCCCACCACTCCGTGTTCGGATCGAGGTACTCGAGACGGGCACCAAGATTGGCAACCATCCCCTCGAACTCGAGCTTACCCTGGACATAGGCGGCTCCCTGAATGGGTGATCCGTCCCAGATCCAGCGGGCACCGGACTCAGGCCCGGCCAACTCGAGGTTGATGTCCATCGTCCTCATGTCAAAGTTATTGTAGATCAGCTCGGCGCCGGTCTGCAACATCAGGAAGTGGTTCACCTGACTGGTCAGATCGAACCGGCCCGTCCACACGTCGACGTCGGATGTGTCTCGCGCGCCGACCCAGTGGCCGCCGGTCGATTCACCCGTTTCCAGGTTGGCACCGATACCGGAATACCCGAACGGCTCCTGGCCGACGCAGTACGCCTTGTTTTCGCCGTCGCCCGTGTAGTCCTGATTGCCACCGAAGCACGTGACGCCCCCGTCCTGACCTATAAGATTTTCAAAGCCAGGCGTCACGTTGCCGAACTGGTCGGTCCAGGGAACGCGAACCATCGCGCCCGCCTCACAGGACTGGCCGTCCGGTCCTTGACCGGAATCCGGACAGAGGTAGGATCCGTCACGCAGACTGGGGAACCGCGTCCGATACTTGGACGCCATCCGCTGAATACCGACCTCATAGAAGGTGTTCTGATTCAGTGTATGCGTGAACTGCAGCCCCATGATATTGTGATCGATGTCCCCTCTGGGAAACTGACCATCAGTAAACAACTCGTCGGCGCGGATGTCGATATTGATCACCTGGTGGCCGACGTCGTTCTGGCCCTCCCACCACGGATAGGCGGGGAGATTCCCCTTCCAGAGGGTCGTACCCTGGTATCCCAGGTTCTCAGACCTCGTCTGGCCTCGCTCGCGGGTAGCTATGTAGTGCCCCGTCAGCTTCATCCCGGGTGAGAGATTCGAAATCATCTTCACCGAGTACGTGTTGTCCGTATAGCCGTCGCGCGGCTGCGGATAGAGGTACGACGTCTGCGTACCACGGTAGGAAGCGAGGAAACGGAGATCGCCCAGCATGCCGCTGATTCCCGGAACGGGTCCGCCAACGGTAATGTCGGCGTCGTAGTCCGGAATCGAGATCTCGTTGTCCTTGCGCCACATGTAGCGCCAGTACTCGACCATGTCATCGTTATTGACGTCGAAGCCCTTGTCTCTCAGGCGGCTTACGACCGAATTCCAGCCCTCGAACTCGAGGTACTGACGGCTCTGGTACGAATCCCAGATGTCGGTATTCTGTACACCCACATCGCGGACCTCAGGATCGAGCAACGGGCGCGAAAACCACGTGTCGCACTCGACAGGAATATCCGTACGATCGCCGCTGAAGCTGCAATCCCCCAGCTGATGATAGGCGTCGAAGGTCTTGTCCTGGGCCGGTGCGTACCGGAACAGTGCGTCGACCGTGTAGCGATCGCGCGGGGGCTCCTTCGTCGCAATATTGACGATGCCCGAACGGACGTTGCCGTATTCGGCGCTGAAGCCACCGGTCTGCACCTGAACCTCCTCGAGCGACGTGTACGATACGTTCGTCATCGGCTCGTTGCCGCGACCGGTACGCATCGACAATCCGTCGACGATAAAGGCGATTTCATTCAGGCCACCGCCGCGAACCTGCATTCCCGGCTCGATGCCCGCCTGCAGGTCGAGAACCTCCGAGACACCTGCTACGGGCAGGTCCTGGAAATCCTGGGACGAGAGATTGGCCACGTTCGCGGAAACGTCCGCCTGCACGATCGGCTGCTCGGCCACGACGAATACCTCATCAAGACCGAAGGCTGCCTCCTGCAGAGCGAAGTCGATCGTCGTTGTAAGGTCCGTACTCACACGGACCTCCTCGCGCGTCGCCGTCTGAAAACCAACAAACGAAGCCTGCACGCCATACGTGCCCGGCCGGACGTTCAGGATGTTGTAGTTCCCGTTTACGTCCGTGACGGCACCCTGGGTTGTCCCCACGATCGACACGTTCACGCCGGGAAGGGTCTCGCCGGTGGACGCGTCGGTCACCGTACCAGCGATTTTACCCGACTGAGCCCAGGCTGTCACTGGCAGCAACAGGGCAAGCGTAAATAGTAGCTTTGCCAGTCTCATTTGCACGATCCTCCAGATACTGGTTGTGTTGTACTGAGATTTGTGATGTACTGCAATATTCTGTCGAGAGATTTACTGTGGGAATGCGATAATACCGGGCTATATCCGTCCGGGCTTTATCCGTCTTGGAATCCGTATCGGATCCGCGCCGGCAACACTCTAGCTTGACTTTTCTTCACAGCGTTGCTTCAAAGTGGTAAGCCGCGCTGGAATCGCTTGCAGACGTATTATGTATACCAAATGCTCGGCGGAACGACAAGGTGTTTATCCGTCCACCTGCACGTTAAACCCACCGGGACTTAACAAGGCCTCCACAATCTCTGACCCCGATCCGTGCCAACATAATAAAAAGTTAATCGGGATGGGAGCGATTTCAGTAAATACGAGACTCTGCGGACTAAAGAAAGTCCCGGCCTCATAAATTGTCCTAGTCGTACCTTGAATGTAGCCGCGTGGGGCGGTGGCGTCTAGGCAAAAATTTTGAACCCATTCAAGAACCGCATATTCGTCGCACGCCTTCCATCGCACGCCTTCCATCGCACAGCGGGATTATTGCTAGGACGAACGGGACAAATCAGTCCGGCACCAATTGAATCCTGATACGGATGTGCCCGCGCTTCGCAGTTCGGCCACGTCGCCGCGTGCACCCTCAATCTCGTTCGCTCCCTTATAAATATGGAAACGCGTCCTGAAGGCGTGCGAGGCCCCGGCATCCAGCTCGAGGAGTCGCCCCCCTCGGCGGGCTGCATTCTGTCCTTCAGGTACGCAATTGCCCGGTTCGATACCACAGACGTACATACCTGACCGCACGTTTTTCCACTGAGACAGATACGGCGCGTGGGTGGTATCCCAACTCACCATGAGACCCAGATCTCCGTTGGCGAGCAGGGCCTTCGCCCAGCCGCCACGCTGCTGGACGTGGTGGTAGAAAACCTGTTCTGCAAACTCGCGCTGCGCCGCCGGATAGTCTGCCCACGTCTCGAAGCCGGCTTCCGCCGCGTCGTCGCGAGGAAGTGTCCGCGCCGCGGCGACGTCGAAGCGCGCTCCCTCCCGCACGAGCGGATAGCCCACGTTGATGTGATAGAGCAGCATGAAGGGGGTCGCCACGTCGGATACGTTCGTGACGACGTCCTCCAGTTCAATAGCCGGCTCCCCCAGACGCACTCGATACGTGCGTTCCACCAGGAGCTGCTCTCCGAAGAGACTGGACTGTACGATGCGACCGGCAATTTCGAATACGTACTCGTCGCCGACCCAGCGGCCTTCACGCCGCACGACGTCGGCCGCGAGGCGGGTGAAGCGTCCGTGCACGTCCCGCTGCTCCCCTGTCTCCTCGTCCACTTCGGGCGGACCGACGTGCCGGAGACCGCAGGTCGTCAGGAGTCCGCCGTTGAACTGGCGCAGCCACGGACTGCCATGATCCGGCGGATGCGGGGATCCCGGACTGATCCAGGTGAGCGGGTGTCCACCGTAGTGCGCCGTCCAGATGTCCAGGCCCCGATCGGGCAAGAGCGTGAAGGTCAGGCCACTTCCATTATAGACGTCGAGCACGCGCATGCCGTTGCTCAGTCTCGATTCGCGGCAGTCGATGAACTGCCGCATGTCGAGGCTGTGCTGCTCCAGAACCTGACGCGACCGGTCGAACATCGTAGGGCTTTTAGCTATCGTAGTCGGCTGGTTACCGGACTTCATTCAACCGGCGTCAACAGCGTTTTTACGCCGCTCTGCGTTTCGAAGCCCTGAAAGGCCTCCTCCCACTGCGTGACGTCGTACCGGTCGGTGATGAGGGGTTTCGTCCGCACCTTTCCCGACTCCAGCAGCTGCAGCGCGCGAATCCACGCCGACGGCACGCTGGCGTTGCTGCCTGTAACGACGAGCTCTTTGAAGCAGACCTGTTCGAGGTCCCACGAAATGGGCTTGCCAAATAGGCCGATCTGCACGAACCGGCCGTTCCGGCGAACGAGCTCGAGCAGCTGCGACGCGGCCGGTCCCGCGCCGGAGCATTCGTACACAACGTCCGCACCCATCCCTTCCGGCGTCAGGTCGGCGACCAGATCCGAGGGGTTTTCCTGCTGGACGTTGACCGTGTGATCGGCGCCGAACTGCCGGGCCATCTCAAGCCGGTGCTCGTCCCGATCCGTACCCAGGACGACCACCGTCGCGCCGGCCGCCTTCACGACCTGCAGCGCCAGGAGTCCGATCGCTCCCGGTCCGGCCACGACGGCGACGTCGCCGGGTGTGACCGTCGGCGTGGTGGAAACGGCGTGCACGACGCACGCGAGGGGTTCCGTAAGCGCCCCCGCCTCGAAATCGACATTGTCCGGCAGGCTATGCACGTTAGAGGCCGGAACGACGACGTAGCTCGTAAACCCACCGTTCACGGCGGACCCGATGGAGCGCCGGTTCAGGCACAGATTGCTGTGGCCCGTCCGGCAATAGCGGCAAACCCCGCACGTCGAAAAATACGTTTCGGTCGTAACGCGAGTGCCCTCAGGCAGGCCTTCGACGCCCTCTCCCACGTCGACCACCTCACCGGACACCTCGTGGCCCAGCACGACGGGCGGCCACGACATAAACTCATCCTTATATATATGGAGGTCCGTGCCGCATATGCCGGCGCCCCGCACGCGGATCTTTACCTGTCCGGGACCGGGATTCGGTTCCTCGATGTCGCGGAGCTCGATGTTGCCGACGCCGCGCGCCACTTTCATTACTGCTTTCATATTACACGTCTACTACTAATGAGGTAGTCACCAAAAAATCTGTCGGCACCGTCCGATCACGCGGCGTTGTCGAAGAGTATCGAACTCCGGCGCCATCTCGAATGAAAGTCGATCGCGCCCGCGGTACCGAATAGCC
>JBBDTI010000012.1:0-13206 GCA_040904565.1 Rhodothermales bacterium
GGGGATCGAGCCGGTCCAGCACCCCGTCGCGGTAGCCGATCCAGACGACGCCGCGGATGGGATCGTAGGTGATGGCATCCGTCTGGACGCTGTGCAGCCCTTCACTCGCGGTGTAGGATGAGATCTCACCGGAGTCGACGACGTATCGAAAGACGCCGCCCGTCGTGGCGGCCCAAATGGCGGCCTCGGAGGCGGCTGCATCGGAGCCGGCGCCGGAGCTGGTTACGTCCTGGATCTGGCGCATCGACGTGTGGGCCGTCCACCTGGCCTCCTGGGCCGCCGCCGGCACCGTGCCGGCGAGGACTGCGATGACTGTAACGCCTGCAATTACGCCGATTATTCCGAGTATGCCGCGGAGCGCCGGGGCGCAGCGAAGAAACATGATACATCGTACGATCGAACGCATGTACAGCCGTGACGCCCCGTTTTAGATCTGGCGGAGAAGGTTTACCATTTCGATGGCCGCCACGGCGGCGTCGGCCCCCTTGTTGCCCGCCTTCGAGCCGGCCCGCTCGAGGGCCTGCTCGATCGTGTCCGTCGTGATGACGCCGAAGATCACCGGTACGCCGGTTTCGAGCGTCGCCTGCGTCGTGCCGCTCGTGACGGAGCTGCACACCAGATCGAAATGCGGCGTCGCCCCTCGGATGACGGCCCCCAGGCAGATGACGGCGTCGTAGGCGCCCGACTCGGCGAGTTTCTTGGCGACGAGGGGGATCTCGACGGCTCCCGGACACCAGACGACCGTGGCCTCGTCGACGTTCGCGCCATGCCGGCGCAGCGTGTCGAGCGCCCCCGAGAGGAGCCGCTCGGTGACGAGCTCATTAAACCGGCTGACGACGATGGCGAACCGCGCATCACCGGCGACGTGTGATCCTTCTATGGTCTTGGGCATCGATCTTTGCTGTTCGTCGTGAATCGCTTCAATATGGCTCGCTTCGTCGTGCGTGGCGTCTACGCCGCGGCCCGGCGAATCTGCTCCAGGCGTCGGTAGGGAATGCTGTACGTAAACAGGTTCTCGTCTTCTCCCGGACGGAATCCATGATAATCGGATCCGCCCGTCTGGATCAACCCGCTCTTTCGTGCCAGGTCGCCGTAGCGGCGCGTGAGGGCCGGACTGTGGGACGGATGGACCGTTTCGATGCCGTCCATACCCACCGCCACGAGCTTCTCGATCGTGAAGCCGTCCACACGCGTGCCCGGGTGGGCCAGCACGGCGACGCCCCCCGCATCGTGCAGCAGGGCTACGGCCTCGCGGGCCGGGAAGCGCGGTTTCGACACGAAGGCCGGTCCGTCGTCCCGAAGATAGTTGGCGAAGGCCGAGTCGTAGGACGGTACCAGTCCGGCATCGACGAGCGCCTGGGCGACGTGCGGCCGGCCGACGACGCCGCCGGCGGCCCGTTCGAGCACGGCGTCCATCCGCACCGGCAATCCCAGCTCGCGGAGCCGTGCCACGATCGCCTCCGCGCGCTCCATGCGCCGCTGCCGGAACGTCTCCAAATGCGCGCGCAGGCCCGCGTGCCGCGGATCGAAACCGTATCCCAGCAGGTGGATCTCCTCGTCGCCGACTGTCACGCTCAATTCGACGCCGGTAATCAGCTCCACGCCCAGACGATCCGCCACCGGACGGGCCTCCTCCAGCGCGTCGACCGCGTCGTGATCCGTGATCGCCAGCGCACGGAGTCCGGCCGCATGCACCTTCTTCACGAGCTCCTCCGGGAGGAGCTTGCCGTCGGATCGGACGGTGTGCGTATGTAAATCGGCTCGTCGTACGTCCATATATTGACCGTAGCGCGCGGCGAAGTTGGCAGTGGCACGCACCGAAGGCCGGCCGGCCTCGACGCGCAGGCAGTGTCAGTAGAGGCCGTGTCAACCCAGGCCGTGTCAACCCGGGCCGTGTCAGCACGGGCAGTGTCAGTGCGGCTTCGCTACAACTCACGTCACCGGCTATTGTTTTAGGTCACCTGTTACGATGAAGAAGATGTGGAGCCCCTGGCGATCCAGGCACATTGCATCCACCACCCGCCAATCCGACGAGGAACGGGCCGAGCTTTTCGAGCGGATCGCGCGGTCGGACGACGACGAGGCGAATTACGTGGTCTACCGGGGGAAGACCGCGTTCGTGGTGATGAACCTGTATCCCTACAATAACGGCCATCTCCTCATCGTGCCCTTCCGCCGCGTCGAGCACTACGACGCGCTGACCGACGAGGAACAGGTGGAAATTGCCCGGCTGACGGACCGGTGCATTCGCTGGCTGCGCCGTGCCCTCTCGCCCGACGGCTTTAACGTGGGGATGAATCTCGGCAGTGCCGGGGGCGCGGGCGTGCCCGAGCATCTCCACGTGCACGTCGTCCCGCGCTGGAACGGCGACACGAATTTCATGGCGACGGTCAGCGACGTGAAGGTCATCCCGGAGTCGATGGACCGGACCTACCACAAGCTGCTCGCGGCCGTCCAAGAGGTGGAGTAGCGCGCCACGGCACCGACAGAACGAATCATTGTATTGCTGACGGCGTAACGCGTACCCTCACCCCGTTAACGAGACGCATCCGCATGTCCAACGCCGCCGAAAGGACGTCCGAGACTGGGACCGGCAACGGCCTGCCGAAGCGTCCCGATGAGCCGCAGTCGCCGATCTCGCTGAAGCGTATCCTCTGGCCGCTGCTCCTGAGCCTCACCGTGCTCGTGGTGATCGGCATCTTTACGTTCGAGGCTGAGGAATACCGGCAGATCGTCGGCCGCATCAACGGTTGGTGGATGGGAGCGGCGCTGCTGAGCGTGGTGCTCCGGGTGTATATGGGAGGATGGCGCCTCGATTTCATCTCGCACGGACGCCTGGGGCGCTCGGCCGCCGTACGCGCACAGCTGGCATGGGACTTTTTCTCGAACGTGACACCGTCAGCCATCGGCGGCGCCCCGTTCGCCGCGATTTACGTGGCCCGCGACAAGCGCATCGACGTCGGCGAGTCGACCTCGCTGCTGCTCTTTACCGTGCTGCTCGATCAGATCTGGTTCGCGCTCACCATCCCGGTCGTGCTCGTCACGTCGCTGTATATGGACGTGATCCCGACGTCGTTCGGAGACGTGGGTACGGCGGCCTTCGTGATCTATTTCCTCGGTCTGCTCGCCTGGGTGGTGTTTTTCGGATACGCCACGCTCGTGCGGCCAGATCACCTGCAGCGGTTTGCCGCCTGGCTGTTCACGTTTCGGTGGCTGCGCCGGTTTCAGAACCGCGTCGAGCGGGAAATGCGGCAGCTGCGCCACCGCGCGAAGATCCTGCGGTCGCAGCCCGTCGGATTTTACGTAAAGGGACTCCTCCTGACGATCGGAACGTGGATGGGGCGCTATCTGCTGCTCGTTTTCATCGTGTGGGGGTTTCTGGAGGAGTTCGATAAGGTGCTGATGGTCCTCCGCACGGCGGCGATGACGCTCGGCACGCTCGTTCTACCCACGCCGGGCGGCGCCGGCGGCATCGAAGGACTCTACGCCCTGTTCATCGGACCGATGATACCGGCGGCCATCCTGGTCCCGACCCTGCTCGTATGGCGCTTCCTCGGCTATTACCTCTTCATCGGACTCGGGGTGTTCCTCTCGGCGCATCACGTGCAGAAGACCATCCGCAGGAACGCACGGGACGCGGCGGATGGTGCACGGCATGACGATGCACGGAAAGACGATGCACGGGAGAACGAAGCGCGGGCCGAAGACGAGCAGGCGCAGGATGCCCGGTCTCAGGATGAACCCTCGCGGCCGTCCAGCCCGCAAGAAGCGCAATAGGCTCCTGCTCACCCATTACATCCCCCTTCACACTCCCCTTCAGTTCCCCTCTTCACGTCTCCCCTTCACGTCTTCCCTTCACGATGTCCGACACGTCCGACCCCTCCATCGACGCGCGCCGAAGGCAGATCGACCGTTTCGACTTCCGCGACGTGCATCCGTCCGCGCGCTTCGGAACGGCCAGCGACCGCTACGCGGGATGGATCGGACAGATTTATCCGCCGTCGTACGCCGACCGGATCAGCACGCGCAAACGCCGCCTGGGCGGGAAGACGTTCGAAGAGCGCACCCTCCCCATCGAATCCGTAGCCGACTATTTCGAGCATTTCGGGGTGCTGGAGCTCGATTTCACGTATTACCGGCCGCTGCGCGACGCGGACGGCGAGGCGACGAGCAATTACTGGGTGCTGGCGAACTACGCGGAGCACGCTCCGCCCCAGGCGCGCTTCTACCTCAAGGTGCCGCGTACCTATTTCTCCCGCATCCTTCGGCGCGGGAGCGGGAAGAATGTCGAGTACGTGGACAACCCGGATTTTCTGGACGTCGACGCGTACGTCGCCCAGTTTCACGAGCCCGCCGCGGAGGTGCTGGGGGATCGCATCGTGGGGTTTCTCTTCGAGCAGGAATACCAGCGCAAGAACGAAAGCCCGACCCCGGAGGAGAACGTCGCGGAGCTCGCGCCCTTCTTCGATGAACTGCCGACGGGCGTCCAGCCGCACGTCGAGCTGCGCTCCGAGCATCTACTGGCGCCGCCCTATTTCGAGTGGCTCGAGGACCGCGGCATCGGCTTCGTCTTCAGTCACTGGACCTGGCTGCCGCCCATCCGGAAGCAGTGGACGATGGCAGGCGAGCGCTTTACGGCGGCGGACGGCAACGCAGTCGCGCGGCTCCTCACGCCGCTCAACATGCGCTATGCGGATGCCTACGCCAGAGCATATCCGTTCGACCGGGCCGTCGAGGAGATCTGCGCTACCGAGCAGGCTCGGAATATGGTGATGGACGTCACGGCGCTCCTGTTTCAGGCCGAAAAACACAGCCAGCTGCTGAACGTGCTCGCCAACAATCGCGCCTGGGGCAACGCGCCCATCCTCACCCGGGAGATCGCGAACCGCATACTGGACTTCGAGGCCTAACCCCTCACGCCCTCCCGAAGTCATCCTCTAGCCGGATGATGTCGTCTTCCAGGCAGATCCCGAGCTGGGTCTCGATGATGACGAGATACTCTTCGCCGTCGTTTTCCAGCCGATGCACGTCCCCCAGGTCGACGTAGAGGGCATCCCCCTGCTCGACCTTCCGCACGTCGTCGTTGAGAGTGAAGAGCCCGCTGCCCTGCACGACCACCCAGTGCTCGCGGCGGTGTTCGTGCTTCTGCAGCGAGAGGCGCCTTCCCGGGTGGACGACGATGCGCTTGACGCGGTAACCCGGCTCGTTGAGGTACTCTTCCCAGCGGCCCCAGGGTCTGTTGTCGGAGTCGATCATGGATCTGTTCGGCTTGATGATGCAGAATCTGACGATGCAACGCGTGACCGTGCGGCACGTGATGGAACCGCACCTCGTGCTGCAGGAAGCACGTAGCAGTAAACTACGGCGCCCGCGCGGCCACCTTCTCACGGTGTGCGGCCCGGGCATGGGGATCGAGCACGTCCTCGCCAAAGACCCTTAGGCCCACGAAAAGGACGGCCGCGCCGGCGAGCATCGACAGCCACCAGGGAAAACCGAATCCGGCCGGCACCGTCCCGAGGAAGATCGCGACGAGTCCCACCAGCATCGCGTACGGCAGCTGGGTCCGCACGTGTTCGATGTGATCGCATCCCGACGCCATCGAGGAGAGAATCGTCGTATCGGAAATCGGCGAGCAGTGGTCTCCCCACACCGCGCCCGCCAGTACGCAGGAAACGGACGAATAGATGAGGTGGTAGTGCTGCGGATCCGCCATGGCATTGAGCTGAAGGATCGCCCATACGAGGGGAACGACGAGGGGCATGAGGATGCCCATCGTGCCCCAGCTCGTGCCGGTGGAAAAGGCCGTCGCGGCGGCGATCACGAAGACGATCGCGGGAACGAGCCCGGGCACGAGCGATTCGCCCAGCACGGACACCAGGTAGTCGGCCGTCTCGAGAACCATCGTGATCTCGGCGAGCGCCCACGCCATCACGAGGATGATCGTCGCATACAGCATCGACTTGACGCCGGCGTACCACGCGTTGACGACCTCGTCGACCGTCAGCACGCGCTGGGCGATCGACAGCGCGGCGGCCGTGACGACGCCCAGCAGGGATCCCCACATGAGCGAGCGGTACGGATCGGCGCTGCCGATCACGTCGCGCAGCGTCTCTCCCTCCCCCGTCGCGTAGAGTCCGCCCAGCACGGAGGCGACCAGCACGAAGACCGGCAGCACGGCGTTGACGGTCCGATACGGGACGCCCTTCTTGGCAGCCATCTCGCCGCCTTCTCCCGACGCCGCCTCGTCCACCCGCGCGCCCGGCGAGAGCACCTGGCCCGTCCGGCGCGCCCGCCGCTCGGCCCGCAGCATGGGCCCGAACTCCTTCGGTGACGCGGCGATGTTGAAGACGAAGAATATGGCCAGAATCGGGTAGAAGCTGTAGAGGAGCGAATGCAGGAAGATCGAATAGGCGGACTCGTCGAAGCCCTCGATCCCGGCCACGGCCGTGCCGATCAGTCCGACCTCGTAGCCGATCCACGTGGTGACGAGCGCCAGGCACGCGACGGGAGCGGCCGTGGAGTCGACGATGTACGCCAGTTTTTCGCGGGAGATGTCGAGCCGGTCGGTAACGGACCGCATCGTGTTGCCCACGACGAGCGTGTTGGCATAATCGTCGAAGAAAATGGCCAGTCCGAGGAGTCCGGTCGCCACCTGTCCGTCGCGGGCGGACTTCGCCCGGCGGACGATGTGTTCTACTACGCCTTGCATCCCTCCGTTGCGAGAGACGATGCCTACCATCCCCCCGATCATCAGTGAGAAGAGGATGATGGCCGCGTGATCGGGGTTGGCGAGCGCGTCGAGGACGTACACCTGGAAGGTGTCCAGCAGACCCAGCCACACGCCCGACCACGAGAGGCCGTGGGCGGCCCACGCCCCCATCCAGATGCCGGCGAAGAGGGCGGGGATGACCTGTTTGAAGAGGAGCGCGAACCCGATCGCGATCAGCGGCGGGAGTACGGACACCCAGCCGGGGATGCCGGCCGCCGCGTCCTGGGGGGCGGCGCCGGCGGACGCCGTCGGGCCGGTGGGCGCGGCGCCGAATCCCTCGCTCACGGCACCGACGAGAACGAACAGCGTGAGACCCAGCACGGCGACCCATGGCAGGAGGCCTTGCAGACGAGGGCGCGATGGTGTGAGCCTTCGTCGCATAGCCTAGCTCGTCGTGCCGAAGATTCGATCGCCCGCATCGCCGAGCCCGGGTCGAATGAATGCGTTCCGGTCCAGCTCGCGGTCTACCGCGCCCGCCACGATCTCGACGCCGGGGTGCGCCTCCAGCAAGGCGTCGACCCCTTCCGGCGCGGCGACGAGGCAGATGAAATGGAAGCGGCTCGCCCCGCGTTCTTTGAGATGCGCGATCGTCCGCGTCGCCGTCCCCCCCGTGGCGAGCATGGGATCTATCACGAAGACGTGGTCGCGCTCGATGTCGGACGGTATGCTGCTGTAGTACCCTTCCGGCTCGTGCGAGGCTTCGTCGCGCTGCATGCCGACGTGCGCGACGCGGGCCTCCGGCACCAGATCGACGAATCCCTGTACGAATCCGAGTCCGGCCCGCAGAATCGGAACGACCAAAACATCTTCATCCACCACGAACCCCTCAGCCGCCTCGAGCGGCGTCTGGACGGCGATGCGGCCGAGCTTCAGCGAGCGCATCGCCTCGTAGGCGAGAAACACCGAGACGGAAGCCATCTTCCGACGAAAGACGTCGCTGGAGGTCGTCCGATTCCGGAGTATCGTCAGGTCGCGCTGCAGGAGGGGATGGTCGACGACGGTCACGTTCTTCATGCGTCCGACCCGCGCCCGCCCTGTTTCTTCTTCTGCCGCCGCTCTTCCACGTACCGCTTGTGCACCTCCTCGTTTTCGAGCCACGGCGTGCGCTCGAAGTAGTCGTCGGTCATCTTCCGCACCTTCTTCGAGAGCAGCAGCAGAGCGAGCAGGTTCGGGATGATGACGATCCCGAGAAAGACGTCGCCCAGCGTCCACACCGTGGCCAGCGCCAGCGTCGCGCCGACGAAGTGCATCAGTACGAAGGCCATCTTGTAGGGCAGGACGGCCCGCTCTCCAAAGAGATAGAAGGCGCACCGGTCCCCGTAATAACTCCACGCGATAGCCGTCGAGATCGCAAACAGCAGCACGCTAATGATGACGATGTACCCGCCCCAGTCGCCCAGGGGCGCGAGGCCCTTGGTGAAACCGAGCTGCGTGAGCGGGGCGCCGTTTTCGACGGCCTCACCGTACAGCGTCGTGTAGATCATACCGTTGCTTCCGATGGCGCGCTGCTCACCGGGAACGATGCGCCCCGAGAAGGGCTCCGTGTGCCCCGGGTCGACGAAGAACTCCTCCACGGCCACGTCGTGCCAGGCCATGCGGATCGCGCCGGGGCCTGCCTGCGGGCTGCCCGATTCGATCACGATCTCTTCGGGGGGCGACACGCCGGCGAAGAGCCCCTGCTGCCCCTGTTCGACGTAACTGGCGTCACCGGACGAAAGATCGAATTCCGTCGGCACCGTGTCGGTCCACGCCCCCGTCATGAGGATGACCAGCGCGGTCATGGTGCAGATAACGATGGTATCGATGAACGGCTCTAGCAGCGCGACGACGCCCTCCGATACGGGCTCGTCCGTCTTTGCCGCCGAGTGCGCGATGGGGGCCGACCCCTGGCCCGCCTCGTTGGAGAAGAGTCCGCGACGCACGCCCCACATCAGCGTGATGAGGAAGGCACCGGTGCCCGTACCGGCCACGCCGGCGGACGGATTGAACGCCTCGGCGAAGATGAGGGCCAGCGTACCGGGCAGCTGCTCGATGTTGAATATGATGATCAGCAGCGCTCCGAACACGTAGACGGCCGCCATGGCCGGCGCCAGAATGCTCGTGACGCGGCCGATGCGGCTGATACCGCCGATGATGACCAGCGCGACGACCGTCGCCGTGACGATGCCCGTGATCCAGACCGCCACGCCGAATTCACTCGCGACGACGTCGGCCACGGTGTTGGCCTGGACGGCATTACCCGTCAGAAAGGCCGTAATACCAAGAAGCGCGGCGAACAGTATCGCCATCGGCTTCCAGCTCTTCCCGAGACCGCGCTCGATGTAATACATCGGTCCGCCCGAAACCGTGCCCTTCCACTTCGGGGAATCGTCCGTTGCGATCACGTCGCGGTAGTGCTGAGCGAGCGTGACCTCGGTATATTTGGTAGCCATCCCCAGAAAGGCCGTCACCCACATCCAGAAGAGCGCGCCGGGCCCGCCCCAGTGGATGGCGATGGCCACGCCGGCGATGTTGCCGATCCCCACGGTAGCGGAGAGCGCCGTCGTGAGCGCCTGGAAATGCGGCACGTCGCCCGGCTCGTCCGGGTCGTCGTATTTCCCCGATGTCACCGCGAATCCGTGCCCGAGGCGCCGGAGCTGAATGAACTGCAGGCGCAGCGTCAGGAAGATGCCCGTACCGAGCAACAGGATGACGACCAGGGGGATCGTCTCGCCTCCTACGATGGGACCGAAATTCCAGACGGCATTTTCCAGCCATCCAACAATCTGTTCGAGCAAGCTCATAAGGGTGCCAGGGGGATCGTGAAACGTTCGTGCCTCCCGAGGTGACGAACGAATATAAACGCTCAGTCATGGCGTGGCAAACCTGCGCGCCGCGGCTGCTAGAGCGACTCCGGTTCCACGTCGACGATCTGGCCGTTCATGAACGCCAGCGTACGCGCGGGGAATTTCTTGACGAGGCGGTAGTCGTGGGTGGCTATGAGGACGGTCATGCCCTGCCGGTGGAGGCTGATGATGAGTTTCATGATCTCGTCGGCCACGTTGGGGTCGAGGTTTCCGGTCGGTTCGTCGGCCAGCAGGATCCACGGCTCGTTCGCGATGGCCCGGGCGATGGCGACGCGCTGCTGCTCGCCTCCGGACAGCTCGTGCGGATATCGCTTCTGCTTGTGACTCAGACCTACGCGCGAAAGCACCTGGACGACCCGGCTCTTGACGTTCGCACCCGACTTCCCCGTTGCGCGAAGAGCGAACGCGACGTTGTCGAAGACGCTGCGATCGGGCAGCAGCTGATAGTCCTGAAACACCACGCCGAGCGATCGACGCAGGTAGGGTATATCCTTGTCGGTCAGCTGATCCGTCCGAAAGTTGCCGATGCGCGCCACGCCGTTTTCCGGCGGGACGTCCATGTACAGCATGCGCAGAAGCGTCGTCTTCCCGCTGCCGGTCGGACCCACCAGGTAGGCCATCTCGCCCTGCCGGATCGTGAGATCGAGGTGGCTGATGACCCCGCGACGGCGGCCGTCCGGGAGTTCGTAGGATAGGGTGATGTCGGAGAGCTGGATCACGACGTCGCCTCGTCCGGTCGCCGAAGTACCCAGTGCGCGCGCTCGGACGCCTCCGTGGCCGCATCCATCGAGAAGCCGTCGTAGCAGGCCTCGACGGTGAACTCCACTTCGTCGATCAACGCCCTGATCTCTTCCAGAGAGTATGCACGCTGGACGTGCCGCTCCGTGAAACGGCGCTCACCCACGGTGATGTCCAGCTCCGTACGGTGCAGGTGCGTCTCCGCGTCATAGCGGCTGCACCGGACGTACGAAAAGTCCTCTACCTCGTTGCTGTCCTCGAAGAAGCGCTCGTTGTTCACCGAGTTGCTGGGCGTGCTCTGGTCCACGACGAACACGCCACCCGGTTGCAGGGCCCGGTAGGTGCAGGTGAAAAGACGGCGGATGTCGTCGGTCTCGAGGAGATAATTCAGCCCATCGTAGAGAAGAAGGATCGCATCCACCCGGGTATCTACCCTGAAATTCGTGAAGTCGGCCAGGTCGAAGCGCAGGTCCACCTCCTCCAATTCCTCCGCCTTGCGCCGCGCGACCTTGATCATCATCTCCGACGCATCCGTGGCAAGGTATCGATACGGATGGCGGGAGAGCAATTCGATCGCGAACGAGCCCGTTCCGCACCCCAGTTCGAGGACGGTCTCGGCCGCGGGAGCGTGCTCGTCCAGCAGCTTCTGGACGTACTCCGCCCACAGCTCGTAGTCGACGTGAGACATCACGACGTCGTAGCCCACCGCGAGTACGGAATAGGGGGCGGTCAGCCGGGCGTCCGGCGCATCCTCAGAACGGCTCATTATCAACCCGCCTTTCGTTTGCTGCTTCTGGCCATACGCCGGCGAGCGATGTCGACCGCCAGGTAGATGGCGCTGCGCATGCTGCCCGGAGAGGCCTTCCCCTCACCCGCAATGTTGAAGGCCGTGCCGTGATCCGGCGACGTGCGCACGATGGGCAGGCCGGCCGTATAGTTGACGCCGCTTTCGAACGCCAGGGTCTTAAACGGCACCAGGCCCTGATCGTGATACATGGCCAGCACGACGTCGTATAGCCGATACGCTCCGATGGCGAAGAAACCGTCGGCGGGAAAGGGGCCGAACACGAGCGACCCCTCCTCACAGGCCTGCTCGATAGCCGGAACGATGGATTCGAATTCCTCGCTGCCGAGGACGCCTCCCTCGCCCGCATGCGGATTGAGTCCGAGCACGGCGATCTTCGGACGTTGAATGCCGAAATCCGCCACCAGGCCGGCGTGCATGACGCGGATCCTGTCGACGATGGCTTCCCGCGTAACCCCCTTCGGAACGTCCCATATGGGGATGTGGGCCGTGACGAGCCCCACACGCAGGTTGTCCGAGACCATCATCATCGTGTAATCGTCGCAGCCGGTGCGCCGCGCGATGAACTCGGTATGACCGGGATCCTTAAAGCCGGCTTTCGAGATGGCCTCTTTGTTGATCGGTGCCGTAACCATCCCGTCCACCTGCCCTTCGAGGCAGAGATCCACGGCGCGCTCGACGGACTTCATGGCGACGCGGCCCGCCGTGGCGGACACCTCACCGAAGACGACGTCCACTTTTTCACCGTTGGCGACGTCCAGGATGACGATTTCGCCCGGACGAATACGATCGGGCACGGACCGGACGACCTGCAGCTTCAGGTCACCGAATCCCAGCCGAGAAGCATGCGTGTTCAGTACGTGTGCGGATCCGACGACGATCGGCTGTACGAAGCGCGATAGACGAGTATCCAGCAGGCTTTTCAGTACCACCTCGGGCCCGACGCCATTCGGGTCACCGAGCGTTACGGCGATGCGGGGTCTCTTGGAACGGTCGTCGGATACGGCGGATCTATGTACCGGTTTTGAAGGGTCGGACATATGTATGGGAGCGAATGCATCTATCTGAATGTCGATGGAGGACGGCTCGCCAAACCATGGAGAGCAACCCCTTGGACAACATGGGAATCCGATCGCAGTGCCGCGATCAATTCTGAAACGTGAAAATTGTGTGTACGTTTCCGTTTACGGGCTCCCTCGACGGCGCGAGGCCGCGGTCCGTCCGTCTACGCTCTCAACTTCCTAGAATCCCTCTCCGTTGGCGGGCGGCCCGGTCGGACCCCGTTCCTCGATCAGATCGAGCGCATCGAGAGACGACGCCGCCCGAAAGACGAACCGGCGTCCACCCGGGTAGGTCCACACCTGTTCTACGCCGCCTGACGACGGGAAGGAGCTCGAGATATCGTCCGGCGGACCGTGGACCACGTACACGCGGGCCGCATCCGTTCGGAGCCCATCCGGGTAGGGCGTCCTGCCCGTCCGAAAACGATCGGCCGCCGCGTCGATACGCCGGTAGTATTCGGTCATGAGCTCGTTGTACGGTGTATCGGGAGACGGATCCCGGGCCTTCCAGTAGGCCTCAAACCGTTCGATCCGCTCCTCCCGCGATCCGCGCAGCATCTCCCTGATCTGCTCGCGGGATTCGATAAACTCGAGATTTCGGATGGCGACCTCGTGGTCGTAGAGCGACAGCGGCATGTCGCGCCAGACCGTCTCGAACACGAACTGCGTGGACGCGCCCGAAGCCGACTGCGCCGTGCCGACTTCCAGCAGATACGCTCCGTTTTCCAGGCGCTCGGTATGCAGGTCGACCTCCACCAGACGGGCGGCCGCCGCACCGCCCGCGTCCACACACAGGCACGACGCGTCGATCGACTCGTACGGAGGTGCCTCATCGATCGCAAGGCGGCCTTCTCGGATCAGCTCGTCCCCCGCCCTGCGCTCGTAGTCCTCCTTCCATCCAGCATCTCGCCGGTCTATGTCAGAACGCACGCGGTAGAGCCGATACGCGAGGTCCGCGTCGCGTTCGACGACCCGTTCGACGTCGCG
>JBBDTI010000012.1:13306-40873 GCA_040904565.1 Rhodothermales bacterium
CTCCGTGCTGGTCCTCCGTGCGACGATCACGAACGTTTGCGCGGATCGGCTACGTCGCGCAGGAACTCGACCAGCAAACGCACGCCGAAGCCCGTACCGCCTTTCGGTCGATAGGGCTTGGCCTCACTCAGAAAGGACGGCCCGGCGATGTCTACGTGGATCCACGGGTAGTCGGTGAAGTGCTCCAGGAATTTCGCGGCGGTAATGGAGCCGGCCTCACGGCCACCGACGTTCTTGAGGTCGGCGACGTCGCTCTCGAGCTGTTTCGCGTAATGATCGAACATGGGAAGGCGGTGAACCAGATCGCCGCTGCGGCGGCCGGCGGACTCGATGGCCTGGATGCGCTCGTCGGCACCCTGACGGTCGTTGGTCATCACGGCCGCCACCTCGGAGCCGAGCGCGACGACCTGTGAACCCGTCAGCGTCGCCAGCTCGAGGACGAGCGTCGGCTTGTAGGTGCGCGCATAGGACAGCGCGTCGGCCAGAATCATCCGCCCTTCCGCATCCGTGTTGAGCACTTCAACCGTCTTCCCGGAATGCATCTTGATGACGTCGCCGGGCACGTAGGCATTCTCACCTGGACGGTTGTCGGTCGCCGGGATGAGTCCGATGACGTAGAGGGGCAGATCGAGCCGCGCGACGGCCTCCATCGCGCCGACCACGGCCGCGGCGCCGGCCATGTCGCACTTCATCATATCCATCGAATTCTTCGTCGGCTTCAGCGAGAGTCCGCCCGTGTCGAACATGACGCCCTTGCCGACGAGCACGATGGGCCGCTCGTTGGATGCATTCTCCGGATTCCACTCCAGAATGGTGAAGGTCGGTGGCTCCTGACTCCCCCGATTTACGGCGAGGAGTCCACCCATCCCCTCATCTTCGATCAGCGACTTATCCCAGACCGAGGTGGAAAACCCGCATTTCTTGCCGAGCTTCTCGACCGAGCGAGAGAAGGCCGTGGCGGTCTTGTCGTCGGGCGACGTGTTGACCAGATCCCGGGCGGTCATGACGGCTTCCGCGACGATGCGCCCGCGCTCGACGCCGCGCCGGCTGGCTGATTCCTGCTGGCCCACGTGGATGACGAGGCGTTCCGCGCCGGGATATCCTTTGTCGTCGGTCTTGTACCGCGTGAATCGATAGGACGCCAGCATAAATCCTTCGACGAGCGCGTGTCCGACGACCTCCGGATCCAGCTCTACAGCCGGCTGAACGATGCCTATGGTGTTGGCCTTACATTTCTTTGCGAGATCCGCGCCCGTCGCCATGGCGCGACGCAGCTGCTCGGCATCCGATTTGGCAATCGACCCGGCTCCCACCAGACCGATGCGCTTCGCCTTGGCTTTCGTGGGATAGATGACCACGCCATCCTCCGTCGACCCGGTGAAGTCGTCGGCCGCACGCCCGACCGATTCATCCACGTCGTCGGCCAGCCCCTTCAGGCGGTCCGCCGCATTCTCTTCAAATACGGGAACGAGCAGGAGATCGACGTCCAGTTCGAGCAGTGGCAGCGTCGTGATGGAAACTTTCATGCTTGGCCGTTCGCAGTCCTATGGATTCTGTGACTTTATTTCGAGGAGGGAGGAAAGATACGCATCATCCTCTTCCGTGAGGGTGACGTCTCCGTCGTCGTCGACGTCGAGCTCGAGAAACCGGGGCGCGGCCGCGGTCACCTTGTCGATCGTCGCTTCGAGAGGCTCGGTAAGGTAGGCGCCGGACGCGTTCTTGTGACCGCCTCCCCCGAAGGATCGGGCCCACTCGTTAACGTGCGCATCTCCCTTCGAGCGGAAGCTCATCTTCGTACCCCCTTCCGTCTCGAAAAACAGTACGGCCGCCTTCACACCGTCGATCGACAGGGCATAATTTACGAACCCCTCCGTATCCTCGCTGCTCGCGCCGGTTTCCTTCAGCATGCGCGGCGTAACGACGATGTAGGCCAGCTGCCCGTCGTAGAGCAGGGTGATCGTCTCCAGAACCCGGCCCATGAGGCGCAGGCTCTCCGTCGATCGCGTATCGTAGACGGCGATATGGATCGGGGCCGGAGAAAGGGAACCCCGCTCGAGGATGTCGGCCGTAATGCGATGGAGTTCGGGAGTGACGCTCGAATACCGAAACGATCCCGTGTCCGTCATGATGGCCGCGTACAGGGCGGTAGCGATGTCCGTGTCGATGAGGTCCGCATCGTACGCGGCGATGAGCTCGTAGACGATCTCGCCGGTGGACGAAGCGGTCTGGCGCGAACACTGTACGTCGAACCATTCTTCGGGATGGGTGTGGTGGTCGACCAGCACCTTGACCCCGCCCGACGCCCCGACCGGCCCGCTGAGCTTCCCGATCCGGTCGCGCGCGTTCGTGTCCAGCACGAAGACCACGTCGGCCCCGTCGACCTGCGTCCGATGATCGATCGATCCATCGAAGACCTCGACCTTATCGAGCCCCGGCAGCCAGTCCATATTCATCGGCGGCGGATCGCTGTTGAGCATGGAGACGTCTTTCCCCAGCTTTTCCAGAAACAATCCCAACGCAAGCTCGGACCCGAGGGCATCTCCATCCGGACGCGTGTGCGTCGTAATGAAGAATCGATCGTGCTTTTCGATGAGTGAAAGGATCTCGTCTATCATTCTAAACCGTCTGTATTCGATGTAGCCTGTTCTGTACGACAGGGTGAAGGGGGCGTTCCGACCGGAGAAACGGGCGCCGCCTCCGCCGCGGCGATCGGCGCGACACGAACCCGAAGGGCGATTGACGAGCGCAGCGAGTAAATGCAACGCGGAGCTGCGCCGTTTATCAATGGCCCTTTAGATTCCGATGATGAATCCATCCAGATCTCGCTCCGCACGAAACCTACCGACGGCGTGGACCGCCGCGCCGCCGAGAGGACGTTCGATGCCGGCGACGCGGCCCCGGAGCACGGCGTCGAACGTGCCGACGATGAGCGTGTCCGTCACGGTCGATAGCGTGGCCGATCCGGACACCGCGCGAAGGTCTCGGAGCATGCCTTCTCGGTACAGCATGAGAAACTGATCGTCCCGAACGTCTCCGAGGGAGCCGGAGGTGACGTCCAGCTGATAGGCCCCCGGCTCGGGCGGGAGCGTGTCCCGGCGGGCCAGCACGAATCCGCCCGCGAAATCAAAATCCGATTTGAGGCGGATCACGAAGCGCTCGCGCTGCTCGACGGGCTCGACGACGATCCCGAAAGCGGCACGCCCGCGGAGCGTATCGGTGATCGCGTTCCCGAGGACGACCCGGTAGGTCCCCGACGGCTCGCTCTCGCCGACCACCGTATTCGACGGCGACGGTTCACCGCCGCCGTTTTCGGAGCCGCACGCAGCGAGGGCAGCGGCAAGGACGGCGGCCGATAACCAGATTCGGATGGCGGTGAGGCCGGTACGCATCCTCAAGAGCCCTTCGAGCCTTTGATGCCTCGCAGGCTCTTTTCAGAGAGTAGATTCACGTCGTAGGTTCGGATGCGGCTGCTGCGAGTCCGATGACGCCGCCGCGCCAGCTCGATCATACGGTGAACGAGCTCGTCGAACGGCACGCCGGACGGTTCCCAGAGGTAAAATGAGAAAGACCCCGGAATGGTATTGATCTCGTTGAAATACGCGGTGCCGTCCGACCCGTCGATCATGAAATCGATGCGCGCCACGCCGCCGCACTCGAAAAGCTGGAACACGCCGACGGCCATCTCGCGAAGGCGTTGGGCCGTATCCTCGTCGACCGGGGCGGGGATGATGCGGTCCAGCGACGCCATGCCCGCCGGACCGCCGGAGCCGTCCTTCGCGCCACCGCTCTTGCCGCCTCCCTCATCTCGCATATACTTTTCCTGGAACGTCAGGAGGTCCTCTCCAGACGCACGTACCGGCTCCTCCAGCACGCTGGCGACGGCCTCGTCGGCATCACCCAGGACCGCACAATTGATTTCCTTCAGATCCGTCACGGCGTACTCGACGACGATCTTCGAATCGTACCGAAAGGCATCCTCGACCGCTCGATCCAGCTCGTCTCGCGTGCGCCCCATGGAGATGCCGATGGACGAGCCGAGACGGGACGGCTTGACGATCGCCGGGTAGCCGAGCTTGGCCTCGCAGCGATCCAGCCACTCCTCTTCCCGGCGAGCCCACTGCGACTCCCGGATCGCGACGAAGTCTACGACGGGGATTCCCCGATCGCGGCAGACGCGCTTCGAAAGGACCTTGTCCATCCCGAGCGCCGAGCCCAGGATGGTGCTCCCCGTATAGGGAACGTTGAACGTCTCGCACAACCCCTGCAATCCGCCGTCCTCACCCGAACCGCCGTGCAGGCCCAGAAACATGACGTCCACCCGAACCTCTTCGGGCCGGCGCGAGAAGAATCCGCCGCGCTTCTCCTCGAGGAGCCTCAGCGTACTCCCGGGACCCCGCGCCGGGCGTACGGGCGTCGCCTCGCGCCGCACGCGGTTCAGATCCTGAAACGCCTCGACATCCTCCAACACCTTCCCGGTATACCAGGTACCGTCCTTGGCGATGTAGATGGGCACGGGGCGGTATCGCGATCGATCCAGGGCGTGCATCGCCTGAAGCGACGAGATGATGGACACCTCGTGCTCGGGAGAGACGCCGCCGAAGACGACGCCCACGATTAACATGCCGGTATGCCGTTCCATGCGGATCTTCTGGGGTGATCAGGCGGAAACGTCCGCTTCGACGAAGTGCTGCTTGTTGTAAATCGCCCAGGCACGGCCGACCATCCGGTGACCGACGAAGGGCGTATTCCTGCTCTTGGAGCGGATGTGCCGCTCTTCGAACGTCCATTCCGTCGTCGCATCGAAGATCGTGAGGCACGCCTCCGCACCTTCATCGAGGGTGGGTACGTCCAGCCTCAGAATCGTTCGCGGCGCTACGGTCAGCTTGTGGACGGCCTCCGCGACGGAAAGGACGCCGGCATCGATCAGCGCGTGCCCGATCAGTCCCCACGCCGTCTCGAGCCCGAGAATGCCGAACGGTGCCCGGATGTACTCGACCTCCTTCTCGAACGAAGCGTGCGGGGCATGGTCCGTGCAGATGGCGTCGATGGTGCCGTCACGCAGCCCCTCCTTGATCGCCGCCACGTCGCGCGCACCGCGCAGGGGCGGGTGCATCTTCGTGTTCGTGTCGAACCCCGTCTCCTCCACGGCCTCGTCCGTCAGCACGAAATGATGCGGGCACACCTCCGCCGTCACGTGGATGCCTTGCTTACGGGCACGTCGAACGAGCTCCACGGCCGTCGCCGTGGAAATGTGGGCGACGTGAACGTGTCCACCCGTAAACCCGGCGAGCAGCACGTCGCGAGCGATCATCACCTCCTCGGAGAGGGCGGGAATGCCGGGCAGCCCGAGGCGGGTCGAGACGTCCCCCTCGTGCATGTGGCCGTCGACGTTGAGCGTGAGCTCCTCCATGTGGTTGATAATCGGCTTCTCCAGCGTCGAGCTGTATTCGAGCGCGCGCCGCATGAGTCCGGCATGCTGCACGGGCGAGCCGTCGTCACTGAACGCGACGGCGCCGCCGTCCGCCAGGTCCGCCATCTCCGTGAGCGTCTTGCCCTTGCGGTTCTTCGAGACGCAAGCGATCGGATGTACGTCGACGGCCGTCTTTTCAGCGCGCTCGATGATGAACTCCACCACGTCGCGCGTATGTATCGGAGGATCCGTGTTGGGCATGCACGCCACGGCCGTGAACCCACCGGCCGCCGCGGCGCGGCATCCGGTTTCGATCGTTTCCTTGTGCTCGTACCCCGGCTCGCGGAAATGCACGTGCATGTCCATCCAGCCGGGAGATATCAGCTTGCCGGAGCAATCGTAGACGGGGTCGTCGCCGGGATCCAGGTCGGATCCAACCGAGGAAATGCGGCCGTCGCGAATACGAACGTCGGCCTGGCGCTCCGCGCCCGATACGGGGTCGAGAAGCGTGCCTCCGCGAAGCAGAAGATCGGGAGTCATACGGGTAGATCGGTTACAAATTATCGGTGATAAGACGCTCGGTGATAAAACGGGTCATCAGCGTGTACAGGTGGAGCCGCGTACCGCCGCCGAAGATGCCGTGGTCGCGTCCGGGATAGAACATGACGTCGAACTGTTTTCCCGCTCCCTGCAGGGCGTCAACCATCTGCGTCGTATTCTGAAAATGCACGTTGTCGTCAAGATCGCCGTGTATAATCAGGAGATCCTGCGACTCCCGCAAACGATCTGCGTAATTCGTAGGCGCTCCGTCCTCGTAGCCGGCTTCATTGCGCCGCGGGGTCGACATGAATCGTTCCGTGTAGATCGTATCGTACTGGCGCCAGTCCGTCACCGGCGCGACGGCCGCCCCGACCTCGAACGTCGATGGACCGTCCGCCGTCAGCATCGACATCAGCGTCAGGTAGCCGCCGTAACTCCACCCCCAGATGCCGGTGCGGTCGGCGTCGATGTAGGAGCGCGCGCTCAGATGCCGCGCGGCGGCGACCTGGTCCTGGGCCTCGATGGTTCCCAGGCGGGCGTAGGTGACGCTCTTGAACGACTTGCTTCGTCCGCCCGTGCCCCTGTTGTCGACGCCGGCCACGATCACGCCGTGCCGTTCCGCAAGATACGCGTGCCAGAGATACCGAACGCCGCCCCACGCCTTTTCGACCGTCTGGGAGCCGGGCCCGCCGTAGACGTGCATCAGGAGCGGATAGGACCGCGTCGAATCGAAATCCGTCGGCTTAATGAGATATGCGTGCAGCGGGGTCCCGTCGTCGGCCGGAACCGTCGTGAATTCCGGGTACGGCAGCGCATACCTTTCCAGCCGTTCCTGCAGCGCTTCATTGCCCTCGAGCATGTCGACGAGGTCCCCGTCCGCCGTATGCAGCGTGGTCACGAGCGGAGTGGACACGTCCGTGAAGCGGTCGATGAAGAAGCGCAGATCGCGCGACATGCTGACGTTGTGATGGCCCGGACGGGCGGTGACGCGGGTGAGTTCTGCCCCGGCCGTAGCTTTCCCGGCAGTGCCACCCCGGAATGCGGCTTCCACGACAGCGGCTCCCCCGGCAGCGGCTCCCTCGGATGCGCCATCCCCGGCCGCGGGTCTCATGACCGAGCCTCCGGATGAAGCGTCGAACGGCACGCTGTACAGGTGACGTTCCAGCGGGGAGGCTTCCGTCGCCGTGAAATACACGGCGTTGCGTTCGCGATCGACGCCGTGAAAGGCCGTCACATTCCAGTCGCCCTGCGTCAGCCGGCGCACGAGCGTCCCGTCGTTTCGATAGAGGTACAGATGGCGGAAATCGTCACGCTCGCTGAGCCAGACGAAATGCCGGTCGTCGTCGAGATAGGTGATCGTCCCGCCGGCCAGGTCACCAAAGCTGGTTTCGACGTCGATCCACGTATCATTCTCCTCCCGAAGCACGACGTGGGTCGACATGTCGGACGGATCGCCGTAGACCACGTCGACCCGGTTCTGGTCCCGGTTCAATCGGAAGAACCAGACGTACGCGGTCCCGTCGACGTCGGGCGTCCAGCCGAGGCTCGGAACGTATTCGAGGCTGTCGCCCCCGGCGAACCAGGTCCCCGTGTCGAAGAAGCGGCGCTCCCCGGTCGCCACGTCGACGACGCCGACGTGGATCTCGCTGTTGGTTTCGCCGGCCTTCGGATAACGGAAGCGGATGAGCTCCGGATACTGCCCCCGGAGATCCTGCATGGTAAACTCGCGCGTCGACGATTCGTCGAGCTGCACGTAGGCGATCCGGTCGCTGCCCGGACCCCACGCCCACCCGTCGCGCAGGCCGAACTCCTCCTCGTAGACCCAGTCCGACGTCCCGTTGATGATGCCCCCCTCCGAGCCGTCATCCGTCAGCCGACGTAACTCCATATCGTCGAGGTCGACGGCAAAGAGATCCCGGTTTCGGACGAAGCCCACGTGACGGCCATCCGGACTGAACTTCGCGAACATCTGGAAGCCGTCGGCCCGGCGAGCCAGCGGCTTCAGGCTCTCCGCTTCCCGGTCGTAGACGTAGTAATACCCTTTGGTGTTGTACCGCCAGACCCGTTCGGAATCGGTATAGATGAGCACTCTGGACCGATCCGGGCTGTACTGGTAGCCCTCGATACGAATGAGGCGATCCACGTCGGCCGCATAGAGGTCGTTCCCGTCGATGAGCCGCTCGCGCGCCTGCGTCTCCAGATTGCGACTGTAGAGATGGGTGGCGTCGGTCGACGTGTCCTCTTCCACGAACGTAATGACGGGGCCCTCTTCAGCCCACGATCCCCCCTGAAAGCGCTGCGGTACGAACGTACCGGATGCGTGGATGTCCTCCAGGGTGAGCTGCTCTCGATCCGCTTGCTGCGCGTCGGCCGCGCTGGTGACGACCAGCAGGCATGCCAGCAGCGCCGACGTGGCCCGAAGTATTCGCATAGTCTTTCCGGATGTGTCCGACCGTCTCGTCTTCCCCCGACGCTGCGGGACCGAATCTCGGTACTGCGGCCGCGGCCGCAGTACTCGACCCAGGCTCGACCGGCCTCCCGGATGCGAGTCCGGCGGCGATAACGCCAAAGGCGCTGATTGTAACGGGCATCCCCCCAAAGGTTTCGGCGCAGCGTTCGCGGGAAGCGCGAACCCCTCCGGGTCCGGCTGAGTAAGCCCATCACGCATCGGGATCCCATCGGATCCGTTCAGCCCTTATCAACCCGATCACGTTCCCTACGCATTGACTCGACCCGCTCCATCCGACGAAACCGATCCACATTCGGCCTCCGGCGGTTCCGCCACAACGCCGGGCAGCACGTCCGGCAGTGCATCCAGCACAGAGCCCGGCACAGAGTCCGGCAGTGGATCCGCCGCGCGGGACGTTCGCCGGACCGGCGCGCTGCGCACGCCCACCATGGCGGAGGTCTCCGTCGGCCGCCTGAAGCATAATGTAGCGGTCGTTCGCCGGAGGCTGGGTGATGCCGGGCTCATCGCCGTCGTCAAGGCGGACGCCTACGGCCACGGGGCTACGCGCATCGCTCGCGAGCTGGCCGCGCTCGGGATCGAATGGTTCGGCGTCGCGACGGTAGAGGAAGCGATCGCCCTCCGCCGATCGGGTATAGAGGGCCGCATTCTGGTCATGACGGCCCCGCTCGAAGAACACCTCGACGCCTTCCCCCTCTACGAACTCGATGCGACGGTCTCCTCGGCTTCCATGGCCGACGCCATCATCAACGCCGGCGGCCGCGTGGCCGTTCACCTCAAGGTCGACACAGGCATGGGCCGCATCGGCGTTTCCGCCGGCGAGGCCGAAGAGGTCGTCCGAAGGCTGGAAAAAGCGCCCCACGTCGATATTGCCGGTATCTGGACGCACTTCGCGTCGGCAGACGAGCAGGACCTCGCCTTTACGTACGAGCAGCTCGATCGCTTCGACGCGGTGGTCGCGCGCGTCGGCGACGCGGCCGCCCATATCCACGTGGCCAACACGGCGGCCGCGCTGCGTGTGCCCGAGTCCCTGGCATACGGCCGCGCGATGGCCCGTATCGGCCTCGGCCTCTACGGGTATACGGGTCTCGACGACTCGGACGGGCACGACGAGCTGCTCCCCGTCATGACGGTTACGTCGCGCGTCGTGCACGTAAAGACGGTCGAACCCGGAACCCCCATCTCGTACGGACAGGGATGGACGGCGACTCGAACTACGCGGATCGCTACCGTCGGCGCGGGCTATGCCGACGGCTACCACCGCGCCCTGTCCAACCGGTCTTCCGTCGGGATCCATGGAGACCGCTACCCGGTCACGGGAGCCGTATGCATGGACACGTTTATGGTAGATCTCGGGCCCGATTCGGACGTCTCACCCGGCGACGTGGTCGTTCTCTTCGGCGAAGGCGGGCCCGACGCCGCCGAACTCGGCTCGCGGGGCGACACGATCCCGTACGAGATCCTGACCAGCGTGTCGGGCCGCGTACCGCGACTCTACGTCTGAGGGAGTCTGAGGGCGTCCGACGGAGTCCGTGAACGTGTGTGCGTCTGTGAGCGTCTCACGGACGGCGCCCGAAGCCGACGGCCTGCAACAGTCGCTCGCCGGGCGACACCCCTGCGCAACGCGTACCCCTCATTTGCGTACCTTGGATACGCCGCGTACGGGGGCTCACCACGCCGCAGTGCGTCCGATCCGGCCGTCATCCCTGCAAAGTGTCGAAGGATTTAGTAAATATTCAAGGGAAGGGAGGCGATTGTACCCGCTTCGCCGCAAGCGCGAGTTTAATGCTATGCCGAAGAGGGATATATTTGAGGATCTAATCAGTACCGATATCCACCCACACCGATACATACGGAACCGATAGCATGGCCACACCTGCAGATCCTTCGAGCGTCAACGTCCTCGTAGTAGATGACGAGGAAGATGTCGTTGAAGTGGTGAGTCACTTCCTCTCCGAGGAAGGATACAACGTTGAGAAAGCATTCGACGGCGAGGAGGCGCTCGAGCACGCGACGCCGGAAATCGATCTTATCGTGCTCGACATCATGTTGCCGGGCCTCGATGGATACGAGGTCTGCAAGCGCCTTCGGTCGCGGGTAGAAACCGAGACGATACCGATCATTTTTCTGAGTGCGAAAACCGAGGAAGAGGATCAGGTTCGCGGGCTGATGATGGGTGGCGATGATTACCTGACCAAGCCGGTCTCGCCTCAGGTGATCGTCGCTCACGTCAAGGCGGTGCTCCGCCGGTCGGGCGTCGAGGAAAGCAAGACGATCGAGGTAAACGACCTCACGATCTATGAGGATGAATACCGTGCCGTGCTGGACGGTGACGACCTCGGCCTGACGCTCACCGAGTTCGAGCTCCTGCGTTATCTCGTTCGCCATCCCCGAAAAGCCTTCACGCGCCAGCAGCTCCTGGAAACGATCTGGCAGGATGCCATGATGGTTACGGAGCGCACGGTGGATGCTCACATCAAGAATCTCCGGGAGAAGCTCGGCTCGTTCGCCCGGCACATTCAGACCGTGCGGGGTGTCGGCTACCGATTCGTCAAGGAAGTCTCCGACGACGAGTAGGCGCGCGTAGCCGGCCATGCGCGGCGCGCGCCCGAGCCCGGCGTCGCGAGCATTTCCTTAACCGGCCTCTTTCACGCAGTACCTCGAATCATGGGCTGGCTACAACGCCTGACCAACCTGGTCGTCCCGAGACGGGCGACGACGCAGACGTGGATGATCCTCACGTTTGCACTGTTCGTGGGTCCGGCCGTACTCGCGGTCGGCGTCTACGTCGCCTTCGCGCTGCGCGGAGAGACGTCCGAAGCGACGCGGCAGATGCTCGTTGGACAGGCCGAGCGCATCGCCATCCAGCTCGAACGCGTCGAGGCGCCTGAAGACCAGCTGGAGGTAGCGCGCGACATCAGCCGGCTCACCGACGTCCGGATCACGCTTGTTCGGGACGACAGCGTGCTGTGGGACGTGGACCGGAACGGGTTGCTCGCCGACGACGACGTACTTATGGGCCCGGAGATAAACGTCGGCCCCGAGGATCCTGTTCGGTACGCGTCTCGAGAGGACGAAGCCGACAACGTCATGCTCTTCGCAGCCGTATATCGGTCCGGATCGAATCTCGTCGTTCGGATCGGACAACGCGAGCCGCCTCTCGTCTCGCTCGTCCAGAATATGCTGATCGCCCTGGTCGTCGGTATGGCCATGGCGCTGCTTCTGGCCCTGCTCGGAAGCTGGGTTGCGGCGCACCAGGTGACGTCTCCTCTGCTCGCCATCCGGAACTCCGCTCGACGTATTGCGGAGGGCGATCTCGGCGAGAAGATCAAGGTGGACTCGCGTGCGGCGGAGTTTCACGAGCTCGCGATGAGTCTCAATCGCATGTCGGACAGCCTGAAGCGCCAGATCAACGAGCTGCAGCGTCTTACCCAGCTGCAGAACGACTTCATCGGCAACGTCAGTCACGAGGTCCGGAATCCCATTTTCGCCGTCAGCGGGTATCTGGAGGCGCTCGGCAGCGGGACGCTCACCCCGGAGATGCGCAAGCGGTACGCCGAGAAAGGGCTCATCAACCTCCACCGCCTGCAGAATCTCTTCAACGACCTGATCGAGATCGCACGGCTGGAGTATCGCGAGGACCTTATCAAGCCGTCCGTTTTCGATCTGGAAGAACTGACCGATGAGGTCGGAGACATCCTGCGGCCGAAAGCGGCACACAAAGGACTGAATCTGGAGCTCGAGAACCCACGCCTCTTCGTTCACGCCGATAGAAATCGCATTCGACAGGTCCTGACGAACCTGATCGACAACGCTATTGCCTATACCGATGAAGGCACGGTTCGCTGCCGCTTCAGACGGCGCCTGGAAAAAGTACGTGTCGAAATCATCGATACGGGTCGCGGTATCCCCGAAGATCATCTCGAGCGGATCTTCGAACGCTTCTACCGGGTCGACCCCGACCGATCGCGTCGCAGCGGCGGCACGGGACTCGGCCTCAGCATCGTTCATCAGATCCTGCATGCCCACGGAGAGCGGATCCACGTCGAGAGTACCGTCGGCCGCGGGACCCGCTTCTGGTTCGAGCTTCCATTCGCCGACCAGCCCGGTGAACCGTCGGACGATGACCGAGCGTAGGCGGGCTCCGACGGAACGGGAAACGCCTGAGAACATTGAAAAAGAGGGGCAGGAATCGGTGCACTCTGGTTATGCGACCCGGTATCCGCTTTGCTCCTCATTACCCATTCCGGCCGCCGGGTTGGATCGTGCTGCCTGTCAAGAGACGTTCTCGATTCTATGGCGAAAACTGAAGAGTCCAGGTCCCACGACGCCATCGCAGATCAGGAGGCGCTTTCCCTTCCGGATTTGAACGGCGACGACGGTCGAACGACCGTGGCGGCGCCGCAGATCGGCTACGTTGGAAACCTGGACGTCGAGACGCTGACGCCGGCTGATTTCGACAGAGATACGCTCACGCGCGTCTATCGCACCATGCTGCTCTCCCGGCGGCTCGACGAGAAGATGCTCACCCTTCTCAAGCAGGGGAAGGGCTTTTTCCATATCGGATGCGCGGGACACGAAGCGGCGCAGGCGGCGGTCGGACTCTATGCCCGACCGGGGCATGACTGGTTTTGCATGTACTACCGGGACCTATGCATGGCCCTTTCGCTCGGCATGACGGCGCGGGAAACCATGCTCGCCCATCTGGCCAAGGCCGACGACCCCAATTCGGGCGGCCGGCAGATGTCGGAGCACTACGGCCTCCGCCCCCTTAACATCATGGCGTCATCGTCGTCGGTCGCCGCGCAGTTTCTTCCCGCGCTCGGTTTCGGAATGGCCGTCCAGCGTCGTCAGGAGGATGCCTTCGTCTACGCATCCGGCGGTGAGGGAGCGACCTCGCAGGGTGATTTCCACGAGGCGCTCAACTGGGCGACGCGCATCAAGGCGCCCGTTCTCTTCTTCATCCAGGACAATAAGTTTGCCATTTCCGTGCCCGTGGAGGACCAGACGGCGGGAGGCACGCCGTACAAGCTCGCGGCTGGTTATGAAGGCCTCAAGCGCGCGCGGGTCGACGGCACCGACTTCTTCAGGGTGGCGGCGGTGGCGCGGGCCGCCACCGAGCACATTCGAGCCGGCAACGGACCGGTATGCCTGGTAACCGACGTCGTGCGGCTCCTTCCCCATTCTTCGTCCGACAACCACGCGAAGTACCGGTCGCCCGAAGAGCTGGCCAAGGACAAAAAGGTCGATCCCATCGCCAGGATGGAGATGACGCTCGTCGAAGCGGGCGTGCTGGTTCAGGACGCGATCGACGCACTGAAAGCGGAGGTCCGCCAGGAAGTCAATGAGGCCGCGGCGTGGGCGGCCGAGCAGCAAGACCCGACGCCGGAGAGTGCCACGCGTCACGTCTATTTCGAAGGGTCGCTCGACCTCGAGTACGAAGCGTCGGAGCCGTCCGGCAAACCGCTGGTCATGGTCGACGCCATCAACGAAGCCCTCAAGGAGGAGATGGCGCACAACGAACGAATGCTCGTCTACGGGGAAGACGTGGCCGGCCAGAAAGGGGGGGTGTTCACGGCAACCCGAAACCTCACCTCTACCTACGGGGCCGACCGCTGCTTTAACTCACCGCTCGCCGAAGCCTCCGTCGTGGGAACCGCGGTCGGACTCGCCGCATCGGGATTCAAACCGGTCGTCGAGATTCAGTTCGCCGACTACATCTGGCCCGCCATGCAGCATCTGCGCAACCAGGTGGCCCCCTTCCGGTACCGATCCAACAATAACTGGAACTGCCCGATGGTCATCCGCGTGCCGTGCGGGGGCTACATCCACGGCGGACTCTGCCACTCTCAGAACATCGAGGCGATCTTCTCACATTTTCCCGGCCTTAAGGTGGCGATGCCTTCGATCGCGTCCGATGCGAAAGGGCTCTTGAAGACGGCCATTCGATCCGAAGACCCCGTTCTCTTTCTGGAGCATAAGGGACTCTACAGGATGGCGGGCGCCCGCTCACCGGCACCCGACTCGGATTACTATCTACCGTTCGGAAAGGCTCGTATCGCGCGGGAGGGTACCGACCTCACGATCGTGTCCTGGGGCATGATCGTCCACAAGGCCGTAGCCGCGGCCAAGCGCCTGGAGAAGGAAGACGGCATCTCCGTCGAAATCGTCGACATCCGCACGATGGTGCCGCTCGACATGGCCTCCATCCTGGCGTCCGTCGAGAAGACGAACCGCGTACTCGTGGCCTATGAAGACCACGAGTTTATGGGCTTCGGAGCGGAGATCGCCGCGCAGATCGCCGACCAAGCGTTCACCTGCCTCGATGCTCCCGTACGCCGCCTGGCGGGTGCCTTTTCCTACATTCCTTTCGCGGATCCTCTCGAGAAAGCCGTGCTGCCCCAGGACGAAGATCTGTACGCGGCCGCGCGCGGCGTCCTCGGATACTGACTCGGGGACCCTTCGGGGACTCGTTCGGGGATTGACGTCGGGCGAGGCCGGGAGGCGACGTAGGGCACGATCGCCGGGATCAGGCGTCGATGCGCCGCTTGCGGTCAGACGCGCTGCAGCGCGCGGTCGAGGTCGTCGATCAGATCGTCGATATCCTCGATACCCACCGAGATCCGGATCAGCGAATCGTGCAGCCCGATGCGCAGCCGCTCTTCGCGCGGCACGGAAGCGTGGGTCATACTGGCCGGATGTTCTATCAGGCTCTCCACACCGCCGAGACTCTCCGCAAGCGCGAAGACGGACATCCCCGACATGACGCGCGTGGCCTTCTCTACGTCGTCGTCGACCAGCGAGAACGACAGCATCCCCCCGAAATCGCGCATCTGCTTTCGAGCGAGATCGTGGCCGGGATCGCCGGGCAGGCCCGGATAGTGAACGCGCCCGACTTTGGGATGATCGTCGAGATACGCGGCCACGGCGCGGGCGTTGCGGCAGTGCCGCTCCATGCGCACGTGCAGCGTCTTCGTACTGCGCAGCACGAGGAAACAATCCATCGGCGCGGGTATCGCACCCGCCGCCTTGACCTGAAAGCGGAGGTGTTCCTCCCATCGATCGCTGCTCGTAAGTACCGCTCCACCGATCACGTCCGAATGTCCGCCGAGATATTTCGTCGTCGAATGCATCGATAGGTCCGCCCCCAGCGCCAGCGGCTGCTGCAGGTACGGCGAGGCGAACGTATTGTCTACGGCCACGTCGACGTCCACCGCCCGGGCTATCTCGGAGAGCCGCTCGATGTCGACGACGCGCATCAAGGGATTGGTCGGCGTTTCGATCCACATCAACCGTGTCTGCGGGCGCAGCGCCGCCTCGACGGAGTCGAGATCCGTCATGTCGACGAAGGTGAACTCGATGCCGTACGGCTCGAACACCTGCCGGAAGAGCCGGACCGTCCCGCCGTAGAGGTCGTCCATCGCCACCACGTGATCGCCCGGGCGAAGCGCCTTCAGGATAGCGTCGATAGCGGCCACGCCGGACGCGAAGCAGATGCCGTGACGCGCTCCTTCCAGCGCCGCGAGGTTGCCTTCCAGCGCCGTTCGCGTGGGATTGGAGACGCGAGCATATTCGTATCCCTTATGCTTCGTCGGAGCGTCCTGTACGAACGTCGACGTCTGGTAGATGGGCGTCATGATCGCGCCCGTGCTCGGATCCGGCTGCTGTCCCGCGTGGATCGCAAGCGTTCCGAATCCTCTCCGATTTTCGGTATGCTCTTTCATGATAAGCTCCTGGTAATAAAAAACCCGAGCCTCTTGATCGGAGGCCCGGGCCGCTATGGTTCTACAGAAAGGGCGAAACGTCAGTTCATATCGACGTCTTCATATCCCGCACACTCCGCGATGGACTCGGCCTGCGCCTGCTGGTTCGTCTGCACGTAGGCGGAAAAGAGGGCCCGGCAGACGCCCGACGGGTCGTCCCCGCTGGCCTCCATCAGGCTCTTGGCCGTCTCGAGCGGACCGACGGCCGCCGCAAACAACTCACGCCGATCCTGGGCAAGCGCCAGCATCTCCTCCTCACGCGCCTCGATCTCCGCGTCGGAGAGGTTATCACGCTCCGCGCGAAGCTCATCGTCCATTTCGCCGATCCGCTCGTTCAGATCAACCGCCTGATTGACGTAGGCTGCGCCCAGATTATACTGCGCGTTCGCATATTCGGGCTCGATCTCTACGGCGCGGCTCAGATGTTCGATCGCGTCATCGTACTCCTCGGCCTCGAGCAGGAGTGATCCCAGATTGTATCGAATCAATGCATCGTTCGGATTGTTCTGAACGGCCTCTCGATACTGGGCCAGCGCCTCGTCGACCTGCCCCGTCTGCACGTAGGCATTCATGAGCTGAGCCTGGATATCCGGATCCTCAGGAAAGATCTCTATGGCTTGCTCGAAGATGTCGAGCGCCCGTTGGTGCTCCCCCTGGCGCGTGTAGATGTCTCCGAGGAAGAGAAACGTATTCTTCTGCGTGTCACCTTTCTCGATGGCCTGCTCGAGCGGCTCGATCGCTTCATCCTGACGACCGGCATTCAGCAGCGCAAAGGCTCGGTTGACGAAGGCGCTCGCAGAGTCCGGTTGGATATCCCCGGCCAGTCCGAAAAGTGCCGCCGCCGTGTTATACTCATCCGGATCGTCGCTCGCGCGGTTAAAGGCCTGAATAGCGCTACGAAACGTGTTGAAATAGGCGAGGCGAAGCCGTTCGTTGATATCGTTCTCCAGACCCGGGTCAAATTCGACGGCACGCTGATAAGCTTCCATCATCCGTTCAATGAGATCCGCGGACTGCTCGGCGTCGTTTACGTCCTCGGCCTGCACCTGAAGGATCTGACCTCTCAGATAGTATGCTTCCGCGTTTTCCGGATTGCGCGCCAGGGCCTCTTCGATATTTTGGAGGGCCCGGTCATAATCCTGATTCTGAAGATCCAGCTTCGCACCTTCAATATTCGGGTCGCTGGCACACCCGGCGGCCATAAAAAAGAACCCGCCCATCAGGAGGACAGCAAGAATGGGGAATCTGTTCATGACTTGAAAAGTCAGATTAATAGATCTGTATAGTTCGGTCGCAGACGAGTAGTTAAATCTACGACCTTGACCGTCTTCATACAACCGTGGTCCTGCAGGGTTCTCGGCATGTCGAGGGTTCGTTTCGATCGGGCGAGTCCGGCTAAACACCGTTTCCGGCTGGCAATTCGGCATAATTTGACATTTCTGCACGTCGGCCCGTCACCGATCTGCCAGTATTACAACTCGATTTCAGGCATCGACGCTGCCGTCCTGACGATCTGGCAATGTGAGGGGGTTGGCACGAGGGTTGTTGGTATGTACGGGTGCAATGATGCAACCAACGTTCAGCGATATAAACGACAACATCCAGGAGGTTTGCTATGACAAGTCTCGTGCGTTTTTCACCCTCGAACGAACTTCGCCGTATGCAGCGCGAAATCGATCGTCTCTTTGATGACTTTGTGCCTTCGCGCGAGAGCGGTAACGGCGATCGCGAATCAGCCGTCTGGTCACCACGCGTCGACCTGTCGGAGTCCGAAGACGCCTACGTCGTACACGTAGACGCTCCGGGCATGAAGAAGGACGATTTCAACATCAACTGGCAGAACGATACGCTGACCGTCAGCGGCGAGCGGAAGTGGTCCGGGGAGGCCTCGAAGGAAAACTTCGTCCGCGTCGAACGCTCCTACGGACACTTCTTCCGGTCCTTCCGGCTGCCGAAAGCGATTGATGGCGATCAGATTCAGGCGTCGTACGATGCCGGCGTGTTGACGGTCACCGTGCCGAAGGCTGAAGAAAGCAAGCCGCGGCGGATCGAAATCCAGTAAACGCGTCGCTTAGCTGAGGAATCGTCATCTTGCAGTAGGACGTGCTGCAATGACAGGTGCCCGCGCAGGATCTTCCTGTGCGGGCATTCTTATTATGGCGGCGTACGTGACGTACCGGCAGTCTCACCTTCGCGGCACGCCCCATACCGGATTCATGTTTTGATGGCGTCGACGTTCGGCGAACATATGCGATCGCTTGCGCGTCGACTCAAAAGAGGTCGGCCCGGCCCGCGGGCGCAGGTACGGATGGCACCGGTGCGCGACGACGCGCTGGATCGGCTAGCGGTGAAGGAACGATCGTGCCGCGAGGCGGGCGTGCTGATGATGCTGCTTCCGATCGGCGACACCCCACACGTCGTCGTGACCGTGCGCCGCGATCATCTGCCGGACCATCCGGGACAGGTATCCTTCCCCGGTGGACAGCGAGAGCGGGGGGAGTCCCTGCTGGAGACGGCGCTCAGAGAGGCGCACGAAGAGGTGGGGCTCTCGCCGTCCGACGTTGAAGTGCTCGGCGAAATGACGCCGCTATTTATTCCTCCCTCCAACTTCTGCGTCTATCCCTATCTGGGATACGCCCTGCACCGGCCCGCGCTCAAACCCCACGACTACGAGGTGGAGCGAATCGTCGAGATACCGCTCCCCGATCTCCTCGCGGACGGCGCGGTGCGTCGTGAGCCGTGGACGCTGCACGACGAAGAGATCCTCATTCCGTTCTACGACGTCGGCGGGCTCCAAATCTGGGGCGCCACAGCCATGATGCTGTCCGAACTCGTCGCGCTCGCCTCCGGCGAATAGCGCGCTCAGGCGTGCTGACCCGGGCCCGTCTCGATGGGAACGCCGACCAGATTGCCCCACTCCGTCCACGAGCCGTCGTAGTTCTTCACGTCGTCGTAACCGAGGAGGTATTTCAACACGTACCAGGAATGGCTGCTTCGCTCCCCGATACGACAGTAGGCGATGATCGGCTTATCGCCCGAAATGCCCGCCTCGGCATATATCTTCTCGATCTCGTCCCGGTCCTTGAACGTGCCGTCCTCATCACGTACCACCGACGACCACGGAATATTCGACGCGCCGGGAATGTGTCCGCCCCGCTGACAGGTTTCCGGAAGTCCGGGAGGTGCCAGGACCTCGCCTGAAAACTCCTGCGGACCGCGGACGTCCACGAGCTCGACCTTTTTCTTCTCCGTCTTCTCCCGCACCTCCGGAAGAAACGCTCGAAGAGAGAAGTCGGGGTCCTTCGCCTTATAACTGGACGGCGTCGGCCGCGGCTTTTCGGCCGTCATCGGCCGGTTCTCCATATTCCATTTCTTGCGACCCCCATCCATGATGCGGACGTCTTCGTGGCCGTAAATCTTCATCTGCCAGAACGCCCAGGCCGCAAACCAGTTGTTCGTGTCGCCGTAGAGAACGACCGTGTCGCCGCTGTCTATGCCGGACTTCCGCATGAGCTTCTCGAAATCCGATTTCGAGAGGATGTCGCGCCGCACGGTATCGGACAGCTGCGTCTTCCAGCTCCAGCCAAGGGCACCGGGGATGTGCCCCTCGTCATACAAACTCGCGTCGACGTTGACCTCAACGACGGCGACGTCGGTGTCGGGTTTGTGCCGGGCGACCCAATCCGTCGTCACGAGCGAATCAGGATGTGCATAATCTCCCATAGCTTCGACCTCGTAAGCAGTTGTTGTGATTGGACTTATTCGTGCCGATAACATATAACGCGCATATGGACGTATCAGACACACTATTTCGACGCCAAGAATGTGTTAATGTTTTGGAAGCGTTCCCAGCAGAACGGCGATCTGGCCCTATTTTTGTATATACAGGTATCTCGGCACCATGCATGACGCATCACCTCACATCCCCGCCTCTAAATATCGCGCCACATGCGCCAATTTCAGTATGATCCGAAAGATCTTCCGGATTACAAGCCCCTCGAAGCCTACGGCATCATAGGTGACAGTCGCACGGCCGTGTTGATCGGGGCGGACGGTTCGGTCGATTGGGCCTGCCTGCCCGACTTCGACAGCCCGTCGGTCTTCGGCGCGCTTCTGGATCCGGATGCGGGCCGCTTCGCGCTCCGCCCGTGCGAGCCGTACACGGCCTGGCAGCGGCACGAGCGCGGTACAAACGTCCTCGTCACGGAAATGGCGACGGCGCACGGCACGATCCGCATCCGTGACTTCATGCCCTATACCCGGCGGAAGGTCCCGACGGCGGAAATCTACCGCCGCGTGGAGTGCCTGCGCGGCGAGGTCGATTTCGAGATCGTCTTCGAGCCGAAGTTCGACTATGGTCTGGTGGAGGCCCGCATGGAGGGATCGGACTATGGCGTAAAGGCGGTCGACCGAGAAGACAACCGGCTCGTACTGTCTACGGACGTCCCCATGGAGCTGCGAAACGGGTCCGCCGTCGGTCGGGCGACCATGGAAGCAGGACAGGAGATCTACATCGTGGCCGACTGGGGGGCCCGTAACGTCCATCCCGTCGCCAGCTATCAGCCCGATCGCCGCCTCTGGCAGGTCCGCACGTTCTGGCGTAACTGGGTCGATCGGCTCACCTACCACGGACGGTACCGGGACGTCGTCGAGCGCAGCCTGCTGACGCTGAAAATATTGACGTTCGAGCCGACGGGCGCCATCGTCGCGGCGCCGACCACCTCGCTGCCGGAATGGCCCGGCGGCGAGCGCAACTGGGACTATCGTTATTCGTGGGTGCGCGACTCGGCGTTCATCCTTCGAGCTCTATTCGATGCGCACTACACCGAAGAAGGGACGTCGTATTTCGACTGGCTGCTGGGTCAGGCGCTCGAAGGCGGCCCCCTCCAGGTGATGTATGGGATTCGAGGAGAGCGCGCGCTGCCGGAGCGCGAGCTGCCGCTGCGCGGCTACCGCGACGCGAAACCCGTACGCGTCGGCAACGGGGCGGTCGATCAGTTTCAGCTGGATATCTACGGCAGCCTTATCGACGCCGCCCTCCGCTACGATCGTCAGGGCGGACTCCTCACCGTCACCGAGTGGGAGAAAATCATGTCACTCACGGAGGTCGTCCGTGAGCGCTGGCGCGAGCCGGACGCCGGCATCTGGGAAGCCCGCGTTGACGGCCGGCATTATACCTATTCTAAAATTTGGGCCTGGGTGGCTCTCACGCGCGCCGCGGAGCTGGCGCGTCAGTTGAACGCCAACGCCCCGATCGACGCATGGCGCAAGGAGGCCTACGCGATTCAAGAAGAGGTGCTCGAGAAGGCATGGAACGACGATCTCGGTGCGTTTACGCAGTCGTATGGGGACAGCTCACTGGACTCTTCCATACTGGTGATGCCCACGGTGGGCTTTCTGTCGGCCAACGACCCCCGCTTTCAGAGCACGCTCGACGCCTGCGTGGAGCAGCTTCAAGCCGGTGCGTACCCCCTCCTCTATCGGTATAAGAACGAGGACGGACTCCGGGGACCGGAGGGTGCCTTCCTGCTTACTTCGTTCTGGATGGTCGAAGCGATCGCACTCATGGGCGACCTGCGAAAGGCGCGCGCCGCCCTCTCGGCCCTGGTGGAATACATGAGTCCGCTCGGACTCTACTCCGAAGAAGTCCATCCCGAGACCGAAGAATTGCTCGGCAACTTCCCACAGGGCTTCAGTCACCTCGGACTGGTCAATGCCGTGTTTCGACTCGAAGAGCTGAAGCGGATGGATGAGGGATGGTAAGCGCGATGCCGGTCGTCGACCGGCTCCGCTTCACGTGTATCGCGCCAGATATTCGACCACGTCCTCGATGGTCGGCAGGCGATACCTGGCGACGGTTTCGCCCTCGCCGACCTTGACCGTGATCGCCTCGTCTCCCAGTGCCCTGAACGCATCTTCGTCCGTCACGTCGTCGCCGAGATACACGGGCGTTCTATCCGGATGCCGGGCGGCGACGTCCCGGACGGCCGTCCCCTTGCTGACGCCGTGCGGACGCAGCTCGACGACGTCTTTGCCCCAGATGGGATCGAGGACGTCCGGCACGTCGGACAGCCACTCCGCGATCGCCGTCCGGGCCGCTTGCTTGTCGTCCGCCAGGCGGTAGTGAACGGCGAACATCGGCCCTTTCGGCTCGACGCGCAGACCGTCGTGCTCGGGCACGGTTTCCCGCAGCGCGTCGATGGCGCGCCGGGCTTCCTCGGAAATGACGTTTTCCTTCTCTCCGCCCAGGCGTCCGCGCTGGATGCCGTGCAGTCCGATTGCGCGGTAGGGGCCGTCCACCAGCTGCTCGACGTCGTCCAGGAATCGGCCCGTAATGATCCACATGGGATACCGCGCATCGAGCTGCCGGAGCAGTTCGGGCACGTCGGGATGCGGAAACGCCTCCATGGGATCGTCCACGATAGGCGCCAGCGTGCCATCGTAGTCGAGAAACAGTAACGGTTGGTCGGCGACGGGGGGCTGCATGAATCAAGCGGCGAATGATGACAGGAATCTTTCGGCCCAGCGGTGCACGTCGAGCTCGCCTACACGCTTCTTCAGCTTCGCACGGCGCGTCTGCTTCTCTTCCTCCGGCATCTCCAGCGCCTCTTTCAGGACGTCAGTCAGCGCGCGCAGGTCGTACGGATTCACCTGCAGTGCTTCCTGAAGCAGATAGGCCGCTCCGGTGAGCTCGGAAAGGACCAGCATGCCGCGTTCGTTGGCTGCGATAAACTCCTGCGTGACGAGGTTCATGCCGTCACGCAGCGGCGTAATCAGGCCCACGTCCGCCGCACGATAGAAAATGCAAAGCTCCTCCTGCGTATAGGTTCGGTAGCGATAGTGAACGGGCACCCAGTCGTCGACCGCAAAGGCCCCGTTGATACGTCCGACGACCTCGTCGACGTCCCTCTTGAGCTTCTGGTACGTTTCCACATCCGTGCGGCTGGGTGTCGCTATCTGGTAAAACACCACGCGGCGGTGATACTCCGGATGCTCCTCCAGAAACCGTTCGAAGGCGAGAAGTCGGGAGAGAACGCCCTTCGTATAGTCGAGCCGGTCCACCCCGAGCACGAGGTATTCGCTGCCGAGCTCCTCGCGAAGTCGTTCGGCTTCCTCCGCGGCCTCCGCGGACATCCTCCTGAAACGCTCTACGCCGATGCCGATCGGATGCGCCTCGACGCGAATCTCGCGTCCCTTCCAGTATATCGTGGTACCCTCGACCTCGGCCCCAAGAAGCACGCGGGCACTTTCGAGAAAGTTTTTCACGTATTCCTCCACGTGAAACCCGATCAGGTCGCTGCCAAGCATGCCGGCCATGAGTTCGCGAGCCCAGGGCAGGACCCGAAACACCTCCATGGCGGGCCACGGAATATGCCAGAAATGGGCGATGGTCGCGTCAGCGAGATCGGACCGCACCAACTGCGGGGCGAGCATAAGGTGATAGTCCTGTATCCATATATAATCCCCCGGCGTGTATTCGTCGACGATCGCACGGGCAAAGCGAGCGTTGATCGACCGGTAGTCCTCCATAAACGCCGGGTCGAGCTCCAGATGCTGGATCATGTAGTGAGAGATGGGCCACAGGACGCGGTTGGCCATCCCGGAGTAATAGTTATGAAGCTCCTGGTCGGACAACCGGATGCGGAGAACGGTAAGCGAGGGATCGCCGGACGGATACTCGAGTCGTTCCGGAATCCCGTCATCCTCCTTCATGGCCAACCACACGCCCCCCTCCTCTTCCAGAACCGGCAGGAGGGCCGTGGCCAATCCACCGATAGAGGGAGCCCAGCCGTCATCCGTCCGTCGAACGGGTGCGCGATTCGCGGCGATAATCATGCTCACTGTCGGTCACCTGAGTCAATGATTGGGAAGAATGTCGTCGGGCTCTCCCTATCGATAGTTCTATGGACTCGTCGCGTTTCACGTACGAAGCCCCGGAATTCGGATCGTCTGAGGCTTGTAACAACTTTTACAGCCTCGCGACCATTTCTGCCGCCGGCATGCCGGCGGGCGTCCGTACACGTATCGTCGGCCGCTACTACGCGCCTACCCGTCCGCGCCGCGCAGCACGACGACCTCGACGGACGTCCGGGCGTAGCTTCCGAAGATCCCGCGGCCTCCCTCCACGTTTTCCAGCACGTTGGGTATTTCACCGGGTGGGAGCGTCGAACCGCCCTGCTGAACGGACTGTGATCTTACGAAGTCGTAGAGGTTGTCATCAAGCGATTGCAGCGTCGCGCGGTTACGACCGATGAAGTTAAGAGCCAGCCAGGGATACTGCACGCGTCGCCCGCCACCCGGAGCCACGTCGAAATTTTCTTCATTCAGGAGGGGTGAGACGCTCCGGCTGAGCGACGAGAGAGATGCGTCGCCGTCCTCGAAGCTATTCCGCGCGAACGGCGTCAGGTTGTCGACGAGGGGTTCCAGGGCGACGGTCGTAAGGATAAACACGTTCTGGCGACCCGGGTAGTCCGGTGCCGCTACGGTGAAGACCAGCGGGTCGTTCGAACGGTAGACGACGGTATCCCGGTTGACGTGCAGGGTTCGAATCGTGTCGGGAACGACGGTGACGGATGAAAGGCGTTCTCCCGTTTCAGGCACATGCACCGCCAGCCGGTAGGTTCGGAGCGGCTCCACGATCGGTGCCGGATTGGCACGGTACACGCCCGGCTCGTCTCGCACGGCAGCCAGGGGAATCTCCTCCTCCACGGGGCCGTCGTTGGAGAGCAGCTCGATGCGAACGTCCGCATCGGTGATCCCGAGGACCGCCGGATCGTAGGCTTCCTCGAGCGAAACCGTGCGCGTAAGTCGTACGTCGCCGATCGGTTCTCCGGCGACGAGATACGCCTCGACGACCACCTCTCGGCGGAGCTCCGCAGTCCCCATCGTGTCGCACCCCGTAAGGAGAACGACGGCCAGGAGTACCTGTAGGGCGATTCGCTTCACGTCAAAAATCCAGCGTCAGTGAGATGTTCGGAAGGGGCACGGGAATCTGCGGCACGGTCGTCCGCTCGACCTCGAGGTCGTCCGTGAATTCGAAAAAATTGAACCACGTGTTACGGCGGCCGTAGGCGTTGATGACCTGAAGCTGCAGCTCGAAGCCGACGCTTCCGAACCACGTCCCGCGCCGCGACACGCCCAGGTCGAGGCGATGATAGGCCGGCAGGCGCTCGTTGTTGTACTCGGTGACGAGCACGTTCCAGGAATCGGCACCGAACGGCTGGTCGACGAGGCGGTACTGCCCGAGCGGCTCCGTATACGCCTGACCGGTCGCGTACGTCCACACCGCACTGGCACGCCACGCCGGCGACAGGTCATAATTCAAGACCGTCTTCAGATCGTGCGTCCGATCGTACTTGGGCGTGTAATAGGCAAAATTGTTGACGTTCGGAAAACGCCGGCGCGTCTTGCCGAGCGTGTACGCCACGAAGCCATTCAGCCGGCCCTCCGATCGCTGTACGATGGTTTCGAGTCCGTAGGCATCCCCCTCGCCGAACCGAAACAGCTCCACATAGTCGAGTCCGGCCGGATCGGACACGAACGGATCCAGCTCGAAGAGGTCGCGCATGGTACGGTAGTAGGCCTCCACGTCCACGTTCACGCCCGCGTCGAGGCTGGTCTTCACGCCCGCGACCACCTGATCTCCGTAGGCGGGAGGCACGTCTTTCCCGGTCGACAGCCACGTGTCGAAGCCGGAGAAAAGCTCGCTCGTGATGAGGGTCAGGAACTGATTGTAGCGGCCGTAGGCGAGCTGGAATCGGACGGAGGGTGAAGGTTCGTACTCGGCGGACACGCGGGGGGCGAGGCGGACGAACCCGCCCTGCTCGAAGTAATTGGCCCGAAGGCCTCCCTGAATCGAGACGCTGGGTACGGGGCGATGCGTGCCCTGAACGTAGGCCGACGTATAGAGGCTGTTGGATCGCGCGTCGAGTGCCACCTCGCCGTCGAACTCGTTCTTGAGCCGGAACAGGAAGGCGCCCGACCAGAAGCCGGCCTTGATGGACGTTCGCTCGCCGGAGACGTACTCGAAGTCGCCCTTCACGGACACGTCGCCGATCGTATTATCTCGCTTGATGGGCGTACCCGACAGGTCGATGGTCGGCGTGCTGAAATACTGCGATCCGGTCGCCGTGAACGTCGAAAAGAACGTCTCCGAGAAAAGGTGCGTCCACGTCAGGCTGACCGTGTTGTTGCCGTAGCGGATGGCGGCCCGTGCATCCTCCACGAACTCGATGTCGAGCACGTCCCCGCCGGCGTAAAACGCCAGCGACAGCATGTCGCGGCTCGAAGCATCGAAGTTGATCTTCCCGTTGGCGTCGAGGAAGTAGAACGAATCCGGAATCCCCTCCACGTCCGCGCGGCGAAGCACGTGGAGGAGCGGCTCGAGCGTCGAGCGTCGCAGGGCGAGCATGTAGGATCCGCGGCGGTACGGACCTTCTACGATGGCGCGTGAAGAGAGAAGGCCGACGCTCAGTCCGGCATGAAACTCGCGGCGATTCCCGTCGCGGTTGTAGATGTCGACCACCGATCCGATACGCCCCCCGTATTCGGCGGGAAATCCTCCCTTATAGAGACGGACATCCTTGATGGCATCCGGGTTAAAGGTGGAGAAGAAGCCGAAGAAATGGGACGGGTTGTAGACGGTCGTTCGGTCCAGCAATATGAGCGTCTGATCCGGGCTTCCCCCTCGAATGTAGAGGCCGCTCGAATAGTCGGAGGCCGCTTTCACGCCGGGAAGCAGCTGGAGCGATCGAAAAACGTCCGGTTGCAGTACGGTGGGCAGGGTCTTTATAAGCTCCGTCTGCAGCTGCTGCACGCCCACCTTGCGTGCGTCATATTCGAGCTCTTCCTCCGCCGTAACGGTAACTTCGCCGATGAAGAGGCCTTCCGGATACAGCTCCAGGTCGAGACGCCGCTGCTCGCCCGGGGCGAGCTCGACCTCGACGCGCTCCTCCCGATACCCGATGTAGGAGGCCGTGACGGTATACGAGCCCGGCGTGAGTCCGGCCAGCACGTAATAGCCCGAATTGTTGGTCGCGGCGCCCACGGTCGTCCCGTCGAGGCGCACGTTCGCAAGCAGCAGCGTCTCTCCGGAGGTAGCGTCGCGAACGTATCCGCCGATGGAGGCTCGGTCCTGCGTCCACGCCGCGCCGGCAACCAGCAGCGACAGCATGAAAAGGGTTAATCGGCTTGCAACGTGCACGAATAGTCGCTCCCTAAAATCCAATTCCAACGCCTGGTGTGGCTTCCCGAACCCGGTCGAACGTGCGGTCGGAGGCCGTTCCGCCACGGTCACCGTTCCCTCCAGCCATTCTCGCCACGATCACCGTTCCCTCCACCCGTTCGCATATGGACTACGTTCCAACCGTCCGCATGGCGACGTCGGG
>JBBDTI010000012.1:40973-47084 GCA_040904565.1 Rhodothermales bacterium
GGACAGACGCATCGACGGATTCATTCGTTTCACGTGCCGCAGCGTCCGGACGTCGAACGACTGCACGATGGCGCGATCCGTCACCCCCGCGTCCTCCAGCACCGCAATCAGCAATCGTGTGAACGTCTCCGGATCCGGATGATAGATCCCGTCCCATTCCGGCCGGGACTTCGTCTCGATGCTATAGAAGGCGGCCGCGCGCCCCGTTTCAGCAATGTGACGCTCGGAAGACTCGAGCACGTCCAGGAGCAGCGGCTTCGCGGCGGGGATCTTCGCCTGCTCCTTGAACTCTTTGGACGGCAGCGTGCCGCAATCGTATTCGGCGATCTCACGGTACGGCATCTCGTAAATGCGCAGGCTTCGCTCGCGCAGTATTGGAATGCGGCTGCCGTCCGGTTTCTTGCAGATCGAACGAGCCATCCACGGATCGTGCGAAACGACGACCCGCTCATCCCTCGAAATAACGACATCCATTTCCAGCGTCGGGATCCCCAGATCGAGCGCCGCAAGAAACCCGGGAATGGTGTTTTCAGGATAGAGCCCGCGGGCCCCGCGATGTCCCTGAATGTCGAACGATGCCGGCGTCATGATGAATTGACCGCTAATCCATATTTGGTGAGAGGTCGCCCTATCCGCATAACCTCTTATAAAACCGTAGCTTGCGCATATTTTTTAGAGCCTGGAATAGTAGCGCTTCTCCCCGGATTTCGGTATCTTTCCTTGATGTAGGCGAAACCGCCTTCGGCCGGTGCGCCGGTAAGGGCAGATCAACGCCTGCCCGGCCCTTGAGACCATTTCGATCAAGCATATCAACCCCGAATGGAACAGGATAATCCCCGGATAATCCCGATCAACATAGAGGAGGAGATGAAATCCTCCTACATCGACTATTCGATGTCGGTGATCGTCGGCCGCGCGCTGCCGGACGTCCGCGACGGGCTCAAGCCCGTCCATCGGCGCGTCCTGTACGGCATGAGCGACCTCGGATTGACGTCCGGCTCCTCGTACAAGAAGAGCGCGCGCGTGGTCGGTGAGGTCCTCGGTAAATATCATCCTCACGGCGACTCCTCGGTCTACGACACGATGGTCCGCATGGCGCAGGAGTTCTCCATGCGCTATCCCCTCGTCGACGGTCAGGGTAACTTCGGCTCGATCGACGGCGACTCGGCGGCGGCGATGCGGTATACGGAGGCAAGGATGACAAAGATCGCGGAGGAGATGCTCCGCGACATCAACAAGGAGACGGTCGACTTCCAGGAGAACTTCGACGGATCGCTGGAAGAGCCGACGGTCCTCCCTTCGGCCATCCCCAATTTCTTATTGAACGGATCGGACGGCATCGCGGTCGGCATGGCCACGAAGATTCCGCCGCACAATCTGGGTGAGGTGGTGGACGCCATCGTAGCCTACGTTCACGACACCGAGATCGATGCGGCCGGATTGATGGAGCACCTCCCGGCGCCCGACTTTCCCACCGGTGGCATCATCTTCGGGTACGCGGGCGTGCGCGAGGCTTACGAGACGGGACGCGGCCGCGTCATCATGCGGGCCCGCATGTACGAGGAGGAGGTTCGCCCCGGACGCAATGCGCTCATCATCTCCGAACTCCCTTACCAGGTCAACAAGAGCACGCTGATCGAGAAGATCGCGGGACTCGTCCGCGACAAGCGTGTCGAAGGCATCTCGGACATGCGCGACGAGTCCGACCGCGACGGCATGCGCGTCGTCGTAGAGTTGAAGAACGACGCCGTCCCGCTCGTGGTGCAGAATCAACTCTACAAGTTCACGCAGTGCCAGCAGACGTTCGGCGTGAATATGGTCGCGCTGGTAGGCGGCCGCCCGAAGACCATCACCCTTAGGGACGCCGTGCGGCATTACGTCGACCACCGGCACGAGGTCGTCATCCGGCGCACGGAATACGACCTGCGCAAGGCGGAGGAGCGGGCGCACATCCTGGAAGGCCTCACGATCGCGCTCGATCATCTCGATCAGGTGATCACGATCATCCGGCACTCGGATGACACGGATGCGGCGCGCCAGAACCTCATGCGGGGCGTGTATCCGGAACAGCTCACGGTGCAGCAGCTCGAACGGCTGGGACTGGAACCGGCCGACGGCCCGATGTTCTCCCTGAGCGAGGACCAGGCCAGTGCGATCCTGGCTCTGCGCCTGAGCCGGCTGACCGGGCTGGAACGCCAGAAGATCGAGCAGGAATACCGTGACATCATCCAGGAAATCGAACGGCTCAACAGCATCCTCAGCAGCGAGGAGCTTCGGATGCAGATCATCGTGGATGAGCTGCTCGAGATCAAGGACAAATTCAACGACGAGCGCCGCACGGAAATCGATTATACGGGCGGCGACGATATCGACATCGAAGACCTGATCGAGGACGAGCAGGTCGTCGTGACGATCACCCACCAGGGGCTCGTCAAGCGGACGCCGATCACGGAATACCGCCAGCAGGGCCGCGGCGGCATCGGCATGAAGGGCACGGGAAAGCGCGACGAGGATTACATCGAGCATCTGTTCGTTTCCTCGACGCACGATTACATCCTCTTCTTTACAGACCACGGCCAGTGCTACTGGCTGCGCGTCTACCAGATACCCGAAGGTTCGCGTATCGCGAAGGGCCGGTCGATCCGCAATCTCATCCAGATCGAGCCCGACGACCGGGTCCGCGCCGTCCTCAACCTGTCGAAGGGCGACTTCGTCGACGAGGACTTCCTCAACACCCATTACGTCTTGATGGCGACCCGAAAGGGCCAGGTAAAGAAGACCGCGCTGGAGGCGTTCAGCCGTCCGCGCGTCGACGGCATCATCGCGATTTCCATCGTGGAGGACGACGTGCTCATCGAGGCCCAGCTGACGAGCGGCAATGCCGACGTCCTCCTCGCCGCATCCAACGGGAAATCCGTTCGCTTCCACGAGGAAGATGCGCGTCCGATGGGGCGCAATACGCGGGGTGTGCGCGGCATCTCGATCGAAGACGACGACAGGGTCGTCGGGATGGTCGTGTTTGAGGATGGAGAGCGAGAGGTGCTCGCCATCAGCGAGAACGGGTACGGAAAGCGCAGCCGACTTGACGAATACCGCGTGCAGTCGCGCGGTGGGAAGGGCATTCTCACGATCAAGACGACGGAAAAGACGGGACGCCTCGTGGCGGTCAAGGGCGTGCTGGATTCGGACGATCTCATGATCGTCACGGAAAACGGACTCATGATCCGCATGAACGTCGCCGACATCTCGACGCTAGGCCGCAACACGCAGGGCGTGCGCCTCATCAACCTCAAGTCGAACGACGCGATCGCAGACGTTACGCGGCTGGTGGTGGACGATGAGGAGGAGGCCGAAGACGAGGAGGACGCCGCGGATGATGGCGCCACGGATGAGAAAGTGGCCGCTGATGGAGATGCCGCGTCGGACGAGGGTGCCGTCGATGGAATCGACGATGCGGGCGACCTTCCGACCGACGGCGAAACACCATCCGACGACGCATAGGTAGGCATTACGCGCCCGGCGCGGCCTTCGCAATCGCGTCGGCGATCAGGTCGACGCCGCGATCGATCTCCTCGGGCGTAATGATGAGCGGAGGCCGAAAGCGGATCGACCGGCTGCCGCTTCCGAGGATAGCCACGCCGTTGTCGAAACAGGCCCTGATGACCGCATCGCGGGAGGCGCCGTCGGGCAGGTCGAACGCGCACATGAGTCCGCGGCCGCGTGCACTCTCTACGGCCGCAAACTCCGTCTCCAGCTCGCGGAGGCGTTCGAGCAGACGTGCGCCGAGGGCCTCGACACCCGAAACGAGTTCGGTTTCCTCCATGACTTCGAGGATGCGTTCGAACCGAACCATGTCCACCAGGTTGCCTCCCCACGTTGAATTGAGCCTCCCCGGCGTCTCGAAAACGTGCCCCTCGACCTCGTCCATCCGCCGTCCGGCCAGCACGCCGCAGACCTGCGTCTTCTTTCCGAACGCGATCAGGTCCGGCTCCACGTCCATGGCCTGATGGGCCCAGAAGCGGCCCGTAATGCCCACGCCGGTCTGCACTTCGTCGAAGACGAGCAGCGCGTCGTTCTCGCGGGCGAGGGCCCGCAGCTGCCGCAGAAATTCCGGCCGAAAGTGATGGTCGCCACCCTCTCCCTGGATGGGTTCGATGATCACGGCGGCGATATCGTCCCGCCGCTCGAGAAAATGCTGCTTGGCTTCCGCGATCGCACGCTCCTCCGCCTCCACGACGCGCTCGAGGTGGTCCGCCAGCGGGTGGATGATGCGCGGACTCGAAACCCGGGGCCAGTCGAACCGCGGGAAATAGCTCGTCTTTCGCGGGTCTGCCGTGTTAGTGAGCGAGAGGGTGTACCCCGTACGCCCATGGAACGCCTGCTCGAAGTGCAGGACCTGACTTCCCAGCTCCCGTCCGTATCCCTTCGCAAAATTCTTGCGGACCTTCCAGTCGAAAGCCGCCTTCAGCGCGTTCTCTACAGCCAGCGCCCCTCCTGAGATGAAGAAGGCGTAGGGAAGATAGGGCGGAATGCCCACGCGATCGAACGTATCCACGAAGCGCGCGGCGTGCACGGTGGCTACGTCCGAATTGGTAACCTTATTCGTCGCGGCTTCGCGGAGGCGGCGATTGAAGTCTTCGTCGTCCGTCAACGCCGGATGGTTCATGCCCAGCACGCTGGACGCGACGAATCCGAAAAAATCCAGATACCGTTTGCCGGTAGCCTGATCGTAGAGATCGACGCCCCGGCTCCGCTGCATGTCGAGCACGAGCGGCATCATGCCGGTCGTCAGTAGGTGCTTCGACATGATTTCCTTTACGCGATCGGGCGTGACGGCGCGCCCCTCCACAGGCCCCGGCCCTGCCCGCTCGGGCGCCCCACTCGACGACCCCATCCTTTTGGAGCCGCCTGGATTCATACCGGGATCGTGTAGTTCGCTTGGACTCATATTCGGTGATCTACGCGTAGCGGCGACTGTGCGGGCGTTTCCAACGAGCCACATGAACGGACGAGATGAAGGCCCCGTGGAGCTTCGGTACGTGTGGGGATCCGATATTGCTCCCGTCCGTACTGTGAGATGCGCCGGGATGTGTCGCGCAGCCTATTTCGGAGATGAAATACCAGCCTGTATGGCCGATACGAAACAACGTCCAAAGTCCCCGAGCGACGCGCAGTTAGGTCGCGTCAAAAAGGAGCCCTTGATGCCTTCCGGGGATGGAGACCCCGGGATGTTCGAACTGCCCGTGGTCAACGGACCGCAGGTACGGAATACGCGCGGTCATCGTCCCGAGTGGCTTCGCGTGAAGCTGCCGTATGGGCCGACGTATAAGGAGGTCTCGAATATCATCGACGATCACGACCTCCACACGGTGTGCCAGAGCGCCCGCTGCCCCAACATGGGTGAATGCTGGAGCGCCGGCACGGCCACCTTCATGATCCTCGGGAACGTCTGCACGCGATCGTGCGGCTTCTGCGCGGTCATGACGGGGCGGCCGGATGAGGGGCTGGACTGGGACGAGCCGAACCGCGTCGCCGATGCCGTTCGGCTGATGGAGCTCAATCACGCCGTCGTCACGAGCGTCAATCGCGACGAGAGAGAGGACGGCGGCGCACCCATCTTCGCCGAGACCATCCGTAAGATCCGAGAGGTACGAAACGACTGCACCGTCGAGGTGCTGATCCCCGATTTTCGCGGCATCTGGGACGCGCTGCAGCTCGTCATCGATGCGCGCCCGGACATAATGAACCACAACGTGGAGACGGTCCCCCGCCTCTACCGGCGCGTGCGTCCGCAGGCCGACTACCGGCGCTCTCTGGAACTGCTGCGCCGATCGAAAGAGCAGGGACTCCGCACGAAGAGCGGCATCATGGTCGGCCTCGGAGAGACCCGAGAGGAAGTGCTCGATCTGATGGATGACTTCGTCGATTCGGGCATAGACGTTATGACGATCGGCCAGTATCTGCAACCGACCCGGCACCATCTGCCGGTCGAGGAGTTCATCCACCCCGACACGTTCACATGGTACAAGGAAGTCGGCGAGAAGAAAGGCATCGAACACGTAGAGAGCGGCCCCCTCGTCCGCTCGTCGTATCACGCCGAACGGCACGTTT
>JBBDTI010000012.1:47184-51106 GCA_040904565.1 Rhodothermales bacterium
GGATCGGACTCGGTCGAGAATGGCAAGCTCGAATCCAATTTCTTTTTCCCGGAGCACGAGATTGTGGCCAACAGCCGTTAGCCTTTTCGTCACGCTGCTGCTCGTCGCGGGCTGCGCGGAGAACCCCCGCTCGGGGCCCCCGTCCCACAGATCCGACACGTCCAACAGAGCCGACACCTTCGGGAACGAACAGCCGCGTGCGCGTTCCGAAGAGCCGTCAAATGCGGCCGTGCGGACGGGCGCGCAGGTGCTGGCCGATCGCGGATTCGATCTGCTTGGCGGCCGGCGGGTCGGTTTGATCGTCAACCACACGGCCCGCGTCGGAGACGATCATCTGGTCGATCTGGTCGCCGCTCAGCCGGACGTGGAGCTGGCCGCCCTCTTCGGTCCCGAGCACGGGCTACGCGGGGAGGCCGACGCAGGCGAACAGGTGGCTGACGGCCGGGATGCCCGGACAGGGGTCCCCATCTTCAGCCTCTACGGCCGGACGCGCAAGCCGACGGCGGAGATGCTGGACGGCGTGGACGTCCTCGTATTCGACATCCAGGACGTCGGGGCACGTTTTTACACGTACATCTCTACGATGGGCCTCGCCATGCAGGCGGCGGCGGAGAACGACGTCGCGTTCGTCGTCCTCGACCGGCCGAATCCACTCGGTGGAAACTACGTCTCCGGATTTCTCCTCGAGGAAGGCCTGGAGTCCTTCGTCGGCCGGTATCCGATTCCGATGGCGCACGGCATGACCGTGGGCGAGCTCGCACGCATGATTCAGGGCGAGGCGATGCTGGCCGGACTCGAAGACCTCGATCTGCGCGTCGTAGCGGTGGAGCGCTGGCGGAGAGACATGCTCTGGCCGGAAACCGGGCTGCCGTGGATCGCTCCGAGCCCGAACATCCCCGACTTCGAGACGGCGCTGGTCTATCCGGGTGCCGTGCTGTTCGAAGCCACGTCCGCCAGCGAGGGGCGGGGCACGCGCGAACCGTTCAAGCAGGTAGGAGCTACCTGGGCCGACGGGACGGCTCTCGCCGCAACGCTGAATGCACGGCGCCTACCGGGCGTCCGCTTCGAACCGGCCGAGTTCGTTCCGGAGAGCATCGAAGGCATGGCCGGCCGGCCCAAGCTCGAGGGCGAAACGGTACGTGGTATCCGGTACGTCGTGACGCAGCCCGAAGCGTTCGAGCCCGTCGAGACCGGCGTTCACGTTCTGGAGGCGTTCTACGTGCAGGCCGCTGGTCTGGGCGTCGACGACTACGTCAGCCGGCCGGAATGGCTCGCGCGACTGTCCGGGACGCAGCACCTGCTCGAACTACTGCGCGAACGCACGTCACCGGAGCTGATCGTCGAACGCTGGGCAGGCGACGTCGCGCGGTTCCGTGAGGCACGCCGCCCGTATCTCCTGTATTGACGGCTCGAAGGATGCGGCAGGCGTCACGTCCAGCGGCAACGCTCCCCGCGTCACCCTCCCTCTGTGGTGGACGGCGTCGCAACGTCATCGTCCGACGTGGCGAGGATGGCCCAGATGATTTCGAGATAACCACCCAGAATGAAGAGTGGCGCTACGTACAGTGAGATGAATCCGTCGACCTGGTTATCCACGCGCATCATCACGTATCCGACCACGATCGCCGCCAAGCCGGACAGCAACAACACGTAGTTCTTACGTTCGAACACCATGCGGACGCGCTGGCGCGCACCGCGCCTGCGAGACGTGCGTTTTCGAGCCCTTCGTTTGGCCATGACGAGACGTATGATGAGCAGCGTTACCGCGCGACAACCGTAAATCCGAACCCGAGGCCTGCCGACAGGTTCCATGAATCGACGCCAACCCACCGCTAATCAGAACGGACTCCGCGTGCACGGACCTCATCTCGCCAGACCGCCTATTTTCCGCCTGACCCGGATACTCATCGTGGCGGCCATCCTCGCGTTGCCGGCAGGCACCGCCTCGGGCCAGCGCGGCGCATCGATCGACGAACTACTTTCCGGCCCCGCGGCGCAGCCTGCGTTCTGGGGCGTGTACGTGTACGATCTTACTACGGAGGCGCCCTACTACAGCCACGGCGCTCAGAACGGATATCTACCTGCATCCAATCAAAAGATTCTGACCTCCGCGGCGGCCCTCGACGCGCTGGGCTCCGACTACCGATATCGAACCGTCCTGTATCTGGACGGGAATCTCGACGGGAGTACGTTGCGCGGGGATCTCGTCATCCGAGGTGCCGGCGATCCCACGTTCGGCAGTAAAGACGCTCCCGGTCCGGATCCGCTCCGTGACTGGGCCCGGCGTCTCGCGGATATGGGGGTGACGCGATTCGAAGGACGTATCGTTGGAGACGATAACGTGTTCGACGATCGACCCTACTCGGAAGGATGGGACATCGACTACGTCACCTCCGAGGCCAGCCAGTGGGTGGGAGCCAGCATCGGCGGGCTCGCCTACAGCGACAACGTCGTCGACGTCCGCATCACGGCGCGCTCTCCGGGGACGGCCCCGCAAATCCGGCGACAGCCCGACGGATTCCTGCAGATTCGCAACCAGATCACGACGGCCTCTCGGACGCGGGGCATCGGCGTGACGACCCGACGAGATTTCGGAAGCGAGCAGCTCTTTCTCGAAGGAAGCATCCCCCGAACGTACGACGGCACGATCGTCGTGCCCGTCACGAACCCGACGGCGTTTGCCGTGGAGTCTTTCGCGCGCTATCTCAGCGAAGCGGGTATCGAAGTCGCGGCCGGCGCGTACGATATCGACGATCTCGACGGCTTCACGTACGCCACCGATACGCCGCTCTTCGTCTACGTCTCACCCACGATGGACGAGATTCTGCGCATCGTGAACAAGGAGAGCAACAACTTCTATGCCGAGCAGGTTTTTCGGTCGATCGGCTGGGGTGGCTCGGCGGCCGCCGCGGAAAACCGGGTAAAGCAGCTTCTGCAGCGCGCCGGGGCATCCACGCGCGCCGTCGCGATACGGGACGGGTCGGGACTCTCCCGCAAGAACATGGTTACCCCTGAAGCGATGGGACGGCTGCTGGCCTACATGTACGAACATCCGGAGCGTGACGCCTTCTTCGACTCACTGGCTCGTGGCGGCGAGGCCGGGTCGACACTTCGTTACCGGCTCCACAACGTATCCGTCCAGGCCAAAACGGGCTCCCTGGAGTTCGTGCGCGCGCTCAGCGGCTACGTTACCGCCCCGGACGGACGCACGTTTGCATTTTCTATCCTGGTGAACAACTATTCGGGGCCGTCCTACCAGATAACACAGACCATCGATCGCATCGTGATGGAACTGGCGGCCTTCACGTCGTAGATTGCGCCCGTGTAGATTCCGCCCGTGTAGATTCCGCTCGTGTAGATTCCGCTCGTGTAGATCAGCCCGTCTCGTTCGCCCGTAGATCAACCCGTCATACATGCCGGTTCTGGTACGACAGGCCCTCATCGGGCTGCTCCTGGTTCTACTGCAGTGGCTCGTCCTGGGGCGCCTGCGCCTGTGGGGTACCTATCCGGATGCGGTCCTTCTCTTTGTGGCGTGGATGGGTCTCCGCAACGGTCGCCAGGCGGGCGCCGTGTCCGGCTTTGTAGGCGGACTCCTCGTCGACGTGATCTACGGCACGTGGGGCATCCACATGTTCGTCAAAACACTCGTCGGATTTCTGGTCGGCCTCTTCCCGGCCAACGAGCGAGAGACGCTGCTCATTCTTCCCCAGCAGGCGTTCATCGGCAGCCTGGTCATCGCCCTTCTCCACAACGGACTTTTCGTGCTCTTCCTCGCGCTCCAGGCCGGAACGAAGAATTCGTTCATGATCGGCGGACTCTGGCTGGGCTCCGCCCTCTATACCGCCGCCCTCGGCACGTTCGCTTCCCTGTTCACGACCCGGTAGCGAAGCCGGCTCGATGCGGCAGTTCGATTGCAACGTTC
>JBBDTI010000012.1:51206-56814 GCA_040904565.1 Rhodothermales bacterium
GACGTGGTCATTACGGATTACGAAATGCCCAATGCTGACGGACTCGAAGTCGTCCGGGCGATCCGCGCGGACGAGGACGTGGGACGCACGCCGGTCGTTTTCCTGACGGCGGACCACAGTCCAGCCATCCGAAAGCAGGCCATGCAGGTCGGCGTGGATGCCTTCATCACGAAGCCCTTTCGCACCGAACAACTCCTGGGCAAGGTGGCGGACTTCGCCGCGCGGAATAACGGCGGCGGCTCGCACTGATCAGGTGAACGGGCGAAACGCCTCAAGCACCCGAGGCCGATTTTCCTCCGTAAGGTCAACCAGCGGCAGGCGTAGCCGTCCATTCATAACCCCCATGTCCGCCAGCACGGCCTTGATCGGGATCGGGTTCGTTTCGACGAAGCACGCCCGCATGGCGTCGAGCAGCTCGAAATGGCGACGTCGCGCATCATCCATGCGCCCGTCCAGCGCCGCGCGCGTCATGTCGGAAAACGGTTCGGGCAGCGCGTTGCTGATGACGGAAACGGCTCCATCGCCGCCGAGGCCTATCAGGGGAAGCGTCATCTCGTCGTCGCCCGAATAGACGGCCAGTGTGTCGGGCCGGCCGGCCAGCAGGTCGCCGATCTGAGCGATGCTCCCCGACGCTTCCTTTATACCGACCACGGTGGGCACTTCCTCAGCCAGCTCGAGAATCGTCTGCGGGAGGATGTTGAAGCTGGTTCGTCCCGGTACGTTATATAGCACGAGCGGACAATCGGTCGCGTCGGCGATAGCCTTTACATGGGCCTTGAATCCGGCCTGCGTCGGCTTATTGTAGTACGGCCCCACAATGAGCAGCCCGTCGGCGCCCTGACGTGCCGCCTCCGTAGAAAACGTAATGCTTTCGCTGGTAGAGTTGTTGCCCGTCCCGACGATGACCGGCACGCGTCCGTCCACGTAGTCGATGGCAGCCTGAACGAACTCACGGCGCTCCTTGGGCCAGATGGTCGCATTCTCTCCCGTCGTTCCCAGCACGACGAGGCACTCCACGCCGCCGTCGATCTGAAGATCCACGTGCCGATTGAAGGCCGCATAGTCGATCTTGTCGTCGGACGTAAACGGTGTCACGATTGCCGTTCCGGTTCCGGTAAAAATATAGTCGGCCATGGTTCTTGGCGGTTGGATGGTGTAAAGATTGGAGGTAAGAAGCCCGCGTTATCGTGGACCGGCATCGATCCACTCACCGAGCACGTCGTCGAGCGTAAAGAGTCCCTTTTTACCGGGCAGCCATTCTGCCGCGCGGACGGCCCCGAACGCGAAGCCTTTTCGATTTTTCGCCCGGTGTACGAACGCCAGTTCGTCGAAGGGGCTGTCGAGCCCCACCGTATGCTCACCGACGACGCCGCCGGCCCGTGAGGAACTCACGTGCAGCGCGCCCTCGTCTATGCGCTGATGCTGCGTCTCGACCTCGACGCGCGTCTTGCGCCGGAGGCCGTCAACCAGAAGGTCGGCCAGCATGAGCGCGGTGCCTGACGGACTGTCCACCTTATGTATGTGGTGGACTTCGTGGATGAAGGCGTCGTATTCGGGCAGGGCGTCGAGCAGCGGCGCGACGGCTTCCAGTGCTCTGGCGAGGAGCGCGACGCCGATCGAGAAGTTCGGGGCATAGAGAATGGACGCCTCGTTCTCCGAGACCCAGCTTTTTACGTCGTCGAGCCGATCGTACCAGCCGGTCGTGCCCACGACGGCCGGGATGCCCCACCGGCAGTACCGCTCGATGTTTTCGGGCGCCGCTTCGGGCAGCGAGAAATCGACGGCGACGTCCGCGCCGTTCAGCGCGGCCGCGTCGTCAGTCAGCGGCGCGTCGATATCGAACCGTGCTACGACGGTATGACCGCGCTCCGCCGCAAGCTCGCCTACGGCCGTCCCCATCCGCCCCGTTCCAACCAGTGCTACCTTCATGGTGCTTCCGCTGCTTCCATGGTGCTTCCGTTGCTTCGATACTTGCTCCTCACGACTTGCTCCTCACGATCGCGGCGTGGTTGCCGGGTCGGACCCGTGCACGTTTTGAACGCGCCGGCAACGCGGCTTCACCCACGTCAAGATACTACATGGCGCGTCCGCCGAACCTGTTCCGCCCTATCCACCCAGCTCAGCGGCCTTGATGAGGTCTGCCAGGATACCGGCAGCCGTCACGACGGGCCCCGCACCCGGCCCCTGCACGACGAGTGGATAGTCGTTATACCGGCGCGTCGTGTAAACGACCATATTATCCGTTCCTTTGAGCTGGGCGAACGGGGAATCCGGACTCACCCAGCGGGTACGCACCGTCAACCGGTCCTTTTCGATCAAGCCCATGTACTGCAGGCGCCCTCCCCGATCCGTCGCCTGGGTCACACGCTCGTCCCACTCCGCGTCGAGCTCCTCCAGGCGCTCCATGAAGACATCTACGGAGACGTTCACCAGATGAGCCGGAACGAGCGACTCGACGTCGAGGTCCTCGCGCTCGACCGAAAGCCCCATCTCCCGGGCCAGAATGAGCAGCTTCCGGGCGACGTCCTCCCCCTGGAGATCGTCCCGCGGGTCCGGCTCCGTGAAACCACTCGATCGTGCCGTCCGAACGGCCTCTGAGAACTTCATGCCGTTCGTCATACTGCTGAATATGTAGGCCAGCGTGCCCGACAGCACGCCCTCGATGCGGATCACCTCGTCGCCGGTTCGAATCAGGTCTCGCAGCGTGGAGATGATCGGCAGGCCGGCACCTACCGTCGTCTCGTACATGTACGGCACCTGCTGGCGATGGGCCGCCCGCTGCAACCGCTCGTAAAACGCCTGGTCCTTCGTATTCGCCCGCTTGTTCGGCGTAATGACGGCGATGGATCGTTCCAGCAGCTCGGGATACTGCTGCGCGACCTCGTCCGACGCCGAAGCATCGATGACCATCATCCGGTTCAGCTTAGCCTCCTTCAGCTGATCCACGATCGCTTTCAGGCCACCCGGGCTGTCGCTCGCTTCCAGCACGTCCATCGCGTCCCCGAACGGAATGCCCTCTACGTCCCACGCCATCTTCGTCGTGTTGGCGAGGCCGACGAGATGAATATTCAGATTGAGTTCGTCGAGAAGCTTCTCCTGCTGATCCGCCAGCATTTCCAGCAGCGCCTGCCCGACGACCCCGACGCCGAGCATGAAAACGTGCACCCGGTGACGCACCAGCGCAAACTCGTCGTGGAGCGCGTGCACGGCCTGCTTGACTTCCGCATCGCTCACGACGGCGGAGATATTCGTCTCCGAGGCACCCTGAGCGATGGCCAGCACGTTGACGCCGCTGCGTCCCAGTGTGGCGAACATCCGTCCGGCGAGACCGGGCCGGTCGCGCATGTTGTCCCCGACCGACGAGATGACGGCACAGTGCGGGATCACGTAGACGCTCGCCACGTCACCCCGTGACAGCTCCAGCTCGAACGCCTGCCGGAGCAGTGCCGCGGAGACCTCCGCATCACCCGAGCGGACGACCAGGCAGAGGCTCTGTTCGGAGGAAGCCTGTGCGATCATCAGCACGTTGATGCTTCGGACGGCCAGCGCATTCAGGGCACGCGCCGATATCCCCGGTATCCCGATGAGGCCCGTTCCTTCCAGCATGACGACGGCCACGTCGCGAATCGCCGTGATGGCCTTCACGTGCCCTTCCATCGTGGTCGTCTTCTCGGAGATCAGCGTCCCCGCCGCATCCGGATTCAGCGTGTTCTTGATCCGAAGGGGGATCTTCTGCCGCTGCAGCGGCCTCATCGTCCGCGGGTGCAGCACCTTCGCTCCGAAGTAGGCCAGCTCGGCGGCCTCGCGATAGCTCAGCTGAGGAAGGGCAAAGGTGTCGGGGACGAGCCGGGGATCCGCGGAAAGCACGCCGTCGACGTCCGTCCAGATGACCACGTGCTCCGCCTGAAGGGCACCACCCAGCACGGTGGCCGTGTAGTCGCTCCCGGACCGGCCGAGGGTGGTGGACACGCCGCGCTCGGTCGACGCGATATATCCCGTGACGACGGCGACGGTATCGGCATCGATCGATTCGAAGCGTTCGCGTACCAGATCCCTGGTCTCATCGAACAGTACGTTGGCTTCACCGAATGAAGCGTCCGTGCGAATGAAATCGCGTGCGTCGAGGGCCTCGGAACGGACGCCGACGGAGCGAAAAGCGGCAGCCACGAGAGGCGCCGAGAGCTGCTCTCCCATCCCCATGATGGCATCCATGGTGCGAAGCGTGCATTCGCGCAGGAGGTATACGCCGTCGAGCAGCTCCGCCAGCTCGGTCAGCTTCGATTCGATTTTCGCCTGCAGGCGTTCTTTTTCCTCGCCGGACGACAGCTGATCTACTGCCTCGAGATGGCGTTCCTTCAGTGCGTCGAGGATGTCGGCGTGCCTGCCGGATCGGGCAAGGGCCTCGTCCACGGCCCTGACGAGTTCGTCCGTCACGCCGCCCAGCGCCGAGACGACCACGACGCGGAGGCCGTGCTCCTGCTCCCGGAGGACGAGGTCGACGACGCTGCGAATGCGCTCGGGCGTCTTGACGGACGTGCCGCCGAACTTGTAGACGAAAACGGGATGATCGAGCGGCATGAAACGCGTATTGGATGAATGCAGGTCGGCCGCCGGAGCAGCTCAAGGTCATTTCTAACCCTGCATCATAACTAAAAATACACCCATGCGGACTCGAGGAAGCACGTTTTATCAAGGATTCACTCTGCCGGAAGCGCTTCGTACCTGAACGGTGATGGGATCCTGAACGGTTACGGCGTGCGCAGCACCTCGACCTGATGCACGCCGCGCATCGATCCCTCATCAGCCCCCTGATCACGGACCACGGCGTCGAGCCTCGTTTCGCCGACCGACGGGGCCACGTCTTTGAACACGACCGCTCCGCTGTCGGAGGGCACGGTACGCACGCGTTCGACGTCGCCGACGCGGAGCGTCACCTCGTGGGATCCTTCTCCCGGATCGAATCGGAGCAGCACGTCATACGGCCCTTCATCACGCACGTCGATAAGCCAGTAGCCCACGGCGTCACGCGACCATCCGCCCGACGTACCCTCATAGCGCCAGTCCTGCCTGGTCAGCACCGTCGGATTTTCGTACGGTGTGCCCACGTGAATGCGCGGCGGCGCATAGTTGTCGGGCCGCGTCGTTCCGACCTCGTCGAACCAGGCGTCGTAGTCATCTCGCAGCATGTCGACGACGTCGGGGTGCTCCGCCGCGAGATCTCGCTCGGCATAGGGATCGGCCACCAGGTCGTACAGCGCGAATGTGGGTTCGTCCGCCGGCAGGCCATGACGCTGGAACCCGCTGTTGTTGACCAGCTTCCAGCGCGGCGTCAGCACGGTCGCGTGATGGTACCGGACGGGTGCGTCGCCGCGATGGCTCTGGATGAACAGCCGTCGACCTCCCCAGGCGGCCTCCTGACGCCGCAAGACGGGAAGGAGGCTGCGCCCGTCGATGGCCCGATCCCCCGGCGGCTCCATGCCGGCCGCATCCAGGATCGTCGGCATCACGTCGATGTGAGCGGCGAGCCGGTCCTCCACCGCACCCGGGTCGAGCTCACCCGGCCACCGGGCCAGGAATGGGGACCGAATGCCCCCTTCATACACCTCCG
>JBBDTI010000012.1:56914-58811 GCA_040904565.1 Rhodothermales bacterium
GTCCGGCCACGTACCGCCGCGTGTTCGGCCCGTTATCGAGAAGGAACAGAACGAGCGTGTTATCCGCCATCCCGGCATGCTCCAGGTACTGCATGAGCCGGCCTACGTTATCGTCGATGTTCGTGATCATCGCAAAGATACGCGCGAGGCGATCCGGGTCGTTCTCCTCCGGAAGCGGATGACCGGCATCCTGCGGAAATCGCGCCGGGCTCAGATCCATGGCGCGGTATTCCTCGTAGAGCTGCTCGGGCACGTCGTGATAAGGCCCGTGCGGCGCATTCGTGGAGACGTATGCGAAAAAAGGGCGCCCCTCCTCGCGCGCAGAGTCCATCCACCGCATCGCCTCGTCGAAATAGATGTCCGTGCAATATCCTTCCATGCGCACCTCCTCCCCGTTGTGAAAGAGGATGGGGTCGGTGTAGGCACCCTCACCGCCGGGCGGGTCGGAGGGCTGCCCGATGCCCCCGCCGCGATGAACGAGCACCTCCTCAAAGCCCTGGTCCCGCGGGCGCATGGGATAGTTGTCGCCCAGATGCCATTTGCCGAAGATGCCGGTCGCATAGCCTCCATCGCGCAGCACTTCGGCGACGGTCACCTCGTCAGGCTCCATCATGGCCCGCCCCAGCCAGGTATCGACCACCCGCGTCCGGTAGTTGTAGCGCCCCGTCATCAGCGACGCACGCGTGGGAGCGCACACGGGACTGACGTAGAAGGGCGAGAGGCGGACGCTCTCTTCCGAAAGGGCGTCCAGGTTCGGCGTCCGGATGACCGGATTGCCCGTAAAGCCGAAGTCGCCATATCCCTGGTCGTCGGTCATGATGAGGATGACGTTCGGCCGGTCGTCGCCGGGGCTGCCGGCATCATCGGGAACGTCGGTACACCCGACCAGCAGGGCGGCCATGCATCCGATGACCGAAGCCAGAAAGAGGTGGAGAAGATGGGTATTCATGATGCGGTGACGTTCACTGTGCCGTTCACTCTGCCGTTCACAGTGCCGTTCACTGTGCAATTCATCGACTTCCAGAAGCGCGTTTTTTACTTTGGAGGCCGGCTATCATTATAAGAAACGACCGCGACTGCATGCCCATCGAGATTACGCAGCTGGATACGCGCGACGTCCGATTCCCGACGTCACGCTCCCTGGACGGCTCCGACGCCGTCAACGTGGACCCCGACTATTCCGCGGCCTACGTCATTTTGCGGACGGACCGGGACGGCCTCGAAGGACACGGGCTGACGTTCACGTGCGGGCGGGGAACGGAGGTCGTCGTAAAGATGATCGAATCGTTCGCTCCGCTCGTCGAAGGCCGATCGCTGGAAGCGATTCGGGACGACATGCTCGGCTTCTGGCGGAGCCTGACGGGCGACAGCCAGATGCGCTGGCTGGGCCCCGAAAAGGGCGTCATCCACCTCGCCACGGCGGCCATCGTCAACGCCGTATGGGACCTGCTCGCGAAGCGCGCCGGAAAGCCGCTCTGGCAGTATTTATTGGATATGGATCCGGAGGAGCTCGTCTCCTGCATCGACTTCCGATATATCACGGACGTGATTACGCCCGAGGAAGCCGTCGACATGCTCGTCGACCTCGCGCCCTCCCGTTCCACCCGTCTTTCCCACCTGCGCGAGAACGGGTATCCGGCGTACACGACGAGTGCCGGATGGCTGGGGTATTCGGACGAGAAGATCCGCCGTCTGTGCCGCGAAGGCGTGGCGGCGGGATGGACGCATTTCAAGCAAAAGGTAGGGGCGGATCTGGAGGATGACCGACGTCGGGCTCGGATCATTCGCGAGGAGATCGGCGAGGATGGCGTCCTGATGATGGATGCGAACCAGTACTGGGACGTCGGGACGGCCATCGACCACATGAACCAGCTCCGCGAGTTCGACCCCTACTGGA
>JBBDTI010000013.1:0-184267 GCA_040904565.1 Rhodothermales bacterium
CGTTCTTCGGAACGAACCAGCTCAGCCAGTTCATGGATCAGACGAATCCGCTGGCGGAGCTCACGCACAAACGCCGCCTTTCGGCGCTCGGGCCGGGTGGACTCACCCGCGAACGAGCGGGGTTTGAGGTGCGTGACGTGCATTACACACATTACGGCCGGCTCTGCCCGATTGAGACGCCGGAAGGACCGAATATCGGACTGATCTCTTCCCTCTGCGTGCATGCCACGATCAACGATTTCGGCTTTATTGAGACGCCGTATCGCGTGGTGAAAGACGGCGTCGTGTCGGAGGAGATTCAGTTCCTGTCCGCGGAAGAGGAAGATGACGCGATCATCGCGCAGGCCAATGCGCCGATGGACAAAGACGGCAATTTTGAAAATGATTTTGTGAAGTGCCGGCACCGCGGTGATTTTCCGATCGTTCCGCCGAAGGACGTGGAATATATGGACGTGGCGCCGAACCAGATCGTCTCACCGGCCGCCAGTCTGATTCCTTTTCTGGAGCACGACGATGCCAACCGCGCTCTCATGGGATCGAACATGCAGCGTCAGGCCGTCCCGCTCCTTCGTTCCGAGGCTCCGCTCGTGGGGACCGGACTCGAAGCACGCGTGGCGAAAGATTCGCGCGCTGTTCTCGTCGCGGAAGCGGACGGCGTCGTGGAGTACGTCGATGCCAAGCGTATCGTGCTCCGCTACGATCAGGATAAGGCGGACGAGCACCTGGACTTTGAGGAGGCCGTACGCGAGTACAAGCTCGTCAAATTCCGCCGCACGAATCAGGATACCTGCGTCAATCAGAAGCCCATCGTAGAGGAAGGGCAGCGCGTGGAGAAGGGTACGGTGCTGACGGACGGCTTCTGTACGGACAACGGCGATCTCGCCCTCGGAAAGAACGTCCTCGTGGCGTTTATGCCCTGGCGTGGATACAACTTCGAGGATGCTATCGTGCTTTCCGAGCGTCTCGTCCGTGACGACGTCTACACGTCCGTTCACATCGAGGAATTCGAGCTTCAGGTCCGCGACACGAAGCGCGGTGAGGAGGAACTCACGCGAGAGATCCCGAACGTGTCCGAGGAGGCTACGAAGGACCTCGACGAACGCGGAATCATCCGCGTCGGCGCGGAAGTCAATGCGGGCGACATCATCGTCGGTAAGATTACGCCGAAAGGCGAGACGGATCCGACCCCGGAGGAGAAATTGCTCCGAGCCATCTTCGGCGACAAGGCCGGCGACGTGAAGGATGCTTCTCTGAAGGCCCCTCCGGGAATGAAGGGCGTCGTCATTGATACGAAGCTATTCAGCCGACGGAAGCTCGATCCGGCTTCGAAGAAGATCGAACAGCAGCGACTGGCTGAGATCGAGGATCGATTCCAGCGTGAGAAGGATGATCTCACGCAGCGGTTCTGGGACAAATTCTTCGAGCTCGTCGGCGATAAGACGTCGGCAGGCGTCGAGAACAGGGAAGGCCGCGTCATTCTGTCCGAAGGCGCGAAGTTTTCGAAGGATGCGTTCGAGGATGTCGATCCCATCGACCTGAGCATCCGTCAGGAAATGACGGACGACAAGAAGGTTGACGAGCGGATCAGAAAGCTCCTCCGCAATTACCAGCGCGTGTTCAATCGCGTCGATGGCGAGATGAAGCGCGCGAAGCACCAGGTGCAGATGGGCGACGAATTGCCGCCGGGCATCGTCCAGCTTGCCAAGGTGTATGTAGCACGTAAGCGGAAGATTCAGGTAGGTGACAAGATGGCCGGCCGCCACGGCAACAAGGGTGTCGTGGCCAAGATCGTTCCGGTAGAGGACATGCCGTTTCTCGACGACGGCACGCCGGTAGACATCGTCTTGAACCCGCTGGGCGTTCCGTCGCGCATGAACCTGGGTCAGATATTCGAGACCCTCCTCGGATGGGCCGGGAAGAAGCTGGGCACCAACTTCGCCACGCCGATTTTTGACGGCGCGAAGATGGACGACATTCGGGCCAAGCTCGAAGAAGTCGGTCTTCCAGCCGACGGTCGTGCTCAGCTTTACGACGGGCGTACGGGTCAGCCGTTTGATGAGAAGACGACGGTCGGCTATATCTACATGCTCAAGTTGAGCCATCTCATCGAAGATAAAATTCACGCGCGGAGCATCGGTCCGTACAGTCTCATCACGCAGCAGCCGCTCGGTGGTAAGGCGCAATTCGGCGGACAGCGGCTGGGCGAGATGGAGGTGTGGGCCCTGTACGCATATGGTGCGGCACACACGCTTCAGGAGATGCTGACGTACAAGTCGGATGACGTTCAAGGGCGTTCGAAGGCGTATGAGTCGATCGTTAAGGGTGAGAATATGCCCGATCCCGGCGTACCGGAAAGCTTTCAGGTCCTCGTGCGCGAGCTGCAGGGCCTCGGCCTAGAGGTCAGGCTGGATTAGCCGGTGCCGGCGTTCCACGATCCCAAGCCACGACACGTGCGCGTTCCAAGATTTAACATCGTACAAGAGTAAATATGCCGTACGGAAAGACGCAGCAGATAAAAAAGAACTTCAGCCGGATGACTGTCAGTCTGGCCAGTCCGGAAGCGATTCTGGAACGGTCCTACGGAGAGGTGCTCAAGCCGGAGACGATCAACTACCGGTCCTTCAAGCCGGAGAAGGATGGCCTCTTCTGTGAGAAGATCTTCGGTCCCGTAAAGGACTGGGAGTGCCACTGTGGTAAGTACAAGCGAATCCGCTATAAGGGTATCATCTGCGATCGCTGCGGCGTAGAGGTGACGCAGAAGAAGGTACGTCGTGAACGCATGGGCCACATCACGCTCAGCGTTCCGGTCGTCCATATCTGGTATTTCAAGACGCTGCCGAATAAGATCGGTCATCTTCTGGGCCTGAAGTCGAAGGATCTGGAAAAGATCGTTTACTACGAGAACTACGTCGTCATTCAGTCCGGGAGTGCGAGCACGCTCGGCATCGAGGAGAATCAGCTCCTCAATGAGGACGAATATTTCGATATCCTGTATCAGATCCGGGAAGACAACAACCGGCTCGACGACGAGGACCCTGAGAAGTTCATCGCCAAGATCGGCGGCGAGGCCGTCGAGACGATGCTCCGCCGGCTCGACCTCCCGGTCATTTCGCAGGAGTTGCGCTACCAGATCAAGACGGAAACGAGTCAGGCGCGGAAGGCCGATGCGCTGAAGCGACTGGCCGTCGTCGAGGGGTTTCGCGATGCCAACTCCCGGCTCGAAAACCGTCCGGAGTGGATGGTGATGCGCGTGATCCCGGTTATCCCGCCGGAACTGCGTCCGCTCGTTCCGCTGGAAGGCGGGCGTTTCGCGACGTCGGATCTGAACGACCTGTACCGCCGCGTCATTATTCGCAACAATCGACTCAAGCGGCTGATCGACATCAAAGCGCCGGAGGTCATCCTGCGCAACGAGAAGCGCATGCTTCAGGAGGCTGTCGATTCACTCTTCGACAACAGCCGTAAGGCGAACGCCGTGCGCAGCGACTCGAATCGCGCGCTGAAGTCCCTCAGCGACATGCTGAAGGGCAAGCAGGGCCGTTTCCGTCAGAACCTGCTGGGCAAGCGCGTCGACTATTCCGGCCGTTCCGTCATCGTCGTCGGTCCGGAGCTCGAATTGCATCAGTGCGGCCTGCCCAAGGAAATGGCCGTCGAACTCTTCAAGCCGTTTGTGATCCGTAAGCTCATCGAGCGCGGCATCGTCAAGACGGTCAAGAGCGCCAAGAAGGTAGTCGACCGGCGCACGGCAGACGTGTGGGATATTCTGGAGAAGGTAATCGATGGGCGTCCCGTGCTGCTCAATCGAGCTCCCACCCTCCACCGGCTCGGCATCCAGGCCTTTCAGCCGACGCTTATCGAGGGTAAGGCGATCCGCCTGCACCCACTGGTATGTACGGCGTTCAACGCGGACTTCGACGGCGACCAGATGGCCGTGCACGTTCCGCTGAGTCACGACGCGTGCCTCGAGGCGTGGATCCTCATGCTTTCCAGCCACAACATTCTGAGTCCGGCAAACGGTGGACCCATCACGGTCCCGACGCAGGACATGGTGCTGGGCCTCTATTACCTCACCAAGACCAAGTCCGACCAGCGAGGTGAGGGCTGGCGTTTTTCCAGTATGACGGAAGTCCGCCAGGCCTACGATCGGGGACACGTCGATCTGCATGCACGTATTCAGGTGCGTGTGCCGAGCGGCGAAATCATCGATACGACGGTCGGCCGGGTGATGTTCAATGAGATCGTGCCGGAAGAGGTCGGTTTCATCAACGAGGTGCTTACGAAGAAGAACCTCCGGCCGATTATCGCCCGCGTGCTGAAAGCGAGCGGCTTTACCAAGACGGCCCGATTCCTCGACGACATCAAGGAAACCGGTTTCGAGCGTGCTACGACGGCCGGACTCACCTTTTCGCTCGCCGATATCATCGTGCCGGACTCGAAAGAGGAGTTCATCGAGAACGCTCAGGCAGAGGTGGACCGAGCTCGTACCAACTACGAGATGGGCTTCATTACGGACAACGAGCGCTACAACCAGGTTATCGATATCTGGACGAAGACCAACAACCGGGTGTCCGAGACGCTCTTCGATACGCTGACCAAGCACAAGGAGGGATTCAATGCCATCTACATGATGGCCGACTCCGGGGCGCGTGGCTCGAAGGAGCAGATCCGACAGCTGGGTGGTATGCGCGGCCTGATGGCTAAGCCGCAGAAGAGTCTCGTCGGGTCCGCCGGGGAAATCATCGAAAACCCCATTATTTCCAACTTCAAGGAAGGCCTGTCGGTGCTCGAGTACTTTATCTCGACGCACGGGGCTCGTAAGGGTCTGGCCGACACGGCGCTCAAGACGGCCGACGCAGGGTATCTGACGCGTCGGCTCGTGGACGTCTCACAGGACGTTACGATCACGCAGGAGGACTGCGGTACGCTGCGCGGACTCCGGATTTCGGCCTTGAAGGACAACGAGGACGTGGTCGAACCGCTGGCCGACCGTATCCTCGGGCGTGTTTCCGTGCACGACGTGCGCGATCCCCTGAACGACGAACTGATCGTCTCGGCAAATGAGATGATCGACGAGGAGACGGCAAACAGGATCTCCGAGACGTCAATCGAGGAGGTCGAAATTCGTTCGGCGCTCACGTGCGAGTCCCGCCGCGGCATCTGCTCGTTCTGCTACGGTCGAAATCTGGCGTCGGGCCGTATCGTGGAGAGCGGCGAGTCGGTCGGCGTCATCGCCGCCCAGTCTATCGGTGAGCCCGGTACGCAGCTCACGCTCCGTACCTTTCACATTGGTGGTACGGCGAGTCGTATCTCGGCCGAGAGCACGATCCAGACGAAGTTCGGCGGAAAGGTTGTCTTCGAGAATCTCCGAACCGTCACCCTCGACGACGGGGAGAAAGAGAAGGAGGTCGTGCTTGCCCGCCAGGGTGAAGTGCGGATTATGGATCCGGAGGATGAGGGACGGCAGCTCATCTCCTATGTAATCCCTTACGGCGCCGAACTTCTAGTCGAGGAAGGCAATGAAGTTGACAAGGGTCACGTGCTGGCTAGCTGGGATCCATACAACAGCGTCATCCTCTCGGAGGTTACCGGAACGGTCGGTTTTCAGGATATCGTGGAGGGCACGACCTTCCGCGAAGAATCCGACGAGCAGACCGGTTACAAGGAAAAGGTCATTACGGAAAGTCGCGAGCGGTCGCTCACGCCCGCCATCATGGTGGAGACGGACGACGGCGCCAAGCGCGAGTATCCCCTGCCCGTTCGAGCGCGCATTCAGGTCGACGCCGGGGACAATATTCAGGCCGGTCAGGTTATGGTGAAGATCCCGCGCCAGTCGGCCAAGACTCGAGACATTACGGGTGGTCTGCCGCGCGTCACGGAGCTCTTCGAGGCGCGAACACCGAGCGACCCTGCCGAGGTCAGCGAGATCGACGGTGTCGTCAGCTTCGGTGGACGTAAGCGCGGCTCGCAGGAGATCATCGTGACCAGCCGCGACGGATCGGAAAGCCGCACGTACCTCGTGTCGATGTCCAAGCACATGCTCGTCCACGAGAACGACTTCGTTCGCGCCGGCGAGCCGCTGTCGGACGGCCAGGTCTCCCCGCAGGACATCCTCAGTATCAAGGGGCCCCGCGCCGTACAGGAGTATCTGGTCAATGAAATTCAGGAGGTCTACCGCCTGCAGGGTGTTACGATCAACGACAAGCACATCGAGGTCATCGTTCGCCAGATGATGCAGAAGGTGCGCGTCTCGGATCCCGGTGATACGACGCTGCTCGAAGATGATACGGTCGACCGTTTCGTTCTCGAGGAACTCAATGACCGGCTCTACGACAGGTTCGTCGTGACGGACGGCGGCGATTCCGAACTGGCGATCGGAGATATCGTAGACCGTCGTCAGCTCCGCGAGGTGAATTCGGAGATGAAGCGGCACGACCTCAATAAGGTCGAAGTGCGCGATACGGAGCCGGCCGTTGCCGAGCCGATCTTGCTCGGTATCACGCAGGCGTCCCTGTCGACCGATTCGTTCGTGTCGGCCGCTTCGTTCCAGGAGACCACGAAGGTGCTGACCAACGCGGCTATCAAGGCGCAGGTCGACCCGTTGTACGGTCTGAAGGAGAACGTCATCGTCGGCCATCCGATTCCGGCCGGTACGGGCCAGCGCAAGTACCGCGACATGGTTGTCGGTTCGAGGAAGGAGCTTGCAGAGCTGCAGGCGGCACTCGGCGGCGATGGCGAAGAGGTGGCCGCCGGAGACGGGGCCACGAACGGTGAAGCGGAAGAGGTCGAAGCGAAGAGCTAGCGAAGGCGATGAGCCGATCCGGTTCATTTCGCCACTGGAAAAAATAGAGATAGGCCCCGGTCACCGTGTTGTGATCGGGGCCTATCTATTTGGTGTCTCATTCATGGAGGTGCTCGAGATGGTGGTCTCCGTGCTCCGCAAGCATCAAGAAGACATCACCCGCATTGAGCCGCAGCAGCGGCGTCGCCGGCGAGGAGAAGAGGATGCCGGTCCACCGGCGGTTTTTCAGGCGTTCCATGAGATCGAGCAGGTCGCGATGACTCGACTGGAAGGCGTGGAGTACGTCGCCCGTCGTCTCAAGACGTTCCGGCAGGAACGTAGCCGGTGTCTTGATAGGCAATGACCCCGTTATACCCCAGCGCAAGACCCTGCCGGCGATTGTCGGCTTCCAGGCGAAGCTTGGCGCGTCGCGGCCCTCATCGCTGCTGCCGCTCGAGTCGCCCCGATCCGCTATGCCGCCTGTAGATCCCCATCCGTCTTTGCACGCTCGCCGAATCGTCCCCATATAAGCTTCGTCCATCCGGGCCAGGTGGGCGAGCGTCTGATCGATACTCCAGCCGCCATCCGCACGCGGCTGACGCCGCCGGACGGGATCGATGGCTGCGATCGGCGTTTCGGCACACTGGATGTGCCGCGTTAACGATCCCCGGACGTAGCGCGCGAGATCGTCCTGGCGATCGAAGGTCATGATGGGCTCCTCCCTCGTGGTACGAGACGCGGCGTGCGATATGGCCAGTTCATGCGGGCTCTCCGCCATGTTCTGCGCCGTGTTCGCCCCAGTATTTGACGAGTGTCTTTACGTACTCAAGTGCATGTTCGATGCCCTGCACCGAATTCCATTCAAATCGGCTGTGGAAATCGTGTCCACCATTGAACAGGTTGGGCGTCGGGACCCCGATTTCGGAGAGGCGGGCACCGTCGGTGCCGCCCCGAATGAGACGTTCTTCGAGGTCCAGGTCCAGGACGTCCGCCGCACGATGCGCGAAGCGTATGACCCTCGGGTCGTTCCCCTCAATATAGGATCGCATGTTGCGGTATTGATCCTGTATATCGAGTGAGAAGGAGGCATTTGGATGTGCGTTTCGGGTCGACTCGACGACGGCCTCGAGAAACTCTTTCTTTCGCAAGAGTCCCTCCCTGGTGAAGTCCCGCAAAATCATTCGCGCTCGGGCGTGGGCGGCATCGGATGCGTCGATGCGGTGTAGGTGGATGTAGCCCTGGCGGCCCGATGTCGCTTCCGGCGCTTCGTCATCCGGGAGCTGCGCGAGGACATGCGCGAGGATGCGCGCGGCGTTGACCATGATGCCTTTTGCATATCCCGGATGGACGGTGATGCCGTGGACCGACAGGACGGCCTCGGCCGCGTTGAAGGTCTCAACGTAGATCGCATCGGTGCCTCCGCCGTCGATCGTATAGGCAATGTCGGCCCCGAAGCGCTCGAGGTCGAGATGATCGACGCCCCGTCCGGTTTCCTCGTCCACCGTAAAGCAAAATCGCAGCTCCGGACGTGCAGAAGAGGGATCGGATGCGAGGTCCTCGGCGAGCTGCATCAGAACGGCCACGCCCGCTTTGTCGTCACTGCCGAGGAGAGACGTACCGTCGCTCGTGATCAGATCGTCGCCGACGTGGTCGCGGAGCGCGGGGTTTCTGTCGGGATCCACGCGCACCTCTGCGTCACCCGGAAGGGAAAACGCTCGACCGTCATACGAAAAGTGCACGTACGGGGTGACGTCGCCCGGGGCATCCGCCGACGTGTCGACGTGTGCCAGAAGCCCGAGGCGCGTGGCTGCGGCCGGTCCGCGCCCGGGCAGCGTCGCGTAGACGTAACCGTTGCGATCCATCGCTACGTTCGTAAGCCCTGTATCGGAGAGCTCACGCTCGAGCATTCGGCCCAGGTCTTTCTGGCGTTCGGTTGACGGTACGGCATCGGAATCCGGGTCCGACTGCGTGTTGACGCATACGTACCGCAGAAACCGCCTCACGACGGGGCTTAGCGCGTCAATTCGATCGTCTGTAAGTGGAACCGTCTTCATAGGCTGTGGCGGATGCTAGGACGTAGATGTGGGAGGACATGTCGCCGGCGTGGTGCAACTCTGTAAGGCAGGTTACGTATCGGAAAAATATGTGCCCACAATACAACGTTTCCACCATGATCATACGATGCAAAGCGAACCGATTTCTGGTCCTCGCGGCCGCCTTCCTTCTGCTGACGGCAGGCGCGCGCGCCGCCAATCTCGATGGGGCCTGCGCTGGTGACGGTGTGACGACGGACCTGGTCGACATTACGGATACGGTCAAGGAATCGTTTAAGGTACAGTCCGGCGGAACGCTTTTCCTGGACGTCGATCACGGAAACGTCTACGTCACGTCCGGCACGGATAACGAGGTCCGCGTCGAGGTGGAGCGTATTGCTACGACGGACGACCGATCGACGGCTCAGCGCATCTTCGAGCGGCACGGCCTCTCGATAACGGAGCGCGGCAGCAACGTATACGTCGAATCGCGCTATGATAAGGACGACAGCTTCTGGGCCCGGATGCAGCTCTCTCGATCGGGATCGCAGCTGCGCGTCCGTGTCCGCGTAGAGATTCCCGACACCTACAACGTCGAGTTTTCGACGGGCGCCGGCAACGTAGAGATCGGAAGTCTGGCCGGTCGAGTGCATGGTCGAACCGGTGCGGGCAACATCGAGATCGGAGCGGTGAACGGTCCCATCGACGTGGCTTCAGGATCGGGGAATATTTCGATTCAGGGTGCCAGGGGCCTGGTCGAAGCAAATACCGGTGCGGGCAATGTAGACATCAGCTCCGTTCAGGGAGAGGTCGACGTCAATACGGGAGCCGGAAACATACAGGTCTCGATTACCGAACAGCCTCGGACGGGATCTCGGCTGAATACGGGCGCGGGCAACGTCACCGTCTACCTCGCCAGAGGCGTGGGTGTGGACGTAAATGCCGAAGCCTCCATGGGAACCGCACGAACGGACTATCCGCTGTCGGTCGAAGGGAAGTGGATGAAGAAGTCGTTTGCCGGCAGCGTCAACGGTGGCGGTCCGAGCCTTCGCATGCGCGCCGGCGTGGGGAATGTCGAGCTGAGAGAGAGGTAGGTCAGAATGAAAATGGTCTGCCTGCACGCAGGTATAGAGCATGCACGAGAGCCCGTCCGCGTCAGCGGCGGGCTTTTTTGTTGGTGCGGGACGTAACGCGGATGGCCGATATCGTATCGAATGTATCACGTCCGGCATTACAATTGCAGGATCACTCACCGACCACAGCTGGTTTCAGTGTGGAAGCGCTTTCGCCCCCGCTAAACGACGGGATGACGTGCTCAGAAGCAACGCAACGTCCATGAAAGAGATTGTCTACACGGCGCCAGATGGAACCGGCAAGCCCGTTCTGGGGAAAACGTTGCCGCAGCTCATGTATGAGGCCGCGGAGCGATACGAGAATCTGAGAGCACTCAATCAGCCTCAGGGAGATGGGTGGAAGCCGTTCTCGCTGGAAGACTTTCGCCGCCACTCAGAAGAACTTGCCGTGGGGCTGACCCGGCTGGGCCTGGAACGCGGTGATCGTGTCGCGCTCTACATGGAGAGTGACGTGTATTACTGCATCGTCGACATGGGATGCTTGATCGCCGGGCTGGTGGACGTGCCCATCTACCTCACGCACGAGCCCGAGCAGATCCAATACGTCATCGACCACTCGGGGGCTGCTGCAATAGCCATATCCGATCTCGAACAACTCGCTGCGGTACGGGAGATGCTGGTAGACTCGTCCACCGTCAGGTGGGTGATCGTTGCGGAAGGCGTCGAGCACGAAGACGTGCCCGCGTTACCTGACGGTATTGAGATGCATACGATCGGATCGATCAGAGATCTGGGCCGCCGTTACCTGCACGACGACCCCGAGGCTGTCGCTGCGCTGACCGAACGCGTAGATCCCCACGACCTGGCGACGTTAATCTATACGAGCGGCACGACGGGCCGCCCGAAGGGGGTCATGCTATCGCACGAGAACATCACGTACGACGCGTTGACGTCGTTCTCGGGGATACCGGATTATCGTCCGGGAGCGGACGGTGAGACCGCGATCTCATTTCTGCCCCTGACGCACATCTTTGCTCGTGCACTCCATTACGGCTTCCTCTACAACGGAACGTCCGTTTACTTTACGACGCCCGACGATTTGACGACGGTGTTGAAGCAGGTGCGTCCGACCGTGTTTCTCACCGTCCCGCGTGTATTGGAAAAGGTCTATGGGAACGTGTTGGAGCGGATAACGGAAATGTCGGGTCCCAAGAAAGCGCTCGTGAACTGGGCTCTTTCGGTGGGCGAACGATATACGCTTTCCGAGGAACCGTCCGGTCTATTCCGGCTGCAGCTTGCCGTCGCCGACCGGATACTTTTTCGAAAATGGCGAGATGCCCTGGGCGGCCGCGTGCGTTACATCATTTCGGGCGGTGCGGCCTTGAGCGGGAAATTGGCGAATCTCTTTGGAGCGGCGGGGCTATCCGTTCTTCAGGGCTACGGCCTTACGGAGACGAGCCCGGTTATTACATTCAACCGCCCCGGCCGCAACCGCGCCGGTACGGTGGGTGAACCTATACCGGGTCTCGAAGTGAAGATTGCAGAGGATGGTGAGATTCTTACGCGCGGTCCGCATGTTATGTTGGGCTACTATCGGGACGAGGGGCGTACCCGCGAAGCCCTCGATGAGGATGGATGGTTTCATACGGGTGACATTGGTGAATTTACCGACGACGGATTTCTGCGTATCACCGATCGTAAGAAGGACCTGTTCAAGCTGTCGACGGGCAAGTACGTTATTCCGCAGCCTCTCGAGAATCGACTGACAACCCACCCACTGATCGAGCAGGCGGTAGTGGTCGGGAGCGATTACAAGTACTGTACGGCACTGGTATTTCCGGACGAGCAGAAGGTACGTGTTCTTGCCGGCTCGCAGGGAACGAATCGTGAGCGGCCGATCGAGGAGCTCGTGTCGACGCCGGCCGTGAAAGCGCGCTTTCGACAACTCGTAGAAGAGGCCAACGAAGGGATGGATCACTGGTCGCGCATCAAGCGATTTCGCATTATTCCCGCCCACCTGACGACAGCGAACGGCCTGCTCACGCCGACTATGAAAGTTCGTCGTCGGCGTGTGCATGAGGCGTTCAAAGAGCAGATTGAAGAAATGTACGCGACCGAAGAGCCCGAAGGATCGGTGATCGTCGTTGAACGGGTGGACCACAGGGAGGCGGCCTGATGCGCGCCGCACCGGAACCAGCACGCGCGGAATTATAACTTGCGACCACAGTCACGATATGCATCAAGGCGAAAACGCGTACAACCCTGGAATAATGGCCCCTCCACACGCCTCGACGGCGTTCAGGAAGGCGGCCGTGCTGGGTGCAGGTACGATGGGCGCGCAGATTGCCGCCCATCTGGCGAATGCGGGAGTCGATGTGCTTCTCTACGACGTTGCCGGCGACGACCCGGACGACGGAAATGCAGTCGTTGATAGGGGTCTTGCGCGGGCGAAGCAGATGAAGCCTGCTCCGTTTTTCTGCGATGAGGCGGTGTCACGCATTACGACCTGCAATTTCGACGAGCATCTCGATCGTCTGACGGATGTGGAGTGGGTGATCGAGGCTGTCGTCGAGCGGCTCGACGTGAAGCGGAGCCTCCAGGCGCGCGTGGAATCCGTCGTCGGCCCGGAAACGATCGTCTCGACCAATACGAGCGGCATCCCCATCGCCGATATCGTCGAGGGGATGTCGGACGGTTTCAAGCGCCGCTTTCTAGGCACCCACTTTTTCAATCCGCCACGCTATTTAAAGCTGCTTGAACTCGTTCCTTCGACGTGGACGGAGCCCGATGTCGTGGCCCGAATCGCGCAGTTCGGCCGCATCCATCTCGGCAAGGGGATCGTCGTCGCCAACGACACACCCTACTTCATCGGGAACCGCATCGGCGTCTACGCCATGCTCCAGGCTATTCGGGCCTTCACGGACGGAACGTATTCGATCGAAGAGGTCGATGCCCTGACCGGTCCCGTGGCCGGTCGCCCCAAGTCGGCGACGTTTCGCACGGCCGACGTCGTGGGTCTGGATGTCTTGCTGCACGTCGCCGAGAATCTCTACGAGGCCGCCGAAGGCGACGAGAGCGGGGCGGCGTTTGAACCTCCGGAGCTCCTCCGCCGACTCGTCGGCGCCGAGCGCTACGGTCAAAAATCGGGTGAAGGGTTCTACAAGAAGGTAGATGGTGAAATCCGGTCGGTCGACCCGGAGACGCTGGATTACCGTCCCGCTCAGTCCGTCGAGCTCCCCCATCTGGAGAGCATCCGGGGAGTCGGCCGTCTCGAGGAGCGGCTGGAGGCGCTGTACGGGGCCGGAGGCCGGACGGGGGACTTCATTCGAGCGTCGACACTCGACGTACTGGGGTATAGTGCACGAAGGATTCCTCAGATAACGGATCGTCCGGCCGACGTTGATCGGGCTATTCGATGGGGGTTCGGTTGGGAGATGGGTCCCTTTCAGACGTGGGACGTCCTGGGTTTCGATCGCGTTCTCGACGATATGTCGGCGGAGGACGTGGCCGTCCCGGAGTGGATAGAGACGATGCAGGAGGCGGGGCACGCGAAGTTCTACCTTCGCACGAACGGTGATCGTCAGGTGTACGTCCCGCCGCAAGAGGGCTATCGCTCCGATCCGATACCCGTCGATCAGCTTTCGCTCGACGTGCTCAAAGCGGATCCCGGCCGTGAGATCTGGGCGTCCGACGACGCGGCGCTGCTCGACCTGGGGGAGGGCGTCGCCCTGTACGAGTTCAGGTCCAAGGCAAACACGCTCGGTAGGGCCGTGATGGAAGGACTCCGCTCGGCCATCGACAGGGTCGAGTCTGACCCTACTCTGAAGGGCCTTGTCGTAGGAAATGAGGGAGCCAATTTTTCCGTAGGCGCCAACCTGATGGAGCTGGCCGGTGCACTCCGAGAGGATCACTTCGACGAGATCGACGGATATCTGAGCGAGTTTCAGGATACCATTCAGCAGGTGCACTATGCCCTGAAGCCCGTCGTCGTCGCCGGCCATCAGCGCGTGCTTGGCGGCGGTTGTGAGATGTTGATGGCGTCTCCGCATCCCGTCGTCGACGCGGAAGCCTACGTCGGGCTCGTCGAGCTGGGCGTCGGTCTGATTCCGGCCGGTACGGGTACCATGCGCCTGGCCGCCCAAGCGGCGGCCCGTGCTCCCAACGGACATCCGAGCGAAATTCAGCCGTGGCTTCAAAAATATTTTGAAACGGTCGCGATGTCGACCGTATCCTCCAGTGCCCTGGAGGCACAACGGCTCGGATTCGTGGCGCCGCATGCCCGCATCGTGATGAACGAGGACAGGCGGCTCTACGTGGCCAAGGAGGAGGTCCAGCGGCTCGCATCGGAAGGATATCGACCTCCGACTCGTCCGGCAGGCATCCGTGTACTCGGCCGCCCGGCAGCGGCGGCTCTGGACGTGCTCGTACAGCAGTACGTCGAGGGCGGTTACATCTCCGACTATGACGCTTTTCTTGCACGAAAGCTTGCGTACGTCCTTACGGGCGGGGATTTCACGGGACCGCAGGACGTCGATGAGGCCTACCTCATCGATCTCGAACGGACGGTCTTTCTCGAACTGGTCCGGCAGAAAAAGTCGCAGGATCGTATCGAGCACATGCTCAAGACGAAGAAGCCGCTCAGAAATTAGGCGCAGCAGACATGATGGAAGATGCCTACATAGTGAGTTGTGTCCGTACGGCCGTGGGGAAGGCGGACCGGGGAAGGCTTCGGCATGTTCGTCCGGAGCACATGGGTGCGACGGTCGTCCGGAGCGCGCTCCAACGCGTCGAAGGCCTCGCCGACGAGGCGGTCGACGACGTGCTTATGGGTTGCGCTTTCCCGGAAGGGGCGCAGGGGCAGAACGTGGGGCGCCTTATCGCTCAGAAAGCGGGATTACCGGACGCCGTTCCGGGCGCCACCGTGAACCGGTTCTGTTCGTCCGGTCTCCAGACGATCGCCATGGCGAGCCAGGCCATCCACGCCGGCATGGCGGAGGTCGTCGTGGCCGGTGGGACGGAGTCGATGAGTATGGTACCTATGACGGGCTTCCACTTTCAGCCCGATCCGGAGATGGTGTCGAAAGACGTCGACGTGTACGTCTCGATGGGGATCACGGCCGAAAACGTTGCGGAGAAGTATCACATCTCGAGAGAGGATCAGGACCGCTTCGCCCTGCAGTCGCACGAGAGGGCGCTGGCGGCCATCGAATCCGGACGTTTCAGCAGCGAGATCGTACCCCTGGAGATCGAAGAGCTGATCTACCGGGACGGGCAGCCGCATTCCCGCCGCTCGACGTTCGAGACGGATGAGGGGCCCCGGGCTGATACGAGCCTCAAGGCACTGGCTCGGCTTCGTCCGGCCTTCCGCCGGAACGGTACGGTAACGGCCGGCAATGCCTCTCAGCGTTCCGATGGAGCCGCGGCGGCCGTGGTAATGAGCGAGAAGCGGATGAACGCCCTGGGCGCTGAGCCCATGGCGCGGCTCGTCGGCTTTGCCGTCGCCGGGGTCGCTCCGGAATTGATGGGAATCGGACCCGTTCCGGCGATTCGGAAGGTCCTCGAGCAGACCGGACTGACGATCGACGACATCGGTCTCATAGAATTGAACGAGGCGTTCGCGGCGCAGGCACTCGCCGTCATCCGCGAAACGGAGCTCAACCCGGAGATCGTCAACGTAAACGGCGGGGCGATTGCGCTCGGCCACCCGCTGGGATGTACGGGGGCCAAGTTGACGGCTACCCTGATCCACGAGATGGATCGGCGCGGCGTGCGTTACGGGTTGTGTACGATGTGTGTCGGGGGCGGCATGGGCGCGGCGGGCGTGATCGAGAATCTCAGAAGCTAAAGGTGGATCGAATGATGCCGTACTACGACTTCTTCCAATCGCTCGGCCTCGGCTGGGTTGCCGCGATCGTCTTTTTTACCGTCGCGGTGCTCGGCTACGTGGGAGCGCCGCTCTGGCTTCATACCGCGGCGTGGGCCGTGCTGCTGTACGGCCTCGGCGTGCCCGTGTGGCTGTGGGCGCTTTTTGGCGTCGTCGCCATCGCATTCAATCTGGTTCCTGTTCGGCGGGCCCTGATCTCGGGTCCCATCATGAAGATGCTCGGGGCGGCGGGGTTTCTGCCTCGTATCTCGGAGACGGAGCAGACGGCCATCGAAGCCGGGACGGTGTGGGTGGATGGAGAACTATTTTCGGGACGGCCGGACTTCAGAAAGCTGATGGACGAACCGTATCCGGACCTGACGGACGAGGAGCGAGCGTTTCTCGACGGGCCCGTTGAGGAGGTCTGTGCCATGACGGACGACTGGGATGTATTTCAGCGCGGAGATCTGTCCGAGGAGGTCTGGGCGTATCTCAAAAAAGAGCGCTTCTTCGGCATGATCATCCCAAAGGAATACGGTGGACTCGGCTTTTCCGCCCTCGCTAATAGCGCGGTAGTGAAGAAGACCGCGACGCGGTCCTTGCCCCTTTCCATCACGGTGATGGTACCGAATTCGCTGGGGCCGGCCGAGCTGTTGATTCATTACGGCACGCAGGCGCAGCGGGATCACTACCTCCCTCGGCTCGCCCGCGGGGAGGAGATCCCGGCATTTGCCCTCACCGAGGCGAATGCCGGTTCGGATGCCGGCGCCATTTCTTCGGAGGGTGTCGTTTTTCGCGATGACGAAGGGGAGCTCTACCTGCGTCTCAACTGGAAGAAGCGTTACATCACCCTGGCGGCGGTATCTACCGTGCTCGGGTTGGCGTTCAAACTGAAGGATCCGGATAATCTTCTTGGCAAGGGTGAGGAGCCGGGTATTACGTGTGCGCTCATACCGAGCGATACGCCCGGCGTGGAGACAGGATGGCGCCACGATCCGCTCGGGGTACCGTTCATTAACTCACCGACGGAAGGACACGACGTCGTCGTGCCCATCGACGCGATCATCGGGGGGCCGGACGGCACAGGAAACGGCTGGCGCATGCTGATGGAATCGCTGTCTGCCGGTCGCGGTATCTCCCTGCCGGCGCAGAGCACGGGGGGCGCGCAGTTTACCTACAGCGTGGCGTCTGCCCACGCGTCCGTTCGAAAGCAGTTCGGTTTGCAGATCGGTCGCTTTGAAGGGGTGGAAGAACCGCTCGCGCGCGTCGGTGGATACACGTACGTGCTCGAGGCGATGCGGCGCTATACGTGCGGCGGACTCGACCAGGGCGCCAAGCCGGCCGTCGTCACGGCGATCGCGAAGTACAACGCGACCGAACTCCAGCGGAAGATCATCAACGACGGGATGGACGTTCTCGGGGGCAACGGCATCGTTCGCGGCCCGCGAAATTTGCTCGCGCATGCGTATACGGGCACGCCGATCGGCATCACCGTGGAGGGAGCCAACATTCTCACGCGTACGCTCATGATCTTCGGGCAGGGTGCCATTCGGTGCCATCCGTACGCCTACGAAGAGATCGATGCGCTGGCGAAGGGTGACCTTAAGCGATTCGACCACAACCTCTGGAAGCACGTCGGGCACGTCGTGCGCAATGCGTTCAGGGCCTTCGCGCTGGGAATAACGCGCGGCCACCTGAGCCGGTCGCCGGTTAGCGGTCCGGCAGCGCGATACGTCAAAAAGCTCAACTGGGCGGCGGCCTCGTTCGCTTTTCTGGCCGATCTCGCGATGGGCGGCATGGGCGGTGAGCTCAAGCGGAAGGAAAAGATAACGGGCCGGTTTGCCGACATATTTTCGTGGCTCTACATGGGCACGGCCGTGATTCGCCGATTCGAGGCGGAAGGCCGTCGGAAAGACGACGAAGCGTTCCTCCACTGGTCTATGCAGCATGCGCTCGCAGAGATTCAGAAGGCCTTTGAGGGCCTGTACGAGAACCTGTCCCTGCCCGGTGCAACGTGGCTGCTGCGCGGTCCCGGTGCACTGTGGCGCCGTATCAACCGTTTCGGCACTCCACCTTCAGACCGGCTCGGACAGGTCGTCGCGCAGCAGATGCAGCAGCCGGGCGAGCAGCGTGCCCGCCTCACCGACGGTATCTATCGGCCAGCGGACGAAGAAGAGCCGCTCGCACAGCTCGAGCACGCATTCCGTCTCGCGGTGGCGGCGGAAGACGTTCTCAGTAAAATTCGAAATGCGATGCGAGAGGGAAAGCTCGAGCGCGGCCGCCCGCGTACGATGCTGTCCGACGCGCATCAGTCCGGCGTCATCACGACGGAGGAAGCAGACCTCGTTCGAAGGACCGAAGTGGAGCGCGATCGGTACGTCGCCGTCGATGCGTTCACGCTCGAAGAGTTCGATGCCATGCATCCCGGCGTGCGGCGCGCGGAAGCATCTTCCGCGAAGTCGGATCGGCACGACCTCACCCCGTCGTGAGCAATTGACGCGGCAGACTGCGGCCGGGCGCAGTCCGATGCCGGGTCTATCGGAAATCATTTACACATCCTCCAGCGCTGGGCACACCAGTATGCCTACGCGCCCTCCCGCCTGTCTATATGAAGATACGTTGAAACTGTGGTTCGATTTTTGCATTCATCACAGGTATCTGACGTGCGTTTTTGTATGAGTTCGTTCTGTCAAACAGGGGCTCGTAGTACCATGACTGAGTGGAATCTCGACCTATTTACCAGTGCCGTCGACGACTTCGAGCGTGCACAGTACCGTATCCTGGGAAATCTACAGGAGGCAAAGCGAGACTTTTCGAACAACCGTATCTATCCGCATCTGGGAAACCTCGTGTCGATACACGGTACGCTTCGCACGATTCTGGAGAACACGGACAATCTGAAGGATGCCGCACCGGGGATCATCACGGACGTGGACCTGGAGTCGGGTCAAGTGATCTATGAGAAGCCGGAGCTTGCCGGTGACCAGATGGCGGCTGTCGAGGAGCTGATCGATTGGGCGCTGCCGCAGATCGAGGAAGCCATCGACGAGGGCAAGACGATCTTCGAGTTCGTCGAGGATCACCTTCGTATGGAGGAAGTCGGAATCGTGCCGTCGTACGTTCAGGAGGGCTATCTCTTCGTTCCCGATTATGAACGTGGAGAGATCCACGTGCTCCGGTACAGCATGTCGATATTTACGGGCGCATCGGAACGGTATCGCAGCCTGCGGACGTCGCATGTGAAGAGTGTGATGCAGAAGCCGGTACACGAGACGCCCCAGACGCTGAAGCTGTCGCTTATGGAGGAACGCAGAGATCTGCCCAATCCGGCTACGTACGCCTTCGATTTCGAGCTTGATTTTCCCTACGAACCGACCGTGCTGCCGGTCGCAAAGCGAAAGCTGATGCGCTACTTGTTCGCGGGAGAGGGCATGGCCTAGTGCAGAGGGTTGGCGGCCTGTGAGGGCCCGCAGTCCGAATCTCAGCACGGTTTGTACCAGCGCCGGGCGCCGTTGCAGCTCAGGATGCGAGAAATGTGGTGCATCGTCGCGCAGCGTCCGCACCCGAATCGACGGCTGCACCTACGGAAACGCCGGTTCTGTAGTTACCGGCCATGAACCATCCAGGCCAGGTTTCCTCAAGGCGATCCATCGCATCCAGGGCCGAAGCGTACCCGACGGTATACTGAGGGATGGACCGTTCCCAGATGACGTGCTTTCGGAGGACCGGCTCGCCGGAAATGTCGAGCAGCCGCGTGAGGTCGCGCTCAACGACGCCGTAGGCTTCGACCGAGGGTGCCGTTCCCATCTCCGGCCGTCGCATCCCCCCGATAAACGTGGTCAGCAGTACGTGTCCATCTGGGGCACGGTTGGGAAAGATCGACGACGTGAACAGCGTTCCGAGAATGCGAAACGCGCTTTCGACCCGTGGAACCAGCAGACCGAATCCGTCGAGAGGGTGGTGGACGTGTTCGCGGCGGTAGCCCAGGGCGACGACGCCGAGCGGTGGGTAGTCGACATCCGTGAGCGGGGGGATGTGTGGACTGCGGGGTGTCGCAAGGGTCCGGAGAGCGTGCAGAGGGGCGGCGAAGACGACGGCGTCTACCTCGGCCGATTCGCTCTCTCGGGCGTGGACGGTCCATCCATCGGCGTGAAGATGCAATCGGTGGACCGGTGCAGAGGGGCGCAGACACTCCGCGAGAGCCTCCGCCAGTGCTCGAGGAAGACACTCGAGTCCATTTCGGAATGAGAACATGCGGTGCGTTTCGGCCGCGGCGGTGTCATCCAGGCGTTTGCTGATCTGACCTTTGATGATGGAGCCGGCAGACTGCTCCATCTCATAGAGGGATGGGAAGGCGTGCTGCACGGACAGCGTCTCGGGATCTCCCGCATACACGCCCGCGACGAACGGATCCATCGCGTAGTCCAGAAAATCGGGACCCAGGCGCCGCCGGGTGAAGTCGGCCACGCTTTCTTCAACCTCAGGATCTGCCGGAGGAACGAACGGTTCGCGCAGCAGGCGCAGCTTTGCACCGGCGCGAAACAGCTCCGACGACAGGAGCTTGTGCGGAGCCGTCGGCGCTTCGACGGGTACGCCGTCTTTAACGATGTATCGTACGCGTGCCGCGTCGGAAGCAGATACGCGCGCGTCGACAAGATCGAGATTCTGCACGAGCGTCTCGAGTGCATCGGTGGATGCCTGGATGGAGTTGGGGCCGTGCTCGAACAAGAATCCCCCATCCCGTTCCGAGCGAATCACCCCTCCGGCCCGGTCGCTTGCTTCGAAGATGACCGGGACCATTCCCTCCTTCATGAGCCGGTATGCGGCGGTCAGTCCGGCAATACCGCCACCTATTACAGCCACACGTGCCATCGATTCGAGTAGATGTTGACCGGGATAGCGAGTATTATTCACGTAACGGCGGTCCGTTGCCGCTATCACCGTCCGTCACGCGAACAGATCCATACGCAGTATCATGATAAAGAATATCTTCGTCGTGCTTCACGTGATAACGGCTGCCGGTTGGTTCGGCGTCGCGCTGATGCTCACCAGTATATCTCGCAGCGCCGCGGAGACGTCGGATCGATCGATCCGCGACGTTGGCACCAAGGCCGTCGGCATGATGAACGTGTTTGTCGTGGCCACTTTTCTGTTCGGATTGATCGCGTTTCTTGCCGGGGGCGGATTCGCCGTGTACGGTCCAGTGTATCACACGAGCCTGCTTCTCGTTCTCATCCTGATCCTCGTGCAGTTCTTCATGATCCGTTCCGGATGGATATCGCTCGTAAAGGAAGGGGGCGCCGCCGCACGGAAGAAAGTGGCAATGGGCGTTGGAATCGGTCATCTGCTGTGGCTCGTCGTGCTCATTCTGATGTTTTCGCACTACTTCGCCATCTAGCCGCCTGGACTGTCGGAGGAGGCAATTGCAAAAATCTTGAAACCTGCCGGTTGTCCACTCTGTAGAATTTAATAATGAGATCACATGGACTTACCTGAACGAAGATCATGGCGACGAAGCGCATGAATGAGAGTTGGCGACGTGTCAAACGTCAGATCGAGACGATCTGGGAAGGCACGGAGTTCGACGATAAGGAGATGAAGCGGGCGCGCGGCAGCCTCCAGAAGATGATCAATCTCATTCAGGAGAAGACCGGCGAATCACGTGGCGAGATCCTCAATAAGATGAGCGCGATTCTCTAATTGTGCTGCCACTCGCGTCGTACGTCCTCGCATGCGAGGACATTGTAGTGGGGTCGTCCGCGGCGAGGACCTGGTGAGGTGGGTCTCGGCAGAGATGTTTTCGCGCGAATCGTTCGAGCGAGATTCGTTTACCGTAGTCCCGTTCACGCTAGCCCCGTTAAAGATACATTTACGCAAGACGCATTAAGTAAGGCAAGTAAGCCCGGCCGCTGAGCCGGGCTTTTTTGCAGGCGGCAACCATGGAAGACCCCGTAGAGGCTGAGCAGATCGGATCGTCTCCTAGCGGGATTGCATCGTTTGCTCGTCGTCGTGATGCCTATCTGGACTTGCTGGCGCTCCGTCGAGAGCGCGTCGAGCGCATCCGTGAGGGAGGTGGATTGGAGCGTGTCGAACGTGAACACGACCGGGGCAAGCTGACGGCTCGAGAACGTATCGACGTCCTGGTCGACGACGACGCCCCGTTTCACGAGCTGGGGTTGTTCGCGGGCTTCGAGATGTACGACGAGGAAGGTGGATGTCCGGCCGGCGGCACGGTTATGGGAATTGGCCGCGTCAGCGGTTCGTTGTCTGTGATCGTGGCCAACGACGCGACCGTGAAGGCCGGGGCGTGGTTTCCAATCACGGCTAAAAAGAATCTCCGCGCGCAGGATATTGCGCTCGAGAATCGTTTGCCGATCATCTATCTGGTTGATTCGGCGGGCGTCTATCTTCCCATGCAGGATGAGATATTTGCCGACAAGGAGCACTTCGGCCGGATCTTCCGCAATAATGCGCGCCTCTCCAGCGCCGGCGTGCCGCAGATTGCCGCTATTATGGGCAGCTGCGTTGCGGGTGGCGCCTATCTACCCATCATGAGCGACGAGGCGCTGATTGTCGAAGGGACGGGTTCGGTGTATCTGGCCGGTCCTTTTCTCGTGAAGGCCGCGATCGGGGAAGAGGTCGATGCGGAGACGCTGGGAGGTGCGAGTACGCACAGCGAAATTTCCGGGGTGACGGACTACCGCGCTGCCGACGACGCCGAGTGCCTGCACAAGATTCGAGAGATCATGTCTCATGTCGGTAACGGCCGACGCGCGGGATTCGAGCGCGCTCCTTCGCGAAGTCCGGCATATGCCGCAGAAGAGCTTTACGGCATCATACCTGAGTCCGCCAATCAGCCGTACGAGATGCGTGAAGTGCTGGCACGTATTATTGACGACCGGTCATGGACGGAATATAAGGCGGATTACGGCCGGTCTCTGCTGACGGGGTATGCGCGCGTCGACGGGTGGAGCGTGGGTATCGTGGCCAATCAGCGTGCCGTCGTGAAAAATGGACGCGGGGAGATGCAGGTCGGCGGGGTCATCTACTCCGATGCGGCCGACAAGGCAGCCCGGTTCGTGATGAATTGCAATCAGAAGCGGATTCCCCTGGTGTTTCTGCAGGACGTGACCGGTTTCATGGTCGGGAAGCGCGCCGAGCAGGGCGGCATTATCAAAGATGGGGCCAAGATGGTCAACGCGGTGGCGAACTCTGTGGTGCCGAAGTTCACTGTCGTCGCGGGTAACTCGTACGGCGCCGGCAACTATGCGATGTGCGGGAGAGCGTACGACCCGCGGCTCATGCTGGCCTGGCCCAGCGCAAGAATCGCCGTCATGGGTGGGCAGCAGGCCGCTCAAACGCTGCTCCAGATTCAGGTTCGGGCGATGGAGAAGAGAGGCAAGACGGTCTCGGAAGCAGAGAAAGAAGCCCTGCTATCCTCCATCGAGGCCCGCTATGAGCGCCAGACCACGCCCTATTACGCGGCGGCTCGCCTGTGGGTGGACGAACTCATCGATCCGGCCGACACGCGAGCATGGCTCAGTCTAGGAATAGAGATGGCGGACCGGAACCCTGAGTCGGTCCCGTTCCGTACTGGCGTCATCCAGACCTGATCGTCCACCTGACCCGGCGCTATTCAGCTTCCTCACCCGGTATGCCCAGGTTGGACGGATCTTCGAAATCGGCCGCCGTCCACGGACTCTTTCTGTCCGTTACCGCCTCGCGAACCTTATGCACCTCTTCGGGCGTGATCTCCTCGGAATCGTTATCCCACGACGTACGAATGAAGGTCACCAGCTGAGACATTTCCTCGTCGTCCAGAAAGGCTCCCCAGGGGGGCATCGCGCCGCCGTACGTATCTCCATTTACCTCGATCGGACCGGTCACGCCATTCAGTATTACGCGGATGAGCCTGCCCTTGTCGCCCGTAACCCACTCCGTACCTGTAAGGGGAGGAAACACGCCCGGTACGCCGGCGCCGTTCATCTGGTGACAGGACATGCAGCGAGTCTGGTAGATTTCCTCTCCGTCTATCAGGTTTGCCGGGTGATTGGTCGCTGCGACGTTCGTCGTGGCGTCGGTCTGCTTGTCGGAAGGGGGACCCAGCGTCAGGCTGTAGCCCGAGAGTACAATCACGAGGGCAAAGACGCCCACGAAAAGCCCTGCGAGTCCCGAACGCGTATGATGATCAAAGGACATATGGCGTAACTCCGAAGAAGTGGTAATCTAGTTCTTACTGGACCCATCCACGCGAGGTGCGACCAGGCGTGCACGTCCCGAATGCGAGTTCCATATCGACCTGTTTAAGTTCGGCGACATGGGACGCCGGCGATCGGTTCGGGTTCCGATCCGAGGTCGGCTCGGGCGGCATCGTGACGTCCATGTCCACCGCGTACAGACGCACCGAGATAGGTTCCTGGTTGGTTAACGTGTAGGGCGTCACGGGGTTCTCGTTCGGTCGGGACGAGGCCCTTGTAAATGACTTTCGGGCAGGTGCCCGATGCTATACGTTGGTAGGACGATGTAACGTGCGGTGTGACGTTCAGTGTGAGATGCGGTCAATTCACCCGTTCTCGATGAACCTGTTCGGCTCGCTGCCGTTCACTCGTCACTTTATGTATTCCTCCCTATATCGAGGCCGCATCACATGTCAGAGCTCGGAATGACGGAAGACGGTTTGAAACAGACGGTGAAGGACGCCCTCGTGGAGGTTCTCGAAGAACGTCGCGACATACTTCGTGACGTGATTGAGGAGGTTCTCGAAGAGTTTGAAATGATCGAGGACTATAAGGAGGTCCGTAAATCGGACGGTCTCCGTCGACGGCCCGTTTTCGCCATGAGTGAAGGCGAAGCATAGGCCGAGACGGGGGCGGGTTGGAACGTGAGGATTCTCGGCGCAAGCGTCGGACGCAAGCGTCGGGCGCAAGCGTTGGGCGTTGGGCGTGAATGTAGGGCGTCGGGCGTGAGTGCGCGATGACTTCCGTACAACCCGATAGTCAAAAATTGTAGCTCCCTAGCTCCGTACCCATCTCTGTTGCGTCGAAAATCGATCGGGCGGCGTCCAGGTCCGTTTCGGGCAATCCCGGCGGCAGGTGAACGAGGAGGAGTCTCTTCGCGCCGGCATCGAGCGCAGTAGTGGCCGCCTGTGAAGCGGAAGAATGTCCCGATCCCTCGCCGTTTGCTTCGTGGACCAGGATGTCGGCTCCGGTGGCTAACGACGTGATTGTGGAGCAGGGTTCGGTATCGCAGGAGTAGGCAACCGTCTTACCCGAGGCGCGCGCGGTGATGCGCAGTCCGACTACGGGTACGCCGTGCCGGCCCGGAGATGCATCTACGTGCCAGGACGCGGTCCGCATGACGGAGGCTGACGGTTCGTGTGGAACTTCATTCCACGCTATTTCAGGCAGATCCCAGGACGACGTGTCGAATGCGGCCAGTGCGCGCCGTGCCTGTTCGATAGCGGGACGAATTCCGTAGACCGGTATCGGACGATCCCGTCCGGCCAGCCAGATCTTTTCCATGAAGAGGGGAAAGCCACTCACGTGATCGGGATGCTCGTGAGTGACGATCAGTGCCGAAATCGTTTCGAGATCGATCTTCGAAGCGAGCAGACGCTGGACGACGTCGCCGCCGCAGTCGATTACGAGGGTATCGCTCCCGGATCGGCAGGCGAGCATGGTCGTCGTACGGTGCGGGTCGCTGATGGCGGCACCCGTACCCAGCAGATAGAGTGTCGGCATAATCGCTTACTTGCTTCGCCGAACGGTGTAGTCGACAAGTCCGAGCATGGCCTCGCGCGCCGTTGTGGACGGAAACGCATTCAGTTGTGAACGTGCGGCGTCGGCATGCTCGTGCATCTTCTTGCGAGCGTAGGCAAGTCCACCGTGCAACTCGACAAAACGAGAGACGTCCCGTACGTCTCCTCGCGACTTTTTCTTTTTCCGAACGATTTTCAGAATCGTGCGGCGTTCTCGACGAGAGGCCTCACGAAGTGCGTGAATGAGCGGGAGCGTCATTTTCTTTTCCTGCAGATCGATCCCGATCGGTTTGCCTACATCTTCGATGCCGTAGTCAAAGAGATCGTCTCGAATCTGGAAGGCGAGCCCGAGCTCTTCACCGACCTGCCGCATGGAATCGACCACCTCGCGGTCGTCCGTTGCACTGAGCGAACCGCACCCCGTACACGCTGCAATGAGCGACGCCGTTTTGTCCGAAATGATGCGAAAATAGGTCGTCTCGTCGATATCGAGATGGCGCGACTTCTCGATCTGAAGGAGCTCACCCTCGCTCATGCGCCTGACGGCGTCCGAGAGCAGGCGAAGAAGTTCGTAGTCGCCGTAGTCCAGCGACAGCAGCAGACCCCGGCTGAGTAGAAAATCGCCGAAGAGGACGGCAATCTTGTTCTTCCACAGCGCGTTGATCGAGAATACCCCCCTACGACGTTCGGCCGTGTCAACCACGTCGTCGTGGACGAGCGTGGCGGTATGCATGAGTTCGACGAGCGCGGCGGCGCGGTAGGTCGACTCGTTGACGCCGCCGCACATGTTGGCTGAAAGCAGCACCAGCATCGGCCGCATCTCCTTGCCCTTCTGGCGCAGCATATACTGCGTCACTTTGTCGAGGAGACCGACATCCGACCGAACGGAGTCTCGGAAATAGCGGCGGAATTCGTCGAGTTCGTCTGCAACGACACTCCGGATTTCCTTCAGCGATAGGTCGCGAGGCGCTGCGGGAGCTTCCGGGTGAGCGAAGTGTTCGTCGCGACTCCCAGCAGCGAGCGCGTCCGTCTCTGGCATGCGGATAAACGATTGAGACCTACAAACGATGGGACTTTGCGTATACGCCCCCCTATCACAGATGTTTGGCGCTCGGCCGACGTGCGGAAGGGGGCCGTTACGAGGTTTGGAATCGATATTGTTTGCGGCGAAGCAGTGCGAGAAAAAACGGTACGCCGCAGATGGCCGTGACGGCTCCAACGGGAAGCTCTTGCGACGGCAGGAGCACCCGAGCGGCAACGTCTGCCCAGATTAGAAAGACGGCACCGACGAAGAAGCTCGCCGGGACGAGCTTGCGATGCGTCACGCCCGTAAAAAATCGAACGATGTGGGGCACGATCAGTCCGACGAAGCCGATCGCCCCGGACGTGGCCACGAGCGTTCCCGTCACCAGTGCGGCGAGGCCGATCAGGATATGTTTGATGCGCTCCATGGGTACGCCGAGGCTGGATGCCGGCTCTTCGCCGAGCAACATGGCATCCATCGGTCTGCTGAGGGCGAGAAGGAGCGCGAGTCCGAATGCCGTCGTGATCGCCGGCAGGGGAATGGATCCCCACCGGGATCCCGCCAGCGACCCCTGCAGCCAGAAGAGGATCGCGCGGAGCTTGTCAGGCTCCGGAGAAGCAAAGGTGATGAGTGCGGTGATGGCTCCCATGAGAGCAGCCATAGCGACGCCGGCGAGCAGGAGACGGGCCACGGACAACGTCGACCCCGATCGCGCCACCATATACACGATGGTGATGGAGAGGAGTCCGCCTGCGAACGCTGCAAGGGGCATCGAGAACGCTCGTGAAAGCAGGGGCGGAAGGAATCCGAGATAGAAGAGCGAGGCGCCTGCAGCCGCTCCTCCGGAGATGCCCAGGATATATGGTTCTGCCAGCGGGTTGCGGACGAGGGTCTGCATGGCTACGCCGATGATGGCGAGTCCCCCTCCCACGATGCCCGCGAGGACGACTCTGGGCAGCCGGAGCTGCCATACGATGGCGTCCACGGCGTCTGGGACCGCCGCAGCAGGATCACCGCCGAGTCGGCGAAGGAGGACGGCCACCACGGCCGCGAAGTCGATATCTTCGCTTCCGAACGACAGCCCTCCGAGCAGTGAGAGCACCACAAGGGCGAAGAGAAGCGCTGGAAACCGTAGACACCGCATCAATCGGATGGCGAGGTGGATAGGGGAAACAGATCGGGGTGCAGGAGGCGCGCCAGTGCGTAGGCACCGGCGACCAGGCGGGGGCCGGGGCGAGCCAGGAGGTCGGCGTCGACACCGTATACGCGTCCGTTGCGTACGGCGGGTACGTTCGTCCACGCCGGATGACGATCCAGCACGTCGTCCACGTTCACGGCATCGCCCCAGAGCCCCACGATCACGTCGGGTGCTCTCGTGAGTACGAATTCTTCGGACAGCACCGGGGCAGCCGTTTCGAGCTCTCGCGTGATGCTCCGGCCTCCCGCCAGGTCGACGAGTTCGTGCACGTAGCTCGGCTTTCCGAAGGAGTATAGCGCTTCGATGCCGACGAGGACGAGCACGCTGGGGCGCCGATCGACCGGTGCCGTAGCTTGTCGGAGAATTGCAGTTCGGTTCCGGAGCGAGTCAGCGACGACGTCCGCCCGCGCCGAATGGTTCATCATGCGTCCAACGGTTTGCAGGCTTTCGTATACGTCGTCGAGACTGCTGATCGAGAGAAAGTACGTGGGGATGCCTACGGCCTCGAGCGTTTCCGCAGAGCGAGGGCTGTTGACCTGCGTGGAAGCCAGCACGAGATCGGGTTCCAGGGCGGTTAATGCCTCGAAGTCGACGGGATAGGTGCTGAATCGTGGGATGGTGGCCACGGCGGGCGGATAATCATCCGGAATCCCCACGCCGACGAGCCGGTCGCCGCCGCCGACGGCAAAGACGATTTCCGTAAGACTCGGTGCCAGCGTGGCGACGCGCGATACGGGTAGCTCGACGGCGACCGACCGGCCGAGATCGTCCGTCAGGTTCTGCGAACGCGGCTCCGCCGGATCTCCACATCCGACGACGAACAGCGCGAGAAGAGTCAGTGCCGTAAAGTATGTTGGAGCACGGGGCATCTGGAGGACCGTATGACCTTTACGTTTATCATCAACCCGAAAGCCGGCCGGGGTCGGTTCCACGGTAGCGGGAACGCACTCGAGCGGGCTGCTCGGGGTGCAGGGTTGTCCTGCTCGTTCCGCTATACGAACTATCGCGGACATGCCAGACATCTGGCCGCGGAGGCGGCTGGACGAACGGATGTCGTCGTTGCCGTAGGCGGAGACGGTACGATTCACGAGGTTGTTTCCGGTCTCGTGGAAGCCGGAGCATCCGCACGGCGACGCATCTCCCCAACATATCTGGGCATCGTACCGTCCGGGACGGGGAATGATTTTGCGAAAATGTTCGATCTGCCGTCCCGCCTGGCTCCGTTGATGCAGGTGCTGAAGGAAGCGAAGACGGCTCGGGTTGACTACGGCATCGTTCGGTGGGAGGGTCTGGACGGACGGGGTACGGGCGTGTTCGTAAACGTCGCAGGCGCGGGCTTCGACGCCAAGGTAGCCTCGTCGGCGGCGGGCTTCAAGAAGCTGCGGGGTACGTCCCGTTATCTTGCGGCCGTGTTGAGCACACTTCGTTCATGGGAGTCGCCCGAGGTTCGGGTAGATCTGTTTCATGGCGGGGGCGAGCTCGAGCGCGTCGAGACGTCGATGCTCATGGTCCTGGTCGGGAACGGCCGATGTGCTGCGGGCGGTTTCTATCTCACGCCGGATGCCACGATCGTCGACGGGATGCTCGATGTGTGCATCGTAGGAAGGATCTCCGGATGGCGCATCGCGTCCCTGATCCCACGAGTACTCCGCGGCAGGAGTCTACGCGATGAGCCGGAGATCGTCCAGCGACGTGTGCGGTCCCTGGAGGTCCGCAGCACCGTACCGCTTCCGGTACAGGCGGATGGCGAAGTGCTGGCCGAACGAGCTAGGTTCGTCCACCTGGACCTCGTCGAGAAGGGTCTGCCCATCGTGATGCCCCTAAAATCATGATGCGGCGCTTTAAATGTTCGGGGCATTGCCGATACCATCGTTACGAATCTACCCCTTCTACATGCATTTGCCCGGCATCCTGTGAAGAAGCGAATCTACATTGTCGACGACGAACCGAAGATTGGCGACATGTTCGTCAATGTGCTCTCCAGGGAAAGATTCGACGCACGGTCGTTCACGAGTGCGACGAGCATGTTCGAGGCGCTGGACGCATCCGAATCGCCGGATCTCGTCGTGACGGACCTGATGATGCCCCGGACGGACGGCATCGAGCTGATGAGGGAGCTGCGGAAACGCAAGCTCAACGTTCCCGTGATCATCATGACGGCGCATTCCTCGGTCACGTCCGCGGTAGAGGCCATGCGGCTCGGCGCATTCCACTATCTCCAGAAACCCATCAATCTGGAGGAGATGCGAACGCTCATCGGTAAGGCGCTCGACCTGTATGAAGAGAAGCCGCCGCCGAAGCCGGCCGCAAAAGCGGCTAGCCCGTCGTTCCCCCTGAAAGGCATCCTTGGGGACAGTCCCGGCGTCGTAAAAGTGCGAGAGACGATCGGCACGCTCCGGGATGTGCCGAACACAATCGTGCTGATAACCGGAGAGACGGGTACCGGAAAGAATCTCGTTGCCAGGACGATCCACCACAACTCGTCGTACAACGCCGGCCGCTTTATGGAGATCAACTGTGCGGCGCTGCCGGACAATCTGCTCGAGGCCGAACTGTTCGGATACGAGAAAGGCGCGTTCACGGATGCCAGGGCATCGAAGCCGGGGCTCCTTGAGCTGGCGGACGGCGGAACGGTTTTTCTCGACGAGATCGACTCGATGAGCATGGTTCTTCAGGCCAAGCTGCTTTCGTTTCTCGAAAGTCGCACCTTCAGGAGGCTCGGGGGAGTGGACGACCTCCGGGTAACGACCCGCATCCTGTGCGCGTCGAATGCCAATCTCGAGGAGCGCGTGAAGGACAAAGAATTCCGAAAGGACCTCTATTACCGGATCAACGTCGTCAACCTGCACCTGCCCCCGCTCCGGCACATGAACGGGGACGTGCTCACGCTCGCTGCCAGCATCGTCGAAGAGTTCAATGAGGAGCTGAAGCGCGACATCTCCGGGTTTTCCGAAGGTGCCGAAGAGAAGCTGCTGAGCCATTCGTGGCCTGGAAACGTGCGCGAATTGCGGAACGTGATCGAGCGCGCGATGATCTTTGCGGAAGGGTCGCGCGTCGATGCGTCCGATTTGCACATGGTCTCGTCGGGCATGCCCGGCGACGTTTTCATGGCCGGGAGCGGATTTCAGTTTCCCACCGGTGCGTCGCTAGAAGACCTCGAGCGTGCCTACATCCTCCATACGCTGCAGGAATACGATGCGTCGTATTCCGACATAGCAGACCTGCTGGGCATTTCTAAGAAGACGCTCTGGGAGAAGCGCCGCCGGTACGATCTGGACGCGCTGGTATCTAGGTAGGAGGCTGCGTGGGAGCGGTCCTGAATCGATGCCGACAGCGTTCCGTCCGGATCCACGCATCGAGACAACATTGTCCGCCGCCGTCCCTATTTTGCCTTTCTATGGACGAGCAGGAAACACGGGAACTCATCGAGCGGGTGCACGCTGAACTTTCGAGCGGCGGGGGCACGGACGAGCGTTCGCCCGACAGCACAGACCGGCGATCGCCCGACATTAAGGACCGGCGGGCGCGCGAGCTGCCGGAACAGCAGATTCGGCGAGCGATCGAGCGACGTATCGGAGAGGGAGCAGTCCGCGCGAATGCGGAGGCCGGAGATCGCGGCGCATCGACAGAGGATGGTGGAGACTGGGATAGGGCGCTTGCCGGGCGCATCGATCATACGGCACTCGGCCCCGCGACGAGCATAGAGGAGATTGAATGGCTATGCGGGGAGGCTCGCCGCTACCGGTTCGCATCCGTTTGCGTACCGCCGTGCTACGTCGAGATGGCCGCGGCATGGTTAACCGGAGAACCCGTGGCAGTATGTACGGTAGTTGGATTTCCCCTCGGTACGACGCATCCGGAGGCCAAGGTGCGTGAGTCCGTGCTTGCGGCCGGCGATGGGGCGACGGAGATAGACATGGTCTTGAATGTCGGCATGCTCAAGAGCCACGAATTCGGATATGTCGGGGAAGATATTCGCGCCGTCGTACGGGCCGTACAGCACCGGGGCATCCTCGTGAAGGTGATACTGGAAACGGGACTGCTGACGGACGAAGAGAAGGTTGCCGCCTGCATCCTCGCTCAGCGCGCAGGGGCCGATTTTGTGAAGACGTCGACGGGCTTTTCCTCGGGCGGAGCGACCGCGAGGGACGTCGAACTCATGCGGCGAGTGGTGGGAGATTCCATGGGAGTGAAGGCCGCGGGAGGCATTCGGACGGCGCAGGATGCCCGTCGTATGCTGGAGCACGGTGCATCGCGAATCGGAGCCAGCGCTTCGGTCGCCATCGTTCAGTCGTAGTATCCTTCGGGGCCCGGCCCGTGCACGCTTCCTGCCCAGTCAGCCGGATCATCGACGTTCGTGAGGCGGTTGGATCGACCTATCGGCATAGACAGCGTAAACGACGCACAGGTATAAGGATGTACGGGAAATTGGGGGTGATTGTCCTGCTCATGATGTTCGTGTCGGCCTGTGCTGGGCCGCGCGAAGTCGCCGAGCCGGTCGAAGAATCAGAGGTGCTGCCTTCTCCTGAGGTGCGCCTGTCAGCATATGAGGATTTCGACGCGTCACGCTATGAAGAGCCTGAGCTCGGTCCGATGCCGCCCATCGAGCACGACGTCCCTGCGCGTTTGATGGAAGGGCGTGCGGACGAAGGTATTCGCCGCGAGCTGCAGGGCCTGCGCGTGCAGATTCACTCGTCTCTAGAGAAGAGTGAAGCGGTCGAGGTCGAGGAGGAATTACAGGAGTGGCTCAGGTCGGAAAACGAGAATGAGGCGGTCCCGTCCGCTCTGCGAGATCTCCCCATCTACGTGGTGTATATCCAGCCGTACTACCGCGTGCGCGTCGGCAATTTTACGTCTCGAGAGGCCGCGGACCGCGTACGGCGCTACGTCGCCCGGCAGTTTCCGAATGCATTCATCGTACCCGATACCGTCGTGATTACGCGGTGAGTCTTTCCGACCGTCATCGAAGCGACTCCTCGAGCGTCGTTGCCGCGTCGGTCTTTTCGTCTCTGTATTTTACGATGAGGGGGGCGTACACCGAAAGGCCGTGACGCTCGGCAAAGGGGCCGTTGGCGGAGCGGGATCCCGGGATGATAACGGCGTTCTTCGGTACGTCGAGGGTCCCGTTTTCACCTCGCTGGATGGTGCGTTCGCGCACGAGATCGTAGATCTTCGTCGAACCCGTCAAGACGACGCCGGGGGCAAGGACGGCGCCCCGGCGGACGTGGCAGCCTTCATAGATCCCGCAGCCACCACCCACGAAGACGTCGTCTTCGACGATCACGGGCATGGCGCCGACCGGCTCCAGAACGCCGCCGATCTGTACGGCGGCCGAGAGATGGACGCGCTTGCCGATCTGCGCGCAGCTGCCGACGAGCGCGTGGGAATCGACCATGCTGCCTTCATCCACGTAGGCGCCGACGTTGACGTACATCGGCGGCATGCAGACGACGCCGGGTGCGAGGTAGGATCCCGTTCGAACGGATGAACCGCCCGGCACGATTCGAACCCCATGAGAACGATCGATCGGTTTGACCGGATAGGTATCCTTGTCGAAAAACGGGAATCGGCCTGACGAGTAATCCGTCAGACTTCCCATTCGAAACCCGATCAGGATGGCGCTCTTGACCCAGCGGTGCACGGTCCAGTTGCCGTCGTCATTTGGCGACGCGGCTCGAATACGTCCGCTGTTGAGCGCGTCGATAGCGTCGTCGAATGTCGATCGTGCGTCTGCCGTGAGGTCGGCGGCCGGAACGTCGGCCCATTTCGCAACACGCTGTTTGAGGTCGTGGATGGAGGATTCCATGTATCGGTAATTCTACTTCTGGTGGACTGGAGTCGGACGACTAGAGGCGGGCGATGGGTCCGATGCGTGAATGGGTCAGGATGGCTTTTCGCTCTTCGGCCGTGGGGCGCGACGGGCGGTCACGGTCGCAGGGCACCTGGCAGAGAAATCCGAGCGGTTCATCCTCGTCGGCTTGAAGCTGATGCCACGTCCGTGAGGGAATGTGGAGCAGGTCGAAAGTGCCGACGTCCGCCACCTCGTCGCCGACGATGACCCTCCCACGACCGCGAAGGATGACGACGGAATGCGGGTGATCGTGCCGCTCGAACGTGGAATGTCCAGCGGGCTCGATTTCGAAGTAGCGTAGTTCGCATGGCTGACCGTCCTCTTCCGTGAAGAGGGTCTGCCGCGTGACGTCGCGGAAGTGGGATCCTTCATTCTTGTACCGTTTCAGGGGCACGTCTTCCCATCGATAGTCCTCTTCCTCGCTACGAAACCTGCGAAGGCGTCCATGAAGCGCGTCAGTGGACGGGGTGGGGGCAGCAGCCGGCTGCCCGGAATGCTCGGAGGAGCCTTTCATTGTCGTATGCTCGTGTCCTGTGCTCGTGTGTGTGTGGTCGCGCCGTGCGATCGTGTTGCATCCCGCGGGATGGACGGTGGTATTGAACGTGCTGGGCGTATGGCGCCGTACGTCCGGTTGTTCCTCCTCGCGGGTGTCCTGCCCATCATGATCTCGGTAAATCGTCCGCGGCTGCCTTCACGCCTCCGGTAAATCGTCTGCGGCTTCCTCCACACGTTCGGTAAACTGCCGCGTTTTTTGTCGCAGCCGGTCCCCGGCCTTCAGGAGTGAACCGCCGACCAGCAGGATGACGTCTCGGCCGAAGAACCGGACGAGTTCCGCCGCGCGATCCGCAGTCATTCCGCCGGCCGGAACCGGGAATGCGGGTTTGAGGCCAAGCCAGGGATTGCGTAAACGCTCGGCGATATCCCGGCAGACATCGGGCGAAAAGCTGAATCGTCCGCCGTAATTGGCGAAAATGACGGCGTCGGCCCCGAATAGCCGAAACAATTTACCGTAGATGGTCGCGGGCCGTATGGATGCGACACCTCCAAAGCTCGGATGAGCCAGCACAGGGAGGTCCATCTCGGAGCGAATCATTTCGTGAAACGTCGGCATCCCGATGAGCATGGGGGCCATCATGACGGCTCGTACGCCCGCCTTCTGTGCCGCCGCCGCCTGGCGCTTCAGCTGGTCGGGCGTACCCGATAGGTTTGGTACGTACACGCAGGAACGCCCGGTCTGAGCCGCCGCCTCCTCGACGACGGCTTGACAGACGCGGACGCGTTCGTCGAACGGCGCAAAGGAATGGTCCGCCAGATAGTGGTCGTCCTTGACCAGGTCGATGCCTCCCATGGCGAGCTCTTTGCAGACGTGGGCCGTCTCCTTGAGCGTCATTCCGACTGGTTTCAGGGCGCTGCACGTTATCGGGCGTCGTTCGGCGTTCGTTAGACTACGCAGTCCGTCCACGCCGAAGCGCGGGCCCGGAAGCAGTTCCGTAACGCCGGCCGGCGGGGTGAAATCTACCAGCTTCACTCCTTCGTGCAAGGATGAATTGCCGAAAAGGACGTTCAAGAATTGGGCAGGATCGACGGAGGCTGTGACGAAGGGCAGTGCGAGCGTCGCCTGCACTCCTCGGTCTGCACAGCTTTCGATCCGGACGACGCGGCCCATCATGTTGTCGCGGACGTGCGGGTATCGCTCGGCCACGGATCGGGGCGTCTCGATCGTTTGTTCGAGGAGGATCGCGTCGACGCGATCATCAAACGGACCGCTTCCGGTGATCTGGTAAACTGCTTCGAGATATTCCATCTTGTCACGATTACGTAATACGAAGGGCGCCGGTGCGCCGTAACGACCGGTGCGTAGTATGAATGCATCTCGCGGTACAGCCGAAAAGCCCGTGAGGTTCGTTCGAGCAGCAATACAATCCAGGCTTCTGGGCCGCGGATGGTCGCTGCATCGATGGCCTCTGGGCCCGCGGGCGCGCCGTTACACAACACGCGTCGTACTCAATGAAAGGTAGAACGGACGGATAGAATGAACGAGCGGGATGCGCATCCGGAGTGGACCATGACCCACGATCTCGGGTTGATCTATCTGGCATTGACCCTGGGTGCGGATGAAGATCTCGATGAGGCGGAGTTGGACGCTATGACCAGCAAACTGGAACAGTGGCAGCCTGAAGGTACGCTGCCTATCGCGTCCATCTTGCACGAGGTGATTCTCATGTATGTCGGCTCATCCGGGGAGCAGATGCTGGAGACGGCCATTGTCTCGTTGCGCGATCAGCTGCCGAAATTGTCCCGGATGGCAGTTCTCGGCGATCTGGCGGATCTGGCGTCGGCCGACGGTACCGTGGTCATGCAGGAAGTAGATTTCATCCAGCAGTTGGCGCGCGACTGGGATGTCGATCGGGACGTCCGCTAGGCGTTTCGCAGTACCTCGGCCAGGTTGCCCCGGCTTTCGCCTACGCATGCCGCCCCGATGATACCCGCCTCGTTCATGAGCTCGGCCGTCATGAGCCTCGCGCGCGTTTTGAGGAGGTGGAGGTATTTAGCCGTCTTCTTGGGTTTGCTGACGCCCCCACCGAGTATGAAGGTGTCGATGTCGAGCAGCCGTTCCACGTGATCCAGATATTCCTGTACACGCTCGGCCCACCCATCCCATCCGAGGTCGTTTTCTTTCCGGATGCGGTCGGAGGCGTAATGCTCGGCGACCATTCCATTAAGATACAGGTGGCCGAACTCCGTATTGGGAAGGAGGGCCCGGTTGTTGAAGAGGGCCGATCCGATTCCGGTACCAAACGTAAGTAGAAGGACGACTCCGCCCAGCTCTCTTCCGGCACCGAACCGCATCTCGGCCACAGCGGCAGCGTCGGCATCGTTGAGGACGGCGACCGGGCATCCGGTCGCGTTGGAAAAGAGCGCCGCGGCATCCGTACCGATCCAGGCTTGATCGATATTCGCCGCTGTCGTGGCCACGCCCTGTCTGACGCGGGCGGGGATGCAGCATCCGAGGGGTCCGGTCCAGCAGAAATGGCGGACGATAGCCGCCGTGATCTCGGCGACGGACGCCGGGTGGGCACCATCGGGCGTGGCGATTCGTTTACGCCGTGCCGTGAGTCGTCCGCTTTGCGTGTCGACGGGTGCACCTTTAATGCCGGATCCGCCGACATCGATGCCTAAGATTTCCACAGGAATGGAATCGGTTGGGAAGATGTTGGGCGAGGGGATGGTGATGGCAGCGTCAGTTTAATAGAGCGCGGCGCAACCGGCAAGCCTGAAGAGGGATGTATAGCCCCAGATCTATATATTGATGCGCGACCACATTCGCTGGATTGTCACCAGATTCGAAAGGAGATGAAACGATCGCTGCTGTGCCTGTTTCTGTTTATTGGATGCTTTGTGGGATCGTGTCAGTGCTCGGATAAGCCGCCGGTTCCGCCGGTGGAAGATAGCCGGCAGGTAGAGGCCGGATCGTTGGTCGCCGATCCGGCGGTGTAACGATGGATGACGGTCAAAGCCCCGGCATCGCTTCTCCTGCGGCGTAGCTCATCCCGTTCCCATGTACTTCTCCGACGACATTATCGATGCGGTTCGTTCGGCGTCTGACATTGTCGACGTCGTTGGGGACTACGTGCGCCTTAAGAAGCGCGGATCCAATTATTTCGGCCTGTGCCCGTTCCACAGTGAAAATACGCCGTCGTTCAGCGTAAACCCGGCGATGGGGATTTTCAAGTGTTTCGGTTGCGGGGCAGGGGGAGACGTGTTCCAGTTCGTCATGCGCGTCGAAGGCATGTCGTTTCCGGAAGCCGTGCGAACGCTTGCGGAGAAAGCGGGTGTAGAGCTGCCGGAAGAGGGGGCTTCCGACAGGGATCGAATTAGCGAGACGGAGGCCGTCTACAGTGCCCTCCGATTCGCTGCGCGGTACTTTTACCACGAGTTAACGCAGACGAGCGGGGGGAGTGCGGCGTTGACGTACCTGCGTGATCGCGGGTTTTCGAAGGCCACTATTAAGGAGTTCGGGCTGGGCTTCGCACCAAATAGTTGGGATGCGCTTCTCGAGGCCGCGAAGCAGCAGCATATCACGGTCGAGGTGCTCGAACAGGCCGGTCTCGTGATCCAGCGGAACGACGAGAGCGGCTACTACGACCGATTCCGGGGGCGGCTCATCTTTCCGATACTCTCGCACGTCGGCAAAGTACTGGGCTTCGGAGGACGCATTATGGAGGCGTCCTCCGACCAGCCCAAGTACATCAACTCACCCGAGACCCGCGTCTATAACAAGAGCCGCGTACTGTACGGTCTCTATCAGGCGAAACATGCCATTCGGAAGCAGGAGGAAGTGTTTCTTGTAGAGGGGTACACGGACGTCATCTCGCTTCACCAGGCCGGCATTAGAAATGTCGTGGCTTCGAGCGGTACGTCACTTACGAGGGACCAGGTGACGCTGCTGGGCCGGTACGCCAAGCGGATCGTTCTCGTATTTGATGCCGACGCCGCTGGTACAGGGGCCGCGATGCGAGGCATCGAGATCGTTATTCCCGAAGGAATGTCCGCGTACATTGTGACGCTACCGGAGGGGGAGGATCCGGATTCCTTCGCCCGTCGAGAAGATGTTTCGATGGAGGCCTATCTCGATGAGCATCGATCCGACTTCGTAACCTACCTTCACGAGGTCGCCCGGCTGGAGGGTCAGCTCGACACGCCGGAAGGTGAGGCGGAGAACATGCACGCGATCTTGAGGATTATCTCGAGCATGCCGGATCCTCTTATGAGGGAAACGTATCTGCGGCGAGCGAGCGACGTGCTGGACGTGCCGGAGGGTCGCCTCCACGACGTGATCGACGGTCTTACGCCGTCGCGTCGTGCCAACCGCCGGTCTCACATCTCGCGGTCTCCGCTGCCTCCGCAGCGTCCGCCCGACGTGTCGGACGTGCGCGAGCGGCGCCGGAAGAGGCGGCGGGAGATCGCACCGCATCCCTCAGAAAAGAAGCTGATTCGACTGATGCTCGAACACGGTTCGTCGATGGTGGAGTTCATTCTGCGCAACATGGCCATCAATGAATTCACCGAAGGCCCCGTTCGGCTCACGGTGGAGCACTTTCTCGAACAGTACGAGGCGGGCACGATCAATAGACGCGCCTTCCTGGAGGGCCAGTACGGTACGGAGGTGCAGGAGCTTGCGGCCGAGGTAGCCATGATTCGCCACGAGCCGTCGGAAAATTGGGAGCGAAAACAGCGGATAACCGTACCCAAGCTGGACGGGGATCCGTACGACGCGGCCGCCAGTGCGATGACGTATCTCAAGCTCGATCGCGTCGAGCGTGCGATTGAAGAGAAGAAGAAGGAGCAGTACGAGGCGCAATCACGCGGTGAGGATGTGGGACCGTTGCAGGCCGACATCATGGAGCTGCAGCAGCTTCAAGGTCGGATCCGCCGTCAGGAATTTCTGGAAGATGAATAGGCGACATGCCGATGAACCGTAGCGTCTCCTCCATAGACAGGATGGATCTGAGCGGGGATGGAGCGCCTCCGCCGACGCCGGAGTTCGCCGTACCGACGGCGACGTCTCCGCGTGGCGTGCCGAAGGATGCCTCGTTGGAGCATCCCCATCTCTTCTTCAATCGCGAGCTCAGCTGGCTCGATTTCAACTGGCGGGTGCTCTACCAGGCCATCGACGAGCGTACGCCGCTCCTTGAACGGGTTCGGTTTCTGGCGATCACGTCTACGAACCTCGACGAGTTCTTTCGGAAGCGCATCGGCGGTCTCAAGAGACAGGCGGCCGCGGGAGTGCGAGCTCGCTCGCCGGAAGGTAGATCCGCGAAGGAACAGCTGGATCTGATCCGCGACGCCGTTCATCCGATGTATTCCACGATGAATGAAACGTGGGAGACGCGGCTGCGGCCGCGGCTGGCCGAGCAGGCGGGCGTACATATCGAATCGTACGATGCGCTCAGTTCCAGGCAGAAGGAACGTCTGCATCGTTACTTTCAGGCACACGTCTTCCCCATTCTTACGCCACTGGCCGTAGATCCGGGACATCCGTTTCCGTTCATATCGAATCTCAGCCTTTCCCTGGCCGTGATGCTGCGCCATCCAGCGCGCGGAACGGAGCATTTTGCTCGTTTGAAGGTGCCGACGAGCAAGGGACGGTGGGTGCCGCTGGAAGAACCGCATCATTACGTCCCTATCGAGCAGGTCATCAAGCACAACCTGCACGAGCTGTTCCGCGGCATGGAAATCGAGCATGCCAGCGCCTTCCAGATCACGCGCAACGCCGACATCCGTCGAGATGAAGAAGAGGCCGACGATCTCATCGAAATGATGTCGGAAGAGCTGCGCGAGCGGCGCTTTGCTCCGGTCGTCCGACTGGAAGTCGAGCAGGACATGCCGTCCCGCATTCTGGATCTCCTCGTTCGGGAGCTCTCGCTTTCGCCGGAGGACGTATTTCGCAGCTCAGGGCTGATCGACCACTCGGACTGCGAGTTTTTCGCGGACCTTGACCATCCCGAACTCAAGTATGCGTCGTGGAGCCCGGTCACGCCCTCGCGTCTTCTCTTCGAGGGAGAATCGAAGGACGAACCCGACATTTTCAGCATTATTCGAAATGGTGATCTCCTCGTTCACCATCCGTACGAGTCGTTCAGGTCGAGCGTACAGCGATTTGTCGAAGAAGCGGCCTACGATCCGGACGTCGTCGCCATAAAGCAGACGCTGTATCGGACGTCGGAAGAGTCGCCGATCGTTGAATCGCTCATTCGGGCCGCTGAACGAGGTAAGCAGGTCGCCGTGCTCGTCGAGGTCAAGGCTCGTTTCGACGAAGAGAACAATATCGAATGGGGACAGATGCTCGAGAAGTCGGGCGTCCACGTGACGTACGGTCTCGTAGGCCTGAAAACGCACGCGAAGGTCACGCTCGTCATCCGGAAGGAGGAGGACGGTCTGCGCGCATACTGCCACCTGGGCACGGGTAACTACAATCCGAAAACGGCTCGGCTGTATACGGACGTGGGGCTATTTACCTGTGCGCCGGACATCGGATACGACGTCATCAACCTGTTCCACTATCTGACGGGTTACGCGCCGGAGCAGCATTACCAGAAACTTCTGGTCGCGCCTCGCGACATGAGAAAGGCGTTCATCACGCTCGTTCGGCGTGAGATCGAGCATCAGCGCGCGCACGGCGATGGACGCATCATTGCAAAGATGAATTCGATCGACGACGTTCAGATGATCGGAGAGTTATATAGCGCGTCCAGGGAGGGCGTCCAGATAGATCTCATCGTCCGAGGTCACTGCCGGCTGCGGCCGCGGCTTCCGAACTTCAGTGAGAATATTCGGGTTCGCAGCATCATCGGCCGTTTTCTCGAGCACAGCCGGATTTTCTACTTCAAAAACAACGGGCGCTCGCTCGTATATCTGGGCAGCGCAGACTGGCAGCGGCGGAATCTGGATGATCGAGTCGAGGCCATCATTCCCGTCGTAGAACCGGACCTTCGTGATCGGTGTATCCACCTTCTCCAGATGTATCTGGATGATAGGCGGCTGGCCTGGGACCTGGGTGCGGACGGTCGTTTCAAGCAGCTGCGACCGGAAACGGAAGCGCAGAAGGTGGGCGTTCAGGAGGCACTCATGCGGCGAGCGAGACAGCGCACCGACGAACTGGATGCGCCGTGGGACATCGAGTGATGCGAAGCGGGGGCCCGGACTCCGCCGGGGAAACCGTTCTAGTAATAACGTTCCAGCCGCGCGCCCGTGTCGTCGTCGTATTCCTTGTCGATCCAGTAGCTAGGAGCTTCGCGTTCCCAGCTTCTCTGAAGGGGATCCTTCCCGAAGAGGCGCAGCATGAAGCCGGTCGGAGTCATGACCAGATAGAATACGATCGCCAGAATGACGCGAGTCATTACGAATCCCATCACGACAGCCAACCCCATCCACACCCGATACGGCTGTCTCAAGATCGCAGGATATACGAGTCCGGCCAGGACGAGCGCCGACCCGATCCCGGCCAGCCATCGGAACGTCGCGGACTGGGACCATCCGTTCCTCCAGATGACGAAGAATCCGATAGCCAGCACGATGGAACCGATAAGGGTGCCGAACGAGCGCAAGGCCTTTCGGCTCGTGTCGATTTCCTGAAAATCTTTCCTCAGAATGCTGAGCGTGTTTCGCATGGAGAAGTCGTGTGGGCCGGTGGTTTGCGGTTTTTGCCCGAGAGGATGCGGCGTTTGCACGGCGGGCGCCGGCATGACCGCTCGGGGCGTTCAGGGTCATTCCGTGTAGCGCAAATACTGTGCCCTCCGGTGCAGGTGCGGATGGTGGAAGGGGGCTGGTGTGTAGCGCTGCGGGCTGGGTGGGGAGGCCGCCTGGAGCAGCGGGTTGAAGAGCTGAATGAAAATATGATTGTAGGGGAAGATGGATCTGTCGAAGGAGGAGCGGTCAGCGATCGATAGGAAGGAGGTCGAGCGACTCTTGAGCTTGTTACGCGGCGTTTCCTGGCGTGAAGACGGTACGGTTGCGATGCTTGTCGTGACTCCGCGTCCGCACGAGCATGTCGTCCGCGAGGAGGTGCGGGTGATTCGAGGAAAGGGGTTCGACGGGGATCACGATCGAAAATCGTACTACCGGGGGAGCTACGTTCCCGGGCGCGAGGTTTCCGCCATAACGCTCGAAGTGCTGAACGTGCTCGGCGTGGAGCCGTCCGTCGTTGGTGACAATCTAATCACGCATGGAATAGACCTGGCCAGCCTGGAGAAGGGAGACGTCCTCCAGGTCGGCGACGTGCTTTTGGAGCGGAGTCATCGTGAACATCGCCCGTGCGAGACGTTTCGACATCGGACGAGTCCGGAAGCGTTTGCGATCGTCAGTCGTGGCCGTTACCGCGGCGCGTTGTTCACCGTCCGGGCGACGGGAACGGTTCGTCGCGGCGATCCGATCCGCGTGGTTCCTCCGGGAACGTAAGAGCGGCCTTTCCCGGGGTGGCTGACCGCTCCTGCTACTGCTGATCGGTCAGGGAAGAAGAAGGAAGTCTTTCCGGAGGGCGCGGTTCGAACCGCATGCTACCGCGGGCGGCTGCCGTTACGTCTACGAGCTTGTTGAAAACGTCCGCCCCCCAGATCCGTTCGTGTGTTCTGATGATATCGAGCTGCGTTCTCCGGTAGTGGGTCGGATTAGACCGGGCGAGCTCTTCGAAGCGCTCGACGATGACCCCGAGCTGCCGCCGGTTCTCGTATGTAAAGCCGAAACGAGCCGTTTCCTTTACGAGCTCCGCATAGCGGCGGTCCCATTCGGTGATCTCGCTGGGATGCGGGGGACGGTACGTATCGTCCGAAAACCGGAAAGTCTTCTCCGGGTCGATCACGTGTAATCCGGCCGTCTCCAGAATCCGTGAAGCGCCAGGTGGGAGGAAGAAGCGCACCGGGTGTCCCTGCGCTCGTGCAACCAGTTCGATGTCGTTGGCGGGCGTAAGTCCGGGTCCCGTCTCGGGTGCATCCGGGAGATCGAAGTGTCCGTTCAGGCTCCTGAAGCGATCGTACGGCGCCAGGTTTTCCGTTCCGGGGCCCCAGTCGAGCTCGACCTCGGACTGACGCAGGGCTCGCAGGAGCTCGCTCAGGTAAAGGCTGGCTCCTTCATGGAGCTGCACGCGATCGGCTCGAAGTGTACGTGTCGTATCGATCGGCTGAGATTGCACGGCCCGGAGCGCCCCATAGGCAGAGGCAACGTAGCCGCGAGAGTAGCTTTGGAAGCTGGAGCGTCTCGAGACGGTGTCGTATCCGGTCGTGACGGCCCACATATAGGCGTCCATCACGGTTGATTCCTGCGTGATCAAATCGCTTCCCGCCGTCAGAAATTGGCGGTAGACCATGTAAATATTGCCGGGTCCGGTATGATATGCCGAGAGGCCGGGGATTTCGTGTCCGACCGCATTGGTGTATCCGGCTGCGGTAAGGAATGCCGGTTCCATAGTAAGCAGTGGGTGCCATTCCTCGTACACGTCGATCGAGCGTCCACCGGCCGTCTCGACGCGGTAATGGTGGACGTCATTCTGCCGAAGAATGTAGGGCATCATCTGGTAGCGGCTGCGCGCTCCCACGGGTGACACGAGTCGGTCGTCGTTAAACGTCTCCACCGTACCGATTTCGGTCAGGAGGAGGCTCATCCCGAGATATCTCGCGAGCCGTACTTCGTATACAATGAGTCCGCGTTCACGCTCTCGTGCTTCGAGCACCTGATTTCTGCGACCCCACCTGACGGTAACGGCATCGCGGGGCGTATTCCCCGCGGCGTGCTTGTCGACCAGACGGCGCGTCAGCTCTCGCCGCTGTCGATCGATGCGGTCCCAGTCCCAATCGGTCCCGGTCTGCCTCTCTTCGTAGGCGCGCCGTTCTTCCGTCAGCTCGTAGATTTCCAGGATCTCGTCGGTCCGGTTGTCGAAGACGCGTATCGTGAAGTTGTCGTCCACTCCCTGCCGCTGTTCGTAGAGGTCGAGCAGGCGGCGGAATTCACGGATCATGCGGCTCGTGGGTGTCGAAGCGCCCATTCCCAGGAGCTCGCCCGACGTATAGGGTTGGTGAACGACGTCCGGATGTATGTCCAGCTCCTGGAGGCTGAATACGCTTTCAGCGGCGGGGCCGGCATCGAGGCCGGGGCGTACGATAGGTTCGCCGAGAGGGCCGAGGTAGCTCATCATGCCGCGGGCGGTAGTACCGAGTCCACTCGAAAGCATCAGCAGCATTACGATACCGAGCGCTCCGGCCATCGTGCCCCAGAAGATGTTGGCGGCACGTGTCGTATGAAGGTGCTCGTCGCCGGAGGGCGGGCGAGTCTCGGCAGAACGATCGTTCCCCGTGGGGTTTCGGTTATTCGGTGCGGGCAGTCTGCTGTTATCGGACATGTACGGGTGCGCAATCAATAGGTCTTTGCGGCACGTGAGTATCTTGGTGAAGATCGATCATAACCAATAGATTTCAGTCCGGATCCAACGTGAGAAGGATTCCTACATCTCGTTGGAAGTCATCTCTCCCGTGGCCGGGCTCCATGTTGCCTGCTTACAGGCGTCCACATGGTATTAGAGCAACTCACGTGCCGAGATTGTCTGCACAGGCCAGGCGCCGGGCATGCTGCACGAGGTTCTGGAAGAGAGGCGCCATGTCGCTTCCCATTCGTTCCGGATGGAACTGTACGCCGAGGACCGTACCGTCGTCGTTTTCGATCGCTTCTACGACGCCGTCCGGCGCGCGCGCGGCTATGCGAAACGGTTCGGCGACGCGCGAGACGGCCTGGATGTGCCGCGTGTTCACGAGCAGGGAACGACGCTTCAGCACCGCATGCAGCGCGGACGACGCGTCGATCTCGATCGGATGCCAGGTGCCTCCTCGTTGTTCGCTGTGTGTGAGGCTGCCGTCGACATTCGCCTCGACATCGGCGTAGATCGTCCCGCCGTGCACTGCATTCAACATCTGCATGCCATAGCAGATCCCGAGTACGGGGCGCCGCGTTTTCAGAAAAGCCCGGAGCACGGCGGCGTCCGATCGAGCGCGAATCGGATCGGCCTGATCGATGTCGTCCGGCAGGTCTCCGATGAGTCCCTCCGTAACGGCCGGTCCACCCGTGATGACGAGCCCGTGGAGGAGACGTACGCACGCGTCGAGCGTATCGGCCGTCTCGACCATCGGAACGATAACGGGGATACCGCCGGCCCGGTCTACGGCGTGAACGTAGTCGACGTCGAGGCGCTGCTCGCCGTCATGAAGCGACGTGGTAATTCCAATTCGAACGTCCATAGGGCGGTGCGAGATGGCCGCGAGATGCTCCGGGAGATGGTTTTCGTTTCGGTGAGCGGCCGTTACTCACCCTCCAGGGCTACATTGGTTCGTCCAAGCAGTCGAGCCATCCCGTTCATCAGCTCAGGTGTCGGATCGACGACGTACGAACGGCTGCGGACGCGCTGCGGGCCGCCTTGGGGAAGGTCGTGAGCGCGAATGTCGAAATATAGCTTGCACTGTCCACGATTGTTCTCGCAGAGCACGCGCAGCTTATCGATCGTGTCGGCGTCGACGTGGTCGCTATCGACGTTCAGGACGATGGCCTTAACCATCTGCTCGCGGACCTTCCACATGGGAACGATGTCACGGCCGATGATCTTGACGTTACCCCCTCGCAGTTCTACCTCCCCGGTGGCCATCACGACCTCGTCGACCTTTAGATAATTCTGGACGCGGTCGAATACGTTGGAGAAACAGACAATTTCTCCCTGGCCGGTAAAATCTTCGATCGTGACGAAGGCGATCGGTTTTCCCGTCTTCGTGGTGCGCCGCTGCACCTCGGTAATGATGCCGAAAAAGGTGTGCTTCGGTCCACGACCGTTCTGACGGCTCTCGCCGTCCGCTTCAGCGCGTTCGAGGTCTTCTTCCGTAACGTTGCCCAGCCCGGCCGTAGCGAACGCACGCGTTTCTGCCGAATAGGCTTCGAGGGGATGCCCGGATATGTAGAAGCCCATCAGGTCACGCTCTTCCTTCAGGATTCTGGATCGCGGCCAGGACTCGGCGCTCGGTAGCGAGGGCGTCATGATGGCCCCACCCGTTTCCGCACCGAACAAGGAGTTCTGTCCGGCCGCGCGATCGGCCTGGACTTTCTGGGCGTACTGCACGGCTAGGTCTACTGATTCGACGTGCTGGGCGCGGTGACCTTCGAGGTCTTCAAGGGCCCCCGCTCTCGCCAGGCTCTCGAGGGCTTTCTTATTCACGGCCCGAAGATCGAGTTCTCGCGTCATATCGAAGATCGTCTCGAACGTGCCATGTTCATCCCGTGCATGGACGATGGCTTCGATGGCGGCCGATCCCACGCCCTTCACGGCGCCGAGGCCGAACCGGATGCGTCCGTCGTCCACGGTAAACTGATTGTTGCTACCATTGATGGAGGGCGGCAGCACGTCGATGCCCATCTGACGCGCTTCCTCCAGTACGATGGACAGCTTCTTCGTGTCTCCCATCTCATTCGTCATGGCCGCGGCCATGAACGCGGCAGGGTAGTGGGCCTTCAGATAGGCCGTCTGGTATGCGACGACCGAGTATGCCGCGCTGTGACTCTTGTTGAAGCCGTACCCGGCAAACTTGGCCATCATGTCGAAGACCTCGTTGGCCGTCGCTTCGGATACGCCCCGCTCTACGGCACCCTCGACGAAGATGGTACGGTGCTTATCCATCTCCTTCTGCTTCTTCTTGCCCATGGCCCGGCGAAGGAGGTCGGCACCACCGAGCGAGTAGCCGCCCATGACCTGCGCCATTTGCATGACCTGTTCCTGATAGACCGGGATGCCGTAGGTCGGCTTCAGGACCGGCTCGAGCATCGGATGGGGATATTCGACGGCCTCGCGACCGTGCTTCCGATTGATGTAGTTGGGGATCAGGTCCATCGGGCCGGGGCGATACAGGGCGTTCATCGCGATGAGATCGTCCAGGCTCGTCGGCTTGAGCTTCCGGAGCCATTCTCTCATGCCGGTGGACTCGAACTGGAAGATGGCGACCGTGTCGCCGCGCTGGAAGAGCTCGAAGGTCTTCTCGTCGTCCAGCGGAATGTCGTCCAGGTCGATTGTTCTATCGTGTTCCTCCTGGATGAGCCGCAGTGCGTCATTGAGCACGGTCAGCGTCTTAAGCCCGAGGAAATCCATCTTCAGCAGACCGAACTCCTCCACCCAGCTGCCGTCGTACTGTGTGGTAATGACTTCGTCGCCCTTGCTGCGGGCTACGGCGACGGGAACGTAGTCGCTCACATCGCCGGGTGCGATGATGACGCCGGCGGCGTGGACGCCCGTGTGCCTCGCTGAACCCTCGAGCACCTGAGCGTAGTGCATCAATTTCCGAATATCCGGATCCTGGTGATTCTCGAGCTCCCTGAATTCTCGAACCTCTTTCTTGGCGGCATCGAGGTCCACCTTGACGCCGTCCGGGATCATCTTGGCAATGCGGTCGGCTTCGTTGAGTGGAATGCCCAGCACGCGAGACACGTCACGGATGACCGAACGAGCACCCATCGTGCCAAAGGTCACGATCTGGCAGACGTTCTTTCTGCCGTATTTGTCGACGACATAATCGATGACTTTCGAGCGACCGCGATCGTCGAAATCGATGTCGATATCCGGCATGGACACGCGTTCCGGATTCAAAAACCGCTCGAATAGCAGATCGTACTTGAGTGGATCGATGTTGGTGATCCCGAGGCAGTACGCGACGGCGCTGCCGGCGGCCGATCCCCGACCGGGACCCACCCGCACGTCGAGCTCACGCGCCGCCGTAGTAAAATCCTGCACGATAAGGAAATAGCCTGCGTACCCCATCTCTTTGATGATGCGCAGCTCCGACTCGAGTCGCTCGACGACCTCGGCACGCATCTCGGGATATCGGGAGCGGGCGCGTTGAAAGACGAGGTGACGCAGATAGGCGTCCATGTCTTCATCGAACTCGTCCGGAATGGGGTAGTGCGGCATCAGCAGCTCCCCCAGGGAAATTTCCAGGTCGCATTTGTCCACGATCTCGCGGGTGCGATCCAGCGCGGCGTCCCGCATCACGGCCTCGAGATCGGTCAGCGACGACCGCATCTCGTCGGTGGACTTGAAGAAGAACTGATCGTTCTCGAAGCGCATGCGGTTGGGATCGTAGAGATCCTTTCCCGTCTGCAGGCAGAGGAGTACGTCCTGCGCTGCCGCGTCCTGCTGCTCGATGTAGTGTACGTCGTTCGTCGCGATGACGGACACGCCGTACTCTTTGGCCCACCGAAGGAGCACGGCGTTGCATCGCTTCTGATCCTCTATGCCGTGATCCTGAATCTCGACGTAGTAGTCGTCGCCGAAGATATCGAGGTACGTCTCAAAGATCCGGCGTGCCTTCGCCTCCCCTTCGTTCAGGATGATTTGGAGGACCTCTCCCTGCAGGCAGCACGTGGTCGCGATGAGTCCCTCACTATACGCTCGCAGCGTTTCCTTGTCGATCCGCGGCTTGTAGTAATAGCCGTCCGTGTACGAAAGAGAGGATAGCTTGATGAGATTCTGATATCCTCGCTCATCTTTGGCCAGCAGCACCTGGTGATAGCGGGTCCGGTCGGACCGGTCCTGCATACCCGACGGCGTTACGTAGAATTCGCAGCCGATGATCGGTTTGATGCCGGCCTTCCTCGCCGACGTGTAGAATTTCGGGACGCCGTACAGGTTGCCGTGGTCGGTGATCGCCAGTCCCGACATGCCTGAATGGGCGGCTCTGTCGACGAGTGCTTGAATGCCGGCCGCGCCGTCCAACAACGAAAACTGCGTGTGACAGTGTAGATGGTTAAAGTCGCACATGCGCACAATTTCTATTACGTAATGCCGACCCGAAAGATAGAATCTCGCGGGTCGCGTTCAATACCTGTGGAAATCTTGTCGGAAATTGTTGAAAATCCGCATCTTATCTACTCGAATGAATCGGATTGAAACGTAGCGACGGCAGGTCGACGCCGGCCCGACCGCCCGCAACATGAATATCGGCCGCGCGACTGACACCCTCCTGTCGCACCCTTCGATGCGAGGCGGCCGATTTGCCGTTTGTCCTTTACAAAGTGTCTGCCGGATGTCTATGCGGATGGGATCATGTCGGCCTTCGGTCTTCGTACAAGCAGGCGGCGTGACGGACTGCCGCCTCTGAAGTCGATGAACTGGAAAGTCGATCAACGTATGAACGGCATGGCGACAAGAACCCTGCATCTCATCTTCCTGGACGACGTTCATGCTGCGGACGTATTGTTTATGCAGAACCTCTCCAGGTCTATGGGGAGGAGGTCGTGGAGACCCGCGCCGGTCCTCGTGCATGGCAGCGGGGAGCATGCGGAGCAGCTCTTGGAGTCCCATGGCATCTTTCGATCTCGGTCCGACGGCGTCCTGGCCATCGAGTCCAGCCGCGAGCACGCTCTCGTACAGCAGGCGCTGCGCGGACTGAACCAGAAGGTGGTTGCTCTCCTGACGGATGCGGTCGTTTCGTCCGTCGGCGTGATGGGATCCCAACGGAGCGTCTTTGCCGCGCGTAATGGGGGACTCTTCGTACAGGAGATCTCATGGCTGAAGGATCTGTGTGAGCAGGGCGTGGTTCCCGTCGTCGCGGCCAGTGGGCGCGACGTGGCCTCGGGGTCGACGGGGGAGATTCCGGCCGTGCACGCGGCGATCGTCCTCGCGCGGGCACTTCGAACGTGGTACGAGCGCGTAGAGGTTGTGTTTTTCACCACGACGAATCTGCCAGGCATCATGCACGCAGGAAAGCCGCGTGAGCAGGTCTCCGTAGGGGATGAGGTGCTGCGCGACAAGGTGCCCGACATGGATGCGCTCCTTGAGGTGGTGTCCGCGGGTCTACCGGTAGTGCTCACAAATTCGAATCGCCTGTCCGACGAAGCAGGTCCGTCAGGGACGATGATCACAGCGCCCGAAGCAGCGTCCGGGATGGATGCGTGACGTTCACGTTCAGCCCGGACACCCCGCGGAGCGTTTTCTTGACACGCCAGAGGGATTGCGTTAAGTTCTTTCGGCTGCGCGATGCCCCGTTGGATCGTCGGCTCATCGCGTGTCGGTATACCTGATCAGTTGTAATCGGATCGCACGGTTTCTGGAATGAGCGCCGCCCTGGGTACCGCCCGTCGATGCGTGACGGCGATTCGTTTTCGCGGATAGAATACGCTTCCGGCATCATCTCATCACGAAAAGGAGGTAGATCAATGAGTCGATTCGACGACCTGAAATCGTTTGTAGAAAGTCTCGAAGAGGATTTCACAAAGTTCTACAAGAAAGGTAACAAGGCCGCCGGAACGCGCGTTCGGAAAGGCATGCAGGAGTTGAAGCGGAAAGCCCAGGACATCCGAGTCGACATACAGGATAAAAAGAACGCCATGTAGATGGCTCGAAGAGCTCCGATGCCGGAACGCATCGGCGCTTTCCACGTGCATGATAGGTCACACCGGGTTATGAGGGGCTATGCTGTTTGCAGCGTAGCCTTTCGTTTGTACGTCGAACACGGCATCGAGGCGGTTTTGGGGAAGATGCGGATGAATCGCGAGAGCGGGCGGTTAACAGGTTGTCGGCGACTTGTTCTTATTGCCAGCCTGGCCGTCGCGACGTCGGTGGCAGCACAGGATGCCGATACGACGACCTACCCGCTGTGGGACATCGATCTTACGTCGCAATTGCGCGGATCTCAGGCCGGGTATCAGAACTGGACGGAGGGAGGCATCAATTCGCTCGCGGCGGCTACGCAGCTGAATAGTGCGTTCAAGCGAACGTCTGCGAACTGGCTGCAGAATTACGAGACTCGGTTTGCCATCGGCATCGTAAAGCAGGATACCCTGTCCGTTCGTAAGGCCGAGGATATCATTCGGCTGAAAGGCCAGATTAGCTATTCGGGGGAAAACGGGTTTCAGGTGTTGAGTCCGACCGTAGCCATCGGCATACGAACCCAGTTCGCACCGGGCTTCAGCTACGACAAGAATCCGTTCGGAGACGATCGTCCACCGCCGGTCAAGGTTTCGGACTTTTTCTCGCCCGCAACATTTACCCAATCGCTCGGTCTGGGATACAACACGGATGTGGGCTTCACTCAGCGCGTCGGCGTGGCCGCGAAGGAGACCGTCGTGCTCATAGAGCGGCTCCGGACGCTGTACGGACACGACGCGTCCCAGGCCGTTCGATTCCAGCTTGGGCTGGAATCACAGACGGAAGTCGACCGGGAAGTCTTTAAAAATGTCCGCGTGAAATCCTCTCTCGGTTTGTTTGCCGCGTTCAATCAGGAGGAGCTACCGGACCTCCTCTGGGAGAATCAGGTCATCATGCAGGTAAACAGCTGGTTGAGTGCCAACCTCGAGGTGGTGACCCTCTATGACAGGGACATCAGCGACGCCGTCCAGATCAAGGAAATGTTCTCGCTGGGTATATCGATCGACTTCATCTGATATCACGTGGTGCGGCGGCCGTCCCGCGTGCGTTCCGACGCGTCCTGGCTGTGTATGCTGCCACGGCCGTGGCCATGTGGTCGGCGCCGCTGCTGTCGATCCTTCACGTCGAGTCGTCCGCCATGATGGCGACGGTGTCCTATTTCGCGGCCGGACTCACCTCGCTGTCGCTATTTCGGTCGGGCGCTCGCCTGCGAAAGGTCATGACGGCTCAAGAGGCGGCACTGTTGCTTCCCTGGATGCTTCTCACGGTCTCCGCGCTGTGGCAGCCGAACTGCGATTACGTGCGGGGCCTGACGTTCTTTTTAGGCTTCCCTGGCGTAACGGTGGTCTTTGCCGTGTCGCTCGCGTGGTTGCTGCATACGCTGCCGGTACGACGAAAGCGGACGTGGCTGATCGGGATCGGTGTGACGCTCGCTATCGCGCCGACGCTCTACGACGTCGGCTTTCATCCGCAGTTCTACACGTACAATCACGTATTCGGAGGCTTCCTCGGGCCGATCTACGATGAGGACCTGGCCGTGCGACGAGGGCTGTATGCGTTTCGAGTGCTGACGCTGCTCTGGTCCGCGATGTTTGTCGCGGTTGCGACCTGGCAGGTGCGACCGGCCTCTCGGATCCTTCGCGGTGTGATCGCTGCGATCGGTCTGCTCGTCGCGGCGGGGTATGCGTTCGGAGCCACGCTCGGTATCATCACGACGTACGATCGTATCGAGCAGGTGCTCGGTGGCGTCTACCGTACGACCTCATTCGAGATCTATTACGATCCGGATAGGACGACGGAGGCCGATCTGCGCGACATGATCGACGAACACCTTTTTCGCATGGCGCAGTTCGAGGAGCGCCTCGGCACCTCCGTGCAGGAACCGCTTCGTACGTACGTGTATCCGAATGCGGATGTGAAGGCACAGCTTACGGGTGCGAGGCACACGAGCGTCGCTCCGGTCTGGTTGTCGGTGCCGCAGGTGCACGTTCTCGCCTCATCATTCCACGATACGTTTGCCCACGAGCTCGCTCACGTCTTCTCGCGGGAGTTCGGCCTGCCCGTGCTTCGGGCCTCCGTGTCGGTCGGACTCCTGGAGGGACTGGCGGTGGCGCTCGAACCGCCTGACGGACGACCGGGGCCGCGCGAGCGCGTGTCGGCCGCCCTGTTGAGCCGGTCAGCGTCCGACCGATCGTCGTCGCTCGCAGGCGGACTGAACGGCGTCGTTGCGTCTCACCTGACGCCGTGGGGGTTCTGGACCGGCCGGGACGCCATATCCTATACGACGATGGGATCTTTCGTCCGCTATCTGCTCGATGCCTATGGTCCAGCGCTGTTTAAACGAGCCTATGCGACGGCACGGTTCGAAGCCGTCTATGGCAAACCTCCCGAGGTGCTCGTTGCGGAATGGACCGATCACCTCCTCGCTCTCGATGCCGTGAGCCGTTCGACCGGCGAACGGGTTGCGGCACAGTTCGCCGTGCCGTCCCTCTTCGAGAAGACGTGTCCGCATTACGTACCGCCGCATCGAAGGCTGCTGCTCGAGGCACGCCGCTACCTTGAGGCCGGTGATACGACGAGGGCCGTCCGTTCGGCAGAACGATCTCTGGCAGAGCGAAGTGACTACGTCGCGGCGCTCGATCTTTGGGCCCGTCTTGCGCTTCGCCGGGGTGATGCTCGCAGCGTAGCCGCGCGGCTCGGGATCGTTGAGGAGGGCGGTGTTGAAAGCGAGCGTTTCCCGTACTCCCTGTGGGTACGCCGGGGAGATGCGATGGCCTTATTGGGACGTACGACGGAGGCTCGAAGGCAGTACGACCGATCCCTTCGCGCCCTCCCTTCGTTCGCACACGAGGCGCGGAGCGTGGCGGGATTAAGGTATGCGCTCGCGAGCGATCCGTTACGCCTCCGTATGCTGATCGTTGAGGAAGGTCCACATGATCGCCCCGCTTCACCTGACGGCGTCGAGCGCATGGCCGCAGGGATATCTCTCGCACGTTCCGGGAATTACGAACAGGCCGTTATGCTGCTGCGTACTACGACGGCAGCGTCGTTGGTTACCGGCCGCGAGGTTATCGATCGCGAATTGATCCGACGACGATACGTCTGGCTGGGGGAGTTGTCGTACGCGGCTGGAAATTTGCGCGATGCCGCGTTCTATGCGGATAGCGCGCGTGCGGCATATCTGGACGCCGGTGCGTTCACCGAGGCCGAGCGGCTGTCCGATGTAGGTGAGAAGATGCGGTGGCTGGCTGCTTCCACGGCGGCTCGGACCGCTCGATATACGGCACACATGCATAGATCTTGGCGATAGTATGACATACAGCCTGCCTGCGTGCGGCGTCGCGGCGATGCTCCTCGTTCTCCTGACCACGAGCGGATGCGTCTCACAGAAGGAGGGCGGATCGCGTGAACGGAGTGCCGGTCCCCGAGCAGCTGCTTCGTCTCCCCTCTACGTCGAAATGGATCTCGCCGCAGCCGAGGGCAGCGTCAAATCGATACAGCTCTATCGAGGCTCCGACGAAACGCGTCTACCGGTCGCAGAGCTCGGGTCGTCGAACCGCCTGACGCTCGAGTTCGATCTCATGACCGAACGGGGACGGCCGCTTTCCGTCTACTTTTATCATGCGGACCGGACGTGGCGGCGGGACCTGTCCCCGGGTGAATACCTGGCGTCGTTTCAGAGCGACGACGTGCTGGATTACGAGATCTCGAGAGGCACCGACGTTCCGTACGTGCACTATGCGTACGACTTTCCGAACTCGGACATTCAGTTCCTTCTCAGCGGAAACTACGTACTCCGCGTTGCCGAACAGGGGAACGAAGAGGAGGTGCTCTTCGAACGCCCTTTTTTCGTAACGGAGCAGTCCACCGCCCTGGAATTCGGAACGGACCGCGTTCTCGTCGGCGACTACGGGTATCCATCCATTCAACCCATTGCCCGATTCCGGCCGCCGTCCGACGGTGCCGGCAACGCCTTCGATTATACGGTTTGCTTCGTTCGGAACGGTCGATTCGAGCTGGCCCGGTGTTCGGATCAGCCCTCCCTGGCCAATTCGCCCTTCCTACAGTTCTATCTCGAGCCCGAGGTCGCCTTCGAACCGGAGGAGCCCCCGTATTTCCTGGATCTTACCGACCTTCGATCGTCCGATCGCATCGTTTCGGCCGACTTTTCGGCGCGTCCGTACCGTATCGAACTCGAGCCGGATTACGCTCAATTCTCCGGACGGGCCGGAGCCCCAATGTTGAGAGGCCAGTCACGCATCTCCAGCGTCGTACGATTGGGGAATGCCGACACCGAGGCGGAATACGTGCGGGCCCGCCTTGCGTACGTGCCGCCGGACGAGCAGCAGATGGGCGATCAGGTTCTGCTTACCGGCAGCTTCAACGGGTGGCGTTACGACCGGGAGCATACGCTAAGATGGGCGGCGGAGCGCGGCCGGTACGAGGGCGAGATTCTCCTGAAGCAAGGCGAGTATGAATACAGATACGTCGGCCGCGATCGCAGGCTGTCCCAGGCGGTGCGAAGCAACATGCCGCAGATACGGAATCAGTATACGACGCTGGTGTATTACAGAGATACGAGTCGAAGCACGGATCGGCTGGTCGCCGTGCGCCAGGCGCTGTCCGAATAGTCACACGGTTCAGTTCGATCACGCGCATGTTTAGCCCCTTAATATCGTCGCTCGCCGCGGAAGAATTTCTCGAACCGGATGCGGCGCGGATGCGGCTGGACGATGCGTGCGAGCGGCATCCCGATGTGGCTCGGTTCGAGGAGATCGGGAGCAGCGAAACAGGCCGGCCGATCGATGCTGTCGTGCTGGGTCGCGGTCCTTTGCGCGTCAGCCTCATAGCCGGCAATCACGCCGACGAGCCCGTCGGTCCGGAGTTTCTTCGGCGGTTTGTGCTGTCGATGCTGGATGAGCCGGACGTGTATCGGCCGCTGTTCGAACGGGTGTGCTTCTGCATCGTGCCGCAGACGAATCCGGACGGCGAGCATGCCAATCGGTTGTGGAGGGAGCGATGGCCGGACGTCGAGGCGTATCTCGAGCACGCCAGGCGCGATCCCCCTGGCCGGGACATGGAGTTCGGCTTCCCCGATATGAGGCCGGAGAACGAGGTCGTGGTCTCTTTTCTCCGGTCGGAGGGGCCCTTCGATCTACACGCGAGCCTTCACGGCATGGCGGTGGCCGAAGGTCCGATGCTTTTGATCGAGCGGCGCTGGGGGTATCGAACCGAGCACCTGCAGGCACGCTTCCGATCCGCAGTGCGGAAAGAGGGACTCGCATTGCACGATCACAATCGCAAAGGAGAGAAAGGCTTCTTCTATCTCGGACCCGGATTCACGACGACGCCCGAAGGGGAAGCGATGCGCGACTTCTTCGCGGCGAAGGGAGAGACGAAGACGGCAAAACGGTTCCACGACAGTTCGATGGAATTCGTTCGACGGCTCGGTGGCGATCCACTCTGTTACGTGACCGAATTTCCGCTCTTTCTCGTCGAGAGAGCGCGTGACGCCCCGCCTGGGGTGCCGGAAGCCTATCTCGAATTCAAGGAACGATTGCCTGCAATGCGGTTGCGACTTTCCCGCGGTGAGTCCATCCAGAAAGATCTCGACTATTTCGGCGTTCAGCCGCTGTCCCTGCCTGCCGCATTGCGACTTCAACTCGACGCACTGTCCGCAGCGCTGGAACAGATTTCCGAGGACGTGTGATGCGGTTCAAACCATCACTTTCCCGAATATCCACTGGACGAGGTACGCGGCCAGGATCATGGCTGCGATATCCGCCGTGAGTCCGGCAGGCACGGCGTGGCGCGTCTTCTTGATATTTACGGCACCGAAGTAGACGGCGATCACGTAAAACGTGGTTTCCGTAGAGCCGAACATCACGCCGGCTATTTTCACGAGCACGGAGTCCTCCCCGTACGTAGCAATCATGTCTGCGACGATGGCTGCCGAGCCTGATCCGGTCAACGGCCTGATGATGGCCATGGGAAGCACCTCGGGAGGAAATCCGATCGCACCGAGAACCGGATGCAGTATCTCCACCAGGAAATCCATCGCCCCGGAGGCGCGAAACATGCCGATGGCGAAGAGGATGGCCACGAGGTAGGGAATAATCATTACGGCCACGCGGAAGCCCTCCTTTGCTCCGTCCACGAACTCTTCGTAAACCGGTACGCCCTTGATGAGACCGTAGAGGGGCAGGCCTACGATCAACAGCGGCAGCACGAAGATGGCAAAGTAGTCGATAATGATCCGGAACAGATCCATCACGTATCCTCCGAGGTTGAGTGTGAGGAAGCGGCATCGTCCACCTCTTCCGCGGCGAGGCGCAGCGGATCGGACCGGCGGTAGCCCGGAAGCCGCTGAAGGAATTTCGCCGCCGTTACGGCGATGATGAGTGAGCTGCCCGTCACGAGAATGATCGGCAGGATGAGCTCGTTGACCTGCAGGCCCATCACGGCGACGAGCAGGGCAGGGGGTACGAGCTGGACGCTGGCCGTATTCATCGCGAGGAGCATGACCATCGAGTTCGTGGCCGTATCGGGCGAGGGGTTGAGCTCCTGGAGTTCCTCCATCGCCTTGATGCCCAGCGGCGTAGCGGCATTACCGAGTCCGAGTACGTTGGCGGACAGGTTGAGGACGATCATCCCGATGGCGGGATGCCCTTTCGGGATTTCGGGAAAGAAGGGATGGATCAACGGTTCGGCAACCCGAACGATCTGATGGATGAGTCCGCCTGCCTCCGCGATCTTGAGCAGCCCGAGGAACAGGGCCAGGACGCCGATGAGTCCGAGGGCGATCTCGGCCGCCGTCTCTGCGAAATCGAAGGCCGCCTGCGTGATATCGTGTAGCCGGGGGAAGCGCACCGGACTAAACTGCACGGCGGCGACGCTTTCCGACGAGTCCGGTGTCGGCGTCTCCGTGACGAGGGTACCCTGAAGCTCGTCGTCGGCTGAGGACGAAAACCGGCGAATACGTGACAGCGGATCGGGCAGCGGGGCGCCGGTCCCGAATCGAAGCTGCGTTCCGCGCTGCGTACGAATCACGGATCCCTGATAGCCGTCCGCCGGCGTTTCGTCCACCCCATAAAAGCTGCGATAGCGCTCCGGGTCGATTCGAATTCGAACGGGTACGCTCCGCGCTTCGGGTCGATATCCCTCCGGATATTCGAGTGTGACGGACAGCGGATCGTCGTTTCGGAAGCGGTCGTTTGCGGTGTCCCGGATGTCCGACACGAGCGCAAAGGCGAGGCTCGAAATGATCAATCCCGCCCAGATGTAATTCAGCATGCGACCTCAGGGCGTGGAAGTACAACGAGTGTCGGACAGAACATAACGAGCGGCTCCGCAACATGCATCCTGCAAATGGACGAGACGCGTCGACGCGCGGGAAATGTCGTTAAGATGAAGCTGCGCTCCGTCAGGATGCGGTGTCGGATACCGTGTCGGATGCGGGGGCTCCGTTGCTGCGCTCAAAATGGTCGGCGATGCGTTGTGCGAGCGCGGGTCCGACGACCTCGCGCACGGCATCCGGATCCGCTTCCTTGACGCGCTTGACGGAACCGAACTCCCTGATCAATTTCTGCGCCGTTTTCTCGCCTATGCCGCGAATCGAACGCAGCTCGGTGTTTAGCGTGCTCTTTGAGCGCTGCTTGCGCTGCAGGGAGACGGCAAAACGGTGGGCCTCATTCCGGGTCCGCTGCAGTAGCTGCAGCGACGTACTCGTCTTCGCGATGAGCAGCGGGTCTGAGTCGCCGGGGAAGAAGACTTCCTCGAGGCGTTTAGCCAGTCCGACGACGGGAAAGCGTCCATAGGCTCCGATCTCGCGAAGCGCCGAAGCGGCGGCTGAAAGCTGTCCCTTTCCACCGTCGATGACGACGAGATCGGGCCACGGTCCATCGTCTTTCAGCAGCTTGCGGTAGCGACGAGACACTACCTCGTGCATCGCAAGGTAGTCGTCGGGGCGGCCGTGCTCCGTCGAGTGAATCTTGTAGTGGCGGTACTCGCTTTTTCGTGGACGACCGTCCACGAACACGACGCATGACGCGACCGTGCCGGTTCCCGACAGATGCGATACGTCGAAGCATTCGATGCGTCGGGGCGGCTCGTCCATGTGAAGGTCGTCTCGGAGCGAACGCACGGCGTGTGGAATGCGGTCTTCGCCGCGCTTCATTTTCTGAATCTTCCATTCATCCAGGAGCATGCGCGCGTTGGTGCCTACCATGCGCATCAGGCCGGCTTTGGGGCCGCGCTGGGGTACGCGCAGGGGCACCTTCTTTCCCCGTTCTCGGGCGAGCAGCTCCTCCAGAGGGCCCGGCTCCTCAACCTCCCATCCTAGGAGCACTTCGTCGGGGAAGAACGTGGTATCGGTGTAATAGTCCTCCACGAGCCGCTGCATGAGCAGGGTGTCGTCAAGGTCTTCGACGGGACGAATATATTTGTGCTGACGTCCGATAACCTTGCCTTCGCGGACCTTGAAGATGACGCCGCAGGCTACGTTCTCGTCCCGGTCGACGTCGATGGCAAACAGATCGCGGTCCGATTCGTCCGTGCTGACCACCTTCTGGCGCCGGGAGTACTTCTCGAGTGCGAGAATGCGGTCGCGCAGGTCCGCCGCCTCCTCGAACCGCGTGGCGTTCGAGAGCCGCTCCATCTCGTCGCGCAGTAAATCGATCAGCTCCTTCGTGTGGCCGTTCAGCAGCTTCTTCACCTGCTCGATCATACGGTCGTAGTCCGCCTCGGACTGCTTTCCCTCGCAGGGAGCGGCGCATTTCTTGATATGATATTCTAGGCAGACGTCATATTTGCCCGCTTCGATAGCGTCTTGTGAGAGGTTCAGCTTACACGTCCGAAGCTTGAAGATCGACCGGATGGTCCGAAGCATCAGCTTCATGTTCTTGACGTCGGTATATGGACCGAAATAGGTCGATCCGTCCTTTTTTACGTTGCGCGTGGGGAAGACCCTGGGGAAGCGCTCGTTTTTGATGCAGATAAACGGATACGTCTTGTCGTCCCGGAGGTTGACGTTGTACCGTGGTTTGAGCTGCTTTATGAGATTGTTTTCGAGGATTAGCGCTTCGGCCTCGGTATCGGTAACGATCACCTCGACGTCGGCAATCTTCCGGGTCATGACCTGCAGGCGTCCGTCGCGCGGGCGGCTCTTCTGGAAGTAGGACCGGACGCGGCTGCGCAGATTCTTGGCCTTGCCGACGTACAGGACGGCACCCTCGGCGTCCTTGTGCTGGTAGACGCCGGGTCGTTTCGGGAGCCCCTTTAGTTTGTGTTCGAGCGTCTCATTCATGGCACGACCTGAACGAGGGCGTGACGCCAAATGTTCATCCGCGAAAGCGGTGGCGCGGCCCCGATATCGCCGCGGCGTGGAGGAGGCCGCGAGGCGAACGGCTCGTCGCGGCGATATCGGGTGCTATTGGAGATACGCATCGACGAGAGCCGCCCGCAGATCGGGCTCCGAAACAACCGCAAGCTGGAGGTTCGTCCGGAGGCCCCGGAGCGCCGCCGCGCGACGGAGTCCGTCGGCGTCGTCACGAAAGAGGACGAGCACGCGGGTACGGATATCGCGCAGGCGTCCGGACATGCTGCTACCCGGAGCGCCGTCGCGCTGGTGGATGTCTTTCGGAGTACTTTCGGTCGGCTTGCCGTTGCCCAAAATGACGTCATCCGGATCGATCAGGACCGTCGAACGCACGCGATCGTCGTCGATGCGGTACAGAAGGTCGGCGGACGGAGGTCCGTCGGCGGCGAGGTGGAGGCAATCTACGGAAAGCTGTTTCAGCAACGCGTCGAAGTCCAACGTCGACTCCGCGTCTATGGTGTAGATCGAACGGCCCGGATGAAGTAGACGGGCAAGCCGTTCGGGATCCACGCCGGGTGCACCGTCGAACACATAGACGAGAGGCGGGACGCTGTTGGAGCCCGACGCCGCGTGGATGCGTCGGACGCCGGCGAGGTCACCGGTCGCCATGGGTTTAAGGAGGGACGTCTGAGCCTGACAGAACTCGAGGAGCAGGCCGGCGGTTTGTTTCGGATGAAGAAAGAAGATCAGCTTACCGTTCGCTCCCGGTCGAGGCGCAGGGTCAATCGGATCGTAGCCGGCCTTTCGGGCGCGATTGAACATCGAGTGGATGTCGGCGACCTCGAAGGCGAGGTGGTGGAGGCCGGGCCCGCGGCGCTCGAGAAAGGAGGCGACGGCGGAGTCCTCGCGAAGCCGCTCCAGCAGCTCGATCTTGGCTGAGGAGCCGGATACGAAGTGCGTTCGGATGCCATCGGCCTCCAGCGTTTCCGTCGCGTAAGCGTTCTCGCCAAGGAGATCGACCAGTACCTGCAGCAGATCGGCTTCGTCGACTACCGCGATGCCTACGTGTTCGAGACGACCCATGACTTTATTGATTTCAGGTGAGGAACGTGGTCTTCAGAAGGCCGAACGGAGCAAGCCTTTCTGTCGTTCGTTCGACCGATTCAGTTCGTTGGTCATATCCTACCCTTCGAACGACGTTTATCGAAGACGGTCCCGTGGCAAACATGTCTGAACGCTCACCTGCCCGGCAGGGCTTGACCGGAATTGGCCTCGCCGACCCGCGGCGGCGGGCGGTGGCGGTCAGCGTCGCCGCGGCGTTTCTCATGCTCGGAGGCAAGCTGACGGCCTACGTGCTGACGGGCAGTGCGGCGATCTTTTCGGACGCGATGGAATCGGTCGTCCACCTTCTGGCCACGATATTTGTAGGATTCAGTCTCTGGTATTCGTTCCAGCCGCCGGATACGGGTCACCCGTACGGACACGGGAAGATCGCATATTTCTCGTCGGGATTCGAGGGCGCGCTGATTCTGATCGCGGGAATCGCGATCGTGGTGACCGCGGTCGATGATCTCATCCGTGGGCCGAGCTTGAGCCGCCTCGATCTCGGTCTGGCGATGATCGGCGCGCTCGCGGTGGTGAACCTGTTGCTTGGCGTCTATCTGATTCGGACGGGTAAGCGGTACAATAACCTCGTGCTGATTTCGAACGGGGAGCACGTGCTCACGGACATGTGGACGAGCTTCGGCGTGCTGTTGGGCATCCTTCTCGTACGGCTAACCGGACTCTCGTGGCTCGATCCTGCCGTGGCCATCGTGGTCGCCGTCAACATCATGTTTGCCGGCGGCCGGCTCGTCAGGCAGTCCGTCAGAGGCCTGATGGAGCGAGCCGATGATGGCTATACCCGATCGATCCTCGACGTGCTGGAGACCGCGCGGCAGGAAGGAATTATCTCGAACTACCATCAGGTGCGTCATCGCCGGGTTCACGACCAGCTATGGGTCGAGTACCATCTTCTGTTTCCCGTGGATCTCTCCATTACCAGGGCGCACGATCTCTCACACCTCGTCGAGGATCGGATCGCCGCGGGGTTCGACGACGATGTATACGTGACCGCTCACCTTGAGCCCGACCATCACGACGACGCGCATCCGGATGGACACGCCGAGCCCATCGACCCGCTCCGAAACGTGGATCTGCGCTAGCCGGTATGGCGGATCGGCGGTATCCAGCTATGGAGCCTACGTATAGTACGTACCGGGCGCGCCCTCGAAGCGTACGTTGTTGGTTCGATGTCATCGTACAGCAGCCTGCAGCGGCCATCTTACGTTAGGAAAGCCAGAAGAACATTCAGACACCTGAGATATGAGCAAGGAGACCCCAGGAGACGCGGACGTATCTGAAGCTAGAGAGGCGGCCTTTGCCCGTCTGATGCGGATCGAGGGGAGCGGGGCGTTCATCGGGCTCGACGACGATGAGATGGCGACGGGCGGTCGGTTGCAGAGACAGTCGATGGAATACGTCGCCGGCATCACGCGATGGCGTCGCTGGCTCGATTACCTGCTGGCGAGGTATTACAACGGTGAATACGACGACATGGAGCTCGGCCTGAAGGTCGTGCTGCGCATCGGACTGTACGACATCCTTTTTCTCCACACGCCGGAGTATGCCGCCGTAAACGAGGCGGTCGGCCTAGCCAAGCGAAAGATTCGTCGCGGGGCGGGCGGGCTCGTCAATGGCATGCTCCGAAGCGTACTCCGCGACCGGGAGGAGCTGCCGGCACCCGATACGGACGACGCGGCCGACGATCTGGCGATCCGGTATTCTCATCCGACGTGGATGGTCAGGCGCTGGCTCAAGCGATACGGTGGGAATGAGGCGGAGGCCTTGCTGCGCTGGAACAACGCGCGACCGGTCTACGGCGTGCGTGTGAACACGCTCAAGATAGACGTGGACGCCTTCCTGGCGCGGCTCGACGAGGTTGAGGCCGCGTGGGAGGCGGGGGTCTATCTGCCAACGTTCGTTCGGATGCCGAGCGTGCAGCCTCTTCTCGAACACCGTTTCCTGAAAGAAGGGCTTTGCGCCGTACAGGATGAGAGTGCAGGGCTGACCGTGGCGCTGCTCGATCCGCAGCCCGGCGAGCGCGTCGCGGACCTGTGTGCTGCACCGGGAGGTAAGGCCCTGTATGCCGCGCAGCGGATGCAGGACCGGGGAGCGGTCGCGGCGGTCGACGTACACGAGGGACGCCTTCGTCTGGCCGGACATTCGGCGCGCGACCATGGGATCGGCATCATGCAGACGGTCGTATCGGATGCCCGCACGTTCTCAGATGGGTGGACGGGCACGACGGATCGCGTGCTCGTCGACGCTCCATGTTCCGGTCTTGGCGTGATGTCGAAGCGCGCCGATTTGCGGTGGCGCCGGAGCCCGGGTGACATCGACGATTTGACGCGCCTTCAGGACGAAATACTCGATGCGGCGGCTGGACTCGTGCGCCCCGGCGGCGTCCTTGTTTACGGTACGTGCACGATCGAGCCTGACGAGAACGAGCGTCGTGTAGAAGCCTTTCTGAAGCGGCACACGCATTTCGAACTCGCGGATGCCGCGGAATGGCTGCCCAATGACGTCGTGTCGCCGGAGGGCTACTATGCGTCATTCCCACCGAAACATCAGATGGACGGCGCGTTTGCAGCCCGGCTGCATCGCGTGTCGTAAGATTATCGCGTGCTGCATCGCATGTCGTAAGATTTCGGCGAAACGTCGCTAGACGCCGGGCACCTCGTCTCCGAGCTTCTGCAGCACGAAGAATTTGAGATAGTGCGTTTCGGGCATCGTCGGCAGCACCGGATGATCGGCCGGCTGATAGCCGCGGTACAGCGTGCGCGTGCGCGATCCGCTGCGCCGCACACTGTATTCCACGGCCTTGAGGAAGTCGGCCTCGTCAACGGCCTGCGAACAGGAGGACGTGGCCAGTATGCCGCCGGGAGAGAGCATCTGCATGGCCGTAATATTGATACGCTGATATGCTTTCATGGCCTGATCGACCTGGCGTCGGCTCTTCGCGAATCCGGGTGGATCCAGGATAATGAGATCGTAGGTCTTGCCTGCTTCGGCCATCTCACCAAGTTGTTCGAGCGCATCCGCTTCGATGAATGACATCCTGTCGGCAAGACTGTTGCGCTCGGCGTTGCGGCGTGCTCGATCGAGTGCTGTAGAAGAGCTGTCGAGCATGTCGACGTGTGTCGCGCCGCCTGCTGCCGTGTGGAGACCGAATCCCCCGTCAGCACAGAATACATCCAGCACGCTGCGCCCCGCGGCAAAGCGGCGGACCGATCGGCGATGGTCGCGTTGGTCGAGAAAAAATCCCGTCTTGGGACCGTGGAGCACATCGACGACGAACGTCACGTCGTCCTCGACGATTTCCACGGGGCCGTCGTAAGAGCCGCGCAGCACGCCCACAGCCTGTTCCAGACCATCCTTCTCACGCAGCGGTGCGTCGTCGCGCTGTATGATTGCGGTTGGATGGAGCAGGTCCTCAAGCGCGTCGAGCATGCCTTCACGTCTGGCATCCATTCCGTAAGACAGTGTGGTCCAGGTAAGCACGTCACCGTACCTGTCGATGATGGTGCCGGGAAGCCCGTCGCTTTCGGAGAACGCGAGACGGTAATGGGTGGCGTCCCCGTATACCTGACGGCGCAGCGCCAGCGCCCGCTCGATGCGCTGCCGGAAAAACGCGTCGTCGACGGCTTGTCCGGCGTCGGCGGTAAGAAAACGTACGGCGATGAGCGATTCGTCGTGGTACAGCCCCTTGCCCAGAACATCCCCCGAATGATCCGCGATCTCGACGACGTCGCCGCGACCGGGATCGCCGCTCTCCTCCGCAATCAGGTTGGCGAAAACCCACGGATGCCCTCGGCGGAGGTACTTGTCCTTATTTTTCTTCAGCGTGATGCGCATGCATTCGAATCGTTTCTGTAAAAAGAAGGCTAATTAACACTGTGATAACATCCCGTAGCTTGTCCTTGGGTACGTTCACAGCGATTATATAACGCTGTACTGTAACACTGTACGGCAACGCTGTACTGTAGAGCCACCTACCTGGTACGACAACATGACCGACGCGCCGCATGGTGCGTCGCTGGGCATCGCCGTGTTGCTGTTGGTCGTCCTGACGGGCGACGCAGCGGCACAGGACGTCGATGTCGGCGGCCGCGTTTACATGGATTATTTTTACCAGTTTTCATCCCCCGTCGACGAGCAGGAAGGCCTGCACGGTTTTACGTACAGGCGGCTGTATTTGACGACCGACGCGAGGTTGTCGAATGCATTCAGGGCCCGTGCGCGTCTGGAGGCCAATGACGGTACGTTGGGGGCGAAAGGTCCGGTGCCGTTCGTAAAAGACCTGTGGTTGGAGTGGAATTACGCGGGAGATCACACAGGGACCGTGGGCGTGCAGCCTCCTCCCGTGTTTCAGCTTGCGGAGGCGGCGTACGGGTACAGAAGCCTGGAAAAGACGGTACTTGACTTTCAGGGGATCAACGGCTCTCGCGATTTCGGCATACGCATGGACGGACCGGTCGGTTCGGGAGGTCTGGTGCGCTATGCGCTCATGCTCGCCAATAATTCCGGGACGCGGCCGGAATCCGACGTCTATAAGCGCGGCTACGGGGAGGTCTCGATCCACCCGAACGAGGCGATGACGTTTTCGCTGAACGCGGACCATTCCGGCTACGGGGACGAACGCAGCCGCTCGAATCGGATCTCGGCATTCGGTGGCTACCGGGCCGACGGGGCCGGTGTCGGGGCGCAGCTGTTCTGGTACGAACTGGAATACGCGAGCGGTGATCGGCTTCGGAACGTGGGTGCGAGTCTATTCGGCAGGCTTCGCCTGAATGCCGATTGGGAGGTCATGACGCGGGTGGACGTCAACCGCGAAACGCCGGCTGCCGGTGACATCGATGAGACGTTCGTGCTTCTCGGCATCACCTACTTTCCGATCGAGAATGTGCGCATCACCCCGAATATATGGCTGTTCGATTCCGAGACGCTGGCGAGTCCGGATGCGCTGGCGCGCATCACGGTCGACGTTTCTTTTTGACGGCTAAGATTTTAATGGATACCATATCAGTGATTCTACGGAAGGTAACCTCATGAGCATGACAACGCTTTCACGGACCGCCCTCGGGGCGCTCCTTCTCCTCTTCTTAAGCGCATGCGGAGGTGGTGAAGCTCAGGAAGGTGAGCTGACCGGCTCGGTTAGCGTAGACGGATCCAGCACGGTCTATCCCATCACCGAAGCCGTGGCGGAAGAGTTTATGATCGCCAACCCGCGTGCGCGGGTCACGGTTGGAGTAAGCGGCACGGGGGGAGGCTTCAGTAAATTTCTTCGCGGGGAGACGGACGTCAACGATGCATCCCGTTCGATCGGACCCAGCGAGATGGCGCTGGCCGCAGAGAACGGTGTCGAGTACATAGAGCTGCCGGTCGCCTACGACGGACTGGCCGTGCTGGTCAACCCGGCGATCGATTTCGTCGACTGCCTTACGGTCGACGAACTGGAGGCCGTCTGGGGAGCTTCGAGCACGATCGACAACTGGAACCAGGTGCGCCCGAGCTTTCCGGATCGGGAGCTGACGCTGTACGGCCCGGGTACGGACAGCGGTACCTACGATTATTTCACGGAGGCCATCTTGGGTGAGTCGGGGGCCAGCCGGGCGGATTTCACGGCGAGTGAGGACGATAACGTGCTCGTTCAGGGCATTGCCGGAGATCCGAATGCCCTCGGCTATTTCGGCATCGCGTACTATGAGGAGAATCAGGACCGGTTGAAGCTCGTCGCCGTTGACGACGAGGATCCGAGCAATGGGGATGGGTGCATCGAGCCGTCGACCGAAACGGTTGGAAACGGAACGTACTCGCCGCTCTCTCGGCCTCTGTTTATTTACGTGCGTGGCTCGGCCGCGGAAGAGGTGGTAGTGGACGCCTTCGTCGACTTTTACATCCAGAATGCGGGAATGCTGGCCGAGGAGGTCGGCTACATTGCCCTCACGGACCAGGAATACGCGCTGGTCCAGGAGCGCTACGACCGGCGCATCCACGGGACGATGTTCGGCGGCGAGTCTCAGGTGGGCGTTACGATGGGCGAGCTGCTGCAGCGCGAGATGGAATCCACACCGGAGTCGCCGCCCGAGCCGGCTTCAGCGGATGAATAGCAGCGGATGAATATCGCACCGACACAGCAGAGCACCGGCGGGACGTCGGGCGAGTACTACGCGGGAAAGGCGAATCTGTCGGCCAACGTCTTCAGGAGCCCGAAAGAGCGTGCCATCGAGTACGCCCTGGGCTTTTGCGCCCTGATCAGCGTCGTAACGACGCTCGGCATCGCTGCGGTTCTCGTCTACGAGTCGCTCAACTTCTTCGCCGAAGTATCGATCATCGAGTTTCTGACCGAGACGCGGTGGACGCCGCAGTTTTCGGAGAAGCACTTCGGCATATGGCCTCTGCTGAGCGGCACGCTTCTCATCACCGCGATCGCGGCGCTCGTTGCGCTTCCCATCGGGTTGATGAGCGCGATCTTCATCGCCGAATATTCGCCGAAGCGGTTACGGCAGGTGCTGAAGCCCGGCCTCGAGCTTCTGGCCGGGATACCGACGGTCGTGTACGGTTACTTCGCGCTCACCTTCGTGACGCCGCTGCTGCAGCCGTTCATTCCCGGGCTGAACGTGTATAACGCGCTGAGTGCCGGCATCGTCGTAGGGATCATGATCATCCCGATGGTGGCGTCGCTCAGCGAAGACGCCATCCGGTCGGTGCCCCGCCCGCTGGCCGAGGCGGGCTATGCGCTGGGGGCCACGAAGATCGAGGTGGTTCTGCGGGTCATGGTGCCCGGCGCGATGAGCGGAATCATCGCCAGTTTCATTCTTGCGCTCAGCCGGGCCATCGGCGAGACGATGATCGTGACGCTGGCGGCCGGCGCCATGCCCAACCTTACGATGAACCCGACCGAGCCCGTCCAGACGATGACGGCCTTCATCGTGAATGTGAGTCTCGGCGACACGCCGCAGGGGACGGTGCAGTTCTACAGCCTGTTCGCGGTCGGACTGGTGCTGTTCCTCATCACCCTGAGCATGAACTTCGTGGCGAACTGGATCATTCAGAAGTATCGAGAGCGGTACTAGGCGATGCAGCAGAACGGACAATTCGACGAACGGCTGAAGCAGCGTCGCAGAAAGGGGCTGATTCTGGGCAGCGTGTTTTTCGTCGCGACGGTATTCGGCCTGGTCGTGCTCGTTACGCTGATCGTCGACGTGGTAATCAAAGGAGCGCAGTGGCTGGACTGGGAGTTCCTGACCAGCTTTCCGTCGAGAAATCCGGAGAACGCCGGCATCTACTCGGCTATCGTCGGTTCGGCGTGGATGATCGTTCTGACCGCCCTCATCTCCGTCCCCATCGGCGTGGCCTCGGCCATCTATCTCGAAGAGTACGCGAAGCGAGGCTGGTTTCTCAAGCTCATCCAGATCAACATCAACAATCTGGCGGGCATTCCATCCGTCATCTTCGGTATTCTGGGTCTGGCGGTCTTCGTGCGATTGTTTGCGCTTGAACGCAGTCTGCTGGCAGGGGCCTTTACGATGGCGCTGCTAATTCTTCCCATCATCATCATCAGCTCGCAGGAGGCGCTGCGGGCGGTCCCATCGGGCGTCCGCGAGAGTGCGTTCGCGCTGGGCGCTACGCGGTGGCAGGTCATCTGGAGTCATCTGCTCCCCATCTCGGCTCCGGGCATCATGACCGGCGTCATTCTATCGTTGAGCCGGGCGATCGGGGAGACCGCACCGCTGATCATGATCGGCGCGCTGACGTTCATCGCGTTCCTCCCCCAGAGCGCGATGGATCAGTTTACCGTGTTGCCGATACAAATCTTCAACTGGACCTCGCGACCCCAGCCCGAATTTCAGGGACTTGCGGCAGCGGGGATCATCGTTTTGATGATTGCTCTCTTTATCATGAACTTGAGTGCGATCCTTCTACGAAATTACTTCGAAAGGTATAGGGCGCAGTAAGCCCGCGAATCGAATTTGGAACGGACGCTCATGACGGAAAAGACAGCAGCGGCAGGCGATACCGGTGTCGACGTGGAGACGGGCGATTCCTCGCGGGGAGGCGTATCGGGTTTCAGGAACGACGAAACAGGTGTCATGTCGGGTGACCGGGCACGTGACGTCGCGACGGCCAAGGTGCGCGTCGAAAATCTTGACTTCTGGTACGGGACGCATCACGTCCTCAAGAGCATCACGCTGGACGTCCGGGCGAACGAAGTCACGGCGTTCATCGGCCCGTCAGGCTGCGGCAAGAGCACGCTGCTTCGTTGTCTCAACCGGATGAACGAACTCATCCCGGATACGCGTCTCGAGGGCCGGGTGCTTATCGACGGCAGGGACATCTACGAGAATGCGGACCCCGTGATGGTGCGGCGTAGAATCGGTATGGTGTTCCAGAAGCCGAACCCGTTTCCCAAGTCCATCTTCGACAATGTCATCTGGGGCGCTCTCGTCAACGGGTACAAGGGCGACCGGGACGAGCTCGTCGAGCGGTGCCTGCGGCAGGCGGCGTTGTGGGATGAGGTGAAGGATCGACTGGACGATCAAGCCTACGGGCTGAGCGGCGGCCAGCAGCAGCGCCTCTGCATCGCGCGTACGCTGGCGGTGCAGCCGGATGTCGTGTTGATGGATGAGCCGGCGAGCGCGCTGGATCCAATCGCCACCGCCAAGCTCGAGGAAACGATTCTGAAGCTGAAGCAGCGCTATACGATCGTCGTCGTCACCCACAATATGCAGCAGGCCGGGAGAATTAGCGATCGTACCGCGTTCTTCTACATGGGCGAGCTGATCGAAATGGACGATACGGAGCAGCTCTTCACCCGTCCGAGCAAGAAGCGCACGGAGGATTACATTACCGGCAGGTTCGGTTAGAAGTACCGCGTGGCGCGAAGGAATAACGGGACGAAAAGATGGCGATCGACGTACATTCAAACCGACATCTCGACGAGGAACTCGTGACGCTGCGTCGCCTCCTTTTCGAGATGTCCGAGCTGGTTGACGAGCAGGTTGCCGGGGCGATAGACGCCGTGTCGAACTGCGACGTCGAGCTGGCCCACAGGGTTCGTGAGCGCGATGATGAGGTAGACAAGCTCGAACTGGACGTGGACCATCAGTGCGAGCGTATTCTCGCACTGTTTACGCCGGTGGCCGTCGATCTGCGGCTGATCATCTCCGCGGTAAAGGTCAATACGGATCTGGAGCGGATCGGAGATCACGCCAAGAATCTGGCCAAGAATACGCAGAAACTCGAGCGATGCCTGGATCTCATCGAGAAAACACGCATCCGGGAAATGGCCGATGAGGCTCGCGGCATGCTTCACGAAGCGCAGGATGCGTTCATGAAGCAGGATCGCGTGCTGGCGCGGGAGGTCCTCGCTCACGATCGCCACGTCGATCGTCTGCACGACGAGACGCTTAAGACGATTGCCGGAATCATCCGGGCTCAGCCCGAGCGGGCCGACGAAATCGTACATCTCGTAAACATGAGTAAGTCGGTCGAGCGCATCGCCGACCACGCCAAGAATATCGCGGAACTCGTCGTATTCCTGGTCGAGGGGGTCGACATCCGGCATCGAGGCGCGCAGGCAGCCGCTGCCGAAGAAGCCGGGAACGAGACGTCGTAGGGGAGGTAGGTAGAATCAGCTCGTTGGTCATATCCACATCGGGAAGCGTATCGTAAACGGTTACGACGGATTTAACGTGTAGTCAGGAGGGTGCGGATGGTATTGCCCACCTGTATAGGCCTCCGCGACGAGTCTCGATTCCATTCGTACGCTGCCGATAATGACGCTTCGTCTCTCGACGCATCTCCCAGGGTTGCTGTGTGCCACTGCTTTCGCAGTGGTGTCTTTGTTTTTCGTGCCGGGTGCGTCCGCGCAGCAAATCGTGAACTACGGAGCCGATTTTCTCGCCGGCGGCGTGGGTGGTCGTGCGTTGGGGATGGGCGGTGCCCACGTCGGCGCCGTGCGCGACGTCGATGCCGTATACTGGAATCCGGCCGGACTCAGCCGGATGCGCTACCCTGAGGTCGCCTACATGCACGCGGAGCGATTTGCCGGCGTCGTATCGTTCGATTATGGCAGCCTCGGATGGCCGATCAACGAGCGATCCACGTTCGGCGTCTCGTTCTTTCGCAGCGGCGTGAACGACATCAAGAACACGCTCGACGCGTGGGATCCGGAGCGCAATCAACCCAGGCCGAATCCGGAGGATCACATTTCAACGTTTTCGGCGGCCGACGCAGCCCTCTTTCTGAGTTACGCGCGACGCCTTCGATCCAGCCTGTCGATGGGCGCCTCCGCAAAGATTATCCGGCGCAACATCGGTGCCTTCGCGAAGGCCTGGGGCTACAGCTTCGACGTGGGCGTTCAGTATCGTCTCGGTTCGCTCATGCTGGGCGGGATGCTGCAGGACGCCGGGAGCATGCGGCAGTCGTGGAGCGTCGATCGCGACCGTCTCGCCAACATAGAAGACGTATTCGGCCAGGAGATCCCGTCGGGCGGAGTGGAAGTAGTGCTACCCGTCTTGCGCCTGGGCTCAGCGTACGTTCTGACGTTCGGGGATCACGGGGTGACAGTTGGAGTGGATGTCGATCTGGCCTTCGACGGACAGCGTTCGTACGTTTTGAATACGGGCGACGTATCGTATCATCCGCGGCTCGGCGTCGAGTACGACTTTAAGGAGCTCGTAGCGCTTCGTGCCGGACTGACGGACGTGCTGCGTCCGGAGGACGGCGACTGGGACGTGAGCCCGACGATCGGCGCCGGGCTTCACCTGCGGCATCTCTCGTTTGACTACGGATTCGGCGACTTTGCCGGTCTCGCTTCCGACCTGGGCTTTTCGCACCGTCTGTCTGCGCGGCTCACTCTGGCACGTTCGAAATGGGAGCGGGGCGCCGACTGAGGCAACGCTATCCGCCAGGCCGCGTCCGGCGGAGATGGGCCAGGATGATGTCGCGTACACCGGTGGCGTGCACGCGCGTGGATGACAGGAGATCGGGACGGGAGGTCATCAGAAGCGGGCCGTCCTCGGGCTCATCGGGTAGACGTCCATGCGATCCCTTCACGAGGGATGGATCCAGCGCGATAACGTCCATCAGGTACCGAAACCCCATCTTCTTCTGAAGCAGTCGGAATCCGGCTTTCAACCTGGCTGACGGCAGCTCGGGATCCAGGAAGAGTTCTACGGGATCGTAGCCAGGCTTTCGATGGATGTCTACCGTTCGCGCGTAGTCGGGCGCCCGGTCGTCGTCCAGCCAGTAGTAATAGGTAAACCAGGCGTCCGCATCGGCAACGGCGACAAGGTCGCCCGCCCGTTCGTGATCGAGCCCGACGAGCGTCCGTTCACGACCGGAAAACACGGCCTCGACGCCCGGGACGTCGGCGACGAGTTGCTGGACGTCTTCCTGTTCGTTCGGATTGTTGACGTAGATGTGAGCCACCTGGTGGTCGGCGACGGCGAAGGCACGGCTGGCGGCGGGATCGAGGCGCTCGCGACCCAGCTCCTCCCTCACCTCAACGAAGCCTTCCCGCCGGAGGACGCGGTTCAGGGAGACGGCACGCCGGACGGGCGTGATGCCGTATTCGGATAGCACGATCACGTCGGCTCCGCGAGCCTCGAAGTGCGCGATCAACTCTTCGCAGACGGCGTCGACGGCCCGTACCTCGGCTGGAATGTGTGACGCCGACGGCCCGACCCGCTGCAGCTCGTAATCCAGGTGGGGAAGGTAGACGAGCGTGAGCGTGGGGTCGTGCAGCTCGTCGACGTGCATCGTCGCATCGGCGATCCACTGCGTCGAACGTATGGAGGTACGGGGTCCCCAGAAATGAAACAGGGGAAAGCGACCGAAGCGATCCTGCAGGTCGTGGCGAAGCGGCGATGGCGTGGTGTACACGTCCGGAATCTTGCGGCCATCCGCCGGATACATGGGACGCGGCGTGACGGCGTAATCGACCGACGAATTCATGTTGTACCACCAGAACATGTTGGCACACGTGAACTCGGCATCGTCGCGTCGCGCACGCTCCCAGATCTTCTCCGATTCGACCAGTCGATTCGACTGATGCCAGAACGTCACTTCACCGAGGTCGCGGAAGTACCATCCGTTGCCTACGATACCGTGGACGGACGGCACGACGCCTGTAAGAAAGGTGGATTGGACCGAGCAGGTTACGGCGGGTAGAATCGGCGAAATCGACGCTATCTGCTTGCCGGCCGACCACCTGGAGAGAAAAGGGGCGTGCGACAGGAGCGCCGGTGTGAGTCCGACTACATTCAGTACGGCGAGTTTCGGCATGCGGCAGGTGGCTGCGATACGACGGCTTCTAAGCGGGCGATCAGGTGTCCTAGCGGGCTATCAGGTGTCTTATAGGTCGAGCTGGGGACGCCTCTCGGTCACGCAGGGCCACCAGGTACGTTCTCCAGCACCCATGCGTATTCACGTTCGATGGAGGTGACGATGTCGGTCTTCATCTCCTCGGGAAGGACGTCCCACGTGTAGGTCTCGATTTCGAGGTGTCGGCAGAAGTCGTCCTGAAGCGTGCCCGTAAGTGCTGGACGTATATCGTCCTGGGTCGAACGCAGCTGCTGGAATGCGTCGATGAAGATGGGCACGTGATAGTGGATGCGCCATTCCTCCGCCTCCTCATCACCGAGCTTTGGGAGGGCGTCCGGGAGGTCCGGGTAGCGATGAAGGGACCCATCGGCGGATCGGGCGACCACCTGGTGCAGGTACGTCGATTCGGCGAACGGCTCGAGGGCGGATTCCAGTTCGTCACGCGGGCGGACGTCGAGCGGCACGCGTAGCGCCGCACTGATCTGAAGCTTGCTGAGTCGAATCCCCGCACTTCTGAAGCCGGAAAGCACCTCTTCGGGCGTCTCAAATTCGACGGCAAAATGGCACGTGTCGTAACATACTCCAATATGGGTTCGAAGAATGTCTTCGGCCTGCGACTTGCTCAGACCGTACTCGCGGCGAAGGTACTTCGCTCCGCTTCGGAAGAGCCATTCTTCGAAAAAAGCGATCGTCTCCGGAGTGTTCTCGATCAGGCAGTCGGGCTCGGGCTCGATGCCGATGTGAAGGAGCTGCGCCGTTCGATTGCGGAGATCGAACAGCTGGAATGCCGCGGCGGCGAGGTGCTCCGCGCCGGCGCGGAAAGCGGACTGTCGTTCTACGTCGAGGTCGAGCCAGGGCTTGTAAGAAAGGGGGGAGGTAGAAATACTCCCCTCCTCGCCGTCGGGCAAGAGCCGCGCAAGGACCTCGATCAGCCGCAGTGTATACTGCAGCCGCTCATCGTCTCGCCAGTCGGGCCTGTATACGTCGTCCTTGACGCGTTGCCGGTGAAAGCTACCGTACGGAAATCCGTTCAACGTGAACACGTAAAGATCGTGATCCAGAAGCAGCTGCTCGAACCGTTCCAGCTTTGCCTCATCCCCGACGAGCTCGGCCACGGCCTGATTCGACAGTCGGAGACCCACACCCATGGCGTCTGAGGGTGAAACGAGCGCCTTCAGAGGAACCGTGTACGTCGTCAGGTTGTCCGTGACATCTTCGAGCGTCTCGCCCGGGTGGATGTTCGTGCAATAGGTGAGGCGGTGCTCCCCTTTCGTGCCGATACGCATATTGGATCAAGCTACATTCTTAGCGGCAGGCTGACGGTCGCGCAGCAGGGAGACGGCGCGCCGATAGATCGAGCGATCGACCTCGTGGACGTTCACGCCGCGGCCGATGTCTTCCAGCAGCATGATCGTAAGCTCTCCTCCCAGATGCTCTCGGAAGGTATCCAGCCCTTGAAAGATACATCGTGGGTGGCCCGGCTCGTCGATATGCGCTCCAAGTTCAGGTACGTAAAGGTCGAAGCCGACGCCTTCCAGGAGCTGCAGCGTCCGTTCGCAGCTTTCCTGCTCGAGCATCCCCTTTAGGTGCGAGTACGTGACGTCCAATGCGATACCGATGGCGACGGCCTCTCCATGTCGCAATTCGTATCGCGTGAGCTGCTCGAGCTGGTGCGCCGCCCAGTGGCCGAAATCCAGCGGCCGGGAAGAACCCATCTCAAACGGGTCTCCGGATGTCGCGATGTGTTCGAGGTGCAGCTCTGCGCAGCGATATATCAACGAGCTCATGGCGTGGAGATCCCTCAGGTCGGGCGAGAGCCGATCCGCGTTCCGCTCGAGCTCGGCAAAGAAGTCGGCGTCTTTCAGCAATGCCACTTTCACGGCCTCGGAAATGCCCGATCGCCAATCGCGATCTTCCAACGAATGTAGGAACGCAGCGTCGTTCAGTACGGCGAAGGGAGGAGCGAACGTGCCAAGAAAATTCTTCGTATCGAATGCATTTACACCGTTCTTCACTCCGACGGCGGCGTCGTTCTGGCTAAGTACGGTGGTCGGCACGCGAATTAGGCGGATACCTCTATGGGCCGTGCCCGCGGCATATCCTACGACATCGATGATCGATCCGCCGCCTATCGCGATGACGAATGAATGTCGGCACAGCCCCGCGTCGTAAATGGCCTGGAGAACGCGATGTACGCTATTGGGGTCGTTCTTGGCCTCTTCACCCCCTGCAAGGATGACCGGAGGATGCGCGAGATGAAGTTCGGGACGTTGTTGCAGGTACATCGCCACACGCTTCTCAAGGTCCGGATAGTGGTCTAGCAATCCGCCGTCTAACACGACCACGATCTTATGCGGTCGCGGGTCGGACGTCGAAATCATCACGTCCGCAAGCGTGTCGTTGTTCGCCGAGAAGACATCCTTCGTAAAGTGGACGTCGTAGCGGAAGGAAACCTGTATGTCTTGCCGGATTGTCTCCATGGAGGCACGCTGATTACTCATTACTGCAGCGCCGCATCATGTACAGGGGGCTGCATGGCGGCGGACCGCCTTTTCATACCGTCCAGTCTTCGAAAAGATCGGAACGTTTCGTCGGACTCCTTCCCGGGGCAGCCGTTCAGGTTACGGCAAATAGTTTTGCCATGCCGAGGGAGACGGGTAAGAGGAGCAGCACGGTGAGGCCTGCCGCCCATCCCGCAAATCCGGCGGCGAGCGTGGCATCCATTGCGACGAGGGCGAGCACGCCGGTGCGGACTGCCTTGCGGATGTGGTCGGGAGACGGCCGGGCCGCCGCCTGCACGAAGGGGGGAAAGACGAGGGATCCGAAGATCGCGAGAAATGGCAGTGCGTGCAACGTACGGTAGTCGAGTCGAAGTCCAAGCAGAAGGAGGCCGCCCGTAACGACGGCCGCGAGGCAAACAGCCAGTGTGCCGGTGCCGCGCGAGCCGCCGTGCACTTCTCCGCGACTGATGGCGGTTACGGCACCGATGTACGCTACGGGTATCAGCCCGATATACCAGATCTCGTACAGCATTCCGGGAAGGACCGAAGCACCCAGCAGCAGGTTAGCGCCGCGGCACGCCCCCATGTTGATAGGGCCGAGGAGGGCGTGGTGTTTTCCTGCCGCATCGTAGGTAAGGGCACCTATCGCGATGGCGAGGGCCACCATGAAAGGGATGAGTCCGACCGCGAGAGCGGCCGCAAGACCGATCGCCAGCAGCACCGAGCCGTATACGGCTGCGTGCATTTGCGGAATCCTGCCGCTGGGAATGGGACGTTCCGGTCGTTCACGTGCGTCGAGTGGGGCATCGAACACATCGTTAAAGACCACCCCCCCGGCGTAGAGTCCGCCCGTTGCTGCAAGGAGGTAGAAGAGATCTCCACCGTACGGCGTCTCGAAACCGAGCAGGAAGGCACCGGCTGCGGCAAAGCCGGCCAGCACGTCGGCGAAAGCGGTGACGACGTTGGCCGGTCTGGCGAGCTCCAGATACGCTCTCAGACGTTCGACCGGCATCATTCTATAATCACACTGTCCGATTCGGTCCGGTCCACGACGGGCGTTTGTCCGCCTCGAAGAATCGAATTCCCACCGTATAGTTCGCGCTGGTCGATCGAGGCGGGCTCCAGCCAGTCACTCTCGGAAAACTCACCGCTCTGCCCGTATGCGGCGAGTGCGTTCTCGTACGTAACGGTTCGAATCTGCTCTTCGGGGACTCCGCGCTCGGACATCAAGCGTGCCGTCTTGGGAACGGCCAGGGGATCGCTGATGCCCCAGTCGGCCGCGCTGTTGATGAAGATCCGCTCCGTACCGTACTGGCGGACGACCTCGATCATCCGCTCGTTGCCCATTTTCGTGTTCGGATAAATCGTGAAGGCGGCCCAATAGCCGCGATCGAGGACTTCCTCCACCGTCTCCTCGTTATTGTGATCGACGATGACGTGCGTGGGGTCGAGCTCCAGCTCGTCGCAGACGTCCATGCTGCGACTCGTACCTTCCTTCTTGTTCCGATGCGGCGTGTGGATCAGCACGAGCATGTCCAGCTCCTTGGCCAGCTCCAGCTGCCGGCGAAAGTACTTGTCTTCCGCGGGGGTCATGTCGTCATAGCCGATCTCGCCGATAGCGACGACACCTTCCTTGGCCGCGTACAGCGGGAGGAGCTCCATCACCTCTTCCGCGAGCGGCTCATTGTTCGCTTCCTTGGAGTTAAGTCCGATCGTGCAGTAGTGACGGATCCCGAACTGTCCCGCTCGAAACCGCTCCCATCCAACGATCATCGAGAAGTAATCCTTGAAGGATCCGCGCGTGGTTCGGGACTGCCCGAGCCAGAAGGCGGGCTCGATCACGGCGACGATACCGGCGTCCCGCATCGCCTCGTAATCGTCGGTCGTGCGAGAGATCATATGCACGTGTGGATCGATGAATATCATGTCGTTCAGAGACATAGAGATGGAGGGTTTAGATGATCTAATGCGATGACGTCCGGCGGGAAAGACTATGCGGGGACGGGTATCCGGTTCCGGCTGAAAGATTTCCACGTGAGCTCGCCTGACATCACACGCTGCTTCAGGTCCGGTTGCGCTGCGAGCAGGTCCCCGGCGCGATCCGAGCCGGCGTCGGCGAGCGCCAGGGCGGCAGCCTCTCGCTCCGCCTCGTCGTCGCTCTGTAGCACGCGTTCCAGCTCTTCGAGAAACGTTTCGCCCGCAAAGGGGCCTACCGGCCGCCACAACTCCGGCGATACCGGGCGATCCGCGGCCCAGCGTTCGTGGGCGTAGTCAACGAGCATGCGGGCCAGATCGGAATTGGCGCGGTCGTCAAGCCCCCGGATCTTATGCAGCGGGCTGTCTATAAAGAGGGCCTTCAGGACCATCTGATTCCACGCCGCGTCATCGAGATACTCACTGGGATAGGGGTTGTCGTGGGCCACGGCGTTGAACACCGACTTCATGTTCGTGCGAAGTCCCTCCGCGCATCGGTCCGGAAAACGGGTCGGATGCGGAAAGAGAGGCAGCATCTGGTACAGCGCAACCGACTCGCGGACGTCGGCCGTGGAGAAGACCTGATCGAGCGTCTCGACGTAGGCATCCGGATCCCCGTGCGGGTAAGAGAGGACGAGCACCGTCCGCCCCGCCTGGTCGATGCTCCACCCTGACGGCGTCCATCCCGCTCTGAGCGCGCGGGCGTCGGCCACGTCCGACTCAGTTATCTCGAGATCCTCCTTGCCCAGATACCGGGGCACGGCACTGAACGCCGTGAAGAATTTCCAGGCGGGTGCCCCCGATTCGATTTCTGCCTGCTTCGCCCGAAGCCAGTCGACCTCCTCGTTTGTAGATTGACGAACGATCCAGGCGCAGAGCAGGTCCTTGACGCGGGAGGGATCGGCTTGATGTCGGGGAGCAGTCATGAGATCTGTGCGTTAAAGATGTTATAATCTAACAGTACATAATAAACCTTCCGTCTAATGATCCCACCGCTGCGATGGAATGACCGGAACGTCAGCGTGCGTCTGCTGGATCAGACGCGCCTGCCTACAGAGGAAATCTGGCTGGAGTTAACGACGCCGGAAGAGATGGCCGAGGCGATTCGGAGCCTGCGCATTCGGGGCGCCCCTGCGATCGGTATAGCGGCGGCCTATGGCGTCGTCCTCGCGCTCCGAGACGGCGAAGGAGATCCGTACGAACGCGTTCAGCTGGCGGCCGACCTACTGGAGAGCACGCGTCCGACGGCGGTGAATCTCTTCTTTGCCTTGGAGCGGATGCGGATTGTGGCGCGGGCCCATCGAGACGCGGGGGAGGACGCACTGAGAGCACGGCTTCTGGAGGAAGCCTCCGCGCTATTCAGGGAAGATGTCGAGGCCGGAAAGCGGCTCGGCGAGCTGGGGCTGTCGTTGCTCCCAGAGAACGCCACGGTGCTGACGCATTGCCATACCGGCGGTGTCGCGACCTCGGGATACGGCACGGCGCTTGCGCCGCTGATCCTGTCGCGCGAGAAAGGGCAAACGCTGTCGGCGTATGTGGACGAGACGCGGCCGCTGCTTCAGGGCAGTCGAATTACCGCATGGGAGCTTCAGAAGGAGGGCGTGCCGGCGACCTTGATCGCCGATTCCGTGGCCGGTCACGTCATGCGGGACGGCCGCATCGACGCCGTCGTGGTCGGCGCGGATCGCATCGCGGCGAACGGCGATGTGGCCAACAAGATCGGTACCTATTCGCTGGCCGTGCTGGCTCGTGCCCACGACATCCCGTTCTACGTGTTCGCGCCGCGCTCGACCGTGGATCTCGACACGTCGACGGGTGATGAGATCGAGATCGAGGAACGGGCGGGAGAGGAAATCACGCACGGTTTCGGACGCCAGACGGGTCCGGATGGAATCACTGTTTACAATCCTGCGTTCGACGTAACTCCTGCACGGCTCGTTTCGGCTATTATTACGGAGCACGGTATCGTACGTCCACCCTACAAACAGACGCTTCGCTCTCTTTTTGAAGAGGTAGTTGCATGAAGAAGAATGACTGGATAGGGCTCGGTACGAGCGTCGGACTGCACGCCGCGCTGTTGCTGCTCTTTACTTTTCTCACGGCGTCAGCACCGGATCAGCAGCAGCTGGGCTTCGTCGAGGTAGAGTTCGGGACCTTTTCGGAGGGACGCCCGGTCCAGCGGTCTACGGTCGAGCGACCGGATGCCGCCGAGGAAGAGGTCGACGAGCCGGAAACGCCTACGGAGGAGGCTTCTCCTCCTGAGGAAGCGCGGCCTGTCGATCTGCCCGATCAGCCGGATGACCTGCCGGACGAGGAGCAGATCACGGCGCCTGAGGCGGAGACCATCTCCCCCGAAGTACAGAACAACGAAGCGGACGTCGACGAGCCGGAGCCGGAGCCCGACGCTCAGCCGGTCCGTCCGCTCGGCAGCGGTTCGCTGGAGGGTTCGACGGGTAATGAGACGGGTGCCGAAGGGGACGGGGCCGAAGAGCAGCGTGCCGCGCCGTTCGAGATCGAAGGACTTAACCGGGACGCCGTTTTCTCTCCACTTCCTGTCTACCGGGAACGTGTCAACGCTACGATTCGGGTGCAGATTACGGTTGATCCGCAGGGACGCATCGTGCGGCGATTCCCACTGATAAAGGGCAATCCTTCACTGGAGCAGGCTGCCATGGACGCGCTGCAGCGCTGGCGGTTTAACCCGCTTCCTCAGAACGCTCCCCAGGAAATGCAGACGGGCATCGTAACCTTCCGTTTCCGCCTCGAGTAGTTCGCTGTTTACGATCGCGCGGCATTCGCAAGCACTTTAGGAAACATGCTGCGCACGCGTCCGACCTCGTCCAGATACAGGCCCACGCCCAGGGCAGCGCCCTCGAAGCGCACGATCACGTAACCGGTATCCATGACCTGCTCCATCTGGTTCGCGGTCGGATAGAAGTCCACCCGCCGCATGTAATCCCGCGCCTGGGAGGTCGAGACGTCCAGGACGTTTTTCGTCGCGTGGCGTCCGAGCAGTCGGGCTCCGGCGGTCGTCAGCTTCGGATATCGGAGACCGACGCGAATCAGCGGCATGCCGATGCTCACCGGATCCGGTCGCGCGATGATGGCGTGATCGTTGGAGACGACGGCCACGTATTTGTTGTTCGGTTGATGGAGCGTGACCGCCGCCAGCGTCTCGGGAGGGATGCCGAATCGACGGGTGAGAAGGTCGGTCCATTTCCGTCTTTCGTCCGGTGCCAGCAGACCCGGCAGCGATTCCGATTCGGCGTTGGAGGGCCCGTTTGCCGTCGACGTGGACATCGAGTTCGCCCCGGACGTAGGCACCGATGCCGTCCCGAAGTTCGATCTCGAATCTGCCGGCGATGATTCTCGTGTGCGGTCGTGCGCACGAGGTGCGGCCGATGCATGGCTGCGTTTCTGCAGGAGGGCCACGAAGAACCCGCCGGTGTCGTTTTGATGCGGCCAGATCCGCATCGATTGCTCTAACGATTCGTCGAAGGCGCGCTCGCCCCATGTCGTCAGGCCGGAGGAGCACTCGAGCCCGTCTACGCGAGCAGGGACCATCTCAACCTCACCCCCGAATTCGCGGAGCACGGCGTCGACGACCATTTCGTTCTCTTCCGGCGCATACGTACACGTAGCGTACGCTATGCGTCCGCCTGTCCGGCACAGCTGGACCGCCTTTCGGAGGATGGCCAGCTGTCGGCGGTGAAGGCGAAGCGAGGCGTCGCGGCCGGACTGCAGCAGGGCGTCGACGTGTTTTCGCGTGGTGCCTTCGCAGGTGCAGGGAACGTCGGCCAGCACGCGATCGAACCGCCCCACGCCGTCCGGCAGGTTACCGGCGTCGGAGGTAACGATGGTCGTATTCACGACGCCCAGGCGATCCAGTATTCCACGGGTCGCCCGCGTCCGCATGGCGTCCCGGTCGTTGCCCAGGATGGCACCCGTATTCTTCATGGCCGCGGCCATCTGGGCCGTCTTGTTGCCCGGTGCCGAACAGAGATCGATGACGCGCTCCGACGGTTCAGGTTCGAGCAGCCACACGGGCAGCAGGGACACTTCCTCCTGGATGTGATAGAGTCCGGCGAGAAAAGGCAGTGCGCGGCCGGCCTGTTTTGAAGGCGGCCCCTTGAACGCGCCCGGCAGCCAGTTGACCGGCCGTACTTCGATCCCCTCGCGTTCCAGGTGTCGCGCCACCTCGTCGCGATCGCTGATGAGCGTGTTCGTCCACAAGCAGAGAGGCAGCGGCCTGGAGAGTGATTCGAGAAAGGCCTGCCAATCAGGTACGATGGATCGGTACCGTTCGAGGCGCTCCGCGGCAAGAATATCTGGTCTCTTCATCGCGCAACGGAAACGCAGAGCCGGGGATGCGGATCCGCCGGCAGTCCACAGCGTCGATGCGAGACGCGCTAAAAACCGGCGAGGGACGTGGCGTGCAATCGGACGGAAACGTGCAGGGCCATGTGATGGACCGCACCGGCCGGGTGGTATCGTATGGGTTCGTCGAGCACGTTTCGCAGCGCGAGCGAGAGCGTCACGTGGTCCTTCAACATGCGTTTGGTGGCCGCGACATCCACCAGAAAATATTCGGATAGTTCAGCGTCGGCGGGGCTTCGGGAGGCGGCATCCTCGAAGCCGGGCCAGGAAGATGCGGAGGTGTATCTTATGTGGGTGGAAAGAAAGAAGCGATCGAGGAAGGCTAGTCTCGCAGCGTACGTAATGCGCTGTTGGGGAATCCGCTCGAAGGCCTCGCGGCTGGTCTCGTCGCCCGAAATCATCGATTCGAAGGTATACGATAGAGCATGCCGGAAGGAGGGCCCGTGGGCGTGCCGCAGAGATATGTCTATGCCTCCCCTCGTCGCGGACACGTTTGCGTCCACCGTCGTACGTACGTCGAAGCCGTGTGAGGTCGGATTGAATGCACGCTCGTACACGGGCAGGTAATCTCCCCATGTCTGCCGAAAGAAGCCTCGAAGGTCGAGAGTGACTCGGTTCGGAAGGCGGCTCGACCAAGCCGCGTCGAGGGTAACGAGACGGGGCAGGGGACGCCCTTTCAGAGAATCTAACCGGACGGCATCTGCGAGCGGAAGTTGGTAGTCACGCTCTATCCAGGTCCAAAGCCCATGGTCGTCGGGCAAGACGTGTCCAGCCGAACCCGTCAGCACGAGGGCGTGGCCGGGCCCCGTCCGAACGTCGGCCGTCGCGTAGCCGGTGATGCCGCGTTGGACGCCGCGCTGACTCCATTCGACGAGGAGCTGCTGACGCCATTGGGGGCGAACGGCTACGTCGATGCCTGCGAACAGTCTCGTCGTAAGCAGGCGCCTGTTTCCCGCGTGAGATTGTGTGGGTCGAGGCGGGTCTTCTCCCAGACGATTCGATACCGCCGTGGTAGAGCGCAGTCCGCCACCGAGTCGCAGGACGTGAATTCGGGCATCCGTCTCGACCTGGTAGTGTTGCTGAGACCAATCCGGATCGACCGCGTCGCCTGCTCCGCGCGGGCCAAGCTCGTGGCGTGCGTACGATGCGGCATACCGAAGACGTCCGCCGTTGAAGGCTGCGCGGCCCGAGCCCCCGGCAACGACGAATCGATGCTCGGCCGGCATCTCGAGGCCGACCGATTCGAAAAAGAGAAGGTCCTCCGTGTCGGTCAGACCTATCAGGAACTGATGCCGGAAGTCCTCGGGCCCGACCGAGCCCGTAAGGCCGATGGATGAGGCATCGATGCGCGGTTTCGAATCGATGTCGTACAGGTGCCGGGTGCGGTCGATCAGTACGGCGTCCGTCACGTGGGTCTCCGCGAACCGTCCGGCGGCGCGGGCCGACCATCGCCCCGGATTTACGCTGACGGATGCCGCGCCGATGGGTCCGATGCGGTCGACGTTGGGGCCGCCGTCGCCCGTGTAGCGGAACGGGCCCGGGTCGTTGATCTCGTTGGCTGCCGCCACGATCCCGTCGAAGGAGAGGCCGCGGTCCGGCGGCCGGGTCGTGATGCGAATCGAGCCGGAGCGCGAAAACGTGGGGCGGTCGAGATTGGGGACGGAGACCAGTTCGATGCACGCTACGTCAAACATCGTAACGGGGAGTGCATTGAGCTGGCTTCGACCAAGGAGGCGGGTGCCGACCGGCACGTCGTTCACGTACACGTCCCACCGCTCGACGCCGGCAGCGAGTCCGGGCGGCGAAGCGGCCCAGTGATATCCGTCGATACTGGTGGCGTGCCACCGTGTGGACAGCCTGAACACGTCCGAGAGGTGGGTGAGTCCGTATGCGGCAATGTCTTCCCGGGTAAAGACCTCCGATCCCGGCCCACCCGTGCACCCATCGGCGAATGGGGCGCGGACCGCCGCGGGGTCGCCATGCTGCGGTCTCGCCGCCGCGACGAACGCGAGGGCGCTCGCGAGGATGAGTGCGATCGCTCGCGGGATGTAAACGGTGAGTGAAGGCATGCCCGGTCGGATTCAGCTATCGGAGGAGCGTTACGAGCCATTCGGGACTCTCGAGTGAGATGGCCAATCCGCCCGAGAGGTATGCCAAATCGAGGCGTGGTGCCGTGTACGTCCGGTTGTAACGACCGGCGATGTAGACGTTCAGCGCGGGCGTAAGGTGTACGTCGATCCGGGTCTGGAGTCCGATGCTGAGCTCGCTCTCGTTGCGTATGCCGGGAAAGGTTTCTTCGTCGAAGGCCATGCGGTAGCTGCCTACGCGCATCCCGTTGTACCAGGAGAAGCTCTCCGCCGGTGCTAGCCGTACGCCCCAGCCCACGAAGGCCATGAGGGCATCGAAGCGGGGTACGTCGGTCGTCTGAGCGTCGTATCGGTGGAAGGCGGCGCCGGCCTCCGCCTCGCCGAAATAAAACGGGGTAGAAACGGATAAATGGCCGCCGCGACCCGGTTTCCAATCAGGCAGGAGACGGGGGCTGTGGATGGTGGCATCGGCGCCTCCGGAGATGGTAATTCGAGAGAAGGCGGACTGACCGACGACCGTTCCGGGTACGAGGATGATAAGGCTGAGGAAGAGATGCCGGACGAACAGGCGGCGTAGATGCCCGTAGCCGTCGAGGCGCTTCGGAACCGGGATGAGACCGTGCATGTCAGTGGGAAACGCTGTCACCGGCGGTCAACCGCGTGGTGAGCGCGACGGTCATCGTGAAGACGGTCCGATCGTTGGACCGGATGTTGCGCTCGTTCCTGATGAAGGCCGGGCCGGCATCCAACTGCAACCACCACGTACGGCCGTGCTGGAGCCGGAGCTGAAGAGCCGGGCGGATGACCTGCGCTACGGTACCGAGGAGAATGGTATCGGCGTGGTCCTGTGAGTCCGGATACGGCATGTGGATCTCGCCGGCACCCTGGAATAGTACGTCTATGCGGGGTGTTACGGCCACGTCGAGATGCCAAGGCACAAAATATACCGTGGAATATGCTCCAGCCTGAGCGTAATCCGTGTACGGTGCACCGAGGCCGCGCAGCAGGTGCGTGTATCGCCCTTCCGGCTGGTGTGTGTTGTAGGTGCGCGTGGCCACGGCGGTGAGGTCGGCGCCGAGGTCGGCGCGTTCGAGTCCCGCGAAGACGACATTGCCGCTGAGAGCGACGGCAGCGGGTTCGCCGGTCGTCCTTGCGATGTCGAGATCGTCCACCAGGAGCTGGCCCTGAAGGGTCCACCTTCCGGCGTGAAGCCAGAGCATGCCCGCCAGGATCCCGTTGTTTTCGTCGTTTTTGGGGCGTCCGTCGACGGCGAAGGCGTGGAGCGCGAGCGGATTGAGGTACTTCAACGACAGGCCCGACGTGGCGCTCGAATAGACGGTGGATTCCATGAGGGAAACGGCTACGTGACGCGACGGTCGCCAGTCGAATCGATGTGCGGAGACGAAGCGGCGTATGGACGAGCCCACGCTGTCGGCGCCGGCCGCGCCGGTAAAGCGACCGTCCCCCGTCATGCTGTCGAGCTCACCGAGGATGCTCCGGATGCCAAAGCGGCGACTGCCGAGACGAAGATAGAGCTGGTCGTAGCCGGCCGGGTTGTCACTGATCAACAGCCCCGTCTCGCCCCGAGGGGCCCAGTGGTGACTGAGACGACCGACGTAAGCAGAGACAAACCGCGTATCGATACCGGCGTAGGCATCTTCATTGCGCGTGATGAGTCGGTTGGCCGCGGCCAGGCCGTCCGGATCATCGCGATAGAACAGGTCGAAACGGAGTCCGGCCTGGGCGACGATCGGTCCGTACTCGGCGAAAAGGCGCCCCGACACGTTGGGAAAGACGCTTATGGAGCCGGCTTCGAGTGTTGCTTCCCCGTCGAAGGCGGGGCGCAGCGGATCCAGACGGGGCGAGGTACTCAGGCGCGCTCCAGGCTGGAGCTCCGCCCCGAAGACGGTGCGGCGACGGGAAGCGTCACGGGAAAACTCGCCCGTCAGCGCATCGAACCAGCGCCGGGACGGCCCGGTTAACGTCTTGGTATCCACCGCATCAAGAGCCGACTCGACCTCGCCGTATGTATACGGCAAGGCGGTGGGATGTAGGGAGAGCAGATGTCCGCGCCGCTGGAGACGATCGATGTAGTCGTAGGCATAGCTGTCGAGCGGGACGAGACGATGCGACTGTCCCGCTGCGCCCGTGGTCGTCCACAGGAGGGCCAGCAAGATCAGTATCGAGAGGCGGCACGGTTTGCTGGACACGGGCATAGGCGATTGGGAGGGTCGTCGTCGCGTGAAAGTAGGCTGAATCCGGTCGAGATGCCAAGATTCGCATGTAGCGGGAAGCGGCATACGGCGGTAGACGGGAGGTACATAGCGATGACAAACGGCGCTTGTTTCGATCTCCGGCAGTCGATATGTTCTCAAGACGCAAGCGAACGTCGAATCAACCTGCCGAAGGCCGCCGGAAACACCGCTACCGTACACACCAGCAATTCGTTCATGTTCAGGTAGAGGGACGGTACCTTTCTTGTCGCGCAAAACCGAGCTCATAGCGCTGATACTGGCCGATATTACGGCATTCAGTGCAGCCAACGTATTGTTGTTCCTGGCTCGATTTGTATGGGACTGGTTCGGAGCGCCGGGGGTCGCACCGCCGTGGATCGCCCTGCCGCTGGCGGTGCTCTCCGTCTTCTGGCTCTGCATCTTCCTCTTTTTCGGAATGTACCGGGAAAGATACGCGGACAGCCGGTTCGACGAGCTCGTCTCCGTGACGAAGGTCGTCACGGTGGGTGTGCTCGTCCTCGTATTCGCCATCTTCATAGAGACGCTCGAGCCGGGAGCCACGCGGAGCCTGATTTTCTTCTACTGGGCGGCAATTCTCACGCTCGTCTCCGCCGGCCGGATCGTCGTGCGATCCGTCCAAAAGGCGCTAATCCTGCGCGGCAAGGGTCTGCACAAGGCGCTGGTAGTGGGATGGACGGACCGCGTAGAGCAGCTTTATGAAGAGGTTGCCCGCTATCCTGAAGCGGGGTTGCGTATCGTAGGGGCCATCCGGATGCGCAGGCTCGACGAGCCGGCGACGGTAGCAGGCGGGGAGACGGCCTCGTACGCCATCGCCAATGGAGACGAGACGTTCGAACGAGTGACGGGGGAGGCGGACGTGCACTCGATCGAGTCCCTGCCGCGCCTGATCGATAAGCTCGAGGTACAGGACGTGCTCATCGCTCTCGGCTCCGAAGACCATCGCCCGTTGATGGACGTGCTGCGCCTGTGCGACGGTAAAGCGGTTTCCCTCAAGCTCATACCTGATTTCTATACGCTGATCGGCGGGATGGCGCGTACGGAACACATGTACGGCCTTCCGCTCATCGAGGTGCTCCCTGAACCGATGCCGGCGTGGGAGGAGAGTACGAAGCGCTTGATCGATATCGTCGTATCGCTGTTCGTCCTGGTCACCGGACTGCCGATCTGGGCGTCGATTGCCGTACTGATTCGGACCACCTCGGAGGGTCCGGCTATCTACCAGCAGCGGCGCGTGGGGCAGCATGGCCGCCAGTTTACCATGTACAAGTTTCGAACGATGCGCCAGGACGCCGAACTGGAGACGGGACCGGTTTGGGCCCTGGAGAACGATCCACGGTACACTCGCCTGGGCAGCTGGTTGCGGAAGACGCGCGTCGATGAGATTCCGCAGTTCTGGAACGTGCTGAAAGGCGACATGAGCCTCGTAGGTCCGCGGCCGGAGCGACCGTATTTCGTCGAGAAGCTGGCCGAGGAAATTCCGCTCTACAACCGCCGTCATCGCGTCAAGCCCGGCATTACGGGATGGGCTCAGGTCAAGTGGAAATACGACGAAAGCCTGGACGACGTGCGCCAAAAGGTCAAGTACGACCTGTTTTATATCGAGAACGTCAACCTGCGAATGGACTTCAAGATTCTCTTTCGGACGATCCGGACGGCACTGCTCGGGAAGGGGCGGTAACCGTGCAGCGTCGAGTCATCCCGTTCGGCAGCCCGCGACCACGTTCATCCGAACCTGCTGCCCGTCGGTGCTCCCGAACTGTCTGAAATAAGCGCTATATTCGGCCGCGATCTATTAATATCTATCAACGATGCCTGGCCGTATTGCACCGTGACGGCGCTTCAACGTTTGCGTGGCGTTCGCCGCGGTCTTCCGCAGCCCGTGTCGTATCGACAGCATTTCGAAATAGTAGACTGGATCATGCCTGACTCAACTAACGGGATGCCGGAGCCGGGTGCGACGGCCCCCAGCTTCGAAGGCAAGACACAATTCGGTGATACCGTGCACCTCGGCGACTATACGGGGAAGAAGGTGGCGCTCTATTTCTATCCGAAGGACGATACCCCCGGATGTACGAAGCAGGCGTGCAATCTACGGGACGATTACCAGACACTGCTGGACAGTGACATCGCCGTCATCGGGGTGTCCGCTGACGATGCGGAATCACACCAGGCGTTTGCCGAGAAGTACGACCTTCCGTTTCCGCTGGTGGCGGACACGGATAAGGAGATCATCAACGCGTACGGCGTCTGGGGCGAGAAAAACTTCTATGGGAACAAGAAGATGGGCATCAAGCGGACGACGTTCCTGATCGACGAAGACGGGACGATCGTCCACGTGTTCAAGCGGCCGAAGGTCAAGGAACACAGCCGGGAGATCATGGAGAAGTTTGCAGCGGCGTGACGCGTGCGGCAACGCCGTTCGCCATCTCAGCTCGTCTCGCCCCCGTTCCATCGCAAGATGAACGGGATGTCTTCGTTGGGATTGAGCAGGTGGATACGGCTTGAGCCAAGTACGTGGCCTGGAAGGGGTATTCGGAGTCGATCGCGTACGAGCGCTTCGCAATCGTCGCCGCCGTCGTCATGGCGCAGCCACACGCGTGTCCCCTCGTTACCGGTGCTCGAAGCGAGCTCGAATGCGTGTTCGGCGCACCCGCCGGCGTAGGTGACCATGACGACCAGCGTATCTCCGACGATGACAGGCGGTTCGTAGGGGGCTACGGGCGCCTCGTTCGTTTCGATGCCGTACGGACTGCCGAACCGCTCGGCGTCGTAGCCATCGTCCGTCTCATCTACATGATGCGGTCCGTCACAGCCAACCGTGAGGACGAGCAGGGCCAGGGCGGACCAGACGGCCGGTTTCTGAACTTTTTTCATCATGATCCGGTATTGCAACAGACGTTGAAACGAGTTGTAACGGGTACGAGCGAACATGCTGCACGATAAGTACGAGCCGGTTATCGGACTCGAGGTTCACTGTCAGCTCTTGACGAATACGAAATCGTTTAGTTCGGAGTCGGCTCGTTTCGGAGCGGACCCGAACACGAATGTCGATCCCATCAGCCTGGGGCATCCCGGTACGCTGCCGGTGCTCAACGATCGGGTCGTTGATTTTACGCTTCGGATGGGGCTGGCCACACACTGCCAGATCGCAGCTCGGTCCGTCTTCGCAAGAAAACACTATTTCTATCCCGACCTGCCGAAGGGCTATCAGATATCTCAGTACGATACGCCGATCTGTTCCGGCGGGTACGTGGAGATTGTGCTCGAGGATGAAGACGATGACGATTCGATTCGACGTAAACGGATCGGGCTCACGCGCATCCACATGGAGGAGGATGCGGGCAAGTCGCTGCACGACCAGGACCCGTATGACACGCTTCTCGACTACAATCGGTGCGGCGTACCGTTGATCGAGATCGTCTCGGAGCCCGACATTCGTTCGCCCCGGGAAGCCTATCACTACATGCAGAAGATCCGGCAGGTCGTGCGCTATCTTGGGATCTGTGACGGCAACATGGAAGAGGGATCCCTTCGGTGTGATGCCAACGTTTCGATCCGGCTTCGCGGACAGACGGAGCTCGGGACCAAGACGGAAGTGAAGAATATGAACTCGTTCCGCAACGTCGAACGGGCTCTTGAATATGAGATCGCACGTCAGATCAAGCACGTCGAAGCGGGCGGTACGATCGTACAGCAAACGCTGCTCTGGGACGCCGATCGCATGGAGACGCGTCCCATGCGATCGAAGGAGGAGGCCCACGATTACCGCTACTTCCCGGACCCGGATCTCGTGCCGGTGGCCGTGACGGACGAGGTACTCGATCGCGTACGCAGCGAGCTCCCGGAGATGCCCGAGGTTCGCAGCAACCGGTTTCAGGAAGAATGGGGACTCCCCGAATACGACGCCCTACTGCTGACCGAAGAACGGGAGCTGGCCGATTTTTTCGAAGAGACCCTCAAGCAACTGTTCAAGCGTACTGGCGGAGGGAATACTCGAGAACAGGCCAAGGCCGTATCGAACATGGTGATGACGGACGTCCTCCGCACCCTCAACGAACGGTCGATTGCGATCGGTGAGATGAGCGTGGATCCGGACCGCCTGGCGGAACTCGTGCTTCTTCGTCTGGAGGAAACCGTGTCTTCATCCGCGGCGCAGGAAATTTTCGACGCTATGCTCGAGGTGGACGACGGCCCGCAGGCTATCGCGGAGAAGCGAAATCTCATTCAGGTTTCCGACGAAGGGGCGCTCGTGCCCGTCGTCCAACAGGTTATCGACGACCATCCCGGTCACGTCAAGACGTATCTTGACGGAAAGCAGGGCCTCATCGGTTATTTCATAGGACAGGTCATGCAGCGATTCGAGGGTGCGCCTGACCCCAAGATCGTTCGAAAGCTGCTCAGCGAAGAGCTGGAATCGCGGCGAGAATGAACCCATTCCGGCTTATCCACTCAGATCAATCATCAAAACGAAGAGTCCCTTATGCTCGTTGCCGGTAACTGGAAAATGAATACCGACCTGATCACGGCGCGCACGCTCGCGCGCAACGTCGTTGAAGCGGTCGGCGATCCTGGGGAGGTGAAGGTCGTGGTTTGTCCACCCTTCATCAGCCTGCATGCCGTCTCCGAAATCGTCCGTAATTCTCCGGTCGATCTCGGAGCGCAGAACATGCACGAGGCCGATTCGGGGGCCTTTACGGGAGAAGTGTCTGCCGCTATGCTTCGTTCCGTAGGCTCGCAGTACGTCATACTGGGGCATTCGGAGCGTCGACAATACTTCGGCGAGACGAATGAGGGTGTGAATCGGAAAATCAAGAAGGCGCTGGCGAGCGACATTCTGCCCATCGTATGCGTAGGAGAGAGTCTGGATCAGCGGAAGGGCGGGGCGGCCCAGAATGTGGTCGGCCGGCAGATCGGCGAAGGCCTCGGTGGCGTCGACGTGGAGGATGCTGAGCGGCTCGTCGTAGCTTACGAACCTATCTGGGCGATCGGTACCGGTGAGACGGCTACGCCGGCTCAGGCACAGGAGATGCACGCGTTCATCCGATCGCAGCTGACGGACAGGTACGGTGACGATACGGGGGCGGCGATACACATTCTCTACGGCGGCAGCGTGAAGCCGCATAATGCCGACGAGCTCTTCGCTCAGGACGACGTGGACGGTGGGCTCATCGGTGGCGCGAGCCTCAAGGCGGATGACTTCGCTGCGATCGTAGACGCGGCGCGCTGAACGTCCCGGCGGATGGCTAGGAACGGTGATACAAACGACGAGGGGTGCAGCTATGAGGAGCACGGCAGGCATCGTATTGGCCGCTGCGCTCTCGATCTGGATGAGCGGCTGCGCGGGAACGTCGGCGCTTGACGCTCCCGAAGAAGGTCGCACCGAGGCCTACGAGCCGGGCGCGCCCAACTTTGACATGGAGTCGGTCGTTCGCGTCGAAGACGATCGGGCGTCCGTAGAGATTTATTACAGCTTCCCGTTTGCCTCGCTCGTTTTCGTCCAGTCGAACGAACGGTTTGAAGCCGAATATGAGATGGTGGTTCGTCTCATCGACCGTTCTACGGAACGCGTCGAAGCCGAGCAGTCCGACATCGGCCGTCTCACGGTCTCGTCATATGACTCTACGCTCGGATTCCACCCTCACAGCGGTCGGCTCTCGCTGCGCGCTTCGCCGGGCGATTACGTCGTGAGGGCCGTGATGACGGATGTCGAGACCCGAGCGCGGGCCGAGCGGCGTCAGTCCGTTCGTATCGTGGCCGCTGGAAGCGGGGACGCGCATCTGGGACGCATTCTTCTGGAAGGAACGGGTTCGTCGGGGCGAACCGAGCCGCTCGTGTCGCGGCACGTGTCGGCCCGGATGGATTCTCTCTTCGCGTCGATCAACCTTTACAATATGCAAGATGGATCCGACATCGACGTGACGATGAGTCTCGTCCGATATGAAACGGATTCGACCTTCGCGGCTCCTCCTTACTGGTTCATCCCCTCGCGGGCATCGCTTGCCTACCGCGGTGTTAATTACGCAGCGTCAGATACCATTCAGATTTCGAGACGATCGCTGGCAGGTGCGAGCGACCATGCATCCGTTCAGTTCTCGCTCCCGCCGCTGGAACGGGGCATGTACCGGCTTCGCATAGAGAGCCGGGATTCCTCTCGTGCGGTGGAGATGGTCCGCGAGCGTGTTCTTTCCGTCAAGAACCCGACGTTTCCTCAGATCTCGATGCTGGACGATCTGATCGAATCGCTGGCCTACATCGCCTACGACAACGAGATCGATTACATCCGCGCGGGGGAGACGCAGGCGGAGCGAAAGCGCCGCTTCGATGCCTTCTGGGGATCGCTCGTATCCAACCGCAACGTGGCCGGTAATCTCGTCGAATTGTACTACAGTCGGATCGAGGAGGCCAACCTCTTTTTTACGGGGTACAAGGAAGGATGGATGACGGACCGAGGTATGATCTTCACGATCCTGGGTCCGCCCGTCTATATCGATCGCCGGATGGATCTGGAGATCTGGCACTACAGCTACGGTGATCGGGATCCGGTAAACACGTTCGTGTTCGAGCGCGCACGGGAAGGGCGAGAGGGACCTTTCGAGACGTACATTCTTCAACGGAGGCCCTACTATCAGAATGCGTGGGCACGTGCCATCGATCGCTGGCGTGACGGTACCGTGCTGTAGGCTGTTCACGGAAGGCGTGCCCGCGATAGAGGCCGGAATTTCGTGTCAATAATCATGGCACTCGAGCTGCGATGAAGATACGGGTACACCTACTCTGGGCGGTTCTGGCCGTGTCTCTCGCCGGATGTGCGCCGCGGGCGTACGTCCCGGATGCGGATGCGAATCGGTCGATCGTGCACGGCGACGGGACCGTACGTTTCGCGATGGAGGTCGTGGCGCGGGTCGATGATGATGCGACAGGCGTCGACGTCCATCTTGCCGTGCCGCACGCGTCGCTCGTGTTCCTGCAGACCGGAGGGGGCTATGCGGCTGCGTACGAGATGAGCGGGTTGGTGCGCGACGGCGCGGAGACGGTGTATCGCGTGGAGTGGATCGACACGGTTCATGCGTCGACGTATCGACAGACGCAGACGTACGATCCACTTCTCATGAAGAGGCGGATTGCGCTCGACCCCGGCCGCTATACGATCGAGATGGCGCTTGAAGATGCGGAAAGCGGTGCGCGGACTGTTCGAACGCAGGGCGTCACGGTTTCGGATCCTCACCATATGGGAGCTGCTGTCGGCGACCTGCTTCTCGAAGACGCTCGAGCCGGGTCACCGTTTCAGCCGGTCGTCTCCGTTCACGTGCCCGGGAGCTACGACTCGTTGCGCATCGTGACGGAGGTGTACAACGTCTCGGATACGGCTGACGTGACGATGACCCTGGTCAGCTTTGAAACCGATTCGACGGTTGCCTCTCCGCCGTTTTGGTTCACGCCCGATCCGTTTTCGCTCGCTTACAAGGGGGTGGACTATGATGCTGTGGATACGGTTCAGGCGAGCCGTCGCCGGATCGGCGACGCCGAGGATCGCCTGTCCGTCGAATTTTCGCTTCCAGCGTTGGATGTAGGTACGTATGCCGTCGAGGTACGAGTCTCAAGCCGCAGCGGGACGCGAACGAAATACAGACATTTTACGGTCAAGCGTCCGTCCTTCCCCCGTATCACGTCTTTGACAGAAATGGTCCACGCGCTGAGCTACATCGCGCGAGACGACGAGCTGAGGCGGATCCTTGCCGCGCGGTCCGAGGAGGAAATGAAACGCAGATTCGATGCCTTCTGGGCGGATCGGGTACCGAGTCGAGAGGCTGCCGCGGCGCTGCTGTCCACCTATTACAGCCGCGTTGAAGAGGCGAATATCCGGTTTTCCGGGTACAAGTCCGGATGGAAGACGGACCGCGGAATGATTTACATCCTGTTCGGTCCACCCGCCTACGAGGAGGAGACGGCCTCCGGCATGGCGTGGTACTACTTCGAGCCGGGTGCCATCCTGAACAGACGTCTGCCCCCGTTCGTTTTCCGCCGATCGCGTGCCTACGGAAACGCCGGCCTTTTCGATACCTACGTCCTCCAGCGTCGCGAGGCGTACGAGGACGATTGGAGAAGACGTGTCGAAGATTGGAGAGACGGAACGGCCGTCTGATTTTGGGCCGATCCGGTGATCCGGCGCATCGTCAGGAGTTCGACGAAGCGTTCGATCCGCTGCTGCCGTCAGACGAGCCGCCGCTTGAAGTGTTCGCACCCGAACTCTCACCGCTTGATGCCTTGCCTCCGGATGCGGTGCCTTCGGAAGCCGAGCCCTCGGATCCCGGCGACTCGCCCGACGACGACGACGATTTCGACTCTGAGCTATTGTTATTGCGCGCGTAATCCGTCAGGTAAAACCCGCTGCCCTTGAAGATCAGGCCGGCACTACCCGTTATTATGCGCTCCACTTTCTGACCCGTTTCGGGGCACGTTTCAAGTGCATCCTCCGTGATGCGCTGGTCGATCTCAAACGTCGAACCGTCTTCACGTCGATATACGTACGTCGGCATAGCAAGCTTTATTAAAGCGGTTGTGACAGATTGTCAGAGCGAGGAGGCTTTCGCTTCCGGGCTGTTGCAGAAAGGCATACTGCAAAAGATGTTCCGAGCAAAAGATGTTCCAGGATCCGTTCGTCCGGGCGACGCCGGACCTACCGCGTCTCGTTCCGTTCCACGTCGGGGAATGTAAATAGCGGGGGCCCGATGATGGAGCTGCGTGCAAGGTCGGCGATCTTGGGGCGAACTTCACTGATCTTACTGTTGTTGCGGCTCGGATACACGCGATTGGTCAACAGGATTACGAAGAGGTCGACGTCGGGATCGATCCAGAACGACGCCCCCGTAAACCCGGTGTGGCCGAAGCTGTTCGGCCCGAATAGTTCACCGGCCGACGAGTATCCTTCGGGCGCCTTGGTATCCCAACCCAGCGCGCGCGTGCTGAGGTCGGGATCCTGCACGATCGTGAACGTCGCGATAGTCTCCGGTGAAACGAAAGATCCTCCATTGAGCCGGCCGTCGTTCAGCAGCATGAATGCGAGCTTGGCAAGGTCGTTTACGGTCGAGAATACACCTGCATGGCCGGACACGCCGCCGAGGATCCAGGCCGTTTCGTCGTGGACCTCTCCCTGGATAAGACGCCGCCGGAAATGTGCATCGACCTCCGTCGGTACCACCGTAGGATCCGTGATGCCTGTACCGCGAAACTGCGTATCATGCATACCCAGGGGCTCGAACACGTTGGCGGTTACGTATTCCGAAAACGGTTGCCCGGTGACGCGTTCGATTACGAGCATCATCGTGATCATGCCGAGATCGCTGTAGCGCGATTCCGTTCCCGGACGATACACGAGTTCTTCCTCCATCAGGAGATCGATCAGCGCGGCGCGCGTGGTGATCCCCATCTGATGGAACGCCCGGTATGGCGTGAGTCCGGCCGAGTGCGTGAGCAGCTGACGGATGGTAATGTCGTCCTTGCCGGACTGCCCAAATTCGGGCAGGTAGTGTACGACGCGTTCGTCCAGGTCTAGCGTGCCCTCGTCGTACAGTTTCATGGCGGCCGTCGTAGTGGCGACGACCTTCGTGAGCGAGGCGATGTCGAACAGCGAGTGCGGCGTGACGCGCTTACCGGCCGCATACGTATAGTACCCGTAGCCTTCGAGCTTGGTTATGACGCCACGCCGACCGACCGCAAGGGCGGCGGCGGGAAAGGCGCGATCACCGATGGCGGAATAGATGACCGAGTCGGACAGCGCCAGACGTTCTCGGCTGAGCCCGACCTCCGCCGGCGAGCCCGGACGAACGGATTGTTGGGGAAGGTCGATGCCTGCCCCATAGGCGTACCGGCCCGGAATAGAGACGGGAAGCCGGCCGGTGGTTTCCGATTGACCGAGCAGGACCTCGGCAGCGGCGAGTTGCGTCGCCTCGGAGGCTCCATAGGTAACGAGATAGGCTTCCGGTTGCGGGGTGTCGACGATAAGAAAGGGATTGCCGAACGCTACCAGGACGATGGGTACGTCGTACCTGGACAGCCTCGTGAGAAAGTCCTGGGCCTCCCGACGCAGAGGCTCAATTTCGCCCATGTGCATTGCTTCCTGGACGACGCTCACGACGACGACGTCGTATGAAGGCGCTTCTTCGAGCACCTCGCGATAATCGTCCGGTTCGGAGTCGACATCGAGTATCCGGGACGCCGTTTCGGTGCCGCCGCGCCGCCGTCCGAGCACGTTGATAAAGATCGAGTCTACGGTCGACGAGACGCTGCCGCGCAGGGAAACGCTAAGAACACGTCCTCCCCACGAGAGCGGCAAGACGTCCCGTTCGTTCCGAAGCAGCGTTGCCGAGCGGCGTGCGATCGTCTCGCTCAGTGCCAGGTGATCCGGTGAGTACATCGTCGAGCGTACCACTGTAAAGTCCGCATATCGGTTCGCCTCCAGATCGAGCCATGCTTTGGCACGCAGGAGACGGTAGACGGAGGCATCGATGCGGCGTTCGGAAAGCCGTCCGTCTGCCACCGCACGGAGCACGGCTTCTCTTACCGAATAGGGATCCGAGGTCAGAAGCAGGAGATCCGCGCCCGCCTCTAGGGCGCGAACGGCCATCTCAGCGGGCGTGGACCGCGCGGCTTCCGCTGCTGCATCGAGATCGTCGGCGACGACGATTCCGTTGAATCCGAGCCGGCCGCGAAGGAGGTCGGTCGTCACCCGAGAGGAAAGCATAGCAGGGGCCCCGACGTCGGGCTCGATTTCGGGGATCGTGTGGTTGCCCATCATGATGCTCATGATGCCCTCCTCGATGAGATCCTGGTAGGGCAGCAGCTCGATCGTCTCAAATCGGTCCATCCCGAACCGCAGTCTAATACGTCCGATGTTCGAATGGGCGCGTCCAGGAGCACGTCCCGGGAACTGCATCGCCGTGGCAAGTGCTCCTGCATCCTGGACGCCTCGTGCGAACGCCCTCGACATGATCGAGACCTGCTCCGGCCGTTCGCCGAATGAGAGCAGGTTGCGTACCGAGCTATCCGAACGGGTGAACACGTCGGCTCTGGGAGCAAATACGTGATGGACGCCAACGGCACCCGCCTCGATACCTGCGATGCGTCCGGCGAGATACGAGAGCTCCACATTACGGGTGGCGCCGAGCGCCATCATGTTCGGGAAGCTCGTTCCCATTCCCATTCCCGTTCTTCGTCCCGAGGTCCACTCGATGTGCTGCGAAACGAGCAAGGGGATGCCGGTCCTGCGCTGCAGGTCGTTCACCAGAGCCGCCTGTTCCATGGGAGCTTCCATCGCCAGCGTGATACCCCCGATGCCGAATGCTTCGACCAGGTCGACGAGTGCCTCATACGTCGGATCGGTATCGGTCGCGGCCGGCTCGGCGGTACGAATCGAAAGGAGCTGCGACACCTTCTCGGGGAGGGACATCGCTTCGAGATGATTTTCGGCCCACTCCTCCGTCCGCGGCCAGAGATCCTCCTCGGAAGGCGCCGTCGACAGGGTGAAGTACGTGAAGGTGAAGTACGAGAGGACGCCGGCAATGAAGACGACCAGCGTGGCGAGAACCACTAGAACGTGCTGGAATCGCTGTAGCATGGCGGAAAAGGTCTCGTCGGCGGAAGGTGGGACCGGAGTTCAACTGTGTGGGCGGCCGGGTAAGTTTCATGGGATGGGAGATTGTCATCCGTGAACCCAGATGCACGTTTGACGAATACGGAAGCGAGTGCTTGATGCCACCGCGCGCACGGGATAAACTCAGGTGGGCTCGCAGGCATACTTTCCGCGTTCTAGACTAGCACGACGCATGTCCGGTCAAGGCACCTCAACTGTCCGCATCCTCGTGGTGCTTTTCCTCGGTGTGCTCATGGCGGCCCTCGATATCGCCATTGTAGGGCCGGCGCTTCCGGCACTTCGTGAACATTATGGCTTGACGGAGCGCGCCGTATCGTGGGTGTTCAACGTTTTCGTATTGTTCAACCTGCTGGGTCTGCCGTTCATGGCGCGCCTGTCGGACGTGATGGGGCGCCGGCGCGTCTATGTGGCCGACGTGACGCTGTTTGCCGTCGGATCGCTCATCGTGGCAGCCGCTCCCGCTTTCCCGATGCTCCTGGCTGGGAGAGCCCTGCAGGGTCTCGGCGCGTCAGGCATTTTTCCGGTCGCGAGTGCCGTCGTAGGCGACGTCGTCGCTCCATCCAGGAGAGGGCGGGCGCTCGGCATTCTGGGTGCCGTCTTTGGGATCGCGTTCATCGTCGGACCCATTCTGGCCGGTGTGCTGCTGCTGCTTGGATGGCAGTGGTTGTTTATTATCAACGTGCCGCTCGCACTGGTCATCATCGGACTGGGATGGCGCGCGCTTCCCGATACGGTTGACGAGGAAGGTGGTCGGATGGACCTTCCGGGCATCGCGACCCTTGGACTCATGCTGGTGTCGTTCGCTTTCGGGATTAACCGCATCGATACGGGCGCCTTTCTATCGAGTCTTACGTCTGCCGCGGTCGCTCCCTATCTTGTTATGTCACTCGTGCTCCTTCCGGTGTTCATCCGGCTGGAGCGACGTTCCAAGAAGCCGCTCGTACGTCTGGAGCTGTTCCGAAACCGTCAGGTCGCCATCGTCGCGGCACTGGGGATGGGAGCGGGGCTGACGGAGGCCGCTTTCGTGTTCATGCCGGGCATGGCCGTTCAGGCCTTCGAGGTGACGAAATCCTCCGCCTCGTTCATGCTGCTGCCGCTCGTCACGGCCGTGGCGATCGGATCACCCATAGCTGGACGATCCATCGACCGGTTCGGCTCCCGAACGATTACGGTGGTCAGCACCGCGCTCCTGACGGTTGGTCTTGCGACGATGGGCCTGCCGATTCTCACTACGACGACGTTCTACGCGGCGTCGGTACTGATCGGGCTCGGTTTATCGGGTATCCTCGGATCGTCGTTGAGCTACATCTTGCTTCACGAGTCGAAGGCGGCCGAACGGACCGTGGCGCAGGGTATCGGTACCCTTTCGATAAGTGTCGGTCAGCTGTCGGGCGGTGCACTCATCGGGGCCGTCGTATCTAGCGCGGCTGCCGGACTCTCCGGTTATCAGTCGGCCTTCGCCGGGATCGCTTTCGTCGGGGTCGTTCTCGTCGGGCTATCCGCGATGCTGAAGTCGCGCCGCAGGGAGCTGGAAGACGCGGGACATGAGGAGTAGCGAATCTCGTCGGCATGGGTCAGGGACGTTGGGGAGCGTCCTCCAGGCGCTCCGTCGCATCATGCTCGGAAATGAAATGCACGAGCTTCTCGGTTAGCAGGCCGGTAATAACGACGGCCACGATCTCGGACGCTATGCCGAGTACGAAGCGGCGGATGACGTACTTAATGGTCTTCGGAAGCAGGAGAAATGCCGCCGTCACGCCGAGGAATCCGAGCAGGAGAGAAACGATGCTGCGGTCGGCTTCCTGCGATCCACTGGATAGCTTGCTCATGTGCGGGTGGAATGGAATGATGTAGAGGGATGCGCTGAAACATCGGCGGGAACATCGCGACGCTTCGATTCAAGCGATCGCAGGAATATAAGCCGGTGCGGGTTAATAAGGATGCCGAACCATGCCGCGGGTCGTTCAGCTGGACGTTACGGCGAGCTGTCCGCAAGCCGCGTCGATATCCTGGCCGCGGCTTCGGCGGACGGTAACAGTGACGTCACGGTGGACGAGCTCCTTGACGAAAGCATTCAGGCGCTTATCCGGCGTGCGTTCGAACGGAAGGTCGCCGACCGGGTTGTACATGATCAGATTCACCTTACTGGGTGCCCACGTCGTGATATCCGCCAATCGCCGGGCATCTTCGGCGGTATCGTTGCGCCGATGGAAAAGGCAGTACTCGTAGGTCACGCGACGTCCGGTCTTCGCGTGATAGTACGCAATGGATTCACGCAACGCGCCAAGATCCGTCGCCGTATTTCGATTGACCGGCATGATGGCGCTTCGCTTTTCGTCCGTCGGAGCGTGTAGTGAAACGGCGAGATTTACGCCGGGATCGTCGTCCGCCAGCTTCTTGATGCGTCGCGCGAGCCCGACCGTAGAGACCGTGATGCGTCGCGGACTGAGGTCGAGTCCGTCGGCATCGGTAAGCAACCGCAGGCTGGACAGGACGCTGTCGTAATTCAGAAGCGGTTCGCCCATCCCCATGTACACGACGTTCGAGATGCCTCGACCGTACCGTTCTCGTGCGTGTTCGTCCATGTACCATGCCTGGTCGTAAATGTCACCCGGTGAGAGGTTCTCCTGGAATCCCATGAGACCCGTCGCGCAAAACGTACATCCCATGGCGCAGCCGACCTGGCTCGAGACGCAGACGGTCAGCCGGTTCGGCGTACCATCTCGGCCAATATCCGGGATGAGCACGGTCTCGAACTTTCTCCCCGAAGGAAGCGTGAACAGGGCTTTGGAGGTACCGTCATCGCTGATCCGGACCTGCGTGGGTTCGAGCCGTCCGACGTGCGCGCAATCTTCAAGCCGGGTTCGGAAATCCTTGGGAAGGTCCGTCATCTCGTCGAAAGACGTCGCTCCCTTGCCGTAGATCCACTTGAAGATCTGGCGTCCTCTGTAGGCCGGCTGATCCAGATCTCGGACGAACCGTTCGAGATCGTCGCGTCCGAGCGTCTTGAGGTTCGCTTTCCGGCGTAGGGGGGTATTGGGTGCAGTAGTCGTTTCCATGGGAGCACAAACGCCCTGCTATTCGCGTCGTTTCGTCGGGCGTCTATTCCGGTGCGATCGGAGTGGCGACGGATCGAACGGCGAGCGCGAACATCAGTCCCGTAAACACGATCGTGACCGGCAGCGATACCGCCAGTGAAGTCGCGACCTCTGGTGCCGGTCCAGGCCAGTACATGGCTGTTCTCAGGGCGTCGACGCCGTAAGAGAACGGATTGAGGCGTACGATCCACTGGAGAAGGGGTGGAGCTCCCGTGGGAGGGAAGAAGGCGCCTGAGAGGACCCAGAGGGGGATCAGAAAGAGGTTCATTACCGCATGAAAGCCCCGCGTCGTGCGTATTTTCCACGCCACGGTAACGCCGAGTGCGGTGAAAGCAAGTCCGATAAGGGCGAGAACGAACAGCATCAGAGCAAGGCCGGCGACGGTGGGAGGCGGCCCGAGAAACGGCAGGAGGATCAGGAACAGGCCGCTCTGTCCGACAGCCAGTGTCGTTCCGCCGAGAGTTGCTCCCAGGACGAGGACGGACCGTGATACCGGTGCGGCCAGCGCGGCTTGGAGGAAGCCGGATTTCCGTTCTTCTACGATTGAGATCGTCGAAAATATCGACGTAAACAGGGCGACGAGCGCGAGCATTCCCGGGAAGAGAAACTCGAGGTAAGGGATGTCGGTGCCTGTCGAAGACGGAAGTTGGAACGTGTCGCGGAAGCCGAATCCCAGAAGGAGCCAGACGACCAGCGGCTGCAGCACGGCTCCGCCGACACGGCTTTTGTCTCGAAGAAACTTGATGAGCTCACGGCGCCAGAGTGCAGTAACGGTATACATCATCGGTCTGGCGTTTCAGGCGTCGTATCCGCGTCTTCGAGGGACCGTCCGGCGTGGAGCATAAACACGTCCTCCAGGGTCGGTCGCCGGATGGTTGCGGCGTGGATATCTCGACCGAATGCCTCGTAGAGCGCCGGCAGGACGTTGTGCGCATTCGGGTCGGAAACCTGTACGCGGGAGCCGATGACGACGGTGTCTACGTTAAGTCGGGATGTCATGCTATCCGCCATCGCCCGCGGATCGCTGCATTCGATCCAAAGCGTTTCGTCCCCCACGCCCTGGCGGAGCTCCTCGGGCGTGCCGTTCGCGACGATCGCACCGCGGTCGAGGATGACGAGACGGTCGCATCGCTCGGCTTCCTCCATCGAGTGGGTGGCGAGCAGAATCGTCATCCCTTCGTTGCGCCGTACGCGATCGACGGTCTCCCAGAACGAATGTCTCGCGGCGGGGTCGAGACCCGTCGTAGGCTCATCGAGCAGAAGCAGCGGCGGAGCATGTAAGAGACCCCGCACGAGATCGACCCGCCGTTTGAGTCCACCCGAGAGCATCGAGACCCGCTCGTCCACACGGTCCACCAGCCCAAACTGCGGCAGGAGCACGTCGAGGCGTTCGTCGAGTCCCCTGCGGGACACTCCGTACAGGGCCGCATGGGTGCGAAGGTTCTCGCGTACGGTCAGCTCGGCGTCCAGCGCGACGGATTGAAACACGATGCCGATACGTTTGCGAATGGCATCCGGTCGATCTCTGACATCGACACCGAAGACAGTGGCCGTTCCCTTCGTGGGCCGGATCAGTGTCGACAGGATGCGGAAGAGGGTCGTCTTTCCCCCGCCGTTCGGTCCCAGGACGCCGAAAAGGGCACCCTCGTGGACGGAAAGATCGACCTCATCTAATGCCGTGCGTTCTCCGTAGCGATGGGTCAGGTTATCGACGTCGACGGCGAGTGATGGCATCGAGTGCGTACGCAAAGCGGTCCGGGAGAAAGGATGTGCTACAGCGTGAGCAGACCGCCGCCGACGATCCGGTCGACCAGCAGCGCAAGGACGAGCAGCGGGATGTAGTAGATCGACACCTTGAGCACGCGGCGGGCATCGTGGACGTGATAGCTGCGGTAAAAGACGAGTGCAGCGTGGAGGAACCAGGCGGCGAGGCCGACGGCGGCGGCCGTATAGATCCACCCCGTGAGGGCGAGGGCGGTGGGCCACAGGCTCAGCACGGCCAGAGCGACGGTAAAGAAGAGCGTCTGGTTGACCGTGGAGCGCCCGGATGGATCAGTGACGGGGAGCATCATGTGGCCGCCCCGTTCATAATCCTTCCGGTACATCCATGCCAAAGATAGAAAGTGAGGCATCTGCCAGGCGGCAAGGATGGAAAACGCCGCGATGCCTCCCCATCCGACCGATCCCGTAGCAGCGGTCCAGCCGCCGAGTGCGGGAAGGGCTCCGGGCAGCGTACCGATGAGGGTGTTCCATTTCGAGCGGCGCTTCAGCGGCGTGTACACGAAGAGGTACAGCAGCGCAGACACGAGTGCGAGCACGCCCGTAAGGGGGTTTGTGAGCGGGCACAGTAGGGCCACGCCGGCGGCGAGGAGAAGGGCTCCGAAATTACGGGCTGCTTCCGCGCCGATCCGGTCTTCGGGAAGCGGTCGATTCATCGTCCGGCGCATCGCCCCGTCGAAATCTCTCTCCATCCAGTGATTCAGCGCCGAGGCCCCGGCACTCGTAAGCATCACGCCGATCAGCAGGAAGACGAAGGCACTCACGTCGAACGGATGGACGGGCGCGAGTACGAATCCGCCGACGGACGACAGTACGACGAGCAGCGTAATTTCGGGTTTCGTCAGCTCGACGTAGTCGCGGAGCACGTCGAGGCGGACCTCCGCGGGAACGGCGGCGGAGCGAACGGAAGGAATGGACGGCTTGGTGTCGTTCTGCACGAACGTCGAACGTCAGCGACTGAGAGACGGTTGTTGCAATATAACGGAATTCGCGGGATCCGTGTACTTCTCATTCGATGGATCCCTGCCAAGGCGGGTTGCATCTACGGCGGCGGCGACGGCGCAGCCCATCAAGAGGGCACCGGTAACCATGTGGGCCGTGTTGACGACCACCTGGAGATTGCTCGGGTCGAGCATGCCGGAGTCGTCAAGGGTGACGACGAACGCCGTCAGGCCCAGGGCGAACTGGATCGCTACTAGAACGACCATCCAGCGGGCGGCGGGATACAGCAGGTGCGTGCCCCGGTGTCGCGCGGATGCTCGGCGGAAGAGTAAGAAGATGGCCGCCGTCGTGATGATGGCGCCCAGAATATGGAGTCCGGCCAGCATGGGATCGATGCCCGTTCCGGGATGGCGCAGCAGGGCGCCCAGAATGATCTGAACGTAAAGAACGGCCACGGTAAGCCACGCCGTTCTGCGCATGCCGCGTGCGTCGGACGCCTCGTACGTACCCCGATCTCCGGTGAGCCAGGGCCGGGATGTAAAGAGCGCCAGGGCCACGATCAGTCCGAAAAAAACCTGTGCGATGCAGGCGTGGACGACGGCGAGGTCCAGTGAAAGGAGCACTACGCGGAGACCGCCGAGGGTGCCCTGAAGTGATACGAGGAGAAGAGCTCCGACGGACAGGTATTTCATCCAGCGCCGCGAATCCGCAATCCACGTCCACACGGCCAGGATTAGCGTAAGGATTCCGACGAGTGCGCCAACAAGTCGATGTCCGTGTTCGGCCAGAACCGGCATGAGCCGCCACCACTCGGGCCACGGATTGAAAGGGTCGTAGGAGTTAAACGACGACGGCCAGTCGGGAACGGCGAGGCCGGCGTTGATGCTCGTGACGAACGCGCCCCAGGCAAAAAGAAGGACGGTAGTGCCGGCCGTCAGCACGGTGAAGCGGTGCCGCCACGTCATCTCCGTGGCTGGTTCACCGAGGGGCTCCGGATGCGTCGTCATCGTAGGAAGGAAGATTGATCCCAGCGGCTCCCCGACCGGGGAGCACGGGGCAAACAGGGGTTCCCGCCTCCAGTTCCATTAAAGTACGTTGAAGGGAACGAGCGGGAGGTTCACCCAGGGCGCTTGATAGTTCTCTGCGTATGAATGAGTTTGGAGCTTACGCAATGTCGCGGGTTGCTGCAACGGTCGTGGCAGCGCGTGCATCAGCGGGTGCCGCTCGGACGAACGCTCAATAATCTACTTCGGGAATATGCCGGGAACCCTTATCGTCTCAATCTCCGGGATTCGGGGGGTCTTCGGTGATGGACTTGACCCTGCCGTGCTGGTCCGCTTCGGCGGCGCGTTCGGGACGTGGTGCCGGCGTCGGGCGATGGAATTGGGTCGGGAGCCGGCCGTCGTGATCGGCCGCGACGCGCGCGTGAGCGGCGACGTTTGCGCGCGGATCGTTTCGGCCGCGCTTCAGAGTGCGGGCGTCGACGTGGTCGATGCCGGTCTTGCCACCACGCCGACGGTAGAGATGGCCGTCCAGGAGCGACGGGCCGCCGGAGGGATCGTGCTCTCCGCATCCCACAATCCGCCCGAGTGGAACGCCCTGAAGCTGCTCAACGAGAAGGGCGAATTCTTGACAGCGCGTGAAGGAGAGGAGGTGCTTCGCATCGTCGACGACGGGACGTCGGAGACCGTAGGGTATGAAGGGCTCGGCACGTACGAGCGGGCCGACTTCCTGGACATGCATATCGATCGCATCCTGGAGCTGGACTGGATAGACGCGGGCGACATCGCGGCGGCGGATTTCAAGGTCGTCGTGGATGCGGTGAATTCGGTGGGTGGCATCGCCCTACCTGCTCTCCTGACCAGACTCGGCGTCCGCGAGGAAAATATCGTCAGGCTCCACTGTGAGCCCACCGGCCGGTTCGCGCATCCGGCTGAACCGCTACCGGAACACCTGACGGAGCTCACGGAGCTCGTGGCGTCCACGCACGCGGATCTGGGCATCGCCGTCGATCCGGACGTCGATCGCCTCGCGCTCGTAGCAGACGGCGGGACCTACATGAGTGAGGAACTGACCCAGGTGGTCGCGGCCGATTTCATGTGGAAGCGCGCGAAGGGACCCTTCGTCACCAATCTATCGTCGTCTCGCGCGGTGGACGATCTCGCCGAAGCGTACGGTCAGACCGTCTTTCGCTCGGCGGTCGGCGAAATCAACGTCGTGCAGAAGATGCAGGAAGTCGGCGCCATATTGGGTGGAGAGGGGAACGGCGGCGTCATCGTGCCGGAGCTGCATTACGGTCGAGACGCGCTCGTCGGCACAGCTATCGTACTCCAGCATCTGGCGACCGAGAAAGTAGCTCTTTCAGAGGTCATGAGGGGATTGCCGCGCTACACGATCAGCAAGAACAAGACGGCGATCGGCGATACCGACCCGGATACCGTGCTGGCCGATCTTGCTCGGCAGTATGCGGATGAGGAGACGGACACGACGGACGGTCTGAAAATCAATTTTATGGAGGAATGGGTCCACCTGCGAAAATCGAACACGGAACCCATCATCCGCATTTATGCAGAGGCGAGAACGGCGGAACGTGCCGGCGAGCTCGCCGAAAGGTTCATGGAGGAGCTCCAGGTGTCGGCGGCGACGGTATCGAGGTAACCGGATGCGGAGCAGGATCGGCGCGATGACAGCGTCGGAAGGCTGAAACGTGCTACGTGGGCCCCATCCACCGCTACGTGTGCCCGATCCACGAAGAAAGTTGTTGGAATAATGGAACGGATCGAAAAGGCTGTTGCTGTAGGTCGACCGCTCCAGTATGTTTAGAGTGATCATTGTCTTAATCGAGCGTCGATCCTCGATTGTCGACACGGAATCACCGCAATCGAATATCTGCGCCACGCGGCGCTCCGGCACTGCGATTCAGTCGTGCGTTTCGGTCATTCGAAATGCACGCGAGTGAATTCATTAATTCGTCCGGCGATAGCTGACTCGACATGCGCGCTGACGTCACAACACGTATTATTCTACGCAGTGCCTCTCTGGCCGTGATTAGATCGGTCAAGCGGCGGCGCGTGAACCTGTTTCGTGCGGACTACCGACCGCTTATCTGTCGACGGGCAATTCCTCTCGACTTTGCCGACGCGGAGCCCTTCAGGTCCTCACTAGACCGCAATATCGATGCGATGTCTTCGACCGCTTCTTGCTGTTGAGTTAACGTCCCGACGTGCTGAAGTGCCGTGGCCGTGGATGTGGGCGTCGAAGGTTGATGATGAGGTGGAAGACGTGGTATGGAGCGTACGGCGACGCGTGACGTTGCGTACCATCCTTCCAAGACTGTAACGATGTTTCCTTGCACGTACGGACAAATCAGAGTATTTACGTGCGGCGAGGACGCATCTTCGAATACGACTGAGGGGCGAGACCCCACCCTTCAGCTGCCATCCCCATTTCCGTCCTTGAAGTACGAGAGGGTACATTCGGCATAATAGTCATGCGGCAGGCCGATTCCTTTCATGTTGACGCCGACGAATTCATCGGGCCCGTACAGCGCGGGTCCACTGCCCTGCTGTATAAGATTTTTCATGCGAGCCCGTCGCCGATCATCATATCGAGGCTGTCGGATGGGTGCGTGATCGACGTGAACGAAAAGTGGGTTTCGCTTACGGGCCACGAAATCGGGGAGACCGTCGGTTCGAGGCTCGCCGACATCAACGTGCTGGAAGATCCCGGCCGTTTTGCCGAGATACGAAAGCATCTCGCTGACGGAGCGTCCGTGCAGGACGAGGAGATGGAGCTTCGCACGCGTTCCGGAGAGCGGCGTACGGTGCTTCTGTCGGCGCAGCAGATCGATGTCGAGGGAGAAGCCTGCGCGCTCACCGTGATGACCGATATCACGGAGCGGAATCGCGCGCTTTCGGCGCTGCGGGCCAGCGAAGAACGGTTTCACATGCTGGCGGATTCAGCTCCCGTATTGATCTGGTTGGCGGACGAGACGGGGACGGCGGAGCATTTCAACAAGTTCTGGGTCGACTACACGGGATCGCCGCTGGAGGAACACCTCTCTGGGGGATGGGAACGATTCGTCCACGCTGACGATCGGGATGCATGCAAAGGGGCGCTTCTGGACGCGATCGATCGACAGGAGGCGTTTACGAGAGAGTACCGCCTCCGGCGACACAACGGGCAATATCGGTGGGTGCTCGACCGCGCGATTCCGCGGTTTGATTCAGAGGGCACGTTCGCGGGATTCATCGGTTCCTGCGTGGACATTCAGGAAGAGAAGGAGCGACAGCTGGCTCTCATCGAGGCGAAGGAGCACGCCGAGGAAATGTCCAAGCTCAAGGTGATGCTGCTGACGAATATCACGCATGAGATCCGGACGCCGCTTACGGTCATTCTTGGGTTCACCTCGATTCTCCGGCAGGGCGTGCGGACGGAATACCAGCGGTTCGTGAATCTTATCGAGCGCAGCGGCCGGCGGCTTCTCTTGATGCTCGACTCGATGCTGGACCTCGCCCAGATCGAGTCCGGCACGCTTGAAATCGATTTTCGGGCGCACCATGTCGGACACATCGTCGACAGTGTCGCGGCGCTCGTCAGACCGGCTGCCGAGGAGAAGGGCGTGGATCTCGTCGTTTCGCTCTCGCAGGAGCGTTATTGTGCTCGCGTGGATCACGGGGTGCTCACGCGCGTCGTGAACAACATTCTCGACAACGCCGTCAAGTTTACGGATCAGGGACATGTGGACGTTTCCGTTCGTCGCCACGGATCGGAGATCCACATCGTAATCGAGGATACGGGCATTGGCATAGAACCGGAATTTCTCCCACACGTCTTCGATCCGTTCGTTCAGGAAAGCACGGGGTTGGATCGTACGCATCAGGGTAGCGGTTTGGGTCTCGCCGTGTCGAAACGGCTCGTAGAATTGATGGACGGCACGATTACCCTGTCCTCGGAAAAGCACCGCGGATCCGTGTTCACGATCGTGTTGCCGGCGTCCGACTGAGTGACCGGGAGCGGTCCGGCGGACGTGTTCGATGCATGCGATGGGCCCGTCGCATAAACAAAAAAAGCGGGACCACCTCGATGGGCGATCCCGCTTTTCCTGTTGTCGATAAGGCGCCTGGTGGACTAGAAGCCCATGCCGCCGCCCATGCCGCCCATGCCGCCGGGCATGCCGCCGCCGCCGGGCATGCCACCGCCATCGTCGTCGTCGTCATTCTTACCCGGCTTGTCCGCAACCACGGCTTCCGTGGTAAGCAGCAGGCTGGATACGGACGCGGCGTTCTCGAGCGCCGTACGGGCGACCTTCGTCGGATCGAGCACACCCTCCTTGAGAAGGTTTCCGTACTTCTCCGTCTGTGCGTTGAAGCCGAAGTCGCCCTTCCCGTCCTTGACCTTCTGGACCACGATGGAGCCTTCGAGCCCGGCGTTCTGAACGAGCTGGCGCATCGGCTCTTCGAGCGCGCGGCGCACGATCGTGACACCGATTCGCTGGTCCTCGTTCTCGACCTCGAGATCGTCCAGCGACGAGAGGGCGCGCAGGTACGCAACGCCACCTCCCGGCACGATGCCTTCCTCGACGGCTGCGCGCGTGGCGTGCAGCGCGTCCTCGACGCGGGCCTTCTTCTCTTTCATCTCCGGCTCCGTCGAGGCGCCGATCTTGAGGACGGCCACACCGCCTGAGAGCTTGGCGAGACGCTCCTGAAGCTTCTCACGGTCGTAGTCGCTCGTCGTCGTTTCGATCTGCTGCCGAATCTGCTGCGTCCGCGCCTTGATGTCGGATGCTTCGCCGGCTCCGTCCACCACCACTGTGGTATCCTTGTTGATCACGACGCGCTTGGCGCGGCCGAGATAATCGATCGTCGTATTCTCGAGACGGTATCCCTTCTCTTCCGAAACGACCGTTCCGCCGGTGAGAATGGAGATGTCTTCGAGCATGGCCTTGCGGCGATCACCGAAGCCCGGGGCCTTCACGGCCGCGACCTTAAGCGTTCCACGCAGCTTATTCACTACGAGCGTCGCCAGAGCCTCGCCTTCGATGTCTTCCGCGATAACGAGGAGCGGATTGCCGGTCTGAGCGACCTTCTCCAGAACGGGAAGGAGATCCTTCATCGTGCTGATCTTCTTGTCGTGGATCAGGATGTAGGCGTCCTCCAGGACGGTCTCCATGTTGTCCGGATCCGTGACGAAGTAGGGAGACAGGTAGCCGCGGTCGAACTGCATACCCTCGACGACGTCGAGGTAGGTTTCCGTACCCTTGGCCTCCTCGACCGTGATGACGCCGTCCTTGCCGACCTTCTCGAACGCGTCGGCAATCAGACTGCCGACCGTCTTGTCGCTGTTGGCGGAGATGGAGGCGACCTGCGAGATCTCGTTCTTGCCGGAGATCTCGCGGCTCTGCTCGCGAATGTTCGCGACGACGGCCTGCGTCGCGGCGTCGATGCCGCGCTTGAGGTCCATCGGATTGGCACCGGCCGTGACGCTTTTCAGTCCGGCCTGGATGATCGCCTGGGCGAGGACGGTAGCCGTCGTCGTACCGTCACCGGCGACGTCGCTGGTTTTCGAGGCGACCTCCTTGACCATCTGTGCGCCGACGTTCTCGAGCTTGTCCTTCAGCTCGATCTCCTTGGCGACGGTCACGCCGTCCTTGGTGATGGTCGGTGCGCCGAATTTTTTCTCGATGATGACGTTACGCCCCTTGGGGCCCAGCGTGACCTTTACGGCATTCGCAAGAGTGTCTACCCCTCGCTTCAGAGCCGTTCGGGCCTGTGAGTCGAATACAATCTGTTTAGCCATTTTCCTTACTATAAACTTTTTGGGTGTTTCACTTCAGTGCATGTCGACTAAAACGTCAAGACGGCACCCACCGAAGTGGGCGCCGAGTGGTGTCTAGTCTTCAATAATGCCGAGGATATCGCTCTCACGCATGATCAGGAGATCTTTGCCTCCAAGAGAAATCTCGGTACCCGAGTATTTCCCGTAAAGTATCGTGTCGCCTTCACCGACGCTCATGTCGATCTTCTTTCCGTCCTCAACGCGACCGGGTCCGACCGACACGATCGTTCCGCGCTGTGGTTTCTCCTTGGCCGTGTCAGGGATGTACAGGCCGCTTTCCGTCTTGTCTTCGGCTTCTTCGGGCTGCACGACGACACGGTCACCAAGGGGTTTAATCGATCCCATAGTCTTCTTCCTCCTTTTATTGGTTTGGTAATGCGGGTAAATGTCTCGGCTGTTAGCACTCTCGCTCGTTGAGTGCTAATGTGTACAACAAGGTATTTGGGGACCCTGTTCCGGATCAAGCCATCGAAGGGTTCGTGGTGTGAAACCCCCGTTAATCGCAGAGTTGGAAAACGGCCGAAACCGTTACGAGATACAATCGACGAGAGAGTGCAAATGACGCACGAACAGGCACCGTGGGAGGCCGGATGGGGTGCGGCTGTCGCGTGTACGGCAGCCCTTGTCGTCTTGATATTTGCACCTTCGTTCGCCGGCGGGGACGTTCGGTCTCTCGTCATGGCCGCTTTCTCGGGTGTCTGTCATCAGATGCCGAGTCGTTCGCCCCATGTGGGGGGAATACAGCTCGCGGTGTGCGATCGGTGTCTGGGCATCTACCTCGCCCTGGCTGCTGCCGCCACGATATATCCGCTCGCGAGGTTCGTGGACGATCCGCTGGGCCGGCATGCGGGTCTGGCGATCCTGATCGGCGTGCTGGTCCCGGGTGCCGACTGGGTCGTCGACGTCCTCGGGTTATGGTCGAATACGCCCGCAAGTCGCCTGATGACGGGCGCCGTCTTCGGGGTCGTGGCAGGCTATTACTTTACGGGCGGACTGGTTGGACTGATCGACGGGAACCGAGATGGACGGGAAGAGACGTAGCGGTTAGAATATGCTGCCGCAGGTGTCTATCTTTAATACACTCGCTCGTCGTCTTTCGCTTATTCATCGTCGACCGTATGCCGAACAGGTCCCAGTCCATTATCCTCGCGGGAGCTGCCGCTGGAGTCGCTGCCGTCCTCGCCGGGCTCATTCCAGCATTTGGAGATTGCCTGGCATGCATCATCCTCATCGCGGCCGGCGTTCTCGCCGTGTGGCACTATACCGATCGCCATCACCTGACCGTAACCGGCGGGCAGGGCCTCCTTCTGGGCGCGCTGGCGGGCCTCGTCGCCGGCGGCGTGCAGACGATGATCGCCGCGCTGTTCGCACGCATGGGCGTGACACCCGGCTGGCAGGAGGAACTGCGGCGGGGTTTCGAGCAGAGTGGAATGGATCCTTCTCAGATCGAGCAGATTCAGGAGATGCTGTCGTCTCCAGCCGCGTACGTCGGTATCCTGGTGTTCGGGCTTTTCGTAACCGCCGTCGCGGGCGGGATAGGAGGAGCCGTTGGAGCAGCGGCGTTCAAGCGCGCAGACGACGCTTAAGAGGATCGCCGTGCGCCGTCTGCGGAATGAGTTCAGGGCCGTCGCATGGAGACGGGCCGGTCCAGGATCTCCTTTACGAGGAATGCCTCCCGGAGCGAGGCACGCTTCGCGAGCCGTCGGCGAATACCCGGTAGCTGCTTTCGTGCGGGTTCCTCGTACGGAGATATGACCCGTAGATCGTGCCGTGTAGTGCGATGCGGGTGGCGGCCGACGCGTTCGAACGTCTCTTCTTCCGCGAACGACGATTCAAGCGCCGGGAGGCCGGGTACGATCTTGTCACTCACCTCCGGACGGGATCTTTTCTTGATGGATGAGGAATCCATTCGCGGCTCCGTTCGCCGCTTTGTCCGCCGCTTCAGCGAGTCCGGCGTGTGTCGCGTCCCGGTACGTATGCGGTCGGACGAACGCCTTTGCTCGGGCGGTGAGATGGTAGGGGTCGATGCGGATGCGCGGCGCTGCTCATGCCTCTGTTCCTGCCTGCTTGCATGAGGTGCCTCCGCGGCGGTCGTATGCTCGGTATCCTCCGCACCCGGAAACCCCAGAGCCTGCCGAATCTCATCGAGCGCTACGCTCAGCTCGTCGGCGCCTCCGCGAGAGGAGTCGCGATGCGCCTCTTGTGGCTGCCTTTTCCCGGTCTGTTTGCTTCGCTTCCCGCCGCCGATCATGCGTGCGAGAAAGTAAAAGACAATGAGTGCGATCCAAAAGAGGCCGTCGAGATCCATCTGGGGGGCGGTGTGTGAGTTGGGCGGTGTCTGAGTCGGGCGGTGTTTGAGTCGGGCGGTGGGTGAGTCGGGCGGTGGGTGAACGGCAGTGACGAAGGACAAAGACTCGATCGAATCTACGGTACGGCGACCTGAATGCGAAGGACGTTCAGTGCTTGATGAGTCGATGTGTCCTTATCCCGTTCGGTGTAAGGATACGTGCAAGATAGACGCCGGACGCCCAACTATCACTCCGCACGACGATCTCATGACGGCCGGCCCGGAGTTCGCCGTCGTACACCGCGGTGAGGCGCCGTCCCAGGGCGTCGAACACGTCGACGGTCACACGTTGCGTCTTCGGCAGGTCGATCACCAGCGTCGTGGCGATTCGATAGGGGTTCGGATAGCTGGAAAGTACGGCGAACGTCTCGGGCGCCGGGAGATTGACCTCCACCGTACCTAATAGATACGTTCCCACACCATCATCGAACCGGACTCGATACAGGTACACGCCGGCCGTAGAAAGGGCATCGCGAACCTCGTATTCCCGTCCGCTCGAACCAGATCCAGCTATCTCGCCGATGCGCGTGTAATCCGCCGCGGACTGGCCGGCACCCACCGGTCGGCGGTCGACGATGAACGTGCCTGACGAACGCTCGTATAGAGACTTCCAGCTCAGCGTCACGCCGTCCAGCGATGGGGCGGCCTTGAGGTGCGCGATCGCGGCGGGAAGCGTCGCACCGCGCGTGCCGGACACAACCAGTGAAAAGGGCTGGCGGGAGCTGCCGAACAGGGATCCTTTGTGTGAGACGACGATGGTGTAGGCGCCCGTGTCGGCTTCCGACACGTAGATCTGTTCTACCGGATCGACGCGGTTGTCACCGCGGACGGCCGGTCCGAGAGGATCCGTCGGGTCGAGGACGTACGGATCGTATTCCGTTCCGGAGGCACGATGTATGAGCCGGACGTCCAGATCATTGCGCAGGCGCGGCTCGGGGTCATCGATGGACGAGGGGCCGTTTGCCGGCAGACGCGTGCCGGGCGGATCCGTCCAGCTCAGCGTGAGACGAAGCGCTCCTGATCCGTCGGAGACGACGTCGCGTGCGTACTGCTCCCCATCGTGCAGCGCGTCTTCGATGATGGCTGAAGGGTTTTCCGCCGATGCCTGAATGTGGAGGGCGGCTCGTTCCGCGTCCAGTAGTCCCCATCCTGTGCGAACGTCCGGGCCGGGCGTCGCGCGGTCGTCCGCCGTGTGGAGCGCCAGACCCTTTAGCGTAGCCGCTCGGAGCGGTGCGCCAAAGAGGTCGCGATAATACTGCTGCAGGAGGGTCAGGGAGCCCGTCACGGTGGCGGTCGACATCGACGTGCCACTCGATACGCCGTATGCATCAGTCCGGGCCGAGGAGAGCGAGTAAACCTGTTCTCCGATGCCGACCAGATCGGGTTTGATACGGTTGTCGTCCGTCGGGCCGAAGCTGCTGAATACGCTTAGCCTGAGGGACGCATTGACGGCGCCCATCGAACCGATCGTGAGGACGTTCTTGGCCGTGCCCGCGCCGGCGATCGTGTCGAGTCCGGAGTCCCCGCCATCAGGTGGAATCGGGCGGTCTTCGATCCGAAACGTTTGATAGTTGCCGTCGCCGTCGAGGGCCCGGTAGGTACCGGTACGTGGACCTCCGTCCCCGCGATCGTTCCCCGCCGCGACGATGGGGAGCAGATAGGGATACGAATGTGCGACGCGGTCGAACTGGACGGCTTCGACATCATAGCGCCCGAAGACGTAGTCCTCGGTTGTACTGATGTCGGGATCGCCCAGCCAGTACCAGCCATCTCCGGTTCCTTCGACGTCTCCGAAATGCCAGCCGGCCAGAACACCGTACGAATGATTCGAGTGGAGGAGACCGTTTTCACCCTCGTTCAGCATCTCCGTGGCATCGTTGGTCCACGTATAGGACGTAAGGTGCGCCTGGTAGGCCATCCCTCGTGCGTCCGGGTCGATGCCCGTGGCGGCAAGCGTACCGCCTACGTGCGTCGCGTGACTGGATACCTCCGCATCGTCACCGGTGTCCACACGTCCGGACAGCTCGATGTGATCGCCAAGCACGTGGCCGCTATCCCATACGCCGATGCGCTGGCCGGTACCGGTCGCTCCGAGACCCGTCCGGCCGCCGGGCTGAATGTGGACCGTGCCCAGCCAAATCGCCGCCCGGGCATTGGCGGCACCGAGATAGAACGGCCGGCCCTCACGTACATCCACCAGTTCGATTAGAGAACCATCTGATTGCACGATCCGGCGCGGGAGCTCGCGCGCTGCGGACCATCGAGCGGCGGAGGTCTCGGCGTCACGCTCCGTCCGGTGCACCTGTTCGATGACCTCGGCACGATCGGGTGCGACGCGATCCTGTGCCCTTGCCGTCACACCGGCGGACGCCGATACGAGCAGGATGAGGATGAACGTGATCGCGCGCACGTGTCGGAGATGAAAAGGAGCAAAATGTGTCGATGATGGGATCATGCGCAAAAGGGCTGCCGGCCAGATAGATTCCGGTTCCGAAAGGTACGGCCCGGAAGAAACTGTTCAGTACGGCGGTTCAACGTTCTCGTTAGCCAGCCGTTCTATGAGCTTCCGATTTGCTCTGGGGAACGCGAAGCCGTCGAGTTCGGCCGCCTGGACCCACCGGACGGGCATGCCGGTGGCGGAATGCGGCGTGCCGTCGAGGATTCGCGCGCGAAAGGCATGAAGCGTGATCTTGAAATGGCTGTAGGCGTGAGAAAGAGAATGAAACAGGTCGATGATGTCGATGCGAACTCCGAGCTCTTCCTCGAGTTCGCGGACGCAGGCCTCTTCAGCCGTTTCGTCTCTCTCCAGCTTTCCGCCCGGGAACTCCCAGAGTCCGCCAAGCATCCCGTCTTCCGGCCGTCGCTGGATAAGGAGTCTGTCCCCGTCGTAGACGAGCGCCACGGCGACATCGTAGTGGGGGATCTTCTTGGTGCCGGGCGTAACGGGATACTGCTCCTGGTCGCCGTGCGCCTCGGCCGCGCAGACCGCTCGAAGGGGGCAGCTCGGGCAGGAGGGCGCGCGTGGCGTGCAGACCGTTGCTCCGAGCTCCATCAGGGCCTGGTTGAACGCACCGGGCCGTTTATCGTCCATCAGTCTTCCCGCGAGCGCCGTCAGGCGCCGGCGCGTGGCGGACCGTTTTACGTCTGCCTGCACCCTGAATACGCGCGTCAGGACGCGAGCGACATTCCCGTCCAGCACGGCGTGCGGTTTGCCGAACGCGATGGAAAGGACCGCCGCGGCCGTGTAGGGTCCGACGCCCGGCAGTGAACGGATCCGCTCCTCTTCGTCGGGCACGTTGCCGTCGAACTCGCGAACGACCGTACGCGCAGCCTTGTGGAGATTTCGCGCACGGGAATAATATCCGAGCCCCTCCCAGCAGAGCAGGACGTCGTCCAGCGGGGCATCGGCCAGGTCGTCCACCGTCGGGAATCGTTCCACGAACCGGCGGTAATAGGGCTCAGCCTGTTCGACGCGCGTCTGCTGCAGCATGACCTCCGAGAGCCAGATCCGGTATGGATCGGAGGTCTTGCGCCAGGGCATCTCACGCCGAGCCGCGTCGTACCACCGCATCAGCTCGCTTCGGAACGCGAGCAGGTGGTCGTCGGTGACGTCGGGGGAGGGGGGCTGTTCGGACGTTCGGGCGGACAAGGTCAGTCGTTCGTGGTAACGGAAGCGAGGGTCTTGATTGAGGTCCCGATCGAGCGTACCAAGACATCGACAGACACGCACGTACAATCAAACACGTACGTGCAGTGGGGAGCGGTCGGCCGCATCAAGGAACGCGCTGCCGGGGCACTCGTTTTGTCTGGCAGGACGTAGTTGCCCCGTATCAGAGCAACGACTGCGAGTCCGGCTGCGGCGTAATAGGAGAGCCGATTCAGGGTGGATACCATAAGGCCTACGAAGGCACATCGAGCGAGAGAACGCATGGTACGGTGGCACGTCGCCGCGGTTCTGGCCGTGTCGCTCGGCCTGTTTGCGCCGCTGTCGGCCTACGCACAGTCGGACGCGGCCGGTCGGGTGGCCATACGCATCGAAGCGGATGCGGAGACGGGCGCAGAAGCGGATGCAGGACCGATCTGGGTGCGCCCGGACAGCGCTCGGAGACGGGTCGCACAGGTCATCGACTCGCTGCGCGGGGAGGGCTACTATTTCGCGCTCGAGAAACGGTCCACCGATGAACGCAGCCGCGACGAAGCGATCACTCACGTGGTTCGCAGAGGTCCGCTCGTTCGGCTCGGAGAGCTGGTGCTGAGCGGAGTCCCGGATGAGACGGTTCGCCTCCTGAGAAGCGAGCAGACACTTCAGGAAGGTGACCCGTTCGACCTACGGCGTATGGAGGCGGACGTGGGTCGGATGCTGGCCAGGCTGGAGCGCGAAGGGCGTCCACTCGCCGAGGCCTGGATCGAATCCATCGACCGCATGGGCGAGTCCGTCGCCCTCGTCTCCGTAACGGTTCGGCTGCAAGCCGGACCGCGGGTATGGCTCAAGCGCATCGAGTCCGTCGGCGGTGAGCGGACGAGGTCGGGCCTGATCGCTCAGCTGGCCCAGGTTCGGCCGGGAGCGGAACTGGACTCCTTCGAGCCTGAGCGGATTCGTCGTCGACTCGAAGAATCGGGACTGTTCGCATCCGTCGGCACGCCGTTTTTATTGATCGACGCCGACACGACCGCCATCATCCGCGTCCCGGTCCAGGAGAGCGATCCCGGTTCGTTCGATCTCGTGCTCGGCTATCTACCTCCAGCCGGCACGGGTGGCCGGGGCAGCGTCGTTGGGAGCGGCCATCTGGCGCTGCGCAACGTCCTCGGCCGGGGCCGCGAACTCTCGCTCCGTCTGCACCGCCTGCCCGGAGAGGTAAGCAGGATAGACGTTGCCGCGACGGATCCGTATGTGGCCGATCTACCGGTTGGAGTGGAATTCGCTTTCCATGGCCTGGAGCAGGATTCGACGTACGGCAAGCGGTCCATCCGCGGCGAAGCGTCCTATCATCTTGCTGCCGGCCTCGATCTCGTGGGCGGGCTCAGCCGGGAGGTGGTGAGCCCGGGGCATGGCGGACTCCGGCTCGGAGAGGAAGGGCGGCAGATCGTCCCTCATTCCCAGGCATTGTTTGTCGGACTCGGCGTCCAGATTACCTTGCTGGACAGGCACGTCAACCCGACGTGCGGCGTGTTTCTAGTCATGAATCTGGAATCCGGACGCAAGCGACGTACGGAAAGGCGTATCGCGGAGTCGGACACGCTGCAACGGGCCTCGACGACCGAGCAGCAGCGCCTGAACGTGTCCGGACGCTACTATATGCCTACGCTAGATGGACAGGTGCTCGTCGCGGGAGGCGACGTGGGGGTTCTTCTGAGCGGTGAATTCGATCGAAGCGATCTGTTTCGCTTTGGAGGGGCGACGTCGTTACGAGGCTACGACGAGGACCGGTTTCTCGGCGCGGTGGTCGGGCGAACGCTCCTGGAGTATCGGTTTCTTATCGATCGGATCTCCTATGCGTTCGCTTTTTTCGATCTCGGATACGTGGATCGTCCGCGGACCCCCGACGCGACGTCCAGCAGAGGGTGGCATCCGGGATACGGAATAGGCATTCAGTTTGAGACGGGCGTCGGGCTCGTCAACGTAAGTGCCGCACTCAACCCGGACAGCGGGCCGACCGGGGCTCGCATTCACGCAGGGCTGTCGTTCGGGCTGTAGGACGGCGTTTTCGCGCAGGTACCGGCGATCGGATTTGGATAGCGCCAATCATCCACGAATCGGATACATCATGACGTTACGCGGAACGACGACGCAATTCTACGTGCCTCGCGAGTACATCCATGGTGATCGTGTCGCGCTGCCGGAAGAAGAAGCGCGGCACGCCGTGCGCGCGCTTCGGTTATCCGTCGGGGACGAGCTGGTGGCAGTGGATGGGGAAGGCGGTTGGTATCGCATCGTGCTCGATCATGCCGGGCGTGAAGGAGCGGGCGGACATATCGTCGAGCGGCTCAGCGATGTCGGTGAACCGTCCTGTCGTCTCACCATGGCGATGGGCATGATTAAGCATCGCGGACGCTTCGAGACCTTCCTGGAAAAGGCCGTCGAGCTCGGCGTCTCCGAGATCGTCCCATTGATAACCGACCGAACGGAGAAAGAGGGGCTGAAGGAGCGACGTGCCGAGAAGATTCTTGTTGCCGGTCTGAAGCAATGCGGCAGGAGCAGGCTTCCCGTCCTCCAGGAACCCATGAAGCTCGCTGCCTTCCTTCGTCGGTCCGTCGATCGGGGGTTCTGCTGTCACGAAGCAGCGGGTAGCGACGAGACGTTCGTTCGAGCGCTCCGCGACGTGGATCCGGGCTCGTCCGTCTCCGTGCTCGTCGGTCCGGAAGGAGGCTTTACCGATGATGAGATCGCGGCGGCGCGCCAGACGAGCTACGCGATCGTTTCGCTCGGGGCACGGCGGCTCCGCACCGAAACGGCCGCGATCGCAGCGGCGGCGGTCGTGTCGCTTATCTGTGAATCCGCGTGAAAAGGAAGGCGGAATGGCAACAGAGGGACCAACGTTCGAGAGCGGGCGTTCGGGCAGACTGACAGACGACCAGCCGAAGCACCGATGTGCACGCCGAGGCTGCGGCTAGAGTGAATGCAACCAGAGGAGACCGTTCGCGCATGACCGATCTGACCGAGAGCCACCTCGATTCCGAGCAGCTCGTCGACGGGAAACTGTTGAAGGTATATCGCGACCGCGTTCGCCTGCCCGATGGGAAGGAGTCCGTTCGCGAATGGATCGATCATCCCGGTGCCGCCGCGGTCGTTCCGCTATTCGACGACGGCTCCACACTGCTCATACGCCAGTACCGGTATCCGTCGCGGAGAACGTTTCTCGAGGTACCTGCCGGTAAGATCGACATCGCCGGTCAAGACCCGGAGGCGGTGGCGGGACGCGAACTCGAAGAAGAGACGGGCTGGAAGGCGAACTCGTTGACCAGGCTTGGAGTGCTGTATCCCTGCATAGGATACAGCAACGAGATTATCCATTTCTATCTCGGAGAGAACCTTGAAAAGGGCGAGCAGCAATTGGGCGACGGTGAGTTCGTCGAACTCGTGCCGGTCGGATTTGATGAGGCTTTGGAGCGTGTTGCCTCTGGAGAGATCGTCGACATGAAAACGGTCGCTGCGCTCTATCTTGCTCGCGATCTGTTGGAACGTCGCTGGGGCGAGGATCGCGGTGCGAAGGTGTCGTGAAAAGAAGCGCTGGAACCGATTGTGATGGGTCTGTACCAACAGGGAGATTGATCTTAACGCGCTGCGCGGCGTACATTACTGTGATTGTGAATTAAGCGAGCGAGATATGTTTACGTTTCTGATCGTACTGATCGCCATCATCGGTCTGTTGATCACCCTGGTCGTGCTCGTCCAGAGTGGAAAGGGGGGTGGACTCGCCGGTATCGCCTCGGGTGGCGCCACGCAGCAGATTCTGGGTGCTCGGCAGGCTCCCGACGTGCTGGAGAAGGCGACATGGACGCTGGGCATTGCCTTCGTCGTACTCTGCATTCTGACGAATTTCGCAATCACGGATGAGCAGGTACAGGAGAGCGTCATCCAGCAGCAGGCGCAGCAGGAGGAAACGTCACCGGCGCTGCCGCCAGGCGGTCAGCAGCAGCAACTTCCAGGCGGTCAGCAGCAGCAGCTTCCAGACGCTGGGACGCCTTCCGACGACGGCAGTGAATAGGCGGGGGCTGCGGAGCGGGTAGTATTCGGCTACCGTCTGATCGCGAACCTAAGGGCGATTACGTCCGTCAATTCGAGATGAGGGCAGGTGCGCTTCGGCGGGCCTACCCGATTTGTTTGGCTCCGTTAGTAGTATGGTTCCGATAGCATGGCGTAGGGAAGGCGATGCAACGGCGTCAACGTCGGGGTCGGCGTACGGGAACTGAGAGGCGTGTCGTAGAAGGCCCACGGGCAAAAAAACCGCCCGCTGCACGACGGCAGTTCGGGCGGTTTGATGGGAGCCTCGTAAATTAGAGGCGTATCGTGCACGCATCTACCCGATGAGGACGGCGGTATCGTGCGTGCAAGCGGCTTGCCCTGCCTGTAAGCCGAATTCTGTCTGACCGCTCCGTCGCAAGGCGCCGGAACGGCGAGATCGTCATTTATCTGGGACCACCGTCACCGGTGGCCTCGAGCGACCTACCCGCGCCGCAATCTAGGCGGGCAACCTTATCGCTTCGCAAGAAGCGAGGCGGCGCTGTTTGGTCTTGCACCTCGTGGGGTTTGCCTAGCCGCCGCGGTCGCCCGCGACGCTGGTGGGCTCTTACCCCACCCTTTCACCCATCACCTGTGCGGCCACTTCTCTCGGTGGCGCCATCGGCTGGTCTGCTCTCTGTTGCACGTGCCGTCGCCGCGCCGTACGGCGCCTTCCCGTTAGGAAGCACGATGCCCTTTGGTGTTCGGACTTTCCTCCCCGGTCTCGCGGACCGAGGCGACGATCCGGCAGGGTATTTCTTAAACAGTGTTCGGTGGATGGTTGACGGGTCTTCGTCGCACATGCTCGGCTGCGTGCATAGTGCGCCGATTATCGTGCGCCGAATAACGTCGGAATCCGTCAACCGACTACACGTCCATATTCTCGACGGTCTCCCCGTACAGATCGCTGTCAACGATGATGCGACCGGTGTGTTCGCAAGCAATAATACGATTGCGCTGGCGGATTTCCACCTGACGCTGAGGGGGGACGGCAAAGCCGGCGGCGGCACCACGTTCGAGCGGAACCACGGCACGCCCGTCGCGCAGCCTATCACGGAGGCGCTCGTACGCGCGCAGATACCGGTTATCGACCTCTTCACCGGCTTCTGCTCGCTTATCTTCCAGTGCCGACTGCTCCTGCTTCGTATCGTCGAGTACCTCCTGGAGCTCCTTCTGCATGGTACCGAGCAACTCTTCGAGCTCCTTCAGGCGCTCCTCAGCCGCTTCAATAGCCAGCTGGTGGCTCTCCTCGTTGCCCTCGACGTCCTGGATCTTTTTCTCGGCTTCCTCGATCCGCTGCTTCTGCGCCTCGATTTCCTTGGTAAGGGCATCGTATTCGCGGTTGTTGCGTACCTGGAGCTGCTGCTCCTCGTACTTCTTGATCAGCTGTTCCGCTTCCTTGATGTCCTTGTCGGCCTGAATCTTCGCGGCCTCGTTATCTTTCTCTTCCTGCTTGTACTTGTCGATACGTGTTTCGAGGCCTTCCTTTTCGTCCTCAAGGTCACGAATCTCCTCAGGAAGATCGCCGCGGAGCTTTTCGATCTGATCGATTCGGTTGTCGATGTGCTGGAGACGGATCAGGGCTCGCAACTGTTCGCCAATGCTTGTCTCCTGTACCGTAGGCATACGCTCTCTAAGGTTTTTGTTACTCGGCTCCCAAACGTCAGTAGATGATAACGGCACGGCATACCGAAAGTTCGACCTGGTCCGCACGGTCTGCGCTCTCGACCGTGTATTTTAATCGAAGAAATTTGCCGGGTCTGAGGGCCTGCGTTCGATAGGTCGTCATTGCGGCTGCACGACGAAGGTACGTACCGGGCTCGTTCGCGTCCGCGTCCGACGCCACGCGGCATCCGGAAACCGCTCTTGAAGCTCGCCGGCCAGGAGGCTTTCGGTTACGGCCTCCGTCTCGTAATGGCCGGCGTCGATGAAAGCGAGTCTCGGAAGACCGTCCCGATCGAGCGCGCTGAAGTAGTCGTGATATGTTACGTCTGCCGTGACGTACGCATCAGCATTGGCTGCAGCGGCTTTTTCGATAAGATCGCTGCCCGCGCCGCCGCACACAGCGACGTGTTCGACGGATGCGGCGGGGTCTCCCACGTATCTCAGGCTGGGTGTCTTGAGACAATCCGCGACGTGTCCGAGAAAGTCATGGAGCCTCATGGGCTCATTTAGGCGCCCGATCGCGCCGAATCCGATCTCGTCGACGTTGGACGCGGTGAGGTCGGGTGCGTCGCCGTCGGGCGTAAAGACATCCAGGAAATTCATGTCCGTCAGCCCCAGCTGTCGTCCGAGGGCATACGAGACACCTCCCGACGCGGCGTCGAGGTTGGTATGGATGCTGTAGAGCCCGATGCCGTTTGCGGCCAATCGATATGCCAGATTGGAGACGAACGTCGTGGTAGTGACGTGCGTGAGAGGGTGGAAGAGGAGGGGATGATGGGTGATTACGAGGGATGCCTCTATCGAGATCGCCTCTTCAAGGACGGCGGGCGTCATATCGAGCGCGATCACGGCGCGTTCGACCCGTGCGTCCGGGTCGCCCACCTGCAGGCCGACGTTGTCGTAGGACTGGGCGGTGGATCGGGGCGCCCACCGTTCGAGGAAGGTCGCAATCTCGCGAATGGCAGGGAAGTCGGGCATGTGCGGAACCGTCGTCTATTTTTTGAAGAGAAGCCCGCCGCAAATTCCTGCGCCAGGGAGGCGGGGAAAGGGAAGGACGCGGCGGGGGCTCAAAAAACTATATCAAGCGGTCATGGTTCATAAAGAACGACACCCGGCGGGTGTCGGGTGACGACGAAACGGAGTATATGTGACGTAAGAGGATGCGTATTGCTGTAAGCACGGACGAGCGCACGAGCCTTGTCGACGAGCTGCTTGCCGAGCTGGAGAAGCGAGGCCACGACGTCGCGTATTTCGGTCCTGACGATCCGGAGGCGTCGGTCGACTGGCCGGACGTCACGATGGAGGCGGTACGTACCGTCCGGGATGGACGCGCGGATGAAGCCGTCGTCATGTGCTGGACGGGTACCGGGTGCTCGATCGTAGCGAACAAGGTGCCGGGAATTCGCGCCGCACTGTGCGGAGATGCGGAAACGGCGAAGGGCGCCCGGATATGGAATCACGCGAACGTACTCGCGCTCAGCCTTCGGGCGACGTCGCCGCCGGTGCTTCGAGAAATCCTCGATCGCTGGTTCGACACGCCGCTGAGCAAAGACGAGTGGAACCTGCGTCAGATCGAGCGGGTCGGTGAGATCGAGGAAGAGGGGAGGTAAGGTCAATCTACCGGCGGGCCTGTCAGCACGACCGCACGGTCTGCCCGCGAAGACCCGCGCTTCTCATCCACCCGAAAAAGGAGCAGGGCACCGGCGACGAAGAACAGGATGACGACGGACATGCCGGCGCGCTGGCTGTCGAAAAGGCCGGTCACGATGCCCAGGAGCACCGGGCCGAGAAACGCCGTTGCCTTCCCGGAGAACGCGAAAAAGCCGAAGAATTCATTCTCTTTGTCGAGTGGGATGAATCGGCCCATCAGCGATCGGCTGGCCGACTGATTCGGCCCCGCGGAGAGTCCGACGAGAATCGCCGCGGCCCAGAATACGCCGCGGCTAGACGCCATGACGGCCCCAAGCGCAGCGACGAGCAGACAGGCCAGGCTGATGAAGATCGTGGTGCGGCCGCCCAGGCGATCGTCGACGAAGCCGAACGCATAGGCTCCGAGTCCGGCCGCAACGTTCAACACGATGCCGAAGAGGAAGATGTCTTCCGTCGTGAAGCCGAAGGTCCCGACGGCATAGATGCCGCCGAACGCGAAGATGGTTACGAGTCCGTCGTTGTAGACGAGCCGGGCCAGCAGCAGCCAGAAGATGTCGCGATAGGACCGTATCTCCTTAAAGGTGCGGATAATTTCTCGCGTGGCCGACCGCACGACATTACCTACCTGGGGCTGCCGGGAGGGACGGCGTTCGCGCAGCGTCGCGAAAAGGGGAATGGAAAAGAGCCCGAACCATGCCGCGACGAGCAGATTCGTGGCCCGGACGTGCTCGCCGGAAGCCTTGGAGAGACCGAACGGCGGCGTTTCAGGCGCAACGAAGAGATAGAAGCCGGCCAGCAAGCAGAAGAGTCCGCCCACGTAGCCGAGCGCCCATCCGTATCCGGATATGCGTCCTATTCGATGTGGGGCCGCGATGTCGGGCAGGAAGGCATTGTAGAAGACATTGGCAAGCTCGAAGGCGACGTTGCCGATCACGAAAATGACGAGCGCGAACATGACGTCCCCGGGCCCGGCAAAATAGAGCAGCGCCGTCGCCACGACGCAAATCATCGTCGTCAACAGCAGGAATCGTTTCCGATAGCCGCCGCGATCCGCCATCGCGCCGAGATACGGTGACAGAAGCGCGACGAGGATCTGTGATAGCCCGATTCCGCGGGACCAGAGCTCCGTGCCCACGACGTCGTTCTCGGCGATCGCGTCGGTGAAGTAGGTTGCGAAGATGAAGGTGACGACGAGCGTCGTGAACGCCGAGTTGGCGAAGTCGTACGTTGCCCACGCGGCGATGGCACGGCGGCGGTCGGGTGCGTCAGGTTTGTTCACGTCGGCTCAAGGAGGTGCTTCGGGCACCGATGAAAGCGTCTACGGCTTCGAAAAACGGCTCCGGACTTTCCCACTGCGGGAGGAGTCCGCCCGAAATCCGTTTGATGGATAGGTGGTCGCCGTTTCGGCGGGCCAGCTCGTCGAGACCGTCGAATTGCTGAACGAGCCCCTCCGATATCTTCGGGACGACGATAAGCGTCGGTACGCGCAGCGATGCGTAGGCCTGCTTGGCGGCACTTCCGCTCGAAAGGAGCCCCTGAACGAAGTAGCGCGGAGCATGATAGGCACCCTGCACGCCGGTGGTTTTAACGGCGTAGTCGACGATGTTCTCCGGCACGTCGCCGGACCGGAACACCTGCCGCTGGTAGAAACGACGCAGGACGTCTCTCCGGGTCAGTTTATAGTACAGCATCTCGAAGGCGCCGATCGAGTCCGCGGCGGCGATGGCGGCGCGTTTCCACACCGGCGAAGGCCGATCGTTCGAAAGTCCGGTCGGTCCGATAAGCACCATCCGACGCACGAGGTACGGAAACGATCGAGCGATGTGGGCAGCGTACTCACTGGATAGAGAGAGCGCGATGATGTCGGCGGGCTGGTGCACTTGCTCGCTGAGGAAGCGCCGAAGCTGCCGCTGATAGACGGCCGCGGAATAGCGGACGGGTGGACGCTCCGATCGACCGAAGCCGAACCACTCCAGAGCGTAGATCGGACGTTCGGTGTGCGCGGCAAAGTGGTCGTAGATCGGCTTCATCTCATAGGACGATGCAGCGGCGTTGACGCTGTGAAGCAACACGAGCGGCGCACCCGTGCCCTCACGCGCGTAGAAGCGCGTACGCCCTTCCATGATTTCCATCGTTTTCAATTCGGCGTCCAGTGCCGACTCGAGGTCGGACGGCGATGTAAGCTTGAGACGTCTGATGCGGCGAAAGAGGGATCCCGTGACGATCGCACCCAGCGCTACCGATCCGGTAACGAGGGCCGTTTTGCGCCCCAGGGTGCTGCCGTCGGATGATGCGTCGTGCTCGGCGTCTTCGAACATAGAGATTAGGGTTGATATCCGGATCGCTTGACGGCATTTCGCGTACACTCGACGTGTTTCCTACGTAGCCGGCGAACAATAGATCTTCTTATACTATGTATTTTGAAGTTCGCATCTGATCGAATCTCTTGCGTACAGCCGCAGCGTGACGATCGGCCGGTTCGCAGCGCCGTGCGGCGAGATCCCCTCGTAGCTCAGTCGGATAGAGCACCGGTTTCCTAAACCGTAGGTCGCAGGTTCGATTCCTGCCGAGGGGACCATCACATCAGCGCCCTGTTTCGGGCGCCGGGCGTAGATAGCAGGCTGCGGAAGATGCCGCCCTGCAACACGTCGGAGGCGAGTGAATGTCCGCGTACAGCCGCTTCGGGGGTGCGATTTTCTACATATTCTCGTCGCATTGACGTATTCTGTAGGAGATTTCACCGAATCCATCTACAAAATCATTTGATTATAATCAGCTGAACGGAATTATGAAGCAATTGAGTAATGTGCTGCCGGCGGGCCTGGCGATCCTCCTGGCTTTTGGAATGACATCGAGCGCCATAGGTCAGATCGGTATAGGCGCTCAGGCTCCTGCCGGCGCGACGGTCCTTTTTGACGGCACGAGGGCGTCTCTCGACGCCAACTGGGAGTACTGGGAGGGTCCGTGTTTTGCCTCGTCGATGCCGATCAAGTGGAACGTCGTCCCGAACCATTTCGATGGTGGGGGCACGGCCCTGTCTACGAAGGATCCCTACTCGGACACGTACGGACAGGCCGACATCGTCACCAAGATGAATCCGCGTGACTTTCGCCTGCACGTCGAATTTCTCGTTCCGCGTTCCAGCGGCAACAGCGGCGTATATCTGGACAATCGCTACGAGATTCAGGTCGTAGAAGGTGAAGAAGGCGAGCACGGGATGGCCGCCGTGATCAATGAAAAGGCGGCACCCTACGAGCTGTTCAACGGCCTTCAGAAATGGAACGCCTACGACATCCAGTTTCGCGGTGCGCGCTTCGACTCGGACGGGAATCGGACGGAGCGGGCCATGGTCACGATGTACTTCAACGGCGAGAAAGTGCATCAGAACGTTCCCATCAACTTCGTCTCGGGAGGCGCGTGCTCAGGACTTGACGGAGCGAATGACGGCGGCAATCGCATTACGCCCGGGCCCGGAGGCGTGAAGCTCCAGGCCGAAGGCCACGACGTCCGCTACCGCAACATCTGGATGCAGCCGATGCACTTTGAGGAGGCGAATACGAACTTCTAGGTCGAGCGACGTGTAGCTCAATTCTCGTATGTTATTCGGTGCGCCCGGATCGCTCTGCGCGGCAGTACGCTGCCGCAGGGGGATGCGGGCGCAACGTGTTTTGTGCCGCTTCGTTTAGAGATCGGATCGTTTTACGTCGTAACGGAGGTCCTCGACGGCCTCACGCTCCCATTGCGTCCACGCTCCCATCATGGAAGAGATGCAATCCAAAGAGATGGATGAGCCACAGCGTACGTTTCTTGCGCTCGGCTCGAACGTGGGGGAGCGGATCGAGCATCTGCGATATGCCGTAGCGCAACTTCGGTCGCACGGATCCCTGCGGGTTACCTCGACGTCGCCCGTTTATGAGACGACCGCGCATATGCTGCGCCCCGACCAGCAGGCGCGACCCTATCTTAACGCCGTGCTGGAGGTTCAGTCACGCCTCCGGGCATCGACTCTTCTAGCCTTCGCGCTCGATATCGAGCGCGAGCGAGGCCGTGACCGGTCAGGTGGACATCGATGGGCGGCTCGAACGCTGGATATCGATCTGCTGCTCTTCGGAGAGGAGTCCATTCACGAGCCCGATCTGACGGTTCCACATCCGCGCATGGCGAGTCGCCGGTTCGTTCTCGTTCCCCTGGCAGATATTGCAGAAGAAGTCTACGTCCCAGCTCCGTTCGAGACAACGGTACGAGCGTTGCTCGCTTGGTGCGAGGACGCGGGGAACGTTCGGCGAACGTCGTATACGCTCGACGATGCAGGTGCTGCCTCAGGAAAGAACGGATCGATGGCGCGCTGACGATATCGTGAACCTGGGGGACGTCGACTTCGTTAAGAACTCGGACGCCGTGACTGAGATGATCCGCTAGATAGGGTCTTCCCGGTATGTCGGCGTTACATGGTACCGGGCCGACCGCCTGGATCTGTTGGATGGATCTGTTGGACTAATAAGCCGCTGCACCCGGCCGCGGTTCTCGATGCAGCGGGGATGCACGATACACGCTATGCTTCTGAAGCTTCTTTTTGTCGCGATCGTTCTATACTACGTCGTCAAGACCTTTCGATCCCTCATTCGGGCGATTTCGAGCGATGGAGAACCGTCCAAACTACGGAACGATCGCGATCCTCGGGCAGGTCGACGGGGGGCGGCCCGTTCAGAGGCGTACGACGACGTGGAAGATGCGAAGTACGTGGATATCTGAGGAGTTGACGTCGTGACCGGCCCTGTGGACGTTGGAGTCTTTAGAAGGCGTCTAGGTGTCGAGACCGAACGTGAAAGTCAGTTCCGTATGCGCCGCCACGGGCTCGCCGTTCTTGCGCGCGGGGCGAAACATCCATCGTCCGGCAGCAGATAGCGCCGCTTCTTCGAGTCCGTATCCGAGAACTTCGACGGGCGTCCTTGACGTCCCATCGCCATCGAGCAGGAAGCGCTCGACGATGGTCGATTCTTCCACGCGTCCGTGTTCATCCACAAGCACGCGAATGACGAGCTCGGCTCGAATGCGCCGCCGGCGGGCTTCTCGCGTGTATTCCGGCTCTACAAAACGCACGGTTCTCGGCCCGATGGTCGGTCCGGCTGAAGCAGTCGGAGCGGCACCTTCGCTCCCTTCCGTCTCCGTGGCGTCCTCCCCGGTATCTTCCGTGGGCAGCAGTCCGTCCGAAAAATCCAGATCGCCCTCATCCAGCGTCGCGTCGTCGGGGACCAGGACCGGTATCGGAGGCGGGGGAGGAGGCGGTGCTGTTTCCGATTGCCGCGTGGGTTGAATCTCCTCGATACGGATGGCTTCGGATTCCGACCCCTCATAGACGGGCCGATCGGTGGAGGCGTCGTCCACTACCGGATAAAACTTAACGGCCGTCACGGCAAGCAGGAGCGCGACCACCGTAGACGCCAGGAGGCGTATTCGGTATCCGGACGTGCTATGGTGTGACCGTGAAAGCTGCATCGCATCCCAGGTGAGTACATGCCGTAATTTCAACACGCGTCGCTTTCGGCGGTTCGGTATTTCGCAGCCGGCCTATCATGTCTGCATTCCCTACGAGGGCTCGGGCGGCACGCCTCGCAATCAAAATAGACGTGAAGATCGTTGAGGCTCGCGCTATCATTTCGTATTTTCGGAACCGATCGATCGCGATCAGGTAACGTCATCGGCTTGCAAAAAGTGCAGCAGCCTTTAAAGCTCGCTATACATTTTTCAGCAAAGAGACCTTGCAGCATCCGGGTTTTTCGGAAAACACGCGTACAGCAGCGGTCGGGCCGGCGCCCGAACCTGAGCCTCCCAGTTTTCGGGGAGGCTTTTTTTATATCCGTACATTTGAGAGTCATCCATTAGCGCCGAGACCGAATGACGACGAATAATTCCCCCAAGAACACAAGTCCGTGCAAGCTCGCTCTTGTCGACGGCATCGTTGTGAGCGGCTACAGCATCGGATACAAAGGAGAGACGGGCGGCGAGCTCTGCTTTAATACGAGCATGACCGGCTATCAGGAAATCATGACGGACCCGTCGTACCACGGGCAGATCATGATGATGACCTACCCCCACATCGGCAACTATGGGGCCATGGACATCGACATGGAGGCGAAGCGCCCCATGATCGCCGGATTTGTCGTACGCCAGTTTACGGATCGCTATTCCAACCAGCTCGCCGACGAATCGCTTGATAGCTTCATGCGACGGAACAAGCTGGTCGGCATCACCGGAGTCGATACCCGGCGCCTCGTTCGGCACATCCGCTCGAAAGGCGTGATGAACGCCGTGGTGTCGGCCGTGGATCTGGATGACGCGAGTTTGATAGAAAAGGCCCGGAAGTGGCCCTCCATGGAGGGCCTCGAGCTGGCCTCGCGCGTCACGTCCGACGCGACGACCGAATACTGTGTCGGGGACGGCGCGCGCATCGCCGTATACGATTACGGCGTGAAGCTGAACATTCTACGGACGTTCGAGGAGCGTGACTGCTCCGTGCGCATTTTTCCGGCTTCGACACCCCTCGAAACCGTGCTTGAATGGGATCCGGACGGTCTCTTTTTCTCCAACGGACCCGGCGATCCTCGTGCCATGCCCGCGTCCGTGGAGACGGCGCGCGCGGCCCTCGATACGGGTATTCCGCTGTTCGGCATTTGCCTCGGACACCAGCTCATGTCTCTGGCGGCGGGATTCGAGGTCTATAAGATGTTCGTCGGGCACCGGGGCGCGAATCATCCCGTCAAGAACCTCCAGACGGGTCACGTCGAAGTGACGACCCAGAATCACGGGTTCGCCGTCAAAGAGGAGTCCGTCTCTTCCGAGGATGCCGAGGTGACGCATATGAACCTGAACGACCGGACCGTGGAGGGACTTCGCTTCAGAAAGTACGCCGCCTTCTCCGTACAGTATCATCCGGAAGCTTCTCCGGGTCCGCACGACAGCCGCTACCTCTTCGATACATTCCTGAAGGATATCGAGGAGCATCGAGGTGTACCGGTGCGTCGCAAAGCGACGGCGTGAAAATGCCGTTTGAAACGGTCCCGAGGCCCTTTATCGGGTTCGATCAAGACCTAATCGCCCCTGTATTACGATTCCCTGCATCACGATAGAGTATGCCCAAGCGCGAAGATATTCATAAGATTCTGCTGATCGGAAGTGGTCCGATCGTCATCGGTCAGGCCTGCGAGTTCGATTATTCGGGCAGCCAGGCTTCCCGTGCTCTGCGGGACGAAGGCTACGAGATCATACTCGTCAATTCGAATCCGGCCACGATTATGACCGATCCGCTTACGGCGGATAAGATCTATCTGATGGATCTTACGCCCGAATCGATCAGGGAGATCGTCGAGAAGGAAGACCCGGACGCCGTCCTGCCGACGATGGGCGGACAGACGGCGCTGAATCTGGCCAAGGAGATGCAGGACGAGGGCTACTGGGTGGATCGAGGTATCGAAGTCATCGGCGTGGATATCGACGCCATCCAGATCACGGAAGACCGTCAGGCGTTTCGAGACTTGATGGAACGGATCGGCCTCGACCAGGGGAGAAGTCGCGTCGCGAAGAGTCTGCTGGAAGCAAAGGAGATCACCCAGGAGTTGGGCGGGCTGCCCGTGGTCATCCGTCCGTCGTATACGCTGGGCGGATCCGGCGGCGGAATCGTCTGGTCGCAGGACGAGTTCGACAAGAAGGTCACGCGCGGCCTCGAGCTTTCGCCCGTCCACGAGGTGCTCATGGAAGAGTGCCTTTTCGGATGGAAGGAATATGAGCTGGAGCTGCTGCGTGACAAGAACGACAACGTCATCATCATCTGTTCGATCGAGAACGTCGATCCGATGGGTGTGCATACGGGAGATTCCGTCACCGTCGCCCCGGTGCAGACGCTGACCGACAAGCAGTATCAGAGAATGCGGGATGCGGCCATTAAGGCGATGCGGTCGATCGGCAGCTTTTCAGGCGGCTGCAACATCCAGTTTGCTTTCGACCCGGCCACGGGTCGCATGATCGTCATCGAGATCAACCCTCGCGTCTCTCGTTCGTCGGCCCTCGCGTCCAAGGCGACGGGGTATCCGATCGCGAAGGTCGCCGCCCGGCTTGCCGTCGGCTTTACGCTCGACGAGCTGCCGAACGAAATTACCGGGACGACGAGCGCCTGCTTCGAGCCGGCGATCGATTACGTGGTAACGAAGATCCCGAGGTTCAATTTCGACAAGTTCGAAGGCGTCGATGAGGAGTTGACGACGCAGATGAAAGCCGTAGGTGAAGTGATGGCTATCGGCCGGACCTTCCCTGAGAGCCTTCAGAAAGCCTGGCAGAGTCTGGAAATCGGCTATCACGGCCTGGGCGCGGACAGGGAAGAGGTGTCCCGCGAAGAGGTGCGGGATCGTCTCAAGAAACCGTACTGGGACCGTACGCTGCAGATTCGGAATGCGTTCAAGCTGGGTGCGTCGGTAGAGGAAGTGGCGGATGTGTCCAAATTCGATCCGTGGTTCCTCTACCAGATTCAGGATATCGTGCGACTGGAGGGTGAGCTCAAGGACCTGACGATTGAGGACGTCGACCGTACGTTGATGCTGCGGGTCAAGCAGTACGGTTTCTCCGACGTGCAGATCGCGTACCTGCTGGAGGGCGACTATACGGAAATGCAGGTGCGCGACTATCGTAAATCACTGGGTCTCACGCCGTCGTATCGCGTCGTCGATACGTGCGCGGGTGAGTTCCCCGCGGAGACGCCCTATTATTATTCTACGTACGAGTCGGAGAATGAGAGTGAGGTCACGGATCGAGAGAAAGTGATCATTCTGGGCAGCGGTCCGAACCGGATCGGGCAGGGGATCGAATTTGATTATTCCTGTGTGCACGGCGTGAACGCGACGCGCGAGATGGGGTACGAAGCCATCATGATCAATTGCAACCCGGAGACCGTGTCGACTGACTTTGACGTGGCTGACAAGCTGTACTTCGAGCCGGTCTACTGGGAGCGCGTACTCGACATTATCGAACACGAGGGAGCGGACGGCGTGATCGTCCAGCTAGGCGGACAGACGGCCCTAAAGATCGCCGAAGATCTGAACGAACACGGTATCAAGATCTTCGGGACGTCCTATGAGATGATGGACATGGCCGAGAGCCGCGGGAAGTTTTCCGAGATCTTGAAGGAATTGGAGATACCCTATCCACCGTACGGTATGGCCACGACCGTTCGAGAAGCGGTCGAGACGGCAGACGGGATTGGTTACCCAACGCTGATTCGTCCCAGCTACGTGCTGGGCGGGCAGGGTATGCGCATCGCCATCAACAGCGAGGAAGTCGAGCGCTATACGAAGAAGATCTGGAAGCTCTTCCCGGACAATAACGTACTGCTCGACCGCTTTCTGGAAAATGCCATCGAAATGGATGTTGATGCCATTCGCGATGGTGAGGAGACCTGGATCGCTGGCCTCATGCAGCATATCGAGCCGGCCGGCGTTCACAGCGGCGATTCTACGGCCGTGCTGCCGCCCTATTCGTTGTCGGACGCGATCCTCACGACGGTCTCGACGTACGTCCGCGAACTGGGCGACCGGCTCGAAATCATCGGTCTGATGAACGTGCAGCTCGCCATCAAGGATGGGATCGTCTACTGCATCGAGGTCAATCCCCGCGCGTCACGCACCGTGCCGTTTGTCGCCAAGGCGACAGGAATACCCGTCTCCAATATCGCCACCAAGGTGATGCTGGGTAGGAAGCTGAAGGAATTCAGAGAAGCCGGCGATCTGGAGTCGAAGCTCGTAGGCTTTGCCATCAAAGAGCCCGTGTTTTCGTGGGACAAGTTCCCCGAGGTGCCCAAGGAGCTCGGCCCCGAAATGCGATCCACCGGAGAATCGATCGCCTTCGTCGATACCCTGACCGACAAACACTTCAAGCGCCCCTATGAAATGAGGAATTTATACCTCTCGAAGTAAGCGGGGCGCCGCAGACGAATTCGAGGAGCTCGCGCAGCGAGCGGAGCACATGAGGAATTTATACCTCTCGAAGTAAGCGAGGCGCCGCAGACGAATTCGAGGAGCTCGCGCAGCGAGCGGAGCACATGCGTTACGCCGTGACGGATCCGGCATAGCCGGAAGCCACGTCGCGGATCAGCACGCCCAGCTTCGGATGCTCCGGCTCGAGGTCAGGCTCGATGCCGTGTTCACGGAGGCCCTCGGAGCAGACCGGCCCGATCGATCCGACGAACGCACGATCGTTAAGGGCCTGGCGGAGTGCGTCGGAAACGCCGTCCTCCTCGGCCATCTGCATCAGATGGTCGACCTGTGTACGACTTGTAAATAGGGCGATCTGTGCGGTCCCGTCGATGATAACGCGCATTCCTCGGCGCAGCGGGCCCAGATCGTCGGGAAGCGCCCATCGATAGATGGATACCTGCTCGACGGCGGCACCGCGATCCTCGAGACCCCGTACGAGTTCCTCGTTCTGTGTGCCGTATTCCTGAATGGCGAACTGTTTGCCCCGCAGCGGCTGAAGCTGCTCTGCGGTGTCGACAAGTTCGAGCAGCTCACGCCATGTGTTCGGTTCGGGTACCTCCAGATCAGCCCGAAGGCCCATCTCACGCAGGGCGCGGACGGGCTTCGGGCCGCGGGCGAGGAGGACGATGCTGTCGAGCCGATCGACGATCGTTTCCCGCGGATGACGGGTCGCCAGCGTATCGACGAGCATCCGCGTGCCGACGCCCGTGAGCAGGACGAGTACCTCCACCTTTTCGCGAAAGAGGCGCTCTCCAAACTTGAAGACGTCGTCGTGACGATCGAGCGGCACCTCCTGCATCGACGGGGCGGAGATGCTCGTGCCGCCGCGCTTTTCGATCAGGCGCGACGTCTCGTCCGCCATTCGGCTTTCGAACGATACGACGGTCACACCTTCCAGGGGGAGATGGGTCATGTCGCTGGTTTTGTTTGGGGATAGAATCGGTATCTCAGGTCGATATGTGAGCGTCGTCTACGCTACCGAAGCGACAGGTATGAAGGCGGTGGCGGCAGCCAGGACCGTGCCATGGTCACTCATCGAATCGAGTCGGACCGGTTCGACGACTCCGGTTCGCTCGGCGTCGTACGGGGCCTCGACGCGGACGTAGTTATCCGTGTAACCCAGCATCGATCCGTGCCTGTCGGCATCTTCCCACAGGACGTCGCGCGTATCTCCGAGATGCCGGCGATAGAAGGCCTCCTCCTTCTTTTTCGAAAGAATGCGCAGCATCTTGCCGCGGCGAGACCGTTCCGGTTTCGGGACGCGTTCACCCCCCATCTTCTCCAGGTTGTCGACCGCCGCCGTGTCGGGCCGCTCCGAGTAGGTGAATACGTGAAGGTACGTTACGGGGAGGTCGTTGATGAACCGGTAGCCGTTTTCGAAGTGCTCTTTACCTTCTGCGGGAAACCCCACGATGACGTCGGCGCCGATGCCGGCGTAGGGCATGCGGTCGACGATGCGTGCCACACGGTCCTCATACACGTCTCGCCGATAGCGGCGGCGCATGTTGCCGAGCACGTAATCATCCCCACTCTGAAGAGGAAGATGGAAGTGAGGCTGGAACCGGTCCGAGGCGCCCACGAAGTCGATGATCTCGTTCGTGAGCAGGTTCGGCTCGATGGATGAGATGCGGTAGCGTTCGATACCGTCCACGCGATCGAGACGTCGCAGGAGATCGAGCAGCGTGGCGCCGTGGTCTTCACCGTACAGACCGATGTTGACCCCGGTAAGTACGATCTCCCTGAATCCACGCTCCGCAATCTCATGGGCCTGCGCGAGGGTTCCTTCTATCGGCTGGGAGCGGCTTTTTCCACGGGCTAGCGGGATCGTGCAGAAGGCGCACCTGTAGTCGCATCCGTCCTGAATCTTCAAAAAGGCGCGTGTACGATCGTTGGCCGAGAAGGCGGCGCCGAAGCCGGCGGCATCATCGATGCAGGAAACCGATATCTGCGTCTTCTCCCGCTTGGAGAATTCTTCGACGAGCTGGAAGAGTCTAAACTTCTCGTCGGAGCCCAGAACGACATCGACGCCGTCGATGTCGGCAAGTTCGTTCGGCCGCAGCTGCGCGTAGCACCCCGTAACGATCACAAATGCATCCGGATTGGCCCGCAGCGCCCGGCGTATGATGTTGCGGCATTTCCGTTCAGCCTCGTTCGTGACCGTGCACGTATTGACGACCGTGACGTCTGCCGCCTCGCCGAAGGGCACCACCCCGAAATCCTGCTGCTCGAACGCACGCTCGAGCGTACTGGTCTCGGCGAAATTGAGTTTGCATCCGAGCGTGTAGAACGAAACACGCGGCATAGTGAACGGGTTCTTGACTCCGAATGGCGCGGCTGTGCAACGATGCAGTCGGGTCCGAGTTTCGCCCCATCCGGGCGGAATCGCCGCCCTTTGGCATCAAGGAAGGAGGTACGAACGCCCTGTGTTTGCACGTGAAGGGTACGCGCTAATCGGAGCTGCTGCCGTCATTGCGGCGCTGCTGATCGTCATCGGTCTGCAATTCTCTGTAGCGTGGCGATACGTGTTTATCACCCTGGGCGCCTTCGTGCTGGCCTTTACCCTGTATTTCTTTCGCGATCCCGGCCGGACGCCGCCGTCGGAGGCGGAAGACGGTATGCTCGTTCTGGCGCCGGCTGACGGAAAGGTGGTCGTGGTAGCGGAGGACGTCCACGAACCGCTGTACCTGAAGGGGAGGGCTCGACAGGTATCCATCTTTCTCTCGCCGCTGAATGTACATGTAAACAGGATACCCACGGATGGGATCGTCGAACACGTCAACTACGTGTCCGGCGACTACCTGGTGGCCTGGCATCCTAAAGCCAGCGAGATGAACGAGCGCTCGGAAATAGGCGTTCGCCATCCGTCCGGCGCCAGGGTTCTCTTCAAGCAGATAGCCGGTGCCGTTGCGCGCCGCATCGTCTATCACGTTCAGGAGGGTGATTCGGTACGCGCCGGCGAGCGCTTCGGCATCGTCAAGTTTGGATCGAGAATGGACGTCCTCGTTCCCCCGCACGTCGAGATCGTCATTGAGGAGGGGGACCGCGTTCGCGCAGGAGAAACTATTATTGGACGCATTCCGGACGTCGCACCTGCGGGTGATGAATCGGCGCCAGCACGAGAAGAAATGTCATCCGAATAGATGTCCGATCCGCCACCAGGCGATTCGACGCCTGTGCGTCCCGGCAAGCAGCGCCGCATCCGCGGGCGACTGGCTGCCTACAGGGCGCGCCGCGCGGAAGGAGGAAAACGCCGCCCGCTACCCCCGGCGGCCGTCCCGTCCTTCTTTACCTTGATGAACCTCTTTTCGGGGTACCTCTCGGTCGTACAGACCATCGAGGGGCGCTTCGAGTATGCCTGCTGGCTCATCGTACTGGCGGCCTTTTTCGACGTGCTGGACGGCATGATGGCACGCCTTACGAACGGAACGAGTCTTTTCGGCATCGAACTCGACTCGCTGTCGGACGTCGTGTCGTTCGGCGTCGCTCCGTCCGTCCTCGTCTATGTGTTTGGGCTGCGGGAATTTGGCGCCGTCGGACTGATTGCGTCCTCGCTGCCGGCCATCTGCGGCGCGGTGCGCCTGGCACGCTTCAACGTGGCCTTCGACGGCGTGAAGCGCGATTACTTCATCGGGCTTCCGACCCCGGGGATGGCGGTGATCATCGTCGCGATTATCCTCAATTTCAACGACGTGAGCTGGTTCAGCGAGTATGGGCCCGGCACGTTGTCCATCCTGATACCGCTCGTCATCGGGTTGTCGCTGCTGATGATTTCCACGATGCGGTTCGACGCGATTCCAAAGCCGTCGGCGGCGTATATCCGAAAACATCCGCGTAAGGCCGCTGCGTACGGGCTGGGTTTGATGCTCGTTATCGTCCTCCAGCAGGTGGGACTTCTGATCGCGTTGAGCACATACGTACTCATTAACATCATCCTGGCGCTGAATCGCTTGGTACGGCAGCCGCCGGATGAGGACGACTTCGTCGAAGACGACGCGAATAGCTACTAATCGGCGGCCGGATGCGGCACGCTCCACGGCGATTCTCGTACCATGATTCTCCCTATATCCACGTTTCCCAAACGACACCGCCATGTATAAGGCAAGCATTCACGTTACGTTGAGGCCGTCCATTCTCGATCCGCAGGGGAAGACGACGCACCATGCGCTGGAAGACCTCGGGTTTCAAAAGGTCGATCGCGTTCGCATGGGTAAGTTCATCGAGATGTGGATTGAGGAATCCACGAAGGAGGCCGCGGAGGCGGTCGCGCAACGTGCGTGCGAACAGCTGCTGGCGAATCCTGTAATGGAAGACTACGAGATTCGCGTAGAGAAGGCACCGGAACAGGTCGCGACGTAGCGTCTCGACACGGATCATCTTTCGATCGTATGTGGTGTTGGAGTCTGTTCAGAATGAATGTGGAACGTAGTAGGTCCATCTGGTACGGAACGGGCCCGAAGTCGCCTTCGCCGGCTTCGCCTGTTCCCGAGACGGACGTCATCGTCGAAGAGGAAGAGGAGGAGCGGACGGACGATCCATGGCGCGTCATTCTCTATAATGACGAGATTCACACATTCGAGGAGGTTATTGCCCAGATCGTCAAGGCGACGGGATGTAGCACGGGAAGGGCCGAGAAGCTCGCCTGGCAGGTGCACACGACAGGTAAAGCGGCTGTCTACGAGGGGTCGTTCGAGGAGTGCTTCCAGGTGCAGGGCGTCCTCCGCGAAATTCAGCTCGTCACCGAAATTGAGGGATAGGGTCTCTCGTCCGCATGCGTACGGATGCGTACAAGTCGATACGGGGGCCTGCCGCTGCCGAAATGAAGGTTCGGGGCTCCCGGTTTATCGGAGAGGCGATCCCCGTGCGCGACGAAGAGGAGGCCGCGCTTCGAATCGACGAAGTGAAACGGCGAGAGCACGCCGCGACGCACCACTGCACGGCCTATCGCCTGGGTCCTGAGGGGGACGTCTTCCGGTATAACGACGACGGGGAACCGGGCGGTACGGCCGGGCCGCCGATTCTCCGGCAGATCGAATCTCGTGACCTAACGGATATTCTCGTCGTGGTCACCCGGTACTTCGGGGGAACGCAACTCGGTACGGGTGGTCTCGCGCGAGCATATGGCGAGGCGGCGGAACAGGCGCTCGAAGCGGCCGACGTCGTAACTCACGTTATATTTACCCGCCTCTACGTGTCTTTCCAGTACGACGACACGTCGCCCGCCATGTACACCATCGAACAGTACGGCGGGCAGGTGGTGGCTTCGACGTATTCGGAAAAGACGGAGCTGACGCTCGACGTGCCTTCGAGCCGGGTCGATGCATTTGAGGAAGCCTTTGTGGACGCGCTAGGCGGTCGAGGTGAGATAGGCCGAGGAGTGTGAACCGCGCGTTACATCTTGTATTCCTCCATGGCGGCGACGGCGACTTCGTCGACGAGGTTATTCATCTCGTCGTCCGCATGGCCCTTTACCTTGACCCAGCTGACGTCGTGACGTTCGCTGACATTGAGGAGTGCCTCCCAGAGATCCTTATTCTCGACCGGTTTCTTGGAGGACGTTTTCCAACCGTTACGCTGCCATTTGTCGAGCCAGCCCTGCGTAAACGCATTATGGAGATAGGCGCTGTCCGTATGCAGCGAGACCTTGCAGGGTTGCTTCAGGGCGCGCAGTGCTTCGAGCGCTGCCGTTAATTCCATGCGGTTGTTCGTCGTCATCCGCTCTCCGCCTGAAACGACCTTTTGATGCTCGCCGTGGCGCAGCAATGCCGCCCACCCGCCGGGGCCGGGATTGCCGCTGCAGGCTCCGTCCGTGTAGATGATGATCTCCTTCAAAACCGGATGTGAACGCTGGATATGATGGGTACAGAACCGCACTAACGTAAGGTCGGTTGGAACACAATTGCAGGTGTATCCGCTGATAGCGGGCGAAAACGCCTTGAAGATCGTCGTAGCTAACACGTACTGAGGCCGCACCGAATCCTATGAAATTCGTCGACTACGTTACCATTACGGCCCGGAGCGGTCACGGCGGCGCCGGTTCGGTTGCCTTTCGACGGGAGAAGTACGAACCGAAGGGAGGACCGGCCGGCGGTGACGGCGGTGACGGCGGCTCCGTCATACTTGTCGGAGACGATAATCTGTATACACTGCTCGATCTCCGGTACAACCGGCATCACTTTGCGGGTAGTGGAGAGGCGGGAGCCGGAAACAATCGAAAAGGCAAGGACGGGGAAGACATCGTCCTCCGCGTCCCGCCGGGGACCGTCGTGAAGCTGACGGAAACCGGAGAGGTTATCGGTGAGATCGCCGAACCGGGAGATCGGATGGTGCTGGTCGAGGGAGGCCGGGGTGGAAAAGGTAACGCCTTCTTCAAATCTTCGACCAATCAGGCACCGCGCCACGCTCAGCGTGGGGAGCCGGGAGAAGAGAAAGACATAACGCTGGAGCTGAAACTGTTGGCCGACGTTGGGCTCGTCGGTCTGCCGAACGCCGGGAAAAGTACGCTCATCTCGACCATGTCCGCCGCGAAGCCGAAGGTGGCGGATTATCCGTTCACGACGCTCGAACCTGCGCTTGGGGTGGTCTACGTCGGCGACTATCAGTCGTTCGTAATGGCTGACATTCCCGGCATCATCGAGGGAGCCCACGAAGGAAAGGGTTTGGGGCTTCAATTCCTGAAGCACATCGAGCGAAATGCCGTCCTTCTGTTCGTGATTCCGATCGACTCAAAGGATCTGGCTGGAGAATATGAGACCCTGCTCGGTGAGCTGCGCTCGTACGACGAGGAGCTCCTCAACAAGCCCCGCCTGGTAGCGCTATCTAAAATAGATCTTCTGCCGCCGGAGGAGCGGGATTTATTGCCGGAAATCGTGGCGGATGAGTTTCCTGACGACCTTCCGCTGCTGCCCATCAGCGCCGTCGCGCAAATCGGGCTCGATGAGCTCCGACATCGACTATGGTCCATCGTCCGTCGCCGGAATGCCCAGTATGAGGCCGTGGAGTGAGCCGACGGATGTACGCACGGACTCGACGGCCCGCAGCGGGCGACCGTGACGAGGAACGCGCTCTCATCGCTCTGTCACTCGTTCCGGGGGTGGGGATCGGTCGGATTCGTTTACTTCTCGCTGCGTTCGGCTCAGCACGAGCCGTTTTATCGACTCCCCGCTCCGTTTTGAGCGGCGTTCCCGGCATCGGGTCGCGTACGGCCGAACGTATCGCTCGCTTCGACGACCTCTCTACGGTGGATCGACAATTTGAACGGGCCCGCCGGGTAGGTGCGGAGTTCATTTCGATGTGGGACGATCGGTATCCCTATCTCCTTCGTAAGATCTACGATCCGCCGCCGTTTATCTGGGTTCGAGGCCGGATGCCGGTCGCCGATGGCGCAGAACGGGCCCTGGCCATCGTTGGAACAAGACGTGCCTCCGCATATGGAAGGAGAACAACCCACGACATCTCCCACATTCTGGTTCGACTCGGGTTTACGATTGTAAGCGGACTTGCCTACGGTATCGACGTGGCATCCCACGCGGCGGCGCTGGAAGCAGGCGGCCGTACCATCGCCGTTCTAGGATCAGGTGTAGATCGGGTGTATCCCGCACGGCACCGCCGCCTTACTGAGGACATCGTGCACCGTGGTGCCGTCATATCTGAGTTTCCAATGGGAGCAAAGCCGGAGGCCCAGAATTTCCCTCGGCGAAACAGGGTCGTAAGCGGACTCTGTCTCGGTACGATCGTCGTGGAAGCTCGTGAGGACGGCGGTGCCCTTATTACGGCGCGATTGGCGCTGCAGCAGAACCGCGAAGTGTTCGCCGTACCCGGCCCGATCCATAGTCCGGCCAGCGCCGGTACGAACCGGCTTATTCAGGGGGGCGAAGCGAAACTCGTACAGACGGTAGAGGACATCCTCGATGAGTTGGGGATGCGAGCCGATGCGGAAGATCTCTCGCTACCGACCATCGACGTGGCCTCGTTGTCACCGGAAGAGCAGGCGCTTTGCAAGGTTCTGTCGCCCGAACCCATGCACATCGACGCACTGTGTGGTGCCGCCGGCCTCGAACCGGCCGTCGCGCTGGTGCATCTGCTCAACCTCGAATTCAAGGGCGTGGTACACCAGCAGGCCGGAAAGCATTTCTATCTTTCCGCATCAATAAATCCGTGATCGGATTATCCCATCTACGTATGAAGTTGATTTTTTCTATATGTGCTCTCGGCGTTATCGCCGCCACGCTCCTCCCGATCTGGAAGCACGAGGCCTGGTGGATCCGCATATTCGATTTCCCCCGCCAGCAGATTGCCGCCGGCGGTCTCGCGATTGCGGCCGGATATGCGTTGATGATACCGCTGGCGACACGATTGGACGTGGCGATCCTGATCGTGCTGGCCGTCTGTTCAGGCTATCAATGCTGGAAGATCGTGCCGTACACGCCGCTCCATCCGCCCCAGGTGAAGACTGCCAGAACCGAGGCTCGTTCGTGTGGACGCGTCTCCGTCCTGATTGCCAACGTCCTGATGGAGAACCGGGAGTCGGACCGATTTATCGATCTGGTCCGCGAGCATGATCCTGACGTACTGCTTACCGTAGAGACGGATCGGTGGTGGGTCGACGTCCTGTCGTCGCTTGATGGTTCCTATCCGTATAGCGTCAAGGTGCCGCTGCCGAGCACGTACGGCATGACCCTTCAATCGCGCCTTGAAGTGGTTGAATCCGAGGTGCGCTACCTTGTCGACGACGGGATACCTTCGATCTACGCCCGCATCATGCTACCCGAGGGAACGGCGGTACGTATATATGGTCTTCATCCCAGGCCGCCGGGGCCGACGCAGGATGCGGATACGATCGATAGAGACGCAGAGGTACTCGTCGTCGGCCGGGAGGTCCGTGCGTCGGACGAACCGACGATCGTGATGGGCGATCTGAACGACGTGGCCTGGTCCTATTCGACGAATCTGTTCCAGCGAATCAGCGGAATGCTCGATCCTCGCATCGGACGCGGCACGTACAGCACGTTTCACGCCGGGAACGTGCTCATGCGCTGGCCCCTGGACCACTTATTTCATTCGGGCCATTTCAAACTCGTTCGCATCGAACGACTGCCCGCCTGGGGGTCGGATCATTTTCCGATGTTCGTCCGGTTGCAATATTCCGCTAACGGTGAGGAGGTTCACGACGTGCCGGAAGCCGGACGCGCGGCGCGGTCCGAGGCGATCGAGAAGATTGACAAGGCCTATGACGATTGATGAGATCCGGGATCGGTTTCCGCACGTTCTCCGGACGACCTATTTAAACCACGCCGCGACGGCACCGCTAAGCACACCGGTTGTGGCAGCCATCCGGAGGTACGTCGAAGAACGCCACGAAACGAACGTCGAGAATTTCGGCGCATTCCAGGATGTTGTAGGTGCGGCACGACAGCGCATTGCTCGACTGATCGGGACCACCGTCGACCGAGTCGAGTTTGCTCCCAACACGTCGTACGCGCTCAACGTTCTCGCACGAGGACTCGACTGGAGGCGCGGTGACCGCGTTGCCGTCCCCGGCTGCGAGTTTCCAGCCAACGTGTATCCCTTCCTGAATCTCGGACACCTGGGGGTGGAGGTGGACTTCATTCCGCACGATCGGGGGGTGATTACGATGAAGGATATCGAACGCGCGCTCCGCCCTGCTACGCGGTTGCTCGCCATCAGTTGGGTCCAGTATCTCTCGGGATATCGGATGGATCTTCAGGAAGTTGGAGAGCTCTGCCGGCGCAAAGGAGTACTCTTTTGCGTCGACGCGATCCAGGGGCTCGGTGCGCTGCAGCTCGATGTCGAAAAGGCGGGGATCGACTTCCTGGCTTGCGGCGGACACAAATGGCTCATGGCGACGCAGGGTATCGGGTTTCTTTACGTTACGAAGGGTCTCCAGGAGCGGATCAGGCCGGCGGCGGGTTGGCTGCACGGGCCTGTCGACTGGGATCGCCTCGACGATTACGAGCTTCGTTTCCATCCAGACGCCTCGCGTTATCGGCTCGGAACGATGAACCATATCGGCGTGGCCGCGCTCGAGGCTTCACTTGGACTCTATGAAGCGGCCGGTCCGGCATGGTGCGAGCGGAGCGTGCTCGAACGCGCCGCCGAGCTCGCCGACGGTTTGTCCGATATCGGACTGATTCGCTACGGCAGCCCGGAGGCCGAGCACGCGTCCGGCATCGTCTCGGTCGAGCACGAGCGGGTCGAAGAACTGTATGCTTACCTTTCGGCGCGGGATGTCGAGGTGGCCGTACGTCAGCAGAAACTCCGGTTCTCGCCGACGTACTATAACTCGACGGACGAGGTGAGCCGGGCCCTCGAATGCGTTGCATCATTTCTGAAGGAAAAGTAGGCGTGGACGAAGAGCGAGTCGAGCAAATCGTAACCCTGGAAGTCCCGGCCGGCTACGAGGAAGGGATGCGCATCGACAGGTACATCACGCGCTTCCTTCCCAACGTTTCTCGCACGAAGGTTCAGATAGGCATCGAGGAGGGCTGCGTCACGGTTAACGGAGTCGCTGTCGACAAGAGCTCGTACAGCGTCCAGGCCGCCGACGTCATCGTGTGCGCGGTGATGAGGCCACCGCCTATCGAGGCCCGGCCCGAGCCGATCCCTCTCGACGTGGTATACGAGGATGACGATCTGATCGTCGTCAACAAAGAGGCGGGCATGGTCGTTCACCCGGCCTACGGACACCGAACGGGCACGCTCGTCAACGCGCTGCTGTACTACGTGGGGGCGGGCTCTCTCGAAGTCGAATCGGACGACGAGGACCTGGATGATGATGAGGTAGGACTCTCGACGGCGAACGCGCTGCCGCGACACGAAGGCGACCCCGCCATCCGGCCCGGGATCGTGCACCGGTTGGACAAGGATACGTCCGGACTTCTGGTCGTCGCCAAGAATGACGTTGCCCATCGTCTACTCGCCCGCCAGTTTGCCGACCATTCGATCGAGCGCCGGTATGTTGCCGTTCTTTGGGGGATTCCGGAGCCGCGCTCAGGACGCATAGAAGGAGATATCGGGCGTGACCGACGAGATCGCAAGCGCATGGCCGTCGTCCCTCCCGGAGAGGGCAAGCACGCCGTTACGCACTACGAGACGTTAGAGACGTTCGGACATACGTCCCTGGTCGCTTTCAGACTCGAAACGGGGCGTACGCACCAGATCCGCGTTCACGCGCAGCATATCGGTCATCCCGTGTTTTGCGACGCGACGTACGGAGGACGAGCCGTGCGATTCGGTCCGGCTTCATCGAACCGAAAAGCGTTCGTCCGCAACCTTTTCGATGGCCTGGACAGGCATGCGCTGCATGCCGAGACCCTCGGATTCGTACATCCTCGCTCCGAAGAGCGCATCTCGTTTCAGGCCGATCCGCCGGAAGATATGCAGCATGTGATCGATCGGCTTCGAACTATTGAAGGGGATCGGGCTGACTGTTAAGATGCTGTGCAGATCAGGGCGCGATTCACGGGGTTCGCGAACAAGGCCCATACCAGGACGTTATGGGCTCTTGTATGCGGTCGTGCCTACGGCGCCCTCGCGCCGGAGTCTCAGGGACGGCGGAATCTCCCGCAACGGATCGACATGGATCATTTATGCCCGCGACGAGATTGTTGGAAATTCACGATCTGCTGACTCCCAATACCGTCCGCGTCGATCTTCCCGGGTCGACGAAGGAAGAGGTGCTGGACGGCGTCATCGCTCTGCTTGAGGACCACCCGGCCGTGGAGGACCTGGAGGCGGTTAGAGCCGCCATACTGAGTCGCGAAGCGGTTATGTCTACCGGTGTCGGAAAGGGTCTTGCTCTTCCGCATGCCAAGACCCCGGCGGTGCGCGAAAGTGTGGCGGCCTTTGCGGTCACGCGGGAGCCCATCGATTTCGGCTCGATCGACAACCATCCCGTCCGCCTGATCTTCCTTCTCGTGGGAACAGACGCCGCCAAGTCGGAGCACATCAAGATCCTTAGCCGCGTTTCACGGCTCATGAATCGAGAACACGTGCGCGAGCGGTTGCTGGACGTGTCGAGCCGTGATGACGTACTTCAGATCTTTGCCAGCAGTGAAAGTGACCTTCTCGATGGATGAGTCGGTTCCACGTTCCCACCTTTCGTCCGTAACCTGCCCTTCATTTCTTCCGGAGCTTCGTGTCCACCACCTACCAGACCATTAAGGGTACGTTCGACGTGTTGCCCGATCCGTCCACGACGGACGGTTCGACGATCCCGGGCAGTGCTGGATGGCAGTTCGTTGAGGCTGCGATTCGCAGGGTGATGGCCCGCTTCAACCTCGAGGAGATCAGGACGCCGATTCTCGAGGAAACGGAGCTGATTGCGCGAGGTGTCGGCGAACTCACCGACATCGTAACGAAAGAGATGTTCGCTTTCGAGCGCGGCGACGATCACTATGTGCTACGTCCTGAAATCACGGCCCCCGTAATGAGGGCTTATCTTCAGCACCACCTCGAGCAGCGGGGCGGCGTCCAGAAGCTGTATTATATCGGTCCGTGCTTTCGTGCCGAGCGGCCTCAAAAAGGCCGATATCGGCAGTTTCACCAGTTTGGATGCGAGCTGATCGGCGCTGACGATCCGCGAGCGGACGTAGAGACGATCGCCCTGATGATGGCCGTGTATGAAGAGTTCGGGCTCCAGCGATGCTACCTGCGCATCAATACGCTGGGCGGCGCTGAGACCCGTCCGCGGTACAAGGAAGCTCTGACAGCATATTTCGAGCCGTTCCGAGACCGCTTGTCCGAAACGAGCCGGAACAGGTTGGCGTCGAATCCGCTCCGCATCCTCGACACAAAAGACGAGCGTGAACGGGAACTGCTGGAGGAAGCGCCCCGCCTCATCGATTTCGTCGATGAGGAAAGCCGCGCACACTACGAGCAGGTAAAGATGTATCTTGACGATCTGGACATCGAATACCGGGAGGATCCGTTTCTTGTTCGTGGACTCGACTACTACACCCATACCGCGTTTGAGCTGGAGAGTCCGGATCTGGGGGCGCAAAGTGCGCTGGCCGGAGGTGGACGCTACGATTTGCTGGCGAGCGACCTCGGAGCAAATCGGCGCGTTCCTGCCGTGGGATTCGCGGCCGGTTTGGAGCGACTGTTCCTGGCTCTCGACGCTCAGAATGTGGCGCTGCCCGCCGCCGTCGTACCGGACGTGTTTCTCGTAGCGCTGGGGGATGAGGCCGCTCGGTGGGTCTTCGGTCATGCGCAGCGTCTTCGCCGGGATGGCCTGCAGGTCGGGCTGGATCTGAAGGGGCGGTCCATGAAAGCCCAGATGCGGGAAGCAAATCGGCAGAACGCTCCCTTCACGATCATCGTCGGCCAGAACGAGCTGGAAGCAGGCAGGGTCCAGTTGAAGGAAATGGAGTCCGGTGAGCAGGTCGAACTGCGACCGGAAGAGGTGGTTGACTACGTGCGGGAGCATCGAGCAGCAGCGAAAACCGACTAGTACCCCGCGGCCTAACCCGAGCAGAGTCCATGTATCCCCGATTAAGCGACATATTCAGAGATCTGTTCGGGTTCAGTTTGCCGTTTCCGATCTATTCGTTCGGGGCGATGGTGGCGCTCGGTGTGCTGACGGCGATGTGGCTCACCCAGCGTGAGCTCGATCGCATGTACGCCGAGGGCAGGCTGAGCAGCATTCGAATTCAGGACGATAAATCCGGCAAGCGGGGCCGACCCGTGACGCGCGAGGCCAGTCCGTCCGCCCTCATCGGTACGGTGACCGTGCTGGCCGTCGTGCTGGGCATCGCAGGTTCGAAGCTGTTTCACATCCTCGAGAATCTGGATACGTTCTACGCCGACCCTCTCGGCATGATCTTTTCCACGGGTGGACTCACGTTCTACGGCGGGCTGATCGTCGCGGGGGCCGGCATCGCCTGGTACGTGCGGAAGAAAGGCCTGAGTCCGCGCGCCTTCGCCGACGCTTTCGCTCCGGGATTGATGATTGGCTACGGCATCGGACGGATCGGCTGCCACCTGGCCGGAGATGGTGATTGGGGCATCGCGGCAGATATGAGCCTGAAGCCTGAATGGCTGCCGACGTGGATGTGGGCGGAAACGTACCCGAACAACATTCTGGGTGCCGACCTCGCTGCGCCCGGCGTTTATCCGACGTCGATCTACGAGTTTCTTTTTGCCGCGCTGCTTTTCGGTGTGCTTTGGGTTTTCCGAAAGCATCCCTACCGCGGCGGCTGGCTTTTTTCCTTCTACCTCCTGCTCGCCGGTATCGAGCGCATGCTCATAGAGCAGATTCGCGTGAACAACGAATTCGACCTGCTCGGGATGACGGTGACGCAGGCCGAGCTGATCTCGTTTGCGATCATCCTCGTTGGCGTCGTCGGACTTGCGCTGACTTCGAAGCGGCGAACTCCGGATCGCAGCGCCGAGGAAGCCGTCGCATCGGCAGCCTGATCCCTGGTTTGCCACGAGTCCTTTCTACTTCCTGCCGATGATGGACCTGGAGCCGTATCTCGAGCGCGCGCGTGACGCCATCTGCAACTGGGAAGCGGAATGGGGCGCCTTCGAACCGCATGAAGCGGCGGAGATAGACGGGCGATCGTTCGAGGAGGCCGTGGGCGAGTACGTGGAGCGGCTGAAGGGCAACTATCCGTTCTTCCATCCCCGCTATGCGGGACAGATGCTGAAGCCGCCCCATCCTGCCGCCGTCGTCGGTTATCTGGCAGCGATGCTGATCAATCCCAACAATCACGCGCTCGACGGGGGGCCTCCGACCAGTGCCATGGAGAAGGAGGTGGTTCGCCAGATTGCCGGTATGTTCGGCTACCCGGACGACGCGCTTGGCCATTTGACGGGCGGCGGTACGATTGCAAATCTCGAGGCGACGTGGGTGGCGCGGGAGTCTCATCCCGACCGGGGGGTGGCCGTGAGCGATCAGGCTCATTACACCCACTTTCGCCTGGGTAACGTCCTGAAGATGGAAACGCGCACCGTCCCATCGGACGAGCATGGTCGGATGCAGCTCGAGGCACTGGAACCCGCCGTGCGGCGGGGTGAGATAGGAACGATCGTCGTCACGGCCGGGACGACGGGTCTGGGCGCCGTCGATCCCATAGCGGACGTGGTTGAATGGAGGGATCGCTACGGCGTGCGGGTCCACGTGGATGCGGCCTACGGCGGGTTTTTTGCGCTGAGCGCCGCCGACCCGTCTTCGCCGCTGGATGCCGAGACCCGGCGTCACCTCGAAGCGATCGGCGCCTGCGATTCTATCGTCGTCGATCCCCACAAGCACGGTTTGCAGCCGTACGGGTGCGGGTGCGTCCTATTCCGGAATCCTGAAGCTGGACGCGTGTATCGCCACGAATCACCATATACGTACTTTACGTCCGAGGAGCTGCACCTGGGCGAGATCAGTTTTGAATGTTCTCGGCCAGGTGCTGCGGCGGGTGCGCTGTGGCTCACGCTGCAGGTGCTGCCACTGGAGGCGTCAGCCGGACTCGGAACCGTCGTGACGGCGGGACTGCGAGCGGCCAGGCAATGGCACCGGCGGTTGGAGAAATCGGATGCCCTGAGATCGTACATGCCGCCCGAGCTCGACATCGTCACGTATTTCCCGGAGCCGGAGTCATCGTCGAAGAACGAACAGCCCCCCCGAACGACTCGTACCGTTTCGGCGCGATCCCAACAGATCTTCGAACGTGGAATGGACCGCGCCGAGGACCCGGTGTTTGTCAGCATCCTGCGTGAGGATGCGGGACGCTTCATAGAGCGGCATGGTGACATCTCGGCCGATACGACGGAGGTGCGCCTCCTTCGGAGCGTCATGATGAAGCCGGAACATGAGCACTATGTCGACGAACTCTACCGACTTGTCATGGATGCAGTGAGGATCTGACCTGCTATGGCCGATCATCGAAACGAGGAGGCGTCCCTACTGCTGGGTCGCAATCCGGTGCGGGAGGCGATCGAGCGCAGCCCGCGCAACATCGAAAAAGTAATGATCCAGCAGGAGGGAGGCGGTCAGGATCTGGCAGATATCCGCCGGCTTGCATCGGATGCCGGCTTGCAGGTCCAGTTCGTTCCCGAAGGACGGCTCAACCAGCTCGCACGCGGACTCAACCACCAGGGGGTTGCCGCGTATGCAGCGCCCGTGGCGTACGTGGATGTGAACGAGATGCTCGAGTCGATTGCTCCGACACGTGAGGATGTAACGAAGCGAAAGCCGCGTATTCTGGTCCTGGACGAGATTCAGGATCCGTTCAACTTCGGAGCCATCCTCCGAACGGCCGTTGCATCCGGAACCGATGGCGTGATCGTCCCGCAGCGCAACATGGCGCCGCTCAATGCGGCAGCGATGAAGGCGAGTGCGGGTACAGCCAACCGGATCGCTATCGCCCGGGTCGCGAACGTGGGCGATACGATCTACCAGCTAAAGGAACGTGGATACTGGGTCGCTGGAGCAGCCGCGTCCGGCGACGTCAGCGTCTGGGATATGGATTGGGACCGTCCGGTGGCCGTCGTCATTGGAAGCGAGGGAAAAGGAATCCGGCATCGTATTCTGACCGAATGCGACTATCGCGTGACCATCCCCATGGCCGGCCCAGCCGAGTCGCTGAACGCTTCCGTAGCAGCCGGGATACTCCTTTTTGCTGCCGGCAGGCACCGATCAGGCGCCTGACTGCCGGGTCGAATCCTATCGATTGTTCAGCTTGTAGACAATCTTCCGGATCGTGTCGAACTGCAGATAAGGATATTCGCCCCGAAGCGATTCGATCGCATCGTACGCGGGCACTTCTTCCTCTCTCATGCGACGAAACTTGCGGCGAATCTGGAAGTCGCGCACGCTCTTTTCGTTGAAAAGATTGTGTTCTTCAAGCAGCTTGAAGACATCGTCGCTGATCAGCTCAGACAGCGGGTTGGGGCCTTCATATTCCGTTGATGCCTGCATAGTCCTTGCGGAGTCTTGTTCCTGGTGGACGTGACGATGGGGATGTCGTCTGGCCATGTCGGCAATAATAAGACTATGTTATGGCGACGCTATATCTGCTAATAGTTATGTGAACGGTTACAAGCGGGGGATGAGTCGTTGTTGAGGTCTCGTGAATAGTAGTTGCCGGTTGCGTGAAGGGGTCGCCGACCGCCAGGAGGGTCGAGAACGCGGCATGGGGCCGGGTCCGGTGATGCGACTACCAGTACGCTTAATTGCACGCCTGGGACGTCCGAACGTACGATTGAACGGACGGTGCACGGATGTCGTCGATATGCTCGAAGACGCGTTCCTGGAATCCGGCTGACTCCAATGCCGCGACAGCTGACGAGGCAACGGCGGGATCACGGTCGGCCAGCAGGTCGGCGAGCCGGTCGACGGCGACATCGGAGGAAGGTGCCAGGCTGCCAAGGAGGCGGACGGCGGCCAGGCGAAGCCGGAGGGGATATCCCTCTGACGCGTACCGCAACCCCTCCTCGCGGGCTACGTCGGGTACCCGGTCTCGCAGCTCTCCGAGCGCGTCGAGTCCGGCCGCCCTGATCACGTCATCGTGAGACGGCGTCACGAGCGCCGAACGCGCTACGTCGATCGCATTGTCCGGACCGATTCGGGCGTATGTACGGACGGCCTCGGCCTGAAGGTCATAGTGAACATCCGTTTCTGCGGCCCGCAGTGCAAGCCGCGCCGCAGCCGCACTCGACATAGTGTCGGCCAGCGCGCGCAGAACGGCACGTCGAACGATCGGGGATGGGTCGCCGTAGGTGTCGATGAGTACTCGTTCGGAAGCGGATCCTGAAGGAAGGCGGCCGATGGCCTCGACAATGGCGGCCCTCACGCCGGCGTTAGATTCGGCATCCAGAGCGGCTCGAAGACCGAGTAAGAGGGTATTTCCGGCCTCTGCACCGCCGAGGTTGTCAGCGGCGACACGGCGCGCATGGGGGGCCGTGGCATAGCGAAGCTGGGCCACCCAGGCCGACGAAGACTGATCCGTGTTATGCTCGATCAGCCAGTCCCCATCCGGGTCGATGGCAACGTATCGCGGACGACCGGAGATCGAAAGATCGTAGGTCCTGACGGCGTCGTTCATCCGCACGTCGAAGCGCTCGGCGCCATCGAGCATCCCAATTTCGACGGTCAGGTCGAGGGGAAAGACGTCCGGCACGGATTCACCGGATTGAACCTGCTCGACTCGTAGCCGGAGACTGTTATCACCAGAGGAATAACGCACGTCCAGCACCGGATGGCCGCCGCCGTAGATCCAGGTGTCGGCGAAGCCCATTACGTCCTTCTCCGTGGCCTCGGAGACGGCCTCTATCCAGTCTGCCGTAGTGACGCGGCCATATGCGTTCTCGGCGAGGAAATGGCGCACCGCAGCCTGGAACGCCTCGGCGCCGACCGATCTGCGGAGCATGTGGAGGACCCACGTGCCGCGGGTCGTCGTCTGGGCATCGAGGAGTTCCGATGGGTGGTTCCATCGATTCCAGACGAGCGGGCGGGGTGAGGAGGCGTTTTCCATATACGTCGCGCGGAGTGCTTCGAGCGCTTCCGCGTCGGGTTCGCCCGTATCCATAGCCAGCACATCAAGATACGCTGGAAAGGCCTCTTCCATCCATGCGTGCCGCCAGGAGTCGACGGACGTGACCGTGCCGAACCACTGCTGAAGAAGAGGGCGCGTCAGCTCGGAGGGCGGGGCGTAGGGCGTTTCGTCGCGGTCATCGGGCTCAACGTATGGCGGCACCGCAACGACACCCGAAGCGGACGAAGCGCGACCGTCCACATGGATCTGCGCGTATCGCTCGAAGGGATAGGACAGCCCCGTCCATTCCGAGAGGAAGTCCATCCGATCCGCAATGGCGGAGATCGCGCCTTCGGGAGCCCGGGGCCGGTCCGTCGTTCGGTCGCGACGCATCCACCAGGTGAGGGCGGTCCGGCGTCCACCCGGTATGTTGCCGAAGATGGTTCCGGTGTCTACCACTCCGGCAGCCACGCCGATTCGACGTGCCGGAAGCTCGTGCGGGATCGAGAATTGAAAGGTGGACCGCCCCTCTTCCGACGACTGCACGCCGGTGGGGACGCCCGACGCGGCGGCAGACCAGCCGAGAGGCACGGACAGATGAATGTCGGCGGTGAGGCGGTCGTGAACGTCGGGCGTGGCGGGAAACCAGGTACTGAGCGGATCGATTGCAAGGGTCAGTTCCTCAGATCCGGCGGTCGGAGGTGCGCGGAAATAGAGCACGAGCCCCGTTCGCACTCCCCCCTCTATCGTGTCGGGAAGCGCCAGCGAAAGGACACCGTTCGCGGTCGTATCGATTTCGATGGGTGCAGCACCGAAGAAGGCGCTGTCGACGATGGCCGAATTCCTGCCAAGCAAAATGGTGTCGGCATCGTTTGCGAAGCTCAGTTCGAGTGCGGCGCGTCCCTGAAAACGACCGTCTTCGAAGACGTCGAGCGATAGGTCGGCATGGCGCAGATCGTACGCGTCGGCCCGGGACTCATGGATGGGTGCGGCGTACGGAAATGCGGTGCAGGAGGCCGGGTCTCCTTCGCTTACCTGTCCCGCCGCGGGTCGGGCGAAGAGCACAAACAATCCCACGATGAGGGCAACGCGAGGCATAGAATCAGTCCGATCGATCTTCTTTCGCCGCGATCGTTCGCAGGCGGAGGCGGTGGAGGCTGGAGCCTTGCAGGACCAGACAGATCGCGCCGGTCGCTACGTAAAGGACGAGCTGCGCCGCGTGCGAGAGAACCGCATAGGATGCCGCCGCCTCCTGGCTCACGGCGAAAAGGTATACAAGGCTCTGGATGGTAATATAATGATAGGATCCCACTCCACCGGGCGATGGAATCGCGACACCGACGGCGCCGAGGATCATAATCGACCATGCATCGACGAACGACAGGTCATAGGCATCCACCATCCCCAGCATCACGAAGGGCAGGTAGGCCATCAGTGTATAGAATAACCAGATGCCGATCGTGCTGATGACGAGCGTTCCACGTTCCGGCGAACGAACGAGCGTCGCTATCCCGTCACGGAACGACAGCAGCACGGGTCGTGCACGATCCGCCCAGGAAGGGGCCCCGCTGGAGGCGTCGCGGCGGAGCATCGTCCGATAGAGTAAGAGTACGAGAATCGCCACGACGGCGATACCTGCGCCGAGTGCGATGGCGGGGATCCTCCCAAGCTGTTCCGTGAGGGGCGTTAGAAACAGCCGATCGATCGTCGCCGCACGGTCGATCAGCAGCACGAACACGCTTGCCAGCGCGAGGGCCAGCACGATCACGTCGAGGATCCGCTCGACCACCACCGTGCCGAAAAGGCTGCTGAAGCCGATATGCGTTCTTGCAGAGAGATTGGCCGTCCGGGCTATCTCGCCCAATCTCGGTGCGGCGTAATTGACCATATACCCGATCATCAGAGAAGAAAACGCGCCCCCCGTCGTAGGCGGCCTGCCGTCGGAGGCGGTCTCCTCATCGGGCAGCGCCCTGATAAGTACCTGCCAGCGCCATGCCCGGAGCCAGTGGCTGAAGAGTGCTACGCCCGCGAGCGGTACGAGCCATCGATAGTCGGCGCGTCGAAGTGCGCCGAGCATCGCTCCGAAATCGACGCCTCGGAGGGAGAGATAAAGGAGGACGCCTGCCAGGACGAAGCTCGCGATCTGGGCAATTAGGCTCCGTTGGCGTGGCGACATTACGAGCGAAGGTCGATGACTTCGGCGCCGTTCGGAGGTGTGAACTGAAACACGGTGGAATCGAGCGCCGGATTGAGTTCGATGTTCGTCAGAATAAAGTCCATCGTCGTGCCGTTAACATCCACGACCTGCAGACGAGTAATAATATCGTCTCGCGTTCTCATCGAAAGTGTTGCCTCCGTGAAGAAGGCTTCCTCTGATTCGGGTTCGAGCGTCAGCACGAAATGCTCCTCGCCGTCGACCGTCGTCGTTTGGACGGATGTGGCGTCGAACTTTTCATCATAATCGAAGAGGAACTCGCTGACGGAAAAGGACTGCTCGTCCTCCGAATAATCGTTGATGAGGACCTGGTCTTGCGAGCGCATAAAGACCCAGGTTACGATACCGTCCGTCACGAGCGTCTGTCCGTCCGTCTCAACGCGGTATTTTTCACCGCTCGCGATCAAGACGCCGCTCGACGTAGCCTCGTCATCCATGTACGACGAGCGCATCGTCTGCGCAAAATCCGCCCGCAGCGCATCGATCGATTCATACTTGGTCTTGAGCCGCTCGAAGACCTCGTCGACACTCTGGGCGGTCGCCGGCCCGGACGGTACGACGAGAGCCCCCAGGAGGAGTGCGAGGAGCGCGACGAAGAATGATCGCATGGACATACTGTATTACCATGTTTTAGGACGAAAGGCGCGGTCCCCATCCGGACCGGACGGGCCCGCGTCGACGAGCAGGCTAAAAATGAGTACGCTGCGACGAGTCAGCCGCACCGAGCCGGTTCAATAGCAGGCAAAGCTCGTGCCGCCAGCAAATATAACAGGCCGCTCGTTGTGTTGGTTCGGTAGAGTCGCGCGATCCGGCGAAAATTCAGGTGTACGCCCGAGAAGCCGCTTCCAGTGCGTCGATCAAAGCATCCACGTCGCGATCATCATTGTAGACATGTGGCGCTACGCGTACGGCCGTGCCGCGTACCGAGACGGAAACGTTCTTACGGGCCAGCTCCTGGCGGAGCCGTTCCTGATCGATACCGTCGGCGCGCCGCAATCCGAACAGATGATGGCCACGTCCCTGAGGCGGCTCGATTTCGTAGCCAAGTTCGCGCGCGCGTTCCACCAGCGGCCGGCAGAGGTGCTCGCAGTACGTCTGAAGGTCGTTCGGTCCCCATTCCAGTACCAGTTCCAGCGCTGCGGCCAGCATTGGGACGAGGATGAAGTTGCTGCGCTCGCCCACGTCGAACCGCACGGCACCGGGCTGATATCGATCTTCATAATTGACGAGGCGGCTGAATTGTTCACTTCCGAGTCGGCCGATCCAGTTCTCTTCCAGCGGGGATCCGCCGTGATGGCGCTCGTCCAGGTAGGCGACGCCGAGCGCGTACGGGCCATGGAGCCACTTGTATCCTGCGCAGATAAGAGCGTCCGGTCGGACCTGTCGTACGTTGAAAGCGAGCGCACCGACAGATTGGGTGCCGTCGATGACGAGGGCGGCATCGACGTCCCGTGCGCGATCGGAGATGGCTACGAGGTCGAAGCGGGTGCCGTCCGTCCAGTGAACGTGAGGGAGAGCAACGACGTCCGTGCTGTCGTCGATGGCCTCCAGAATCCGGTCGTTCCACCGTGCGGCTCGTCCGTTTGCCCCCGGTCCGGGTCCAATCGTCACCACGTTCGCTCCGGCATCTCGGGCGAGGCGCTGCCATACGTAGACGTTGCTTGGAAACTGATCCTCGAGAACAATGATGCGGCCGCCGCGCTCAACCTTGAGATTGCGGGCGATGGATGCAAGGCCGTAGGAGGCAGACGGAATGAGGGCGATGTCGGACGCATCAGCATGGATGAGTTCGGCGAACAGACTTCTGACACGATGGCTGTCGTCGAAAAAGGCGGTCGGCTCGATCGACGTCGGATCGCGCTTGGCACGGAGGCCCTCGATGCCGGCCTGTTCGACCGATCGGGCCATAGGCGCCATATACGCACAGTTCAGATAGTGGAGGTTGGGCGGAAGGGAGAAGAGCTCCTTTTTGCAGGTCAGCATGCGGGTTTGCCTGTAACGGATTCTTTATTTCTTGCAGAGACGGCTCCGATCCACCCTTTGCGAGGGCCTCAGGTTCATCATCGTCCGTGCAAACTCCTACATTGGAGATACACTGAACACGATATCAAATAGAGGCGAGAGATGTCGGAGTTACGATCTTTCGAAAAGGCCGATCTTGACCGCATAGCGGATGATCTGATGCGTGCCTACAGAGTCTGTCGCCAGACGGTCGCGGATGTCATGCATAGGAGCGAGAAGGCGGGTACGCCGAAGAGAGTGGCGGCGTTAATCGACTGTGCAGACGTGAATCTTACCCTGGCAAATCTTCTGATGCGCGAATCCATGCACACGCTGAGCGTAGCGGAGGTTGCGCTGGACGTCGCAAAAGCATGTGCGGAACAGATTCGGAGCGAGGAACACGATGTGCCTCAGCTGCGGGCCGCCTACGCAATGTGCCAGCGCGTCCAGCACGACTGTCTCGAACTGCTCGGGAAAGAGGTGCCGGGCGGTGCCGACGAACTGGATGAAATGGTCGAGGCAACGTTTCCGGCAAGTGATCCGCCTTCGCGGCCGACGGAGATCTGATGAGACGGGCGGAAACGAGCGCGGAGGCTGGAGTCTTGGATGTCATGTCCCCCCGATGCATCCGGCTACCTGCCCAGCTCATACGTCTCGACGACGGTATGAAGGGCACCGGATGCTCGCAGATCGCTTCGGTAGAGATGGAAGGCGTTCACGTCGAACGTCTGCAGGGGCAGGTCGGTGTGCGTTTTCAGGTAGCGTCGGACGTCCCGTGGCGTGGCACCCTTCGGTCGCGCTATCGTGACATGCGGATGGAAGGGTTTCTGATCCGGATCGAAGCCCTGGTCGGTAACGATCGTCTCTACGTCCACCCGCAGGCGCGTTAGAACGGGATGGTCCCGGAGACGTGCAACGATGACGCGCGGCCGCCGACGAGAAGGGAATACGTCGAGGCCGGCCGTAGCGAGCGTAAGGGTAGGCCGTTCGATCTGACGGAGTCCGTCGCGCAGACGCCCCGCAACTTCATCTTCCACTTCGCCGACGTAGCGGAGCGTGCAGTGGAGCTGCGACGCCGGGGTCCATCTCGCAGCCAGTTGTTCGTCTTGAAGGCCGGTTAGCGCGGCGGCGTGTTCACTGGGTATATCTATGGCGACAAAAAGACGGGGCATGACGGGTCAGGATAGGTCAGCACGTACAGACAAGGACGGATTTACGGCGCATGAGGTTCGGATCGAGCGCGTGGTTTCGGGCGGACAGACCGGAGTCGATCGCGCGGCGCTGGACGCTGCGATGGGCGCAGGAATTCCGGTCGGCGGATGGTGTCCGAGGCATCGGCGCGCCGAGGACGGTCCCATACCGGAGCGGTATCCGCTGAAAGAGACGGCGAGTGCAGAATACGAACAGCGCACGTCCTGGAACGTCCGCGACAGTGACGGCACGCTGATTCTGACCGGCGGGAATCCGACAGGGGGTACGGCGCTCACCATCGAAGAGGCCCGGAGACGCGGTAAGCCGTTTCTGGTAACCAGTCCTACGACCGACAACGTGCGCGGCGCTGCGAATTGGATCGCACGCGAAAGAGTTCGAACGCTGAACGTTGCGGGTCCGCGAGCGAGTACGGAGCCAGGGGTGAACGAGGCCGCGATGCGGTTCATGACGCACCTGCTGGCGGAGTTTCGGTCGATTTCCTAGGAGACCTCTTCCTGGGCGTCCATCCTGACCGTTACGCCGGCATCGGCGAGGAATTGCTTGGCGTCCAACACCGAGAACTCGCGGAAATGGAATATTGATGCAGCCAGCACCGCATCGGCGTGACCGTCGTGCAAGGCGTCTCGAAGATGCTGAAGGGCTCCTGCTCCGCCTGAAGCAATGACAGGGATGGATACGCGCGACGTAATGGCGTCGAGAAGCCGGACGTCGTATCCGTCCTTCGTGCCGTCCCTGTCCATCGAGGTGACCAGCAACTCGCCGGCGCCGCGACGCTCGGCCTCCACGGCCCACTCGACGGCGTCGAGTCCGACCGGCTTGCGGCCTCCGTGCGTGAAAACCTCCCACGAGCCGGGTTCGGTCTGTTTGGCGTCAATCGCCACGACGATGCACTGCGAGCCGAAGGCCTCGGCACCGCGCGTGATGAGCTCGGGATCCCGTATCGCGGCCGAATTGACGGCCACTTTATCAGCCCCCGCCTGCAGCATGGCACGCATGTCGTCCACCGTACGCAATCCGCCCCCCACCGTGAGGGGTATGAAGACCTGGTCTGCCGTTCGCCGGACGACATCGTGCATGATCCCCCGATCTTCGTGCGTGGCCGTGATGTCGAGGAAGACGAGTTCGTCGGCGCCGGATTTGTCGTAGAAACGCGCCTGTTCTACGGGGTCGCCCGCATCCACGATGTCGACGAATCGAACGCCCTTGACAACTCGCCCCTGATCTACGTCGAGGCAAGGAATTATCCGCTTGGCGAGTGCCATCAGCAGTCGCGCGTTAGGTCCTTGAGGGCGTTTGCCGTGGAATATCGGTCGAGGTCGACGTCGTCCTTGTAATTCCAGCACCAGAACTGCTGGCACGGAAACTTATTCTCGTAGAGCGCGCGGCCGATGATGACCGAGTCGACGCCGTACGACTCTATCTCCTTGAGTCGAATCAGGTCCTCGTAATCGCCCACGCCGCCGGAGGCCGTGATCTTAGCGTGATGGAGGTGCTCGCCGAGCGTCCGGTACGCCTCGATATTCGGACCGTGCATCGTCCCATCGCGGCTGATGTCCGTGTAGATGATACGTCGGACGCCGCGTCGTTCCATATCTACCGCCAGATCGATGGCCTGGATGCCGCTACCTTCAGTCCATCCGTCGACGCGGACCTCTCCGTTGCGTGCGTCGATGCCTACGACAACGCGGCTGCACGTATAGCGATCGACGGCCTCCGTCACCAAATCCGGATCGCGAACCGCTGCCGTACCGATGATGACGCGATAGACGCCCAGTTCGAGTACCTCTTCGATGTCGTCCATCGTCCGGATTCCGCCGCCGAGCTGGACGGGGATGTCGAGTTCGGCACAGATACGACGAACGACGTCCCGGTTGTGAGAGCCGTCATTCCGTGCTGCGTCGAGGTCGACGACGTGCAGGACGCGCGCATTCTGAACGCGCCAGAGCTTGGCCATCTTGACGGGATCGTCGAAATAGACCGTTTCCTGCTCGTACGAACCCTGATACAGGCGGACGCACTTGCCGTCGCGCAGGTCTATGGCGGGGATAACGAGCATAAGAGAGATACGGCCTCCGGCGGCCGACAACTACTGATTACCGCTTGCGACGGCGTCGCGGATAACGTACGCGCAAAAATAAAAGGCAGGAAGCCTATTGCCTCCGCCTTCTGGACCGACCATTATCGCGTACGAACGCTAGGCATCGTTAACGCTGCAGGGATAGTTCTGCGAAATTGCGCAGAATGCGAAGGCCGTTCTTCTGGCTCTTCTCCGGGTGAAACTGGACCCCAAATACGTTGTTCCGGTGCACCACGGCGGGAAACGGCACGCCGTAACAGGAGGTCGCCAGCACGTCGGAAGCCGCCTCAGGGACGGCCACGAAAGAGTGGACGAAGTAGAAATAGGCCTCGGGAGCAAGCCCAGCGAGAAGCGGCGAGTGCCGCTTTTTCTGGATCGTATTCCAGCCCATATGCGGGATCTTCAGCTCATCCATCCAGGCCCCGCCGGGTTTACCTTTGCGGGTGGAACGGTTCTGTGGATCGGGTCCGGATTCGTGCGCCGTCGGGGACGGTACGGCGTCGAAGCGAAGTACGCGGCCGGGCAGTACCCCGAGCCCTTCGTGACTGCCCATCTCCTCGCCGACGTCGAATAGTAACTGCATTCCCACGCAGACCCCCAGGAAGGGCTTGCCCGCGTCGATGGCATCTTGTATCGGTCCTTCGAGGTCACGCTTGCGGATTTCTGCCGCACAGGCACCGAAGGCACCTACGCCGGGAAGGACCACCTTATCCGCGCGCGTGATATCGTCCTCGCGATCCGACCTTATTACGTCGGCGCCGACCGCTTCGAACGCCTTCTCGATCGAGCGCAGGTTTCCGATGCCGTAATCGATGATCGTAATCATGGCGCGAGCCTCAGCCCTCACTTAACTCCTTCGAACGCGCGGTGGCCGTCGCGACGGCGTTGATGATCATCGTGCGCAAGCCGTGGGCCTCGAGCTCCGCCACGGCGGCGATCGCCGTGCCGCCGGGCGTCGTGACCTCGTCACGCAGGATGGCCGGATGCTTGCCCGTGTCACGCACAAGCTTGGAGGCACCGTAGACGGTCTGCGTCGCAAGCCGATAGGACGTCGTGCGAGGAAGCCCTTGCTTCACGCCGGCATCGGTCAGCGCTTCAATGAACATGTAGACGTAGGCAGGGCCGCTGCCGGAGAGACCCGTGACGGCATCCATCAAATATTCAGGAACGATCTCCACCGTCCCCACGGCCTCGAAAATGTGTTCGGCCAATGCCACGTGCTGCGGTGTGGCGAAGCGCCCGCCGGAAAGCGCCGTGGCACCTTCGTCGACCAGCGCCGGCGTATTCGGCATCGTGCGCACCACGGGTACGTCCACGCCCAGCGCCTCCTGCATGGCTTCGGTCGTGATACCGGCCAGGACGGACATGACCAGTGTTTCGGGGCCAACGTGCTCCTTGATGTCGCCGATGACGTCTCGAAACGTCTGCGGCTTCACGGCCAGTATGACGATGGAGGCATGCCGGACGGCTTCGCCGTTGTCGGTCGTCGTCCGAATGCCCGGGAAATCACGTTCGAGGTCTTGCAGCGCACGCGGACTACGGCGCGTGGCCCAGAGCTGCGACGGCTCGAATTCGTGGCCCTTGATCAGTCCGCCGATAAGGGAGCGGCCGATGTTGCCGGCACCGATAATTGCAATGGTCTGATTCGATAACATAGGCGTGCGTGGTGCGATAGCGGGTACATGATGGACCGGGCGAAGCCGGCAAGCGCTTTCGGCTCGCCTGGCCGCGAAACGCTCGAGAGGCCGGCTGTCTAGAGCGTTCCTTTCGTCGACGGCATTCGGCTGAAGGCGGCGTCGCGATGGACGGCCTCGCGGAGTGCGCGTGCGACGGCCTTAAAGATGGCCTCGATCTGGTGATGCGCATTTCGGCCGTGCAACACATCGACGTGCAGGTTGCACCGCGCGTGTTCCGCAAAAGAATACCAGAAGTGTTCGACCATCTCCACGGGTAGATCCCCGACGCGCTCGCTCGCGATATCGGCACGAAAGTGGAGATAAAATCGTCCGGAAAGGTCGATGACGGCTCGAGCGAGCGATGCGTCCATGGGTACGTAGGCGTGCCCGTACCGGCGGATGAATCCCTTCTCTCCCAGTGCTTCCCCAAACGCCTGTCCAAGGGCGATGCCCACGTCCTCTACCGTGTGGTGCGCGTCTACCTCCAGGTCTCCGTCACAACGAACGTGGAGTCCGAACCGGCCGTGCTTGGCAAAGAGGTCCAGCATGTGATCCAGAAAGCCGATGCCTGTTTTGTTGTCGTAGGCATCGCCCGCATCGAGGTTCAGCTCGATGCGTACGCTCGTTTCATTCGTTTCGCGTACGATCGCAGCGGTTCGCGCACGAAAGTCGCGTTGCTGCGCGGTGTCGGATGTCGATTCGTCGGGCATGGATTGGTGTAGGCTGCGGTTGGGCCGTATGCGTCGAACATCAATTAGCGGCAGTCGTACTGTATAACTTAAACCAATTTTTGTTCATTCTTGGCCTGCCGGAGCCGGGACGCGTACCGCCGGCGGCAGGCCCGCGCTCCTATCCACCAAAGAATTATTCATGCCGAAGCGTGACTTCGACCGCATCCTCGTAACCTCCGCGCTGCCGTATGCGAACGGCCCCATTCACCTCGGACACGTGGCCGGTGCCTATCTGCCGGCCGATCTATACGTGCGGTATCAGCGCCTCAAGGGCCGCGACGTCGTGTACGTATGCGGGTCCGATGAATTCGGTGTGGCCATCATGATGCGGGCCCGGAAGCAGGGCATCTCGCCGAAAGACATCGTGGATGAATATCATCCGATGATCGTCGACAGCTTCGAGCGATTCGGCATGAGCTTCGATTTCTATGGGCGGACGACCTCGGACGTGCATCGTGAGACGAGCCAGGCGTTTTTCCGCACGCTCGCGGAGAAGGGCTCATTCACACTGAAGACGGAGGAGCAGCTCTACGACCCGGAAGCGGAAATCTTCCTCGCCGATCGGTTCGTGCGCGGAACGTGCCCCGTGTGCGGCTACGAGGATGCGTACGGTGACCAGTGCGAGCATTGCGGGTCGTCTCTGAGTCCGCAAGAGCTCGAGAATCCCCGGAGCGCGCTCACGGATGCAACGCCGGAAATGCGGGAGACGACCCACTGGTACATCCCCCTGGGGAAATTTCAACCGGCGCTCGAGAAATGGATCGCCACCCACGAGGAGTGGAAGCCGAACGTGCTCGGTCAGGTCAAGAGCTGGTTTCAGGATGGGTTGAAGGATCGCGCGATAACGCGTGACGTCGGCTGGGGCGTGCCTGTCCCGGAGGACGTGGCGAAGCAGGTCGGCGTCGATGTAGCCGGGAAAGTCATTTACGTCTGGTTCGACGCACCGATTGGATACATCTCTGCGACGAAAGAGTGGGCCGCCGCGAAGGGAAATCCCGATGCGTGGAAGACGTACTGGCAGGACGAGAACACGAAGCTGGTCCACTTCATCGGAAAGGACAACATCGTTTTCCACTGCCTGATGTTTCCGGCCATGCTCATGGAGCACGGGGAGTTCGTGCTGCCGGACAATGTACCTGCTAACGAATTCCTGAATCTGGAGGGTAAGAAGCTATCCACGAGCCGGGGATGGGCCGTGTGGCTGCACGAGTATCTCGAGGAGTTTCCGCCGGACCTGCTCCGGTACGCGCTGGCGACGACCCTACCGGAAACGAAGGACGCCGATTTCAGCTGGAGCGACTTCCAGGCCCGAGTAAACGGGGAGCTGGCCGACGTGCTCGGCAATTTCGTCAACCGGGCACTGACGTTTGCAGACCGCTACTTCGACGGGCGGGTGCCGGAGTTGAAGGATGCGTCGGAGGCGGATCGGGACGTGCTGGATGCCATCGCGGCGTACCCGGCCAAAATTGCAGAACGATATGAGGCCTTCCGAAATCGCGAAGCCGTCTTCGAGACGATGAATCTGGCGAGGCTCGGCAACAAATATTTCAACGATACGGAGCCGTGGCATACTCGCACGTCCGACCCACAGGCGTGCGCCAACACGGTGCACGTTTCATTACAGATCTGTGCGGCCCTCGCCGTGCTCCTCGATCCGATTCTTCCGCACGCTACCGGACGGTTACGGGAGATGCTGCGGCTGGAGGGCGTCCGTTCCAGCGGACCGGACGGGTCACGAGAAGGGATCGGATGGGAGGATGCGGGCAGGCCGCTGCTCGATGCCGGACACGAGCTTGGCGAGTCGGACATCCTTTTCTCAAAGGTGGAGGACGATCGCATCGAAGCGCAGCGTGAAAAGCTTCGGCGCCGAGCTGCCGACGAAGAGAACGACGCCGAACCGGATGCGGAACCGTATCCGCCGGTGAAGCAGACGATCGATTTTGGCGATTTCATAAAACTGGATCTGCGGGCCGGCGTCGTCACGGAGGCCGACCGCGTCGAGAAATCAGACAAGCTCGTCCGCACGGTCGTCGACCTGGGGTTCGAGAGCCGGCAGATTCTGGCGGGCGTGGCCGAGCAGATGGTACCGGAGGAGCTCGTCGGGAGGCGGGTCGTGGTCGTCGCCAACCTCGAGCCGAAGACGATGTTCGGGATGGAGAGCCAGGGGATGATACTCATGGCCGAAGACCGCACCGGAACGCTCTCGCTTATTTCGACAGAGGGAGAGGAGGGATCCGTGGTGCGGTGAGGCACGCGTGCGGGCGCGTGTAGCAGTCGGCGTACGACGTCGATGGCAATAAAAAAAAGGTGCCTCCCCCGGATAGGAGGAGGCACCTTCTCGCGAGGTCCGCGGCCCTGGCCGCCGCGGACTCCCGTATGGTCGATTCGAACGTTATGAGGCACTCAACATGGCCAGGACATCGGCCGCCAGTGAAGCCTTCGTCGTGGCACCCGCAAGGGAGGCCTCTATGGCGGATTGCGCGGACGCGTAGAATTGAACGTACGCGTTCGCTATGGCTGCAGCAGACCCCGCGGCCGACACGGCGGCATTCAGGGCAGTCTTGGATGTCGAGATGGCCGCTGCCGCCGTCTCCAGCACGGAGAGGTCAACATTTGCCTCGGCGCCAAGCTCGGTCTTGACCTCAGACTCGTAGCTGGCGTGTGCTTCGCCGATGGCACTGGCCGAACCGGCTGCTCGTATAGCGGCGATCAGATCCGCTCGCGCATCAGCCAGAGCGGTGAGACGATCGTTGGATGCTCCCTCCGATTCAAACGAAGCCTCAACGGCATGTGCCATGGCCAGCGATGCCATGAGCTCGGCCTGCTTTTCCATCGCGAACGTGGGGGCTCCCATACGCACGAGGGCCGCACGCCCGGACTGCCGTGCTCTAGCCTGCGTGGCGATGTGTACGCCTGCGGACGTGTAGGCTTCGATCAAGGCGACCTCAAATTGCTCGACGACGTCCGCCCGCGCAGATGCATCGGCAGCGGCGTCCAGGTCGGCCTGAAGCGCGAAGAAGGCCTGATTGTGATTCTCCCTAGCCTCTTCGGCCTCTTCGTTGCCTTGTTCCTGGCGCACGTAGTTCGTTCTCGCTTCTACCTCAGCCCGTATGGAGGAAGCGATGTCGGCGGCACTTCGCGAACCGGCGTGCACTTCTCCGGCAACCTCGGATGTAACGTAAGCAGCGACGTCGGCCATCGTAACAGCGGCGGCCTCATCCTGTCTGCGAGCCTCAACCAGTACGTCGGCTTCCGCGTGTGATTCAGCCGTAAGCGGCATGGTCGTGACCGTCGAACGGCCATCTACGTAGACGATGGCTTTCGATTCGAAGTCGCCGTCCTTCGCCACGATGACGACGACGTCACCCGGAGTCTGGACCTCGAGACTGAAACGTCCCTGGGCATTCGTCGTCGTCTGGCCTTCGAGCTGGTTCAGCGAGCCGTCAGCGGAGACGGTGGCGGCCGTGACGACCGCGCCTTCGACGCCCGCCAGCATGGCCGTTATCTTCCCATTGCCGGATTCATCCGTCACCTGGCCGGTCAGCGTGGCGGAGCCGCTCGCCCCGCCGTTCGCATCGACGGAGCTGTCGCACCCCATCAATCCGATGAGCGCCAGCGATAAACAAAGCGTGACAAATCGATATGCGTGGGTGGTTATCATACCTGTTGTTTACGTCTGTGGTAGGGTCATTCAAGTACCGAACGCAACCCCATCACGGGGCCTCGTTCGAATGTCTTCCAGACCGGTCACCGCCGATTCGAGATCGGACGGCATCCGGCTGTGCTGGTAACATGCTAGGCCAATGACCGTGCCGAACGTCGTTATCGCGCGTAAACAGACATGTTTGTAACGTGGCCTCGAGAGGAGTACGTGACCGGACAGCTCTGGAAACCGATGCGTGGGGAGGGGCCGTGCGCACGTTATGCACGCACTGCGAACGTAGTGCGCGCATTTTATCGGGAGGTGCGGATACAAAAAAACCGGACGTGGAAACGCCCGAAGAGGACGTTCCGCATCCGGCATGAGAGCAGGACTCTGGAGCCGTGTCGATTAGTTTACCGCCGGAGCTACGTGCAGGCGGAGCCAGGCGCCGCTTGTATGCGGCCGACTCGGGCGGCGGTCACGTGTTGATGGACATGCCCAGCGCGTCGCGCGAGGCCTCCATGATGGATTCGGAGAGCGTGGGATGCGGATGCATGGCTTCGATGATCTCGTGGGCCGTCGTCTCCAGCTCGCGGGCCGTCACGGCCTCAGCGATCAGCTCCGTCGCGTCGCGCCCGATGATGTGGCATCCGAGCCACTCGCCGTACTCGGCATCGTAGATGACTTTAACGAATCCCTCTCCGTGGCCCAGCGCGGCCGCCTTGCCGGACGCCGAAAATGGAAACTTGCCGACGTTCACCTCGAAGCCCTCCTCTCGGGCCTGCTCTTCGGTGTACCCGACGGACGCGATTTGCGGCTGGCAGTACGTGCAGCCCGGAATGTTCTTGTAGTTCATCGGTCGTACATGCTCACCGGCGATCTTCTCGATGCACTTGATGCCTTCGTGGCTCGCCTTGTGGGCCAGCCAGGGGCCGCCGGCCACGTCACCTATCGCATAGATGCCCTCAACGTTGGTACGGTAGAAGTCATCCACCACGATTTTGCCCGGCTCGGTCTCGACGCCGACGTCTTCGAGACCGAGGTCTTCCGTATTGCCTACGACGCCGACGGCCGAGAGAACCTGATCGCATTCAATCGTTTCCTCGCCCTTTTTCGTCTTAACCGTTACCTTAATGGATTTGCCGCTTGTGTCGACGGATTGGACCTCGGAGCCGGTTAGTGCCGTAATGCCCTGCTTCTTAAAGGCACGCGCGAGTTCTTTCGACACGTCAGCATCTTCAACGGGTACGAGCCGATCCAGCAGCTCGATGATCGTTACCTCGGTGCCCATTTGGTTGTAGAAGTAGGCAAACTCGACGCCTATGGCACCCGCGCCGCAGATAACCATCCGTTTGGGAGGCTCGTCCTGCAGCATCGCCTCGCGGTACGTTATGATCTTTTCTCCGTCGATCGGCAGCGGAGGGATCTCCCGCGCTCGGGCTCCCGTGGCGATGATGACGTGATTCGCTTCGACGGTCTTGCTTTCACCGATCTCTTCACCGTCCATATTTGTAGACGGCTCGATCTTGATCTTGCCCTTGCCGGTCAGGCGCCCGCGACCGTAGAGGACGTCGATCTTGTTCTTCTTCATCAAGAAGTTGACGCCTTTATTCATCTTGTCGGCCACGCCGCGGCTGCGCTCGACGATCTTGGCAAAATCCGCCTTTACCTCGCCGTCAAGGTTCAGCCCGAAATCCGAGAGGTGGGTCGTCTCTTCCATGACCTCGGCACTCTTTAACAGCGCCTTGGTCGGGATGCAGCCGATATTAAGGCAGACGCCACCGAGCTTATCCTTTTCAACGATGCCCGTCTTGAATCCGAGCTGGGCCGAGCGGATAGCGGTCTCATAACCGCCCGGGCCGGATCCGATGATTACGACATCGTATTTCGCGTTAGCCATATCTTCGTTGTGGTCAGTTACGCGTAGCGAGCTTCAAGGGCGAGATGAACGTAGCGCCGCACCTTTCTTCCGAAAATATACGTGAGATGCGGCGAAAGGGGTAAGCTTTTGATGAAAACGGATGCCGGGGCCATGCAGGCCGGCCTACTGTGGTGCGAGCCACGGTTCCGGATCGATGGGGACCCCTTCTTTGAAGAGGGCAAAGAACAGGGCCATGCCTTTCGGCTCGGCGTCCGTCCCGGCGCGACCGATGAGTTGCCCTGCCTGGACCTCGTCGCCCTCGGAGACGTAGGTCATCGAGAAATTGGAGTATACGCTCTTATACGTTCCGTGCTCGACGACGACGTAGGTACCGTATTCGGGCAAAATCGAAACGTCGATTATCTGGCCGTCGAAGATGGAGCGCACCTCGGCGGAGGCCTGGGTATCGATGATCATGCCGGGGTTGGGCGTGGTCGTACCGTAAACAGGGTTTATGATATTGCCGAATCGCTCGCGGACGACGCCGCGAGCAGGCCAGGGAAGCGCCCCCTCGTTGTCGAGGAACGAGCCGGTCATTTCGACGAACTCTGCCGCTGCTTCCGGATTGGACGCTTCGCGGACGCGCCGCCGTGACGACGCAGCCTCTGCCAGTTCACGGATTCTGTTCTCCAGCTCCTGCGCGGCTTCACGTTTAGTCTCGAGCGACTGCTGGATCGTCGAGCGTTCGTCGCGGAGCTGCGCGATCACTTCCTGACGACTCTCCTGCAGGCGCTGGAGGTTCTCTTGCTCACGCTGTTCTTCGCGCAGCAACTGCTCGTTGCGTGCGAGGACGGACTGCAGCTCGTCGCGCCGGGTTCGCAGCTGGGAGGCCGTCTGCTGGATCTCACTGAGCCGATCGCGGCGCTGGTCGGCAAATCGGTGCAGGTAGCGGACGCGAACGAGCATCTGATTGATTGAGCCGGCGGACAGGATCAAGGCGAGGTCGTGCATCCGGCCGTATTTGTACGCGTGGATCGCTCGAGAACGATACTGTCGTTTTAGCCCGTTCAGCTCTTCTTCGAGGCTGTTGAGCGCCGCGCGCAGCGTATCCATCTCGTGCGTGATCTGTCGGACGCGCCGCCCGTAGTTGCGGATGAGTTCCTGCCGAAGCGCAATTTGCCGGTCCAGGTTCTCGAGCGTCTCGAGGGAGGCTCTCTCAGCTTCCACCGTTTCCGACAGCAGCTGCTCGTCGGCCTCGATCTGAGCTTTGATCTCCTCGAGCCGCTCCTCCGTCCCCTGTCGACTGTCCGCATCCTGCCCGGCCGCGGGGTGGACGGACAGCACCACGAGCATCAGAACGGCTAGTGTACGGGCGGCCATCAGAATCATTCGCTAACGGATATTCGCTCGGTCGAGTCGCGCACGTCCAGTCTGAACCGCAACGTCTGCGGATTCAACGTGATGCTTCGATAGTAGATGGAAGCCCGGCTGCCTTCGAGGGGCTGCTCGAATTCGAGGCGCCTCGGCAGCACGACGCCACTAAAATCATCGAATTCGGAAAAGCGCCGTAGGTGGGTGACCTCGCCTGACGAGTTACGCTTTTCGTAGCGAACGACACGCCAGTGAGCCGGATCTATAACATACTCGGTGAGTCCTTCCGGATCACGCAGATAGTAGAACGCATCGTCTGCATCAACCGACCAGCTCTCGTCTGATGCCGGTGCCTGCAGGCCCAGGAGGCTCCCGAAAAGATCCTCCGACGTAAACGGTTCCGGAAGGATTCCGGATGTATCCGAGAGTGCTCCAAAGAGCAGCCGGTTCTTGATGCGGTCGTAGAAGAAAAAGCTGTCCGGCGTGACGAGGGCACGCGCCGCCTCGATGCCGAGACCTGGACTGATGCTTACGAAGAGCGAGTCGCCCCGGCGGTCACGAATGTCAGCGGAAAACGATCCACCTCCGTCGGGTGTCTGATAGGCGAGGCTCGAGCGGGCCCGAAACGATGTCAGCGAATCGCTGGATGAGGTGAGCAGCGATCGGATCTGGTACACCGTGTGATGGGGGAAGGCGGACGGCATCTCGCGTTCCAGGGCGGGACGCGGACCCGAACAACCGGCGAAGAGGATCACGCCTGCCAGGGAGCATACAGCGAGAAGACGTTTTTTATCGGCGGCCATCAGCCCGGGAGGTTCACAGAGGTTATTCCTTTCCAAGTCGCTCGTTCGGACGCTCACTTTCCGGATTCAGTTGCAACGATCGTTCCCAAGCGTCTCCGGCGTCCGCAGGCCGACCGAGTGCCTCATATACGTACCGCAGATGCTCGAACACGGCAGACGACGCATCGGGATGTGCCGCCGCCTCCAGCAGGTACCCGAGCGCATCTTCATACCGTTCCAGACGAAAAAGGACCCAGCCAAACGTGTCCAGGTACGACGGCTCGTCGGGGTTCATGTCGACGGCCCGCCGGGCGAGATCGAGGGCCCTGTCCAGTTGCCGGTCGCCCTGTGCCAGACGATAGGCGTAGTGGTTAATGGCCGCCGCATTGTCCGGATTCGCTTCGATGGCCTGTTCGAAGTAGCGGTCGGACTGCTCGAGGCTGCCGATCCGGGAGTATAGCAACCCGAGTGCCGCATAGTATTCCGTTAGCTTCGGACTGAATTCGGGTGCTTCATCCTGAACCAGGCGGATCGCTTCTTCGAATCGGTCGATGGCCGCGTCGTTCTCGTGGGCGTGCATCCGAGCGTGTCCGCCTGTGTCGAGCAAGGGGATCGATCCTGGAAACAACAGCAGTCCTTCGTCCGCTACGCGCGCAGCCCGATCGTATGCCCGAGCCTGCAAAAAGGCGTCGGCCGTCCGCTCCCAGACGTCCGGATTGCGCGGATTTGCATCGAGAGCTCGATACAGATAATCTCCTGCATCCTCGTAGGATCCCGCGTCGAAGTATAGATTCCCGAGCATGCGAAGCGCCTGCTCGTTCCTCGGATTGACATCCAGCACCCGGTTGAGCAGCTGGATGGCCGTCGCACGCGTTTCGGCATCGGCTTTCGAGCGGGCATACAGCGTCTCGGCGCGGGACAGCAGCTGGGACGGCTCGGTGGACTGGACGTCGGCGATGCGCTGCATGACCGCATCCGCATCTTCGTCCCGATCCAGATCGCGGTAGACTTCCGCCAGATTCAGCATGCTCTGAATATCACCGGGGTTCCACTCCAGCGATTCGAGCAGTTCGTCGACGGCTTTTTCACGTCGGTCCTGTTTGACGAAGACCTCGGCCAGCATGCGGTGAAGTTGCGGGTCGCTCGGCTGCTGCTCGAGCATGGAATCCAGCATCCGCTCCATCCCCTCGAAGTCTTCCAGACGGGCATACAGATGGAGGACCTGATTCTGTATGTCTCGATCCGTTCCGAGAACGTCGAGCAATCGCTCGTACGCCGTCAGTGCCTGCTCGAGCTCACCGCTCCGCATGTGCACACGCGCGAGATCATGCAGGGCATCGGTGTGATGAGGATGGGCATCCAGTATTTCGTTGTATATGCGCGCGGCTTCATTCGAGGCATCCCGCGAGCGGTGGAGCTCGGCGAGCTGGAGCGCATAGTGGACGTTCCCCGGATCCGCCTTTCGTGCCTCGCGAAGCGCGTAGAGCGCAGCAGAATCATCGCCTATCGCGGCGTGGGACTCGGCAACGGCGGCGAGGATGGCAGCGGTATTCGGAGTGAGCTGCAAGGCACGGGCGTACAGGTTTAGCGCTTCCTCGTGATGGCCGAGGCGCGCCTCGGTCATTCCGCGCAGGAAGAGCTGCTGGGATCGCGATGATCTAGATTGTGATTCGTCGGCCGAGGATCTGTTGGCCGTCCGCAGATCAGAAGAAATCTCGGGGCGGGTGGACGTGGAGGTGGACGTGGCGCATCCGGCGCAGACGATGGACAGGATGACGGCGACGTGCACGGCACCTCGCAGCATCCACTGTGTCGTTCGACCGTCGCGCATCGGAATGAGAATGGGGTTCCTGGTGCAGCCGTGGAGAAAACGAGATGTACAATTAGAGGTTTCCTCCAGTATCGTGGGTCGTTCCGTCGCGCCCAGACCGACCGGCCATGGGCCGCGGGTGCCGGGAGGACGGTCTGATCCCGTTTCAGGACCGGATCGAAAGGGAACGCGCACCTGGTCGCCGGGATTAGACGGCGTACCGCTTTCGGTGTATCTCCACGCGGGCATTTCGTATAGCGCTTCGCTTTCGCACGGTAGAAGCTTCCAGCATCGACGCATATGGGTCAACATGACGTTTCTCAGGGGCGAGATGAGGCTTCGTTGCGTCGATTTACGCGGCAGCTGATTCAGGACGTCCGAGCGCTAGAGTATCTGCTCCGTGAGGACATGTTCGAGTCCGGCGTCCGCCGTATCGGTGCCGAGCAGGAGCTCTTCATGATCGACGACCGCTGGCAGCCGGCGCACGTAATTGAACAGGTTCTCGCCGAGAATACGGACGAGCGCGTCGTCTCGGAGTTGATGAAGTTCAATCTGGAGTTCAACCTCAATCCGGAGTTATTCCAGGGGCGCTGCCTGAGAAACATAGAAGAATCCATCGACGAAATGATGGAGTACGTTCGCGAGCTCGTCGGCAAAGTCGGCGCCCGTGCGCTGATGGCCGGTATCCTCCCAACCATTTCGTTGACGGATCTCGAGCTGGGCAACATGACTCCGTCGCCGCGCTACCATGCGCTGAACGAGGCCATTTCACGGCTCCGCGGCGGACCGGCCGAACTACAGATTCGCGGAACGGACGAACTATATATCAAGCACGACAGCATTACCCTCGAGGGGTGCAACACGAGCTTTCAAACGCACTTTCAGGTGCACCCGGACGAGTTTCCCAGCCTGTATAACATCGCGCAGACGGTGGCTGGACCCGTGCTGGCCGCGGCGACGAATTCGCCGACCCTTTTCGGTAAGCGCCTGTGGCGGGAGACTCGGATAGCTCTCTTCCAGCAGGCCGTCGACACGCGTAGCTCGAACCTGTACCTCCGCGAGATGAGCCCGCGCGTTCATTTCGGTACGAAGTGGGTGGATGAGTCCGTCATGGAGATCTTCAAGGAAGATATCTCTCGATTTCGGGTTCTTCTTACATCGGGGGAGATAGAGGATCCGTTCGAAGCCATCGAGGCAGGACGTGCGCCCAAGCTGCAGGCCCTTCAGCTCCACAACGGCACGGTGTACAGGTGGAATCGTGCCTGTTATGGTATAACGGACGGTAAACCGCACCTTCGAATCGAAAACCGAATTCTTCCGTCCGGCCCGACATCGATCGACGAGGTCGCCAACGCGGCATTCTGGTTCGGCCTGGTAAGCGGCCTTGCGCACGAGCACCCGGACGTGCGGCGGGTGATGGAGTTTGACGATGCGAAGAGCAATTTCCTGGCCGCTGCCCGGCACGGACTGGCCTCGCAGTTGACGTGGTTCAAGGGATACAGTGTGCCGGCTCACGAACTGATCTGCGACGAACTCTTGCCGCTCGCCGCGGAAGGACTGCGGGCATCCGGTATCGACGCGGACGACGTCGACAGATACCTCGGCGTGATCGAAGATCGGGTCATGACGCGCCGAACGGGATCGCAGTGGCAGCTCGAATCACTGAACGCCATGAAAGGGGAAGGCACGCGGGCGGAACGTCTAAGCGCCGTCGTCGCGGCGACGCTGGATCGTCAGCGAATCGGAGACCCCGTACATACGTGGCCGTTGGCCCGCCTTCAGGAAGGCCTTTTGGCCCGTCGACTCGAGAAGACGCGCGTCGAGCAGTATATGAGCACGGACCTCGTCACGGTCAACGAGGAGGAGCTCGTAGATCTCGTGGCCTGCCTGATGGACTGGCAGCGGATTCGGCACGTCCTCGTCGAGGATCACGAGCATCGTCTGGTCGGCTTGATCACGCACCGGAATCTGCTCCGTTTTCTGGCGGATCGAAGCGGATCGGAGACGCTCGAAGGAGGTCTCGCAGTTAAAGAGATCATGATTCGCGATCCCATCACGGTCTCGCCCGAGACCTCGACGATGGATGCCATACGTAAGATGCGCAGTTACAAAATCGGATCACTGCCCGTGGTCCGTGAAGGCCGGCTCATCGGCATTATAACCGAAAAAGACTTCATCCACATAGCCGGTCAGATGCTCGACGACAGCTTGGGCGAAGAAGGAGATCCGGTCGACGAGGTGATCGCGGGTCCCGGCTCGCGGGGAACGGAGGATGCATGAGCGTCAGTCGGCAAGGTCCCCATCTTCGGCCTCCTCGGCCGTCTCGTCCAGTTCACTGAGCAGGGCTTCGAAGTCTTCCTCAGGATCGCGAGCGGGGCGTACCTTCGGACCGGTTTCGGGCTGGAGCGAAGGGACGAGTTCGTACACCTCACCCAGGTAATGTTCGCGGATCTTGCGCACGGCACCCTCCTTTACGAGCTGACGGGCTACCTGGTAGGAACACATCTCATAGCCTTTCTCATTCGAGTGAAAGTTGGCTGTTTTCCGTTCCGTGCCTATGATGAGCACATAGCCGCGGCTCAATTTGTTTTTGGCATGATTCAGCCACTTGTCCTTGGACACCGTAGGCCCTATCCGCCGCTCTTGCTGATCACGCTCGCTTGCTGGTTCCATCGGTGATGCGAGATGCTGGGAGGTTGGAGATTCGGTGAAATGCGGCGTCAACACCTCTTCGTTCTTCCGGTTCCACGCTGGGCGGTGCGTCCTGTAAAAATCGATTGCCGCCTCGGTTCGCGACACGTTCGCTGCACGGAGCCGCGGGTGCAGCGGGAGCCGCGGGGAGATGCCAGGCAGCGCGGTTCTTCGCACGTTATTTCGTGTAAATGGCTGGATTCGTCGCCATGTTATAAGAATGATGTAACGGGTTGATTATCTAAACAGGCACAAACGACACTCCACGATGGATCAGATGGTCGCTGATATGTTCGGACGCGAATTCCTCGGCGTAGCCGTGCAGGCATGGCTCATTCTGCTTGTGCTATGGGCCGGAATCACCGTGGTTCTTGCGTCGGCCCGCAAGTTTCTGATCTGGCGCGTTGGCAAGCTGGTGCGCCGTACGAAGACGACGCTCGATGACGTCGTGCTCTCGCTGCTGAAGCAAACGAAGCTCTATTTCCTTCTCGCGCTATCCATTTTCCTGGCCGTGCGCATCGCACCGGTGACGGACCAGATGTCCGTCTACATTTCGAGGGTGGCGTATGTGGTGCTGCTCATACAGGTCATCGCGTGGGGCAATCAGCTGATAACGGACTGGATAGACCGGTACAAGGAGAGACGGCTCGAAGAGGACGCCGCCGCCGTCACCTCGATGCAGGCTGTCGGATTCGTCATTCGCCTGGCGCTCTACTCGATCATCTTTCTTATCGCCCTCGATAATTTCGGCGTCGACGTAACGACGCTGATCGCAGGCCTCGGCGTAGGCGGCATCGCCGTGGCGCTGGCCCTTCAGAACATTCTTGGCGACCTGTTTGCTTCGCTGAGCATCGTGCTCGATAAGCCGTTTGTCGTCGGTGACTTCCTGATCATCGGCGATTTTCTTGGGACCGTCGAGGATGTCGGTCTCAAGACGACTCGGCTCCGGAGTCTTTCCGGCGAGCAGCTCGTTTTTTCGAACACGGATCTACTGAACAGCCGAATCCGCAATTTTAAGCGGATGTACGAGCGGCGTATCGTGTTTTCCTTCGGGGTGACGTACGACACACCGTACGAAGTACTAACGGACATCCCCGACACGGTAAAAAAGATGGTCGAATCACAGGAAAATACGCGTTTCGATCGGGCTCATTTCAAAGAATACGGTGACTTCTCGCTCAATTTCGAAGTCGTTTACTTCGTGCTGGTCCCCGACTACAATGTGTATATGGATGTACAGCAGGCGATAAATCTGGCCCTGTATAAGGACTTCGACGAAAAGGGCATCGACTTCGCCTTTCCGACGCAGACGATACACGTCTCGCAGCTGGATGCTGATTCGAACGAACGGTTCGACACCTGATGGACAGGTCAGCACATCGATGGAAGACGGTGCTGCACCGTTGGAGCCTGCTGCTGCTGGCGCTTCCGATTGCGGCTCCCGTAGCCGGGCAGGATGCAGGCAGGGCCGCATCCCTGCGTGCGGAGCGGCTGGTGAAGGCGGCCGATCTTCGTCCATCGGAATCACCGGGCAGATTGGAACGGCTGTTCGGGCGTGCCGAGCGTCGCGTCGTAGGCGGAGGCGGGCCGACGGGCATCTTCGGGTTCAGCCCGATCGCGGGCGGATTGAAGCCGGGGGCCGGCCTTTCGGGGGGCGTTCGTTTTGCGCCGTTCTCGCCGGATCGTGGACTGCTCGTCGAGGCGGATGCCGTAGCCGGCACGCGAAGGTACTGGAGTGTCAGTGGACGCGCGGGGTATCGCACCGCACGGCACGCCGTGCTCGGATATGCCCGACACTGGCATCTGGCCGGGGAACGCTTCTACGGACGCGGTCCGAACTCGAATCGGGACGACCGATCCGAGTATCGGCTGGACGAGTCGGTAGCGGGAAGCCTCTTCCATCTCTCCATCGGCGCCGGGTTTCAGGTAGGAGGAAGAGCTGCCTACCAGGTCGCTCGGCCGGGGCCGGGCCGTGATGCTGACGTTCCCGATGCGGTCGATACGTTTTCGGGAGAGGTCCCGTCGCTTCTGGCCGACTCTAGGCACGTCGCCGCCGGTGGATGGATCGCCATTGACCGACGCGATCCCGGCCTGGGATCGGACGGGATGCATGCCTCGCTACAGGCACTCACTCCGACCGAGATGGACATTTCAGGAATGCCCCTTGCGACGGATCGAGGCGTCTATGCAAAGGTCGAGCTCACCCACTACGTCGGAGTCGGCGGCACCCCGTACGACCTTTCACGACTCGTGGCGCAGAGTCAGCAGTACGTACCCTTTAGACGGGGCAGGAATGTGTTCGCCTTTCGGGAGTATCTGGCGTTGACCGGTGCGGATGCGGAGCACGTTCCGATATTCATGATGCCGACACTGGGAGGAGCGTACACGCTGCGCGGATACGAGCTTTTCCGGTTCAGCGATCGGAGTGCCTTTCTTTTTAACGCCGAGTATCGGTGGCAGATCTGGCATCTCCTCGATATGGCGTTATTCCTGGATGCCGGGCAGGTGTTTTCCGAAGCACGCGATCTGTCCTTTGGACACCTGCACGTATCGTACGGTGTCGGCATCCGATTAAGGGCGTTCGATCGCGGTATCGGACGGATCGACCTGGGACGAAGTGAGGAAGGTACGCAGATTCACGTTCGTCTCGGTACGACCTTCTAACACGGTATGACGAGGGAAACAACAGCATGCTCCGAGGTACACTCTTCGCGCCCGGCGGCCTGGTGGGCGGTCGCCGTCTGCCTCACCGTGGTTCTGGGGGTTCGCAGTACGGGGGCACAGGTGTTTCGACCGGACGATCCGATCGGGGTCGATCCCGATCGGCTGGACATGCCGGCGCCCGAGCCGCGTGAGATCAGCGAATACTTTAACGCGTGGATCCATATCGTCGGAGATCCGGGATCGTATGAAGGAAAGGCAGCAAACGTCAACACGCTCGGCGACGTACCTTCGTCCAGCTGGTACGAGCCGCGTCACTACTGGCACCGGATGACGCCCGAGGAGCTGCGGCGCGGACCCAACGAGGGCGATGGACCGGACGCGGCGGGAACGTGGCACGTCACGCGCGCTCAGCTCGACGAGGAGACCGTGCGCATCGAGATGGTGGACGTCCGGGGCGACGCGTACGTGCTGACGCTGGATCCGATGGGCCACATCGAACTGGTGAGCGGGGCGGCCTTCATATCAGCCAGGCTGCTGCATGCGATGGGCTACAATGTACCGGAAAGCTTCATCGTGCGTTTCCCTCGCGAGAGGTTGCGTCCGTCGCCGGACGCCGTTCTGGACGCGGCGGGTGGGCGGGACGCACTCACGGCACGAAGCCTTGATGCGTTGCTTGTGCATGCCGCTCGGTATGACGATGGGACCTTCCGGGGCCTTGCGCGCTCTATGCCGGATGGCGAGACGGTGGGGCCGTTTCAATACTACGGTACCCGGCCGGACGACGGCAACGATATTATTCCTCACGAGGCCCGCCGCGAGCTTCGTGGTCTGCGCGTCGCCGCGGCGTGGATCAACTGGACACGCGTTTCGAGCCACACCACGCTCGACGTCGTCGTGCGGGAGGAGGGACGTGAGTTCGTACGCCACTATCTTTCGAATCTCGGAGGGACGCTCGGCGCCGGGCCGGGTGGACCGAAGCATCGCTGGGAGGGTTTTGAGTACCTGGTTGACGGCTCCGCGATTCTAAAGCGGACGGCAACCCTCGGAGCGGTCGGATCCGAATGGGCGACCATCGATTACACCGATTATCCGGCCCTCGGGCGTATCGAGGCGGAGCATTTCAGGCCGCAGCGCTGGCGGCCCGTGTATCCCAACCCGGCCTTCAGACGTTTGGATGCGGCGGATGCGTTCTGGGCGGCCAAGCAAATCGCATCATTTTCCGATGACGATCTACGAGCCGTGATTGGATCGGCCGACTATTCCGACGCAGCGGTCGTGGAACGCCTGACGGACGTGCTGCGTGCGCGGCGCGACAGGATTTCGCAGGCATTTTTGCCCTACGGAGGAGGAATCGACCGGTTCGACGTCCAATCGGGATTCTTAACATTCGTCGATTTGACGGTTCGGCACGGTCTTGTTCGTGGAGACCGCCTCCGTCATGTGATCTGGCGTTCTTTCGACAACATCTCGGGCATGGACGGACGTATTCTCGTTGCGGACCAGATTCGTGGGCCCCGATTGGTTGTGCCGCCGAGCGATAGCGATATGCTGGTGGCTGAGATACGGACGCCGGGAGGTGGCAGCACGCGCGTCTATCTACGGACGGAGGGAGGTGAAAGAGAGGTTGTCGGCGTCGAGCGCCGTGGAGCCTCGGAAGGGATGCCTTAGGCGGCGACGGACGAGGTGCGTGATAGCCCGTTGATCGGCGGCCCATCAGACTCCTCGACGGTGCGGAGGCGTCGTTCCCAGTCTCGGAAGGCGGACAGATCGTCCGTGACGGAATGGACGACGGCGCCGATAACGGCCGCATCGTCCACAAACCCGATTCCTGCGAGCACGTCCGGTACGAGGTCCGCGGGGTTGACAAAATAGATGATCGCGGCGACGACGTATACGACGGATCGCCAGGGAATGCCCGCATAGCTTCGGGTCGCCCAGGCTCGGGCCATGCGTATCATGGTATGCAGATCGGTTGCCACGTGCTTCAGAGCGCGATTATCGCGCCCCGACTTCACGTAGGCCTGTTTCGTCAGACGTACCACTCTCAGACGGCGCTGGACGGCTCGACGAGCTGCTCGCTGCGCGAGCTCGAATGCTCGGCGCTGCGTCGAGGTAGGATGTTCGGGATCTGTCGTTCGACCTGTCATCGCACATCACCGCGTCGGTAGGGGATATCGCACCTCGGCTAAAGCAACGCTCCATACGTGCCGACGGTCACTCGCTCCGCGTAGTGCGGAGAGGTCGGTTCGAGAAGCAAGGGCAGGAGCTGATTGCGTGTAATCATGAACTCGTCGCGCAGGTTGGGGTCGACCGGATGCGCGGGGGGGATATCGTCTGTAAAGGGATCGATCTGCACACCGTTCTTCCAGTATCGATAGCATACGTGCGGTCCCGTCGCCAGGCCCGTGCTCCCCACATAGCCGATGACCTGACCCTGCTTGACGGCTACGCCCGGCCTGATCCCGGAGGCGATGCGGGACATGTGAAGGTATCCCGTCGTGTACGTGGAATTGTGCCGGACCTTGACGTAGTTGCCATTATAGCGAGCGAACCGTGCCTCGAGAATCACACCGTCTCCAACGGAGTAGATGGGAGTCCCGGTATCCGCGGCGTAGTCCGTGCCGAGATGAGCCTTATACCGTTGCTGGACCGGGTGAAAGCGGCGCTGCGTATAGCGCGAGCTGATCCGCCTGAATTTGAGGGGAGCCTTGAGCAAGGCCTTTCTGAGACTGTTGCCTTCTTCGTCGTAAAAATCGGGCCGATCGCCGCGTTCGAAATAGATGCCGAAATAATTCGTGCCGCGATGGCCGAAACGAGCGGCTACGATGCGACCGATGCCGATGGACTCACCGTCGATCGACCGCTCTTCGTAGATCACGCTGAAGTCGTCTCCCTGCATGATGCGGAAGAAGTCTACCTGCCAGGCAAACACCTCCGACAGGGACATGGCGAGCTCGGGTACCAGGCGGCCGGATAGATCCTGTTCTTCGAGCGTCCTGTAGAGGGAATTTTCGATAGATCCGGCAAGTCGGCGCCGTTCCGTCTTGACCTCGCGTCGTCCTTCGTACACGGCTGCCGTATCGCCGGCGATATCAAACACGACGTAATCGACGGCGCTCTTCTGGTACACGAGAAAGCGGGCCGTCTCCAGCGAGTCGACGTACAGACGGATGGGGCTGCCTGCTCGAAGCGATCGTACGTTGAAGATGGGCCGGGACGCGTCGGCCAGCGTTACGACGCTCGCGTACGAAACGTTGTGTTTCGTCAGAATGTCGGCGAACGTCTCGTTTCGACGGATGGAGCGCTCGACGATCTCGAAGTCGGACGTCTCGATGCCGTACTCGTCCGTGGACGGATGTGCCGGGGTTTCTACCTCGGTAGGTGCATCCGGGGGGGTGGACGTACTCGCCGGGAAATTCCCGGAGATGAGGATGGTCAGGACCAGAAAGGCCCCGAATATAGCAGCCGTAGCCCCGAACCTGGCGATAGCGCGATGGTGCATGAAGTACCTGGACGTCTGGACGTATACGCGGGGACCGCTGCGTCGTCGGGGTGGGTACGCTGCGGCTTCCCAGCTAAAATGAGTTAGGATCCCGGAAGAAGGTTGGTGTGGTAGAGGCCAGGGTAGAGCACAATGTATGCCGAAACATACGCTCTAAACCTCTGTTTCGCAAAACTTTTGTCACGTCGTGCCCTGCCACCGGTGTTCGGTTCCGCCCTGGACACGGTTAGCCCAGCGGGCGAGGACGAACAGGTAGTCGGACAGACGGTTAAGATAAATGGTAGCCGCTGGTGAAATGTTCTCCGATTCGGCCGCCGCGATCACGAGTCGCTCGGCACGGCGGCATACAGTCCGCGCGACGTGTAGGACGGAGGACGTGGGCGTTCCTCCCGGAAGGATGAACTGCTTCAGCTCGGGAAGTTCATCCTGGAGGCTGTCGATCGACTCTTCGAGGCGGGCGACGTGCTCGTCTCCCACCCTCGCGGTTTTTGCCCGCGCTTCAGACGGTGTAGCCAGGTCCGCACCCAGGATGAAGAGGTCGTTCTGTATGGTAGAAAGGTGGGCGTCGAGGCGATCGAAGCCGGGCTGGTCGGCGGCCAGCGACCGGGCGAGACCGATATACGAATTCGTTTCGTCTACCGTCCCGTAGGCTGCGATCCGGGCGTCGGTTTTCGATACCCGATCGCCCCCGAAGAGGGCCGTCGTACCTTGGTCTCCTGTGCGCGTATAAATCTTCATCCGATAGAGTCACGTCGATCGATGGGTCGTCTGTATTGAATGCGGTAGGTTCCGCCGGTCTCCGGTAACACGCGAGCGTCCATCCTGAACACGCGCGCGATGAGATCCTGCGTGAGGACGGCATTCGGAGGGCCCGAGGTGGCGATCCGGCCCTGCTGAAGGACGACGAGCTGGTCGGCGAATCGAGCAGCCATCTCGAGGTCGTGGAACACGGCGACGGCCGTATATCCTCCCGCAATGAGCTCCTTGACGAGTTCCATAAACTCGAACTGATAATGAACGTCGAGGTGGGCCGTCGGCTCGTCGAGCAGCAGTACGTCGGCTTCCTGGACGAGAGCCTGCGCCAGAAAGACACGTTGTAGCTCGCCGCCGCTGAGCGAGAGTACGCTCCGGTTCTCGAAGCCGGCGAGGTCCACGCGATCGAGGGCTTCGGCCATAAGCGATCGGTCGTGGGTCGTAAAGTCGCTCAGCCATCCCTTGTGCGGCGATCGACCCAGCAGGACGAGCTCCGACACGTTGAAATCAAATGACAGGGAGACGGATTGGCGTACGAAGGCAAGGCGCTGCGCCAGGTTCCGTGAGGACCAGTCGGAGATGCAGCGTCCTTCGAAGAGGACGTCTCCGTCGAATGGTAGCAGTCCGCTCAACGCACGGAGCAGGGTTGTCTTGCCGCTGCCGTTCGGCCCAAGCAGTCCGACGAGCCGGCCGCGACCTACCTCGAAGGAGATGTCGTGCAGGATACGCGTCTCGTCCAGCGACACGGCGACGTTCCGTGCATCGATTACCGGTCGTACCGTGGCCGTCTCGGTTGTGTCGTGCATGTTCTCGGGAAGGTACGAATTCGGTGACGGAACGGGACCCATACGATACGGGCCGTCGTGCAAACGGGCACGTGGCGTGTTCGATTGACGCATGAAATCCAGATCGTACGCATGAAATCCAGATCGAACGCATAATGTTTTCCGTTCAACGTATCGCGGCGGTCGGACTGGTACTGTGTGCGCTGTCCGGCTGCGACGCACACGAACAACAGGACGCCTTTGCCGAGGAGGCGAGTCGCCCGCCCGAAAACATCACACGGGTGAGCGAATCGGGCGAGGTCCTGGAGGTCGATGAGGATGACTGGCGGACGGCGCCGCTCTATCGCGGTGAGATTCTCGTCGATCCGGCCGAACCCAACCCCGTGGCCACAGGTGGATTTGTGGCGATCCGCGTGAGCGTCACCGTGTTTAACGCGGTGCAGGCGCCGCTGCGGGTTGAAACACTTAGAGATAATCGGCTCCGTACCCTCGACGTGATCGACCAGGCGTCGGATCCCGGGGCGTACGTATTCAGTTTTCCGGCGTCGGAGATCGGCTCGCGCGGACTACATCGTATCTTTGTTTTCGACGGTGTGGGCGAACTGGTCTCGTACGGTGACGTGATGGTGGAATAATCTGCGGCGCAGCAACGTGTCGTCGATACAGGCGGGCGCGGACGGCCTACAGCGCATCCTCCGCAAATTCCAGGAGGAGGCGCTGGAGGTCCGGCTCGAGGATCCGGTCGCGGGCGGCCTGGATGCGCATCCATTCACGTCGGCGGTCGCACGCTTCCGGCCAGGTGTTCAGGAGGGTCTGTACCTCCATCGCATAGACTATCACCTCGGATGGTCCCCCCGTTCCGACGTGCACGTACGAACCGATCGGCACGCGTCGAATCGATCCACGGATGCCGGCCTCCTCGAATGCTTCCTGCCTCGCCGACTCGAGCTCTCCCAGCTGCGACTCGATGTTGCCTTTCGGGATGATCCATCGCTTGCGGGTACTGGACGTGACGAGCAGGATGTCCAGACCGTGCTCACTCCGGCGATAGGGCAATACCCCCGCCTGGCGCGGAATGTCTCGATCGGTAGGCATTGTCTGCGGCTGTCGCATACTAATAAGGGTACATCCGCTTGCCGGCCGTACAGTCGATCCGAGGCGTTGTCAGCGGGTCGCGGGCGTAGCGTACGTATAGCGCGAACTCCGCGTACTTGGTTTCGATGGATCCTCCACCGTCACCGCATTGTTAAGAAAGCGCGTACGAGGTGCGGCGGAGTATGTAAGCCCCTCCCTTTCCGTGCCCTAAATGGTACGATATGGACCGCTTCCTTGCCGATCCGCCCGCGCGTACGGTTGACGAAAAGGTGTAAAGTCTTATTTTTGTGTGGAAAGGGCCGCGCTCCAGTACGGTTGCATTATCGGTATACGAAACGGAATAACGGGGGTCGATCTTCCATAATTTTATTTCACGGTTACGGTCATCCACGCAGTGGGGCGGATGCTCCGCGCATATCGGCGTATTCATCCGCTTCGGAACCCGCATGTCATGAACGGCCACGTACTCGTACTCAACAATGATTATCGCGCGCTCACCATATGCAGCGTAGAGCGCGCCGTCGTGCTCGTCTTTCTCGACAAGGCCGATCTCGTCGAGTCCCTTCCGGATCGGTACGTGCGATCTCCTACGACGCGATTCCCGTGGCCCAGCATCGTTCGGCTTCGAGGATACGTTACGGTACCCTATAAACGGATCATGATCTCCCGGAAGAACATCTTACGACGGGATCGTTACCGGTGTCAGTATTGCGGCAGCCGGGATGCGTTAACCATAGACCACGTCTTTCCGA
>JBBDTI010000014.1:0-45079 GCA_040904565.1 Rhodothermales bacterium
TACGACTCATAATCGTAAGGTCGAGAGTTCGAGTCTCTCCCGCGCCACTTACCTAGACCCTCGCAAAAGCCCTCAGAGAGCCCTTAAACAGGCTTTCTGAGGGCTTTTTTGGTTTTTGGAGGGCGGGTCGGTGAGGTGTCATTACACGGAAACTGTGATTTACACTGCGGCATCGTGTAGGTTAGGCGGCGAACCGGGGCCGCATACTGTCGAGGAGCAGCTTCGCTAGAAGGGGCGTTCCTCGGTGATTCGCGTTCCGCGTGGCCGGGCTGACGAAATCAGTCGGCATCATTTCGGGATAGCGAGCGATCGCTTCGCAAGAGCCGTGCAAACCGCGGCCGCGATCGTGCGGTAAACCACGCGCGAACCGCTCTCGCAACCCTGCATAGACTGCGATCAGGGTGAATAGCGCGAAGCCCCCCACCAGCAAAAGCGACTCAAGGCGCTTATCCTCCGTCTCACGGGCTGCGTCACCTTTTCTTACGTCGCCAACCTCGTTACCGGGCTCGGAAAGGAATTCACATACGGCACATTCGTGTCGGAGCCGACGTGGAAACAACGCGGTGTAGCCGATCATATCATCATATACAAATATGATCATAGCAGTAGCCGGCGTATGTTCACGTCTCTTCTTACCGGTACCTCCCTCAAAGCCAAGCTGTTCAGAGGATTCGCCGATCCGTCGCGACTCTCGATCGTCGAAGCGCTACGAGGCGGACCGTTGTCGGTCGGCCAGATCGTCGAGGCGACGGGACTCAGTCAGTCGAACACGAGTAACCATCTGAGCTGTCTGGCCGACTGTGGTCTCGTCTCCAGCGAGCGGGACGGCCGATTCGTCAACTACCAGCTTAGCGACCCGCGCGTCGCCGAGCTCGTCACACTGGCGGAGGAACTCCTCGCCGACGTCGCGCACGGCGTTTACGCCTGCACGCGCTACGAGGAGACTTCAAATGGAACGTCCGAATAGCCATACGGTCGAGCTGCACGAAGGAGGCATGGATTGCGCCGGCTGCGCCCGGAAGGTCCAGCAGACCGTCGCCGAAGTGCCTGGCGTCGAGTCGGATGACGCCCGACTCGCTCCTCCGTTCGCCCGCAAGCATTCGGGAGCACGAATACAACGGCGGGGACGTTGAGATCCACGGCCGCCGGTCGCACAATGAACCGTCATCGCCCTCCTCTTTCTTTCGACGTGCGATTCGACGCCGGGCCTCCCTCCGGTATTCGGACGGTGGTCTTGTTGATCTGATTTCCTCTGCGCATACATCGTATGCGCGTCCGGCGCTGCAGCCTCGTCGCTCGAGGCGGCGCCGTGCCCATCGCTCCTGCCCGAAGCTAATCAACTGGTAGCCGGGTTCGGCAATCATCCTTCGTCTGCTCACCCCTTGAACATTCCTTGTGCAATGCTACGACACAAGCACCCCGGGCTGCTTCTGCGTCTCGTCCTGACGTTCGCGGCCATCGGCGTCGCGACGAGTGCCTTGGCCCAGGCGCCCGACCTTCCGCAGCGACTCTCCTTCGAGGAAGCGCGCCAAATCTTCCTCGAGCGGAATCCGGACCTGAAAGCCGCGCGCTACCGCGCCGAACAACACGGACACGAAGCCTGGATTCCGGCTCTCTGGCCCAATCCATCCTTCTCGATGCAACGAAATCAGACAAGCCCACCCGGCGGCGGCATCAGCAGCGAGAATACCCTCGCCCTCGAACAGCCGCTGCGGTATCCGGGTGAACACGCCGCCTTGCGCCGGACCGCGGCGAGCCGCACGGATGCCTCCATCCAGATGTTCTCGGAAGAGGCGGCTGATCTGTTCGAAGAGCTCCGCAGGCGCTATGCAGCCATCGTCACGGCCGAGAGCCGCTCTGCCGCGCACGAAAGGGCCACGGCTGCGATCCGTCGAGCCGTCGAGATCGGGGACGTTCGTTATCAGGAGGGTGATATCAGTTCGTTTGAACGTGCGCGGCTTCACATCGCGCTGGCGACGTACGAAGACGCCCTCGAAGGCGCGCGGAAAGACCGGCGCGACGCCCGCATCGAGCTGGCCTACTTCCTTTCACCTGATCCACATGCGGAGCACCATGCGATGGAAGAGGCGCAGCTTTCAGCTACGGACTCGCTCGTCTTTAAGCAGCTCGTGCTGGATTACGATCAGCTCGTTGCTCACGCGCTGGACCGCCGTGGTCTTCTTACCGCCACGGAAGCCGAAGTCGCCGCAAGCGAGCACCAGCTCCGCGCCGCACGCTATGCGCGACTCCCGAATCTCTCCGTAACGGCCGGATATCGAGGCGAGACACGGCCCGGCATCCTCGCGCCCGGATTCACGATAGGCCTGTCGGTGGGGCTTCCCGTCTGGCACCAGAATCAACCACACATACGCGCCGCGACGGCGGCGGCGAGTGCGGCGAGCTACGAAATGGCCGAGGCACGGCGCCGCGTAGAGCTGGACGTCCACGATGCCTATGAGCGGCTGCGAAGCTATGAACGAAGAATTGTACGGATCTCTGATGACATCCTCGTCGGATCGGACCGGCTCCTGGAGGACGCTCTCTACGTCTATGAAGAGGGTGAGATCGGCCTGGTCGAACTGCTCGATGCCGTCGAAGCGACGAGAACTGCTCAGCTGCTCCAGACCGATCTGTTAGCCCAATACAACCTGAGCCGCTACGCGCTGGAACGATCTCTCGGCGTCGACCCGACAGACGCGTCGCCCCTTGAACCTGCTGATTGAATTTATCTCCTTCCCGTCATGAACTTTCTGCATTTTGCGACAATACAACGGCACGCGTCCGTCTCGTGCCTCCTATTGACGGCAGCCTTCCCGCTCATTCTCGCCGGATGCGGTGCCGGCGGAGAGCCGCCCGGCGAACTTCACGAGACGCACGATGACCATGCCGGAGAGCACGCCGACGAAGGGCGCACCGAAATCGTCCTCGCGGCGGCGTCACTGGAGTCGGTGAACGTCGAAACGGTTGAGGTTCGCGAGGCGCCCGTAGGCTCCCCGCTGGAGTATCCAGGCCGCGTCGTGCCCGTTTCGGATCAGGAGGCAATGGTAACGGCGCTCATCTCCGGCCGTGTCGATCAGATATTCATAAATGAAGGCGACCGCGTCCGGAAGGGACAGGCTGTCGCCGTCGTGAACGGTCCGGAGCTGGGCGATCTCGTTGCCGAGCTCCGCCACGCGCAGGCCGACCTGGACCGCCAGCAGCGTCTCTCGGAGCGCGGGGTCGGGATCGAAAAGCATCTCATCGAGGCGCGAACGTCGTTAGCGGCAGCCCGCCAGCACCTTCGATCGATCGGTTTAAGCCCGCAAGAGATCGATGAGATCGCGACGGGTACGGACGACGTAATCGGCGTTCCGCTCCGCGCACCGATCACCGGGCTCATCCTGAGCCGGAACGCGACGCTCGGCGGGCCGGTCTCGCCCGGTGACGTCCTCTTCGTAATGGCGGACCTGGCGCCGATCTGGATCGAGGCGGATGTCTACGAACGCGACTTGCCGCTCGTCAGCCCAGGTATGGACGTTCAGGTCCGCCCCGTTTCCGGCGGAGATCAGAGCCACCTCGGTACGATTCGCCAGATCATGCCGAATGTAGATCGTGAACGGCGCGTTTCGACGGTTCGGATTCAGCTCCCGAATGAGGGCGAGGCCTTGAAGCCGGGCATGTATGCGACCGTATCCGTCATGACTGCCGGGGAAGTCCTGCCGTCGCTCCCCGTCGACGCTATCCTAACGGACGGAACGCAGTCGTATGTGATCGTCGCGGACAATGACTCAACGTTCAGACGCATCGACGTGCGAGCCTCGGCGGATGCCGCCGGCACGGTGGCCGTTCCGGAGCTGCCCGTCGGCACGCGCGTCGTCACGACGGGTGCCTTCCAGATCCACAGCGCCATGCAGGGCGTCGAAGCCGGCCACGCACACTGAGCCCATCTCTTTAGACTATGATCGATAAGCTTATCTCTTTCGCCGTAGAGCAGCGGCTGCTGGTCATTCTACTGTTGGTTGCCCTGGCCGGTTGGGGCGTGTACAGCGTTCGGGAGGTGCCGATCGACGCCTTTCCCGACGTGACGAACAACCAGGTCCAGATCATGACCAAGGTGTCCGGCATGTCGCCGATCGAGGTCGAAAAGCTGGTCACCTATCCGGTCGAGGTCGCAATGGCCAGCCTGCCCAACATCGTGGAGAACCGCTCCATCAGCCAGTTCGGCCTCAGTGTCGTCACCATCGTATTCGAGGACGCCGTCGACGTCTATTTTGCCCGCCAGCTGGTTTTCGAGCGCCTGAGCGAGGTTCGCGACGAGCTTCCAGCCGGAGCCGAGCCCAATCTCGGTCCCCTCTCCACGGGCCTGAGCGAGATCTACCAGTACACGCTCCGCGATGCGCCCGGCGACGAATACGAGTATTCCAACATGGAGTTGCGCGAGCTTCAGGACTGGATCCTCGCGCCCGAGCTCCGGACCGTGCCCGGCGTGATCGAGGTGAACTCGCTCGGCGGTTACGTGAAGCAGTACCACGCCCTTATCGATCCGAACGCCCTCGTCAATTACGGCATCACGCTCGAAGACGTGTACCGAGCGCTTGAGGAGAGCAATCAGAACGTCGGTGGACAGTACATCGAGCGCGGCGACGAGCAGTTTCTCGTGCGCGGACTGGGTCTGCTGGGCACGGAGACGGACGTGATCGGCGATCTCGAGCAGACGGTCATCACGAGCCATGACGGCACGCCGGTCCTCATCGGCGACATCGGCCGCGTCGGAATCGAGCCGGCGGTCCGCTTCGGAGGCGCCACGGCGAACGGAGAGGGTGAGACGGTCGTCGGCGTCGTGCTCATGCTAAAAGGTGCGAACGCGGATCAGGTGGTTGAAGGAGTCGAGAACAGGTTGGCGACGGTTCGTGCGGCGCTGCCGCCCGGCGTCGAAGTCGACGTGTTTTATGATCGGACGGAGCTCACCAGGGCCGCCGTCGGCACGGTGACGTCGAGCCTGCTTATCGGCGCACTCCTGGTCGTCATCGTGCTTTTCGCTTTCCTCGGCGACTGGCGGTCGGCGCTGATCGTGAGCCTCGTGCTTCCGATGACGGCGCTGATCACGTTCATCCTGATGGATCATTTCGGCTTCAGTGCCAATCTCATGTCGCTGGGCGGCCTCGCCGTCGGTCTAGGCATGCTGGTGGATGGTGCCATCGTTATGGTCGAAAACGTCTACCGGCTGCGTGCCGAGGAGCCGGCCGCGCCGGTTGCCTCCGTCGTGCTCCGTGCCGGCCGTGAGGTGGGCCGGCCCATAGCCTTTGCCGTCGGGGTCGTCATCGCGGTGTTTCTTCCCCTCTTCACGCTGCAGGACCTGGAGGGGCGGATGTTTCGGCCGCTCGCCTTCACGGTCAGCTTCGCACTCGTTGCCGCCCTCTTCCTGGCACTGACGATGGCACCCTCGCTCTCGACCTTCTTACCGGCACGGCGGCGCCGATCCTCCGCGAGTAATGACGCGGACGATTCCTCAAGTGAAGAAACCGAGCGGAATCCGCTCGTACGTCTAAGCAAGCGCTTGTATCAATCCGTACTTGGCGCCGCTCTGCGGCACCGGCGAGCGACGGTAATCGCGGCCGGTTTCACAGTGGCTGCCGGCCTGGCCGTCTTTCCGTTTCTCGGCACGGAGTTCGTTCCCCAGCTCGAGGAAGGTTCGGTGGCAATTCTGCTTTCGCGGAAGCCGTCGGTCTCACTCGACGCCAGCCTGCGCATCAGCGGCGAGGTGGAACGTGCCCTTATGGAATTCCCGGAAGTAGAGAAGGTCGTCACGAAAACGGGCCGTCCCGAGGTCGCAACGGATCCGATGGGGCCGGAGACGTCGGACGTGATCGTCACACTGGCACCGCGCGATACGTGGCGATTCGACTCCAAAGAGGAGCTCGTCAACGCGATGCGAGAGCGCGTCGAGCAGATACCAGGCGTAGGCGCCAATTTCACCCAGCCAATCGCGCTCCGTGTCGACGAACTGATCAGTGGCGTGAAGAGCCAGGTGGCGGCGAAGATCTACGGTCCGGACATGGACGTCCTGGCTAGGCTCGGTGATGAGGTCGCTGATGTCATCCGCTCCGTAGAAGGTGCCGCGGATGTGAAGGCCGAACAGACGACGGGGCTCGGCTATCTTCAGGTGAAGATAGACCGGCAAAGGGCGGCTCGTTACGGTTTAACGGTGGGAGCCATCCAGGACGTCGTACAGACGGCGATCGGCGGTAAAACGGCTACTGAAGTGCTCGAGGGCGATCGCCGCTTCGCCGTCGTCGCCCGCTATCAGGAGCCGTACCGCAACTCTCCTCATGCCGTCCGAAGCATCCGCCTTGCAGCGCCGGCCGGCCAGGTCGTCCGGCTGGGTGACGTAGCGGACGTGCGCATCGACCAGGGACCGGCTCAGGTGAGTCGCGAGGAAAGCAAGCGCCGGCTTACGGTCGAGTCGAACGTGACCGGCCGCGACATCGGATCCTTCGTTGAAGAGGCGCGGACCGCCATTGCCCGCGACGTCGACTTTCCCGCCGGCTACTATGTGGATTGGGGCGGGCAGTTCGAGAACCAGCAGCGAGCGCAGCGTCGGCTGAGCGTCATCGTCCCCATCACGCTTGCGATAATCTTTGTCCTGTTGTTTATGACATTCGGCTCGATGAAACAGGCGCTCCTCGTCCTGCTAAACATCCCCGTCTCACTCGTCGGAGGCGTGCTCATTCTCTGGGCAACCGGACTCTACATGAGCGTGCCGGCAACGGTAGGATTCATCGCGCTGCTCGGCATCGCCGTGCAGAACGGCATCGTAATGATCACGTTCATCAATGACCTTCGCCGTCAGGGTCGAGGAGTTGTCGAAGCCGTTCACGAGGGCGCGATGCTCCGGCTTCGACCTATTCTCATGACCGGCGCCACGACCCTCCTCGGCCTGTTGCCGCTGCTATTTGCGACGGGGCTGGGCTCTGAAGTACAGCGTCCGCTCGCCGCCGTCGTCGTCGGCGGATTATTTACGGCCGTGGGATCCACGCTGCTGCTCCTTCCCGTGCTCTACGGGTGGTTCGATGTTCCGTTAGCAGAGGAGAAACGCGTCACACCGCATAAGACTGCTCACGCGCTTCCTTGAAGCCCCTCCTTATTGGAATCCAAGACGATTAGCAGATGCCAAACAACTATGACCTAGTGGTAGTCGGAACCGGGGCCCGAGGCAGCCCGGCCGCCTTCAAGTGCGTGAATGCCGGATGGAATGTGGCGGTCGTCGATGCCCGCCCGTACGGCGGAACGTGCGCGCTCCGCGGCTGCGATCCCAAGAAGGTGCTCGTTGGGGGCGCGCAGCCGGTCGATTGGTCGCGGCGCATGCGCGGCCACGGAGTTACGGGCGACGTATCGATCCGCTGGTCCGATCTGATGGCCTTCAAACGGACGTTTACCGATCCCGTACCTGAACAGCGCCGCAAGAGCTTCGAAAAAGCAGGCATCGACACGTATCATGGCCGCGCCCGCTTTGTCGACGAAGATACGCTCGCCGTCGGCGAGGAGCACCTGCGAGCACGGCACGTCCTACTTGCCAACGGCGCGAAGCCGGCACCGCTTCCATTCGAGGGGGCGGATCTCCTCACAACGAGTACGGATTTTCTCGAGCTGGACGAGCTGCCCGATCGGCTCGTCTTCGTGGGTGGCGGTTTCATTTCCATGGAGTTCGCCCACATTGCGCTGCGAGCAGGAGCGCAGGTCACGATCATCGAGTTCCTGAAGAGGCCACTCGGTGGTTTCGATCCCGATCTCGTCGACCGGCTTGTCGATGCGACGCGAGAGCTCGGTGCGGATATCCGGCTGGGTACGAAGGTGAATCGCATCGAGCGTGCGAAAAGGGGCTTCCGCGTATTCGCCGAGTCGAACTGAGACGCGTACACCTTCGAAGCCGACCTGGCGCTGCACGGAGCCGGACGCGTGCCGGAACTCGACGACATGGAACTCGAACGCGGCGGTGTCGAACGGAGCGAGGGCGGCGTGACCGTGAACGAATATCTTCAGAGCGTGAGCAATCCGCGCGTGTACGCGGCCGGCGATGCGGCGGATACGGCCGGCATGCCGCTAACTCCCGTCGCGGCCATGGAATCGCGCGTCGCGGCATCGAATCTGCTCGACGGCAACCACCGGAGGCCGGACTATCGCGGCGTGCCGGCCGTCATCTTTACGGAGCCGCCGCTCGGGCTGGCCGGCCTGACGGAGGGCCAGGCCAAAGACCAGGGCTATGATGTCGAGGTGAAGCGAGGCGATATGCTGAACTGGTACACGTACTGACGTGTACGTGCCCGGACGGCCACCTACAAGGTGCTCATCGATCGGGATCGGGATGTCGTCATCGGTGCGCACCTGCTCGGCCCGGGGACTGACGAGCTGATCAACCTCTTTGCCCTGGCGATCCGCTTCGAAATCCCGACTCGCGAATTGATGCGGACGATCTTTGCGTATCCGACGCACGGATCCGACCTGGCATATATGCTCGGCGGGTGAGGCGAAGGAGTCTAGCCGTGATGCGAACTGCGCCGAGCCGGCGACCGAGCGTCACTGGACCAGACCATCCGCCATTGGAACTCCTTCCATAGCACTTGGTTTGATGGATATCAAACTATTTAGCAGAACAAGGAGGCGGTACATGGCGACAGATCGAACGGCCCATTCAGCTCTCACCCATTCTTCGCACCGCATCGCCGCCGGCTTCGGCTGGGGCGTCGTGGCGACGATTGCAATGTCGATCCTGATGATCATCGGTGTCAGGACCGGCATTGCACCCATGCCAAAACCCATTCCCGCTGCCATTGTCGGCAAATTGCTGGGCGGCGGACCGAAAGCCCTCGTCATGATTCTGGCGATCGTCTCGCATATTGCCTATGGCGGATTCTGGGGCGCCGTGCTCGCCCGTTTTGCCTCTCCGGTGACGATAGGAAAAGGTCTAGGACTGGGTGTTATCCTCTGGCTCATCATGCAGCTTGTCGTGCTCCCGTTCCTCGGTTGGGGCTTGTTCGGCAGTGCCGTAACGCTGAAAATAGCCGGAGCCACGTTGCTGCTCCACCTCGTCTATGGTGCGGTCCTCGGCGCTCTCATCGACCGGAAGTGAATTAAGATGATGGAATTGGACGTAATCAACGCACCGGGTCCGGAGGCGGACAACCGGCTCAGTGATGCATTTAGCGCACTCGGCCATCCGCACCGGCTGACGATCATGCGTCGCCTTCTCGAGCATGCACTATCCTGCTGCGAGGCCGACCGGCCGGAGGACTGTACCCTCGATCCCACGTGCTGCAACTTCGGAGATTTCGTGGATGAGTTGGAGATCAACAAGGCGACCGTCTCCCATCACCTTAAGGCGTTGGAGCAGGCCGGGCTCATCGAGCGCATCCGCGAAGGGCGACGCGTGTTCGTACGGGCCAACCTTGACCGGCTCGATTCACTGCGGCAGTTCCTCGATCCTCATCTGCATACGGTCGGGTGACGCGCTGTAGCATGATATTACCATCCGGCTTGCCGTCCTTCGCATACCTCGGCTGGGGCCTCTTGGGTAGTGCACGTACATCGAAGATCGCCACGGCCACGCTCATCCTCCGCCAAGTCTTCGGCCTCGTTCTGGGAGGCCTCCTAGACCGGAGCTAATCGCGATTGTGCCATACGAAAGAGGTCAAATACCATGGAAACAACGAGGATTGTCACCGAACCCATTGACGCGCATGCATCCGTCGTTCATCGGATCGCAGCCGAGCATCACATCCCGCTCGACGATGCCGAACGTCGTGTCGAAGAGTTGATCAAGTTCCTCTACGTTGCGGCCGAATCCGATGCGCCCGTCGCCCCATCGAAGGCCGTTGACGCGGCGTGGCACGCCTTCATCCTGCATACGCGTAACTATGCGGGCTTTTGTGAGAAGGTGTTCGGAAGGTTCATCCATCACGAGCCGGCCGATGCCGGCGCAGACACGGATACCGCGTATCGGACGACTCTCGAACGCCTTGCAGCGCGCTTCGGCACGCCGGATCCGCGCTACTGGCCTCCCGCAGACGCAGCGGGCTGCGAGGAAGGTCAGTGCACCGATGAATGCACAGGCTCCTGTAAGGGGGACGGATGAGCGGTATTGAGCCAAGCGCTCCGGGCATCGCCGACTACGCCATGCTGTCGGACTGCCATTCGGCGGCGCTGGTTAGCCGCCATGGATCCGTCGACTGGCTGTGCCTGCCGCGATTCGATGCGCCGTCCATTTTTGCCAGGCTCCTGGACGCGGAGGGCGGACACTGGGTCATACGGCCTGCCGGTGAGACGGATGTCTCGCGCCGATACGTGGAAGGCACGCTCGTTCTGGAGACGACCTTCACCACGGAGCGCGGCCGAGCCGTGATGGTCGACGCGCTCGCCGTAGGCGCCGACGAGCGGGGACACGAGCTCGGCCGCTCCTCTCCGCACGCGCTGCTGCGCACCGTCGAATGTGTGGAGGGAGTGGTCTCTTCCGGAAGTCGTAGGCGGCGAGCGCAACTGGGATTACCGCTACACGTGGATTCGCGACGCCAGCTTGACGCTCGAAGCGCTCTGGGTGGCCGCCTGCCCCGATGAGGCCCAGAAGTTCTTCAATTTCCTGACACGCACAGCCACGACGCAGATTCGCCGCGGCGCAGAACTTCAGATCATGTACGGGGTCGCGGGCGAGTACGCCCTTCACGAACACAACATGGACCATCTCTCCGGGTGGCGCGGGAGCCGGCCGGTTCGCGTCGGCAATGCCGCGTGGAAGCAGCGGCAGCTCGACGTGTACGGCGAGCTCATGGCCGCCGTACACCGCCTACGCGATTATCTAGAAGACATGGGCGCTCCAAGCCGGGAATTTCTCATCCGCGTCGCCGATGCGGCGGCTGACCGGTGGAAGCAAAAAGATCGGGGCATCTGGGAGATCCGCGGACCCGAGCGCCACTTCCTTCATTCCAAGCTGATGTGCTGGACGGCGCTCGACCGAGCCCTTGACCTCGTTGACATCCTGGACGCGGAGGACAGGATTTCATCCTGGCGAAATGCTAGGAAGGAGGTTCGCATGGCGATTCTCAAGCAGGGGTGGAGCGACGAGGCCGGGTACTTCAGGCAGGCATTCGACAACGACGAGCTGGACGCATCGAGTCTCATGATTCCGATCGTCGGTTTCCTCGACGGCGATGATCCGCGCGTGCGATCGACCGTCGAGGCTGTAGGCGATCATCTGACGAGCGAGAACGGCCTCGTTTTCCGCTACCGGAATGCCGACCACCTGGGTGGCCGAGAGGGTGCTTTCCTACTCTGCACATTCTGGTATGCGCACGCGCTGGCGCTGACCGGAGAAGTTGAACAGGCGCGGGAGGTACTTACGTCAACCTCCAGGTTTGCCAACGATCTGGGCCTGATGGCGGAGGAGGTCGATCCACATACAGGCGATCTCCTCGGGAATTTCCCCCAGGCATTCAGTCACATCGGCCTGATCAATGCGGCGTGGGCCATCGCCGAGGCATCGGGAAAGAACGCCGGTGGCGACAGGCCCGCGGCGGGCTGAATGCTGCGCGAGCTTCCTACGCTGACCGGCCGCCGGCGGTGCGCCGATGCTCGCCTATTCCGTGGAACCCTTCCGACGGAATTCGACGCGCTCCAGCACGAATCCGCATCCTTCGACGGCTTCCGTCAACCGGTCTTCCGTGACCGTTGCTCCGTCTTGAAGGAAGAGGTCCACATACTGCTCTCCCTCGAGAAATACCTGCGCATTGTCGATGCCATCGATCTCAATCAGCCGCTCCTTCATCGTTTTGGCGCAGCTCTCGCACGCCAGTCCTTTTACGTGGAGCACGACGTCGGCCTCGCTCGGCGTTGCAAAATTGTGATCGGCCCCTTTCGCGGCGTCCGCGCCAGACGACATGACGATCACAACGGCTGTAAAAAACAGAACGGTTGCGGCTGTGAATACGGATTTCATAGCTTCATATGATTATGAATATGTACGAAGAAGAGGGTTGGATGCGCTAGACGCCCAGCAAATTCGTGAGCGGAACAAGTGCGTACGCGAAGAAGCCGCCGACCGAAAAGATGCCGACAGAGATCCAGAACATGACCTTCGTGAATCGTCCGGCTATCTCACAACCTTCGCCGCCCGTGATACTGCAAGCAACGCGCCCGCGGGGCCGATGGATCAGCGCACCGCTCATGAGTATCATGAGACCGGCGGCAAGAAAGATCCATCCCTTGTGCTGCGACAATGGAACTACCCACGGAAAGGTGACGACAAACGAGGTTACGGCGGCGCCACCCGCGACGGCAGCGAGGGCCGACGGGAGCGCACAGCACAACAGCGTGCCGGTTGACGTAAACAGAGCGAGATAGCTCGACGCCTTCTGCTTAAACGAGCGGTGATTCATGATCTCCACACTGGATCTGTCTCGCCTCGATTCAGGAGCCTCTGATATCTAAGCGTCGCATCAGCGACTTTGTTTCACATCTATCAAACAATCCGCGTACGGTTGGGTTCCTCACGTTCTCGTCTTCTCCGCGGCTCCTTTGTAACTTGGCAGATGGTAAGCGAAACCCTGAAATGAAATTCCAATGCTCGTAAAATCGATTCTATACTTCCTGCTTGCCGGCCTCTGCGAGATCGCAGGCGGGTATCTCGTCTGGCAGTGGCTTCGCGAAGGGCGGAGCATCATCCTCGCCGCGGCGGGCGCGGTGCTTCTGGTGCTCTACGGTATCATCCCGACGCTGCAGCCCGCCCATTTCGGCCGGGTATACGCCGCCTACGGGGGCGTTTTTGTCGTCCTCGCCCTGCTCTGGGGCTGGGTATTCGACGGCATTGCCCCCGATCGCTACGATCTTGCCGGCGGATTGATCGTCGTAGTCGGCGTGGTCGTGATCATGTACTGGCCCCGCCCTTGACGCGCTGCTGCGCCGGCTCACTCGACTCGCGCTGCTCCTTACGGCCATACCGGAGAAAGAGGGCCGGCACGACCACCGTGTTCTGAATGATTGAGGTGAGCAGTCCGCCCAGGATTATGATGGCCATGGGCGTCTAAATCTCCTTCCCGGGTTCGCCGCCGCCGAGCGCCAGTGGGATGAGGGAAATCAGAACGATGGAAAGGATCGACAGAAGCGAGATCGCCCTCGTAGCACGCCGAGCGACCTCGAATTGCCCGCCAAACTCCACGTAGTAATACTCGGGCATCTGGACGCGGTTGGAAATCTTATCGTGAATGTCTTCAACGACGCTGCCGACGTCGCGCCCGGCAACGTTCGATGACACGACAATCTTTCGCTGCACGTTTTCGCGACTGATCATGTTTGGGCCGCGTTCCGAACGCACGTCCGCGAGCTCGAGCAGCGGCATCTTGGATCCAAGCGGAGTGTCGATCAGCGTGCAATTCTTCGGGAGATCGACTTTATCGATCGCCTCGTCCATATCTGCTACCTCTCGACACACTCCTTCGATCTCTGGACCGCGAGTACCATGCTCTATTTCGCCGCGGCGACCTCGTACGAGCACTGCCGGGTAGACGGGGCTCGAGGCTTTCTTCCGGCCGACGACGAGAGCCGATCCCGACGAGCCAATCGGGCCCCTCCGGCTGTTTCATCATCCTCATACCCGGTAAGCGAGTAGACGCAGCGCGTTGAAGACCACGACCAGCGTGGACCCCTCGTGGAACGCCACGGCGGGCCCGATGCCGAGTCCGAGGATGGTCGCCGGGACGAGGAAAGCGACCATTCCCAGGCTGATCCACAGATTCTGACGAATTATCCGGCTCGTTCGGCGCGAGAGCCCGACAGCGAACGGGAGATGTTCCAGCCGGTCGGCCATAAGTGCCACGTCGGCCGTTTCCAGCGCCACGTCGGATCCGGCCGCGCCCATCGCAATGCCGACCGTTGCGTTGGCCATTGCCGGCGCGTCGTTGACGCCGTCGCCGACCATCGCGACCTTCTCTTCGTGCCGCAGGCTGCGGATCGTTTCCACCTTATCGTCCGGCATCAGGTCGCCTCGCGCTTCGTCGAGGCCCACGCGGCGGGCCACCGCGTCGGCTACGCGCTGGTTGTCGCCGGAGATCATCACCATGCGGCGAATCCCCAGGTCTCGCAGCCTCCGAAGCGTCTCGGCCGCCGCATCGCGGGGCGTATCCATCAGCCCGATCACACCGAGGTATTGATCACCGCGCCGGACGATCATCGTGGTTCGACCGTTCTCTTCCAGGTCAACGGCGGAGCGAAGGAGATCGTCGGGTAGGCGTGGTCCATCAACTTCTTCAAACAGATCATCCTTGCCGATGTAGACCGCCTCGCCGTCCATTCGTGCCCTCACCCCGCGCCCGGTGATGCTCTCAAAATCGCCCGCCTCCGGTAGCGAACCGGACCCTTCCAGCCGCTCTACCGCGAATCGAACGACGGCACGCGCTAGAGGATGGTCGGAGAGCTTCTCGACAGCCGCCGTCGTCGCGAGAAGATCCTCTTCCGAGATAGACCCGTACGGCTGCACGTCGGTGACGCGCGGCTTTCCCTCCGTCAGCGTTCCGGTTTTGTCGAAAGCGATGGCCGATAGCGTGCCGAGGTTTTCCAGCGGACCGCCCCCTTTGACGAGGACGCCGCCGCGGCCGGCGCGGGCCACGCCGCTCAGGACGGCGCTGGGCGTGGCAATGGCGAGCGCGCACGGACTCGCCGCCACGAGGACCGCCATCGCGCGGTAGAAGCTGGCGCTGAAGGGTTCGTCGACGACAAACCATGCGAAGAAAAGCAGCACGACGAGGCCGAGCACGGCCGGAACGAACACCCGCTCGAAACGATCGGTGAAGCGCTGCGTCGGCGACTTCTCCGTCTCCGCTTCGGCAATCAGCTTTACGACGCGTGCCAGCGTCGACTCGGACGAGCGTTTCGTCACCATGATCTCCAGCGCCCCCGAGCCGTTGATGGTCCCGGCGAAGACGCGGTGCTCCGCTGCAAGCGCCTCGGGGTTCTGGGCTGCGGCATCCGGATCATCCACCGGCTGCTTGTCGACGGGCACGCTTTCACCGGTCACGGGCGCCTGGTTCACGGCGCTTTCCCCCTTAACGACCAATCCATCGGCCGGAATCCGCTCGTTCGTACGCACGACGACGACGTCCCCCACGCGCAGCTCTTCGACAGACACTTCCTCTTCGCGGCCGTTGCGCCGCACGACGGCGGTATCGGGAGCCATCTCGGCAAGCGCCTCGATCGCCCTTCTCGCCCGTCCCATCGCGAAGTGTTCCAGCGAATGGCCGAGCGAGAACAGGAATAGCAGGAGCGCGCCCTCCGCCCATTCACCCAGAACCGCCGCACCGGCCGCCGCCACGAGCATCAGAAAGTCGATTTCGAAGCGGCCCATCCGGATGCTGTCCATGGCTTCGCGGAGCGTATAGTAGCCTCCGAAGAAGTACGCCAGAAGATATCCCGCGAACGGCACGCCGCCGGCCACTTCCGTAAAGGTATCCAGAAGCCAGCCGGTCGTGACGAATACGCCCGAAAGGATGGCGAAGATCAGCTCCGTATGCTCACCGAAAACGCCGCCGTGAACGTGCTCGCCTTCGTCTTCATGCTCGAGTTCGTGCTGGCGTGCGTGGTCGATCGCTCTCTCAGCCTCGTCTTCCACCGCGCCGCCAGGCTCCTCCACCCGGCGGACTTCCAACGGCTTTTTCTCGACGACTCGCACGTTCATCTCGCGAAGGACCGACCGCAGCGTACGCTCGTCGGTTTTCTCGCGGACGAACTCGATGCGGATGGGGCCGTGCGTCCCGGCCTCCGCTTCCATCACGCCGGGGTCCCGGCGCAGCCGCTCGGCCACCGTCCGCGCCCGTCGACGGTGATACAGGCCTTCGACCTCCCATACCACGTGCCCGAAGTGGTCCGTTAGCTGGGCCCCCATTCGCAGTGCGGCAATACGGATGTGCGACAGCGATACGAGGTCGGGATCGAAGTGAACGCACAGCTTCGCAGGTTCGTCGTCCGTAGCGGCAAGTACGTGCGCCCGCTCTACGCCGTCATAATCTTCCAACAGCTCGACCAGCCGGCGGACACAGTCATCGCGCCGATCCGGAACGTCGGGCAGGACAATAGGAAGATCGATTCGCAACTTATCGTTCATGACATCCTCATTTCGTCTTCTCCGACGGACGCCAGTGCCTCCCGTATTGCAGCCTCGCTTGTCCGGTCACGATTGTATTCAACCCGCACCCATCCGCCCGGCGCACTTTCGACGCTTCGCACGCCGGCCGTCTCGCGCAGCCGGTCTACCGTCCTGCACGCGGCCTGCACCGATGCTAGCCGTACCGAAAGATGCCCGAACCGCGTCTGAAGCGCGTCGCTCAATCCTTCGGCCAGTTCCACCGCGCGCTCAGATGAGAGCACCTCGGGGTCGTAATGGATGCAAAGCTGCTCCGGCTCGTGTGCCGGGCCCTGCAGAACGTGTACCGCCGTGATGCCGGCGTGCGACTCCATCGTGCTCACCAGCCGGAAGAGGCAGGCGTCGTGTACGTCGGTGAGTTCCGGCAACAACTCAGATACGTCCAGCATCAGCGTATTCGGCATATCGTAGTTCCTCTTCTTCTGGTTCAGTCTGCTTCGTCCGGCTCGTTCCCCGCGAGTTAGGATACTCATTTGCTCCACGTCTTCCTGTTGATCGGAACGCACGGAAGCCCCCCCGTCGCACCGGCTATACGGCCGCTTGGCCTCGCTCTCCTGTAGAAATCCGGACGGCATCCTCTACATGGGAGAGCACGTAGATCTTGCCGTCACCTCGTAACCCCGTATGCGCCGCCCTCCGAATCGCTTCGACCACGTCGTCGACCATCTCGTCGCGGCAAAAAATCTCGATGCGGCTGTGTAGGACGTAGTCGACCACGTCCTCGCGGCCGGAGCGCGGCTCACCGGAGGCGTGTCCGCGTCCGAATCCCTTCACCTCCGACACGCTCATTCCCGTAAGCCCGTCTACGTGGTGAAGCGCCAGCGTCACGTCCGAAAGTCTATGCGGTTTGACGTGCGCTCTAATCTCTTTCATACCATCTTCCGTTGATCGTGACAGAGGGTGACCATTTCGTTCCGATCATCTCGTGATTGCTGCTTCGACCGGAACGGCCTCGTGGTCCGATGCTTCCTCGCGTTCCGGTACCGCGCTGAACCACTTGTAGAGCGCCGGGAGGACGAGGAGCGTCAGGAGGGTGGAGGTGACGAGACCGCCGACGACCACCGTGGCCAGTGGCCGCTGCACCTCGGCGCCCGTTCCCTGCGAAAAGAGCAGCGGGATCAGGCCGAGCGACGTCGTGAGCGCCGTCATCAACACCGGGCGCAGACGCAGCAGCGCCCCTTCGACGGAGGCTCGGTCCATCGGCACGCCGTCTCGGATAAGCTGGTTGAGGTAGGTCACCAGCACCATCCCGTTTTCGAGGGCGATGCCGAAGAGGGCAATGAAGCCCACCGACGACGGCACCGAGAGGTTCTGTCCTGTAATCCACAATCCGACGATGCCGCCGACGAGCGCGAGCGGAATGTTGATCAGGATGAGCGTCGCGTTCTTCAGCGAGCCGAAGCTCGAATAAAGCAGCAGAAGGACGATCAGCAGCGTGATCGGCACGACGACCATGAGGCGCCGGTTGGCCTGCTGCTGCAGCTCGAACTGTCCACCCCAGGTCGTGAAATACCCGGTCGGCAGATCCACGCGCTCGCCGATCACGTCCTGGGCCTCGCCGACGAATGAGCCGATGTCGCGACCCTCCACGTTGAGCTGCACGGTGATGAACCGCTGGTTGTTTTCCCGCGTGATCTGGCGCGGACCTACGATCTCATCGATCTCGGTCAGTTCGCCAAGCGGTACCTGTACGCCGCCCGGCGCAGGGATTAGGAGTGCGGCGATCTCCGCGGGCGTGGAACGGTACGTCCCCTGAAACCGCACGTAAATGGGGAAGCGGCGGATTCCTTCGAAGATCTGGCCCGCTTCGACCCCTCCGATGGCCGTGGCCACCGTACGCTGGACGTCGCCCACGTTGATGCCGTAGCGGGCGATGGCTTGTCGATCGACCATGACGCGTAGCTGCGGCGTCCCCGTCACCTGGTCGGCCTGCACGTCCGCGGCGCCTTCGACCGTTTGGAGCGCGGCGGAGATCTCGTCCGCCTTTTCCTTCAGCGTCGAAAGCTCGTCGCCGAAAAGCTTCACGGCCAGCTCGGCCTTCACGCCCTCCAGCAGCTCGTCGACCGTCATCTGAATCGGCTGCGTGAAGTTCGTCAGCACGCCGGGGATGTTACCGAGCTCGTCGCGCACGACGGTCATCAGCTCGGTCTGGGAATCGAAGCGCCACTCGTGTTCATCCTTCAGGAGCAGGTACATCTCCGCCGAGTTGATCGGATCGGCGTGAGCTCCGACCTCTCCCCGGCCGATTCGGCTCACGACTCCGGTGATCTCGGGAATCTGCATCAGGCGGCGCTCCACGCGCTGCGTCGTCGCTTTGCTCTCCGTGAGGGAGATGGAGGGAGCCATCGTCAGGCGAAGCACGAGCGTGCCCTCCTGCAGCGTCGGCGTAAACTCGCTTCCGAGAAACGGGAAAATGGCCGCGCCGACGACGAGCAATCCTGCCGCGAGTCCTACCGCCCACGCCCGCTCCTTCACGAAGAAGCGGACGATCGGCCTGTACCAGCTCATTAAGCGATCCAAAACGCGGTCGGCCAGCGGCTTCTTCGCCGCCGTCGCGGGCGGCCGGCGCATGAAGAGATCCGAGAGCACGGGAGCGAGCACGACCGCGAAGACGAGCGACCCCAGCATGGCGAGCGCCGTCGTGTAGGCCAGCGGCCGAAACGTCTTGCCCTCGACGCCCTGAAGCGTGAAGAGCGGCAGAAACACAACGATGATGATGCCGATAGCGAAAATCACGGGCCTCGCCACTTCGGCGCACGCACGCGCCACGACGTGCGCGCGCGGCTCGTCCGGCGGCGCTTCCCTCAGCATCCGATCGACATTCTCGACCATCACGATCGCCCCGTCGACCATCATCCCGATGGCGATGGCCAGCCCGCCCAGCGACATCAGATTGGCCGAGATGTCGAACTGGTTCATGAAGATGGTGGCGAAGAGTACCGAGAAGGGAATCGCCAGCGCCACGACAATGCTCGGCCGCCAGGAGCCGAGAAAAGCCACCAGCACCAGAATCACGAGCAGAATCCCTTGCCAGAGTGCGTTGGTTACGGTAGCCACGGCCGCCTCTACGAGCGTCTTCTGCTCGTAGTACGGCACGATCTCGACGCCCTCCGGGAGGATGTCGTTGATCTCCGCCAGCTTCTCCTCGACACGGCCGATCACGGTCGACGAGTTCGCACCGTAGAGCTTGACGACCATCCCGGAGACGACTTCCTCGATGCCGTTCCGCGTCTGCAGCCCTCGCCGGATGGCGCCGCCGATCTCGACGTCGGCCACGTCCGGCAGGAAAATCGGCGTGCCGTCCCTCGTCCGCACGACGATGTTCTCGAGGTCGACGACCCCCGTCGCGAGCCCGACCGAGCGCACCAGAAACTGCTCGCTTCGCTGCTCGATGTACTGGGCTCCGACGTTGAGATTGTTTTCCTCGATCGCCTCGACGACCTCCGCCAGCGCCACGTCGTACCGAAGCAGAGCATCGGGATTAACGTTGACCTGGAACTGCCGCTCGAATCCTCCGATGCCGAGCACTTCCGTCACGCCCGGCACGGTCTGGAGGTTGAACTTCACGATCCAGTCCTGCATCGTGCGCAGCTCCTCGAGACTATACTGACCCGTCGTGTCGTCGAGATAATAAAAGAGCACAAGGCCCATTCCCGTCGAGATCGGCCCCATCGCCGGCTCACCGAACCCTTCCGGAATCTGCTCCCGGGCCTCTGTGAGCCGCTCCCCGACGAGCTGCCGCGCGAAATAGACGTCCGTGCCTTCCTCGAAGTACACGTTGACGACCGAGAGGCCGAAGTTGGAGATCGAACGGATCTCCTCGACGCCCGGCAATCCGTTCATCGACGTCTCCACGGGGTACGTCACGTAGCGCTCGACTTCTTCGGGAGCGAGCCCCTCCGTTTCGGTAAACACCTGCACGAGCGACGGCGATACATCCGGAAAGGCATCGACCGGAAGCTGCCGGTAGGCGAACCAGCCCGCCGCCATCGTCAGGACGGCCAGGGCCAGAACCAGGAGCCGGCTCCGCAGCGCAATTTGAATAAGCTTTCTCATTCGTTCTCCGGTTAGTGCGCGTGACCCGCGCTCATTTCACTCTTCTCCAACTCCGATTTGAGCGCGAATCCACCCGAGGCTACGTATTCGTCCCCGGGCGCAAGCCCGCTCGCGATCGCCACCCGGCCTTCGCTTTCGTCGGCGGTGACTACGGGGCGGGCCTCAAAGCCGTCCGCCGTTTTCACGAACACGACCGTCTGCCCGTCCAAATCCTGAAGGGCACTTTTCGGCACGACCACGTCGACCCGCGGGGCATCCAGTGCGACAGCGCCGGTGACGAACATGCCGGGCTTCCATCGACCGTGCGGATTGGGCAGCACGATGCGTGCAAGCGCCGTCCGCGTCTCCTCACCGACAATCGGCCGGACGTAGGCGATTTTGCCGCGGTCGCTGTGCCCGCCCGCCGTGATGACGACGTCCTGTCCCTCGGTAACTAGAGCCATGTCCTGCTGATAGATGGAGAGGTCGACCCAGACGGTGGACAGGTCGGCGACTTCGAACGCCCCGGCGTCGCCGTCGAGCGCTTCGCCCTGCGTGATGTGTTTTTCCACCACGGTCCCACTGAACGGCGCAGCCAGCGGGTAGAGTGTAAGCGAGGCCTCTTCTTCGTTGGGCAGATCCTCGATGTAGTCGGCGGAAAACCCGAGCGCCCGCAACTTTTGCGTGGCGGATCTGACATTGATACGTGCTTCCGCCAGCCGCTGCCGGGCTTCGAGGAATTCCTGCTCGGACGAGATTTCCCGCTTAAACAGCCGCTCTTCCCGCTCGAAGTTCGATCGCGCCAGCTCCAGGCGTTCGTTCACGGCAAGGTATTCCGCCTTGGCGTCGGCGAGCTCCCGGCTTTCGAGCACGGCCATAGTTTCACCGGCGCGTACGGCATCTCCGAGGTTCTTTCTGACCGAACGCACGATCCCCGGTACGCGAGGCACGACGTGCGCGTACCGGTCTTCGTTGACGCGCACCTCGCCGGGGTACGTCTTTGTCACCCGCATCTCGGCCGGCCCTGCCGCTCGGATCTCGATTTCGAATTCCTCGAGCTCGGCTGCCGTGAGGCGAACGAGTTCCGGTCCAAGATCGGCCGCCTCGCCGGCGTGGTCTTCGCCGCTTTCACCGGCGTGACCCTGTTCATCTTCCGCCGAGTCGCTCGCCTGGTTCGCCTCGCCGCCGCCGCAGCCGGCCATTAGCGCAAGTCCGACCGCGAACAGCAAAACCGCGAAATAAGAGGTTGGAATAGTCATGGTCATTTGTGCTTTTCAGCGCATGTTGTAATGGCAAAGTGGCACGCGGAGCTACACGGGCGCGCATGCAACGGAATGTGGTTGTTTGGGCTCTACTCGATGAGGATTTCTGATAGTGGCGTACCGATGAGCCGCTCGACCTCCGCGCGTGCCTGGTGATAGGTCGCGAGCGCCTCGACGTAGTTGTTCGTCGACTCGAAGAGCGTTCGCTGGGCGTCGAGCACACTGAGGAGGTCAAATTTCCCCTCTCGGTAGCCCTCCTCGATGCCTTCGAAGCTCCGGCGCGCCGCGGGCAGGACGGACGTCCTGAGGATGTCGATGCGGTCGAGAGCCGCCGCCAGCGTTTCGTACGCGGACGCAAGCCGGCTTTCCGCCTCGACTCGCGCCGAACTCGCGCCCGACTCGGCCTGCCGAATGCGGTATTTCGACTCCTGGATTGCGCCCTGATTGCGATCGAAGATGGGCAGCGGTATGGAGATGCCGGCTCGAAATGCCGTCTCGCCTGTCTCCTGGAACCGGCTGGGACCAGCAGTGAAGATGGGGTCCGGGATGCGGTTGGCGCGGGCGAGACTCAAGTCGGCTCGCCGGAGCGTGATCTCCGTCGACCATCTCGCGACGTCCGGATTGCGCTCGACCAGCGACCGAACGGATTCGTATGCCGGTATCGGTCCGACTTCGGCGAGCGATCCGACTACACGTTCAAAGGTGGGCGTTGTCTCGCCCCACGCGGCGCCGAGCTGCTTCCTCGCCGCTTCGAGGTCGGCGACCGCCTCTCGCCGCTCGATGACGACGTTAGAGCGAACGATGCCGGCTCGCTCCACTTCCAGCGGCGAAACCTTTCCGGCCTCGGCGCGACTCGCCACGGTCTCGAGAAATCGATCGGCGATTTGGAGCAGGCTGTCTGCCAGCGCGAGCCGGCGCTGAGCGGCGAGCACGTCCACAAACGTCTGCATTGTGTATGTCGCGACGTCGAGCCGGGCCGCCTCGTACGTCCAGCCGGCGAGGTCCCGTTCACGTGCAGCCACGTCGCGGCGCGCACCGACGTCTCCGCCGAAGGGCAACAGCTGGCCGATGCCGCCCCCGATTTCGGCGGCGCTCAGGGCGGCGAGCGGTCCGGTACCCCCGAACTCCTCGATGTCGGCGCCGATCTCCGGATTCGGCCACAGACCGGCCTGAAGCGTCGCGGCCTCTCTCGCACGGACTTCCCAGCCTGCTTCGCGCAGTTCAGGATTCTGCTGCAGGGCCAGCCGGAGCGCTTCGTTCAGCGCCAGCGTATCGCCGGCAACATCGTCTGTGGTTGAGTTGGATGCCTCCGGATCGATCGGAGGCTTGTAGGTGGGGAATTCCTCAGCGAGTGGACGCGGCTCCGGCCAAGCGACGTTGCGGGCCGTTCCACACCCGCCGACGACGATGACAAGCATCGCCAGGAAGGGTACGAATCGTGTGGACATAGACGTATCTCAAGTTCGAAAGTCCGATGGTTGAGGGATGCCTTCGTCGATGGACGAAGGGGACTGTCGAAGCGCATGATCGAGCCATGCGCCCATCCGCCCCACGTAGACGCACGTGGGGCGAACAGCTTGACGTCTAAATCAGAAGATGTGTGGTCCGGACCGGAGCAAGAGAAAGGAATTGGAAGTGCTCGTCTGCCTCACCGCTCTGCGCCCAGGCCCGATAGACGTTCGATTCGTCGAGCTGCAGCAGAGCAACCACGACGGCAACCGGCGTCAGGTCCGGCTGAGCGTCCGGCTTGAACGACGCGCAGTCCTGATCCGCACCTGGCGGCATGGGGATGTCGGTGTGGTCTGTCGCGTGTGAAGACTCGTGACCCGCCTTTTCGACCGCAGGAAGGAAATGATGCGCTTCCTCCAAGTGATCCGACAGCAGTACCCCGCTGGAGACGGTGCCCTCAACAGGGGCGCCCGCATCGCCGTCGCCCTTTATGCAAAGCACGGCGTCCGCCGCGTGGCTTCCGAGTGGAAGGACCAGCAGCAACGACGCCATCACCCATGCGAGCGGCCTCGAGAATCGTCTGATATGAGTGATCCTGGGTGTTTGCACGCCTACGTGGTTGAGTGTCGCTAACGATCAGTCATAGTGGTAACCGAACGACAAGTTTCCTAAAGTGAAAAAAGATCGCAGGTCCCAACATGGGCCTTCCGCTCTAGGAGATCCGAAGCGCGAGCCGTGGAAGAGCAGGATGTCATAGCGAAGAAACTACCCTTCGCCGAGGACATTCCCGAGAGCATCATTTCTCGATGCCCGGCGTGACATGCTAGAGGCGGATGCTCTTCATATAGCACCGAACGCATCGCCTCCATATGGGCGGTCATGTAGTCGGCACCCGCGCGTGCAAATACATCCATGAAAGACTCCGACTGCTCGACGACGACGTATACGTCGATCACTACATCACTCCTTTCTCGACGCGCCTCATGGCTTCTACCGCATGCTCCCGAACGATTTCTTCGGGACGAATCGTCGGCCCATCGAGGCCTCAGATTCTTTGGGGAATATATGGGGGACGACCCTTTCGCAAACCACTATAATCCGCGTTTACAGGCCCAATACGCCGGTTATTCCAAACACGGATTGACGACTCGCAATCGTAACGTCGAGAGTTCGAGTCTCTCCCGCGCCACTTCCTTAGAACCACGCAGAAGCCCTCAGGAAGCCCGTAAGCAGGCTTTGTGAGGGCTTTTTTGGTGTTTGGGGGATGGGTCGCTCAGGTGCGAAAAGTGCCCGGAAGTACTTCTCGCCTTCTGCCGCAATCACCGACGCGTTTCCTCTAGCCAATCAGCTTTAGTAAGCGTCGGACGCTGCCCACATATTCCGCGACGTATTCGTCATTTACCGTTTGAAATAAGAAACGCGAAGCGTCTCGCGGACCCATTGCCTCCTCACTCGAGAAGTCGTTACGGAGGATCTCGATAGCCAGCTTTGTAGCGGGATGATCTTCGATAATCTTGAAACGGGCAGCGACATCCTCTGTAGATTGGCCATAGTATCGCAGAACGTACCCCATATCGTACGCATCTTTGCGTGCTTTTCGATTACTAAATGCGATAGCCTTTAGTACGACAAACGCAGCTGGACCACATACCTGTATCTCCCTCGATGCAGCATCACCTTCCAGAGTTCGACCGATAATCTCGACCACATTGACATCCTCGAAAGCAAGACGTGCACCAAAAGCCCGAATAGCTCCAAGGTCATCAGTCAGTGAGTGAATGCGTCCCCATCCGTGATCCTCCGTATCGCTCTCGTCAATGAGGAAGTCGAGCGTGACTGCCTTTTCTGGTTCTCGGTACCTCCATCGCTGCTTCGTTTCATTCCCCTTTTCATTCGTATCCGGCAAAAAGTCTTGAGCCCTGAGTCGTTCAGCAAGTAGCTGGTATCGCTGTTGTGAAATCATTGAGAGTGACAGAACAAGATCGACGTCAACCGATCCGACGTGCGATTCCTTGCTTCCGTCAACTTCTTGAGCAATTAGAAAGACCGGAACAAGTCCGCCGACGAGCACGACATCCCTGGCAAAGTCTCCCAGGAATGTGGCGGCGTGCAGGAGCGTATTCTTACTCCTCTCCAATTGCTCCGAAGTGTAGTCGGATGCGTATGTCAGTGTATCGTCAGTCATTCCGCAAGTGGTCGACTGGACCCCACCGAATACAATCCTCCCTAAGGGCTCGCTCGAACTCGTCAGCGCGTTCGCCTTCGTGCATTAGATCGACATAGACCTGCACTGGCGCAGCACACGTGATTCCTTCCACATTTCGTTGACCTTCGAATACGCCGACGTCATCTGCGAATAGTATGGTGACATTTGGGGCATTCGACTCTCGCCGAAAGCCCATCTCCTCCAATACGCCTTCTCCTACTTGCCGCGACATGAAGACGGTTGAAGAGCGGAATCCTGCTGACTTCGTGTACGCCCAGGCAGCACAAAGACCCGTTGCGGCATAGGGGACATTGGCATGCTCTACAGCATCAACAAACCGTCGGAGGACGTCCTCTCCCGACCGACCCGAGACATGGCCCTTCAATTGCTCATGTCTGTAGGCATTACCGTCGGCCCAGGCATCCAGAAGAAGGTCATAATCCCGCGGGTAGACTTCTCCATCTGGCGTGCGTGCAAGTAAGTCTTCTTCCTCAAGCCGGCGTACCAGTCTACTCACATGCCCTTCGTCAACGTTTGTGGCCTCGGCCAAATCTCGCTGCCTGAAAGCCTTTCCTGGGTGCAGGAGCAGGTATCTCGTCAGCCGGCTGGATTTTGGCGCAAAGAGATTCTTCGGGCGACCACGACGTTTGAATTTGTTAGGCCGGCCACGAACTGAGATAAACATGCGTGGTTCGGACTCATGACGAACGGAAGCGTTGCCGGATAGATCTATCCAGTTGACTCCCATATCGATCATCTTCTCGGCTTTCGAATCGCTCATATAAGGAACCACGAGTACTGGTTCGATATGAGCCGCGCCGTCCTGGAGTGGAGAGCCATGGGCGTCCTCCGTACAGAAATCAGGTATGCCTGCATACGAGGCATCTGACTTCAGGATTACACCTAATGCTACGTCACCAGTCGTGACGATGAAATCAAAATCTTCGGGAGCGGAGCCGAGAGTCCGGAAGTTCAGTCCAGTCCACTCACGGAGCAAATTAGGAAGCTCCCTCTTGGCTTGAAGCTCTAATCCTATGCTGGAGAGGGATTTCAACAATTTGTTTTATATAACGCACTTGCCCACGCATACAAGTTATTCTTTTTTACGCAAGTGCACTTTCTTGTTCCTGGGGAATAATGAATATCGGAGCTTGACTAAAAAGACCGACTTGTCCACTTAGCCAAATAGTATGTGATAGACAAGTGAGCCGCTGCGGTTCCAGATTGGTTGATTGGCGTACGACTACACCCCTAAATCTCTTCTGGATCAAGAGGCATCGTTCACCTGTCCTCCGACTCGAGTTCGGCCAGCATCAGGCGGGCAAATTCGTCCTGCTCGTTTGGCGCACACTGACACGAGAATTCAAAGCTCAGGGCTAGCCTTTTGCCAATTCGGACGAATTCAGCTGTCGCATGCATACGTAGCAGAATGTATGGACTTAGTGACTACCGCGTGACAAGATCCCCCGTCCCTGAAACGTGCCTTCAAGAAGGTCTCGCGCCGCCTCACCCAACCAGATTGAGCACGCTCTGCCGGGTCGCGTTGGAGTGGGCGATCGCGGCGAGTCCCGCCTTGGCTACGATCTGCAGCCGGATGAGCTCGGTCGACTCCTTGGCGAAGTCGGCGTCGGCGATGCGGCTGTTGGCGCCTGCAAGGCTGATGAGGCTGTCGTTGACGTAGTCGCGGGCGCCACGAAGCTGTGATGCGGAGCCGTTAAAGCGGCTGCGTGCGTCGGCCATCGTGTCCCTTGCGTCGGAAATCGACTCGAGGGCGGCACGGGCGCTGTCGCCGTCCGCCAGGCTGGCGCCGTCGAGTCCGAGCGCCTCGGCGCTCACGCTCTCGCCGTCGACGACGATCGTCTCACCGCCCTCGTCGACCAGCACCTCGTAGCCGGCGTCATCTCCGAAGACAGCCTCGCCGTTGAAGCTCGTCCCGCCGTGCAGCTCATCGAGTTCCGCAAGCAGGCCGCTCATCTCGCTGTCGAGCATGGCTCGCTGTTCGTCCGAGACGGTGTCTGAGCCGGCCTGGACGGCCAGCTCGGTGGCCCGTCCCAGGATGTCGTCCACCGTGTCCATGGCGCCGTTGGCCACGTCGATTCGCGACAGTCCCATCTCCGCGTTGTCGAGTCCCTGCGTCAGCCCGCGAATGCGGCTCTGGAGCTTGCTTGAGATGCTGAAACCCGCACTGTCGTCTTCGGCGCGGTTGATCTGCAGGCCCGTTGCGAGGCGCTGTCCGGTCACGGCCAGGTCTCGGAACGTCTTGTGCAGGGCCACGAGCGGTTTGTTGGTGCCATCGAGCGGTCGGGTCATGGGTACGTAATGACTGGTGCACGTCGAGCGAAAACAAAGCGTCCACTCTCCGTATCGGCGGCCAGGCTGAAAACTTAAACGGCCACCCCGGAAGCGCAGACTTGAATGGAGGAACTGCGATGCTACTGGACTGCGATGCCACCTGAATGCGCGTTTGAATGCGTGGGGACGCTTACAAGGAGGAGACAGATCATCACGAGCCGGCGGTTATATCCGCACCGGTTTTGTGTCTATGTTAGCGTAGACGAACCGGCCGAGGCGAACGTCGTATAATGAGGAGAGATTTTATCCATCAGCACTTCCAGAAGTCGGGGTTCGACGAGATGCAGGCCGACGCCCTTGCTGCCGTATTCGAGGAGATGGCGACGAAGCACGATCTCGAACTGCTGAGATCCGAGCTGACGGCTAGCCTGAACGCGCTGAGGTTGGAGTTGACGGCGAGTCAGGACGCACTGAGAGCGGAGCTGAGGGCGGGCCATGACGCACTGAGAGCGGAGTTGAGGGCGGGCCATGACGCACTGAGAGCGGAGCTGAGGGCGGGCCAAAATGCACTCAGGGCAGAGTTGATAGCGGGCCAGGATGCCTTCGGCAGTGAGATCAACGCGTCGCTGAGCGCGATTCGAACCGAGATGGCGACGATGAAGGCCGATCTGACCTGGCGTTTCATCGCGCTGACCGTCTTTCTATCGACCGTCGTGGGACTTATCGGCGTGTTTGCCGCATAGCACTTCCCCGTCGGCGAATCGAGATTAGCGTTTCACGGATGGTATCCTACCGGTTCGTTAGATACGAGACCGCTCACTCCTCCAGCGGTACGAACGCGAGCCCGTTGTTCGGATTCATCGGGATGACGAGCTGGTTGCCGCCCTCGTCGTAGCACATGGACGCCGCACTCGGGATGTTCTCCGCGATGAGCTCGGCCGGCTCGCCCGGACGGATGCGCGAGACGCCGCCCTGACGGACGCTGCTGATGTACTTCGTCCCATCCTCCATGATCACGAGCCCGTCGTTGCCCGGCTGCGCGGCCTGCTCGGTCTGCACCAGGTTACCGTCGGCGTCAAACGTCATCACGGCGTCGTCGCCGATGTTCACCACGACGATGCGGCCCTGCGGATCGAAGGCGACGCCGTTCGGCTGGAACAGCGGCGCTCCCTCGACGACGACCTCGGAGCTTCCATTCGGATTGATGCGCCAGAGCTTGAACGAGTTGGGATCCGGGTTCGGCCCGAAATCACCCGACTGTGAGGCGTAGATGGTACCGTCCTCCATGACCTCGATGTCGTTGAGCCACGGCGATCCGCCCACACGGACCTCCCCCGCCGGCTCGCCGGTTTCCATATCGAACCACCGGATGACGGCGACGCTCGGATCGTCCGGCGACGTGCCGCCGTCCCGATCCGCGACGTACAGGACGTCGTCTACGATGTCACTACCCAGCGGGTAGTTCAGCACGAGCGGCGGCTCCAGGCTGCTGCGGGCGCCGGGGGACTGCACGCCGATCCACCGGGGCGTGTGCACCGAGCCGTCGTGATTGATCAGCGAGATGAAACCGTCGTTGGCCAGTACGTTCTGGGGATTACCGCGGTTGGGCACGACGAGAAGATCCCGCACGGGATCGTACGAGCAGCTCTCGGCTGAAACGAGCGCTCCATACACTTTAACGTTGGACGACATGGGCGCGAAGCTGCCGTCATCGGACGGCTCAATCGGCACGCCCAGTGGATTGCCGACATAGTAGGGCCGGCTTTCCTGGGCGAGAGCAGCCGTGGTCAAAAAGCTCGCGGCGAGCAGTCCTGCGAATACGAGAAGGGGTATGCGTTTCATGGCTGGAGGGTCCTCTATAGGATTTCCTGAATGGAGCGACAGGGGTGACAGACGATCTAATAGGTGGATTACATGTACTGTAGGTAAGATATGCACGAGAGAGTTGACAGGAAATAATGATGACCGGCATGGACGTTTTCGAACGCAACGCTTCCGACTACGACGCCTGGTTCGAGGAGCACGCGGCCGCATACGCCTCCGAGCTGCAGGCCGTACGAGAACTGTGGCCTTCGGTAGGGATCGGACTCGAGATTGGTGTGGGCACGGGACGATTTGCCGCAGAGCTCGGTATTCGTTTTGGCGTGGAACCGGCAGCAGCCATGAGAGAGGCGGCCGAGAATCGCGGCCTCGAAGTGTTCAACGCGAAGGCCGAAGCGCTGCCGTTCGCGGACGAGACGTATGACGCCGTCTTGATGGTCACGACGGTTTGTTTCCTGGATGACCTGCCAAAGGCGTTCGAGGAAACGTATCGCGTTTTGAAGGGCCGGGGATATTTTGTCGTCGGGCTTATAGACCGGGACAGCTCGCTCGGCCGGCGCTACGAACGGCATAAGGACCGTAGCACGTTTTACAGCGCTGCCCGATTTCATTCCACAGGTAACGTCGCGCACGCGATGGAGGAGGCCGGATTCGTGGACCTCACGTATCGTCAGACGCTGTTCGGGGATCCCGACGCGATGCAAGAACCCGACCCGGTCCGGGTGGGATACGGCGACGGCGCGTTCGTCGTCATTCGCGGCCGGAAGCCCAGCGCATAGGTAAGGAGCCTATTGTTTCCCCCAGAAGATAAACGTCCCCCGGTCGCCCGACGTGACGACGTCCACCGCGCCGTCGCCATTCAGATCCACAACTTCGAACTGCGACCCGACGCCCGAGCGATTGTGAATGAGATTCGGCTCGAAGGCGAGTCCGCCCGGAACCGGCGCATTCTTCACCGTGCGAAACCAGTAGACCACAGCCGGGCTGTAGGGATCGGGATCGGTCGAGCTGTCGAGGTGCGCCCAGTAGCGCTTGCCCGTGACGAGGTCCGGGGTTCCATCCCCGTCCACATCCGCAATCTCCACGCCGGAGTGAAGCTGCGAGAACGCCACGAAGTCGGGATTCTCATGCGTCAGGGTTCCCATAATGAGGTGCGGCTCGAAGGTGATACCACCCGACGCGTCGCGCTGCTGCTCGAACCACGCGAGGCCCCAGCCGTGCGCGTTGAGGCTCGTCGCCACGTCATTCAATCCATCCCCATTCAGATCCACGACGGCCATGTTCGCGCCGCCGCTCCCATCGATGCCACCCGCTTCCGTAAAGGGAAAGGCGTGGTAGGTCCACGTACCGCTCTTCGCACCCGTGGCAGGCTGTTCCAACCATCCATCCGGGAAGAGGACGTCGGCGCGGCCGTCTCCGTTCACGTCGCCGGCCCCGAGCCCGTGAATCGTATTCCCGAAGCCCATGGGCTCGGATACCTGATAGACCGTCCACAGCGAGGTCGGGTCGTTCGGGTCGGGCTCGGCGTAGGCTAATATGCCCTCGTCGGCCGTATGAACGACTTCCGGCTCACCGTCACCGTCCATATCGTGCAGAATCGTCGTTTCCGAGATAATGTCCGGTATCGCCTCATGGCGGGTCCACCGGCGGCTCTCGCCCCGCGGGTTGACGTAGAGCACCATGGCCCGCGACTCGGTCGCCAGCACATCCGGCCATCCGTCGCCCGTAAAGTCGTGGGCGTGCGTCACCATATCCTCCGTGTACTCGGTGCTCGGATTGTACGTGACACCGAGGTACACCTCTTTTCGCGTCGTGAAGTCCGGTCCCAGATAGATGTAGGGGCCCGCGACGACATCCAGCACCCCATCCTGATTGAAGTCGGCGATCCCCGTATCCCACGCGTAGTAGAACTCGTCGAGCTGCTGCAGGGTGAAGTCGTCGGAGGTCTGCTCCGGGGCGATGTGACGCATGTTGTAATCGGCTACGCCAACGTCGACGAACTCGACGGCGTCCGACCCTCCGACGTAAAGTGCAACCGGACCGTAGCCACTGGATCCGTCGCCCGTAACACCGCTCGGACCGCCCCAGCCGTTGAGATGGGCCCTCACGACGTTGGCGTCGAGTACGATCGTAAGCTCCTGCCACCCGTCTCCGTCAAACGAAACCAACTCGGACGGCTCGGAAGCATCCGCGGCAATCCGCACTTGCGATCCCACGCGAAGAAGACGTTCCCGGCTGTCGATGCTTCCATCGTCTCCCAGCGAAACACGAAAGAATCCTGCCTCATCCGAGAGATCGAGAAAGACGCCCTCGTATCCGTCGTCGGTCTCCTCCATCCGAAGCAGCACACCCGTATTGCATGCCTCTGCACAGCGAAAACGTAGATACATCTGTACGTCCTGATACGAGCGATCGAGCACCAACCAGCCGGACGCTCCGCCCGGCGTACCGGTGATGACGCCGCTGTCGGCCTCCCATGCTGCGTCACCGAGCATGTGCCAGTCGGAAAGGCTCGACCCCTGGAACGTCCAGTCTGCCTCAAAGTGCGGCGTCGGCTGCGCCACCGCCGCGAGCGGCAGAAACAGGGCGAGAAGTGCGATAATCCAGTTCGACTGCTTTGGGAGCATCATGGTCGTCTCGGGTACGTCGTTCGCTAAAAAGGGATAGGCGTCTCGTGGGGACCATATTACGCGATGCGCACCGCCCCTGCGGTGTCGCATCTTTAGGGGATCCTGTACCATCTTTCGATGACGCACGCCGACGTTCGCTGGACGATGTAATTCCGGACGCACGCCTCGTGCGTGAAACGCCCGGGTTATATCTCCCAGCCCTTTCTGTACGTCCGCCCGACAAACTGATTGGCCTCTTCGAGGTTCGTGATGCGCATGTTCTCGCCGTCCCACAGCAGCTTCCGGCGGGCGTAGAATTCCACGTCGCCATCGCTGTCTTCCTTGCGCAGCATGTAGCTGCGGATGGCGAGGTTGCCCATGAGGACCGTCTCCGTCATCGGACCGGCATAGTCGAACGAGGACGTAAGGGCCTTGTGCTCGGGGCTTCCAAAGCCGGCCTTGCAGGCATCCACCCAACGGCGCTGGTGGCCGTATTCGGGCTCGTCGTTCGGCTCCGTCTCGGGGCCGAATTCCTGCGTCCCGTCGTTTAGATACAGCTTCGGCATCAGCGGCGAGCTGTCGTTGATATTCGTGGAGATGACACCCTTCTCCCCGATCATCAGCACGCCGTTCGCGCTGTTACGGCCGCCGATGTCGTGGTCGGCCGGGATGGCGTCCGGATGAGGAGGCCGGATGCCGCCGTCCATCCAAGTCATCTCGATGGGCGCCCGGCTCTTGTCGGTCGCGTCGAAGTGCAGGGTGATGAGCGACGAAGCCGGAGCTCCCTCCGGATGATAGTCGGGCGTCCACATGCCCGTATAGATCGTCCCCACGCTGCATTCGGCGTCCGTGGGATAGTGCAGATCGAGCGTCCGGAAGGGAATGTCGATGAGGTGACAGCCCACGTCGCCCAGTGCTCCCGTGCCGAAGTCCCACCAGCCGCGCCAGCTGAAGGGATGCAGGCCGGGCCGATAGGGTCGTTCGGAGGCCGGCCCCAACCACAGGTCCCAGTCGAGTGCCCCCGGTCTCTGGCTCGGATCGGGTTCCGAGGGCGCGACGCCCTGCGGCCAGACCGGACGGTTCGTCCACACCTCAACCTTCGAAATCTGTCCGATGACGCCGTCATCCACCCATCTCTGTACCATCCCCAGCAGCGGATTCGACGCGCCCTGGTTCCCCATCTGCGTGACGACCTGATGCTCCCGCGCCATCTCCGTCAGCAGACGTGCCTCGCGGATGTTGTGGGTGATGGGCTTCTGGACGTAGACGTGCACGCCCCGCTCCATGGCGAGCTTCGCTGCCGGCGCGTGATTGTGATCGGGCGTCGAAATCGTGACGGCGTCGATGTCCGTCATCTCATCCAGCATGACGCGGTAGTCGGCGTAACGCATCGCGTCCGGAAATCGCTCGACGGAATTGGAGGCGGATCCCGAGAAATCCACGTCACACAGCGCCGCCACACGCTCGCGCCCGTCCACCGATGCATTACGGATGTCGCTCGCACCTTTACCGCCCGCACCGATCGCCGCCAGGTTCAGCTGATCGCTAGGCGCCGTGTACCCGGGTCCACCCAGCACGTGCCGGGGAAAGATGAGAAAGGAGCTGCCTACGGCGGCCTTCTTCAGGAAGGACCGGCGGGAGGTGCGTGCGTTCTTCGATTCAGACTTCTTCGATTCAGATTTCTTAGACCGGTGCATCGGTACGGACGTGAATTGCTGAGAGGGCTCCAGCGTGCAGGTTAACGCATTTCAAGCTCGCCCACAAGCCGTCCGATTGCGTAAGGTTCTTTACGGCCACTCGACGAGCACACGCTCGTAACGCATGAGCACGAGTTACAACCTACATATCCATCGCGATGAGTAAACTAAATTCATGATGCCTTTTGTCCCGACGGCTACTCCTCTTCTTTTTCACGCTGACTATCCCGTTCGCGCTCGGCCCTCCAGAGGCGTCCGGACAGTCTGACCGCGCCAGAGGCGGCGAGAGCCGAACGGATATGCTTCGCGAGGCGCGTGTGGCCCGAGCAGACAGCGTGCGTCCTCCGCAACGTTCCACGCTCCACCGAGTGCTCCTGGCGACTGAGAACCGCACGCTGCTTCAGCGGATCCCGTCGCTGTCCATCTACGGCTTTCGACCCGGCTTCGGCGGCATTCAGGGTGGTGCCGGAACGACTGCAGGCGCCGTATACGACCCGGCATACGTCCCGCAAGGATGGAACCTCCTCGTGGACGGTCTCGCGAGCACGAAGCGCTACTGGCAGGCGCGCCTCCTCCTCGGATACGATGCGGGGCGGACCGTCTTCTACGGCTTCGCGCGGTATCGACACCTGCCCGAAGAAGGCTTCTGGGGAGTCGGACCGACAACGTCTCTCGACAACGAATCGGATTATCGGCTGGATGACGCGCTCGTCGGCGGCCTGCTAGGCTACCAGCTGAGTGACAGAGCAAACATCGGTGTGCAGGTAGGGTACCGAAATAACTGGCCCGGGCCCGGGCGCGACCCCGAGCATCCAAACGTCGACGATCGATACCAGGCCGGCGAACTCCCTGGTCTTTCGTCGACGATCCGCCACCTCGTACTGGGCGGATTCGCCGAATGGGACGGCCGAAATCCTTCGCGTCCCTTCGGTTCCGGCCGCCGATATGCGCTGGTCGACACACGCCTCGATGGACTCTCGTTCGACGCCAAACATGGTTTTTACGCCCTTGCGGAAGTCTCCCACCAGATCCACATCGACGCGGAAGACCGGGCTGACGAGCATTTTTCGTACGTGCTGGGACGCGTCGTCCTTCAAGAATATGCAGCCTTCCGCCGAGGCATGCAGCGCATTGCATTCCAGCAGGTCGCGGCCTATTCGAAGGTCACAAACGACCGGTTCGGAGCCGTCCCTTTCTACGACCTGCCCTCGCTCGGTGGATCGAACTCACTGCGTGGATTCGACAACCTGCGATTCCGTGACCGCGGCTCCATGATGATCAATGCCGAATATCGCTGGCAGATCTGGCATTTCACGGATCTGGTGGCCTTTGTGGACGCCGGCCAGGTGTTTCGAGATGTCCGCGACATCGACCTTGACGACACGGCTGTTTCATACGGCGGGGGCATTCGCTTCAAGCTCGGTACCCTGCATCAGGGCCATCAGTCGTTCGCCCGACTGGAAGCAGCCACGGGTAAAGATGGGGCGCGCATTATCTTCAAGTACGGAAGCTTTTTCTAATCCTATGGCCCTGCACGACTGGATCCACGTCGGCAGCCTAACTGCGCTGCTGTTCAGCCTGACGCTCGCGCCCGCCGCGGGCGCCCAGGTGTTTTTTGTTGACGATCCTATCCAGAAGGACCCCGACCGCGTTCCGCTCGACCGCGAGCCGGAGGAATACCCTGTCTCGGATTTATTCAACGCACTCGACGTCACGATCCGCACGCCCGGTCATGCCGACGGCCCGGCTCCAAACGTCAACACGCTCGGTGACGTGCCGGCTTCCAGCTGGTACGAGCCCCGCCACTACGCTCGACCGATGACGCCGGCCGAGCTGGCTCGGGGCCCGAACACCACCGGGGGACCGACCGGAGAAATGTGGACCGTCGTCAGCATCAAGGAGGAGGGGGTCACACCGGGCTTGACAATCCTGGACGGCCGGGGGCTTCGCTACATGCTTAAATTCGATGGAAAAAAATATCCGGCCATGGCGTCGGCGGCCGAAGCGATCACGACGAAAATATTCTATGCCCTCGGATATCACGTGCCGGAGAATTATATCACCCATTTCAGGCCGGAGCAGCTCGTTCCGGACACCGCCGAAGGGATTCGGCAGTCGGACATCGCCGAGCTTATCGGAGAACTCACGACGTACGGCGAAGGGCGACATCGCGCGCTGGCCAGTCTCTTCCTCAACGGCGTGCCGATCGGACCGTTCACCTACTACGGAAGGCGGTCGGATGACCCTAACGACCTCTATCCCCACGAAGCGCGTCGCGAGCTCCGCGGGATGCGCCTGGCGGCCGCGTGGACGGACCACTTCGACTCGCGCGCCCAAAACTCACTCGACATGATCGTCGAGCGGGAGGACGGCACAGGCCGGTACGTGCGGCATCACCTGATCGACTTCGGCACGACGCTCGGCGGGGGAGCGCTCGGACCAAAGCGATTGTGGTATGGTGCGGAATATGCCTTCGAACTCGATGCCATCCTCGCGCGGACCGTAACCCTGGGCATTGCCCGCTCTTCGTGGGCGTCTCACAGCTTTCCCGACATCCCGCACGTCGGATTTTTCGATGCCGAACAGTTCGATCCGGTAGGCTGGAAGCCGGGATTTCCGAACCCCGCCTTTCGGCGTATGGACGCGCGTGATGGCTTCTGGATGGCCAAGCAGATCGCACGATTTGACGATGCCGGCATAGAGGCCATCGTCCGCTCTGCTGAGTATCCCGACGAAGCAGCGACCCGTCACGTGACCGAAACGCTCGCCGAACGACGGGATCAGATCGCGGATGCGTATCTGACGCTGGGCGGCGGCATCGACGCCTTTGAAACCAAAAAAACGCCTGGCGGGACCGTCCTGACCTTTCGCGAGCTGCTGCCCGAAAAAACCGGCAACTCGCGCACCGTAGCGTGGCATCGCTTCGACAATGCGTTCGATGCGGAAGGCGGCCCCGCCGTCGGACCGTCGTTCAAAGAGGAAGAAATCGAAGACAATGCTGTCGCAGTGCCGGACCACTCCCACGAATTTATGGTCGCGGTCATCAAGACGCCCGGATATGGGGCCACGCGCGTTTTCTTGCGGAAGCGAAATCCGACGCCGGCTTCCGGGGAGGCCACCTTCGAGGTGGTCGGCATTCAACGCCGTTCGAGTGACGAGCACTTCAAGCCGGGTTGGGGCTAATCCTTTATGCGTACTCATCCTGTGCACACCCATTGGTTCGCCACCAGCCTCGTCGTCGCCGCACTCGTGCTGCTGGCAGGCTGCGCGTCGAAAGGACTGCTCGAACGCGACGTCTATGACGACGCCATCCATCTGCCTGAATCCGTTCCCGATTCCCTCGACGCACACGACTTCCTCATCATCGGCGACACGCAGTCGTCCTGGCGAGCGGAAGTCAAGTTTTACCGGCGCAAGAACTGGGTTACGTGGAAGCAGCTTCTCGTCCCGTTCTATCAGGTCTACCTGCTTGGCAACGGCATCTTGGGGGGCGTCAACTGGTATCGGCAGAAGCCCGATTACGGCGGGCGCGCGCGCCTGGCCGTCCGACAGGCGCTGCAGGAGGAGATCGATGCGTCGCCGCCCCCGTCGTTCCTGCTTCACCTCGGAGATATCGGCGCGCACGACGGCCGGTATCCCGATCACTGGGACATCTTCCTGGACGAGTACGGGCGCGGCTCACCATCCATCCTGGAGCAGCTGCCCATGGCACCCGCCATCGGAAACCACGAGTACGCATCCGATTCCACCTACGGGTGGCCGAACTTTCGACACGTCTTCGACGCGCCTCGGTTCTACGTGATCGATACGCCTGAGATGGCCATTTTCGTTCTCGATTCGAACCTCCTGCTGGATCAACACCAATTTCTTGACGATGCGGTGCAGGATCGCCTGTTTCGAACCTGGTTCGTCGACGATTCGGTCGCGGACGGATCGCCACAGGCGGCCTGGCTGCAGCGGGAGCTGGAAGCGCGGAAGGATCGATCGATAAAGATCGTGGCGATGCACCATCCGATCGTTTCTTTCGGCTGGCACAACCGTGACTGGTACAGAGGCTCTCTCGGTACGGATCTGTTGGAGAAGAGAGACGCTCTGCTCCGGCTGTTTCGAGATCAGGGCGTGCAGGCCGTCCTCTCCGGCCACGAACATCTCTACGAACATTCCACGATCCGCCTTGCCGACGAGATGGATTCGACCGACGCCTTCGTGCTCCACCAGATCGTGTCCAGCGGCGCCGGGGCGGCCGTCCGTCCGCCGACGGCTCCCGAAGACGTCCGGCAGCGGACGGAGAAATACCGTAGCGAAGGCCTTTCCGTAACGCTGGAGACGCAGGTATCAACATATCACTACACGCGCGCCCGAATTCGACGTGATTCCCTGATCCTGGAGACCCGGGCCGTGGATGTGCACGATCCGTCCGAAACGACGCCTATCGATCGCGTCGGAATCGGTCCAATTCCATCCCACATCTCCCCGACCGCGCCCGACGAAGATCAACCCGAGCGATGAAGGCACTCGAAACCGCCTATAAGAAATTCTTCAATATCCGAAGGGATGAGTGGCCTAAGGCACTCGGACTGGCGCTATTATTCTTCCTCGTGATTGCCACGTTCTGGGTGCTCAAGCCTATCAAGCGAGGCCTGATCATCGCCTATTTCGGACAGGATGCCCTGCAGATTCTCGGGTACGCGCTGAACGGCGCTCAGGCCGAGCAAATCGGTAAGGTCATCAACATGATCGTCGCTTACGGTGTCGTGATTGTCTTCACGCTCCTCGCCCGCCGCCTGGATAGAGCGCTTCTGATCGCGGTGCTCGCAGGCGGCTTCGGAGTCCTCTTTATCGTTTTTAGTTTTCAGATGGCCGAGCCCACGGCCCTCGTCGTCTGGACATTCTACGTCATGGGCGACATCTTCACTACGGTCATGGTCGTCAGCTTCTGGGCCTTCGCGAACGACATGAACGAGGGATCTGAAGCCGAACGGCTCTACGGCGTGGTCGGACTCGGAGGCGTCGTGGGTGGATTTGCCGGGGCGACGCTCGTATCCACGCTGGTCGAGCCGCTTGGACGCGCTGCCCTGCTGTACGTGTGTACCGGCCTCGTCGCAGCGCTGGTCGTCGTCGCCTACGCGGTCGACATCTACGTCCGAGGCGATGCAGATAGACGCCCGGCATCCTCTTCGGGCACCGCCGAGGCACCCGTCGAAAAAACGAGCGCCGTGTGGGAGGGAGCTCGCGTCGTTCTGAAATCAAGGTATCTGCTCGCGATCATGGCGCTGGTCGGGCTCTACGAGATCGTGTCGAACGTAGCGGACTTTCAGCTGGCTACGTTCGTGGAGCTGCACGTGCCGGGTGACACGGAGAAAGACGCGTTCTTTGGATTTGTCGGACAGCTTACGGGCATCGTGTCGATCGGCGTGCAGCTGCTGGTAACGACGTACGTTCTTCAGAAATATGGCACCGGAGTAGCCCTATTTTTCCTTCCGATAGCCATTCTCGTCGGCTCGGCCGGCTTTATGATCGTACCGACGCTTGTACTTATCACCTTCGTCAGCGTGAGCGACAACGGCCTCAATTATTCCATCAATCAGTCCGCGCGTGAAACCCTTTATACACCGCTCTCACAGGACGGCAAATACAAGGCCAAAGCCTTTATCGACATGTTCGTGCAGCGCGCGGCAAAGGTACTGGCCGTCGGCGTCAATCTCGGATTGACCGTCCTGGTCAGCACGCAGGTCAGGTGGTTGTCGCTGCTCTCCGTCGTCCTCATCTCCGCGTGGCTCTGGATCATCTATTATCTGGGACGAGAGTTCAGCAAGAAGAAAGAGAGCTCCCTAATTGATCAGTTGGCGGTATCCGGTAGTGCGCCGTGACACGATTTCTGGAGAAGATTGCGGACATACGAGCGGGCGAGAGACGCCTGACCCTCGTCATGGGCTCGTATTACTTCGTCCTTCTCATCAGCTATTATCTCCTGAAGCCCGCCCGGGACAGCCTCTTTCTTACGGAGCTGGGGGCGGAGCAGCTTCCGCTCGCCTTCATTTTGATCGCCCTGGTAGCCCATCCCGTCAGTCAGGTTCACGGCTGGGCCGCCCGAAAAATGGGAATCGGCCGGCTCATCGGAGCCGCCTCGGCCGTGCTCGCCGCCATTCTCGTCGGCCTTTACCTCCTCTTCAGCCAGTCGAATCCGACCGATTCTCCGGCCGCTTACTATACCCTCTACGTCTTCGTCAGCTTATGGGGTGCGCTGACGATCAGTCAGTTTTGGCTCCTCGCTAATCGCGTGTACATCGCCTCACGCGCGCGAAAGATGTTCGTTCTCCTAAACGTCGGAGCGATGCTGGGAGCGTTCGCCGGAGGGGAGCTCGCTAACGCAGTCGTGACGTACACCAGCCTCTCCACGGCCCACTTACTGCTGGCGGGCGCCGCCGTCCTCGCCGTGAGCACCGCCTGGGTACCTGCCGCGCTGAAAAACGAACAGGGCGGCCACGAAGTCCAAACGGACGAGGTACAGGACGAATCCGATACATCGGATGCCGACCCCGCGTCTCGTCAGAATCTCTCCTCTGCGTTCGCGACGATCCGAGGCAACCCCTTTCTCTTGCTCATCGTCGCGATTCTGGGCCTGGAAATGTTCGCCTCCACATTTGTCGACTTCCAGTTCAAGACGATCGCGACGGACGCCTTGGCCGACGAACGAGAGCTCACCGGCTTCCTCGCGACATTTTACGGCCGGGTCAGTCTGATCGCGCTGGCCTTTCAAATTTTCGTTCTGCCGCAGATGCTGCGGCGCTACGGCCCGCGGAGCGCGATGCTGATTATGCCCGCGGGGCTGATCGCAGGCTCGGCCCTGATCCTAGCCGCCCCCATCCTGCTGACCGCGACGATCCTCCGCGGTGCCGATCAGATTTTCGAACACTCGGCTGACAAGGTCGGGCGGGAACTACTATTCCTGCCCCTCCCGATGTCGACAAAGAAAAAGGTAAAGGTATTCATCGACGTAGCCATTGACCGCGGCTTTCGCGGATTGGCCGGCGCTACCCTTCTACTGTTGACCGGCGTCCTGGCGTTCGATATGCGCATGTTAAGTATCGTCACGCTCGTCGTCCTGGTCGGCTGGATTGTCCTCGTGCTAAAAGTACACACCCTGTACGCGGAAGCGTTCGCCGAGGCCGTCGACGAGCGAAGGTTGGAGATGAACACGACGTGGACGCGGACGGTCTCCCTCGATCAGGCGCTGAAAGCCGCCGAACATGCACTCGAAGATGCGGATGATACCCGCTTCCTGTATGCTCTCGACGCCATGGCCCGGTATGACGACGACCGCATCGTCCAGCTAATCCGACCGACGCTACACCACCCGTCAGAGGTTGTGCGGCGCTGCGTGCTGAAGGTGCTTCGGATGCAGTCTACCACCTCGGCTTCGGCCGACCTTGTGCTCAAGAGCGAGGAATATGCCGGACACGCAGAAAGCGTCGACCACCTCCTGCACGACGTGGACGCCGGACTGCGCCAGCTTCGCGATCATTCCCACGTCGAGCGGGACTATCCCGCCGAGAACGACACGCGTTGCGTACTCAAGGTTTACGCGGCTCGCGACGAACTGCTTTTTGGCGCGGCGGATCTCCGCGAGGTCGCGGGAAACAAGGACACCCGCCTCCGCCTCACGCTTGCTCTCTTGCTGGGCGCGCCGGCCACTCCTCGTTCGCAGCAAGACACGGTCACGGTAACATTCTGCTCCCCCTCGTCGAAGAAAGGTACCGCACCGCATGACCCCGTGGAAGACGGTGATACGGACATGCACGACGCCGTTCCAACCGTCGTGCAAGAGACGCTCATGGAACTGAGCGAGGATTCCGATTCGGTCGTGCGGAGAGCCGCCATCCGATCGATGGGCCGCCTGAAGACGCCCGAATTTGTGGACCGACTCATCGACTCGCTCGGCGACGACCAGGTGCTGGCGGCCGCGTGGACCGCGCTGACGCGGTACGGTACGGACATTCTCGGTCCGATCGACGAGGCTTTTGAGCACCCGAGTACAAGTGAGGTCGTGCGCCGCCGGATTCCAAGAGTCGTCGGCGAGATTCCGACACAGGAATCCGCCGACCTGCTCATGTCGCGGCTCCACTGCGAAGACCCCGTCCTCCGCTTCAACGTGTCGACGGCACTTTTGCGGCTTCGAAGCCAGAAGCCGTCCGTCCAGCTCGATACCGATATGGTGGAGGAGGCGCTCGATACGGAAATTGATACCTTTTATCGGCTCGCGCTGACCCAGCACGCGATATGGAAGCACAGCGGGGATACGTCCGAGCATCTTCGGCCGCTCGCAAACTTGCTGGACCAGCATCGCGATCGCAGTTCCGAACGCATCTTCCAGCTTCTCGGGCTTCGGTATTGCGAGCACCAATTTCACGAAGCCTACGATGCGTTTTCCGGAGACCGTGACGAACTGCGTGGCCTGGCGGTAGAGTGGGTGGATAACGTACTGGACGCCGATCTTCGATTGCTGCTGCGGCCGATTCTGGACCCGCCCTCGCTGCCCGTACTCGCGGCGCGGGCGAAGAAGGTATTGGGACCCCACCACACGGCAGAGCTCGATGCATCGCTTCAATTCCCCTTCGTGCAGGGCGTGCAGCTGCTCCTGCAGAGTCCCATTCCGCGCCTGCAGCGCCAGGCGATCGAAGTGGCCAGGCGCCGTCTCTCGGACGCAGACGATCTTCCCCAATCCGACCGCGAACGTACAGAGCTGGCTAAAATCGTCCTTCAGCGTGTCGACATCATGCAGGAGGATGCCGACGAAGCGGTCCGGCACGCCGCACGGCGCGCCGTCCGCGCCGCGCGCGGGCTGCTGGAAAGAAGAAACGTTCCCGAATCGTCAGTCTCGGGACGCCCCAGCACGAGCGCATAACGCATCCTGCTTCAGATCTGGGCATCGGAATTCGACGGTGCAGGATTACCATCACGTCATCCCCCCAAACGTGACCTCAAGGACTCCAACCCAGGCGCCGGCATCGCCTCCTCCCGAGCGATGTCCAGCCACGTATCCAGCATCATGCGCGTTTGTCCGCCGATCTTCGAAAAGTGATACTGAAGGTAGGCTTCCATGGGAATGGGTACTACGAGCGGTGCAAAACGTAGCGCGGCGGCGAGGATCATTCGATAGGGCAGCCGTGCGGCGAGACCAGCGCTTCGGCCCATGTACGAGGCGGTGGCCCGGATCGCCTCTACCGCGGCCTGCTGCACGACTGACAGATGGTCCCTTCCCCGCAGCCGCTGCAGTGACCATTCGGAATGCTCCAAAGCCGCCACCGTACAGATCAGGACGGCGGCGCCGCGCGCGGCGGTCCAGGCCAGATCGGAGCGCGTTCTGGCGGGCAGCCCACCCGCTCGCAGCCACGCTGCCGCACGGTCACCTTCGGGCGACTCCTCCAGCAGGGCCGCGGCAAATGGCGGTAAGAAGTAGCCGAATCCCTCCAGCGTACTGTCCGTCCCGGGCAGCGGGCTCTGGAACGACAGGAAGCCGATCACGCCCTGGACGATCGGTCCGCGGTTGGCTCCGTTGTACATCTTCTCAAGCCGATCCCGATCGCGGACGTCGGGCGTCCAGGTAACCACCGGCGTGCCCGGTGCCAGCTCGCCGAGCCGCTCCGCCAGCCACTCCGACTCCAGCGCCGTCGACGGCAGGCAAAGCCAGACCTGGTCCCACGCACCCTCGGCGCTCGTCACACACGGCACGTGCTGCGTCACCGTGCGCCTGCCGCCCAGCACCCTATACTCGTGCAATGGACGCGGCATGGCCGCGTTGGAAGACTCCCGGTCACGAACCAGAAACGTCACGCTGCAGCCCGCCCGATCGAGGTATTCGGCATATATGGCACCTACCGCGCCGCTGCCCGCTATGAGGACCCGCGTATCAGTCATGGCAATCGAAAAACCTGCCTCTGAACCTCGGCGTACACGAGCTGGAGATCCGTAACGAGCCCGGACATTTCCTCGGTGACGTCAGTGCGGGACCTCTCGTATTCCGGCCCCGCCGCCTGGTCGGCCCGGTACGTCGCATCCATCGCGGTGACCGCGCGGTACAGCCGTTCGTAGCGGGAGCGCACCGCCGAAACGGGGTCCGCGTACCGCGTTTCAACCTCCGATGGCGCGTTCCCGAGAAAGCCTTCGAGCAGGCTCAGCGTACGGTCGGCCTGACGCAGGCGACTGCGGAGGCGTTCAAGTACGTCTTCCGGTCGGTCCAGAAATGCCAGGTGCGTCCGTTCGACTGTGCCTTCGAGCTCCGCGACTGCGCGCTCGAGGCGTGGACGTCCATCTCGCCCCGTCTCGGGAGCAAGGGGATCGACCCCGTTCAACACGCGTCGTACCGAATCCCGTGCGGCGCGGACCTCCCGGAGCAGCCCGGCGAGGTACAATTCTCGATCGCCCTCGGCCGCAACGAGCCGTTCCGCCAGGTCCTCGATGTCGTCGTCGACGTCGGCGAGGCGGGACTCGGCGTCCGCATAGCCGCGCCGGATCTCCTCCCCTTTGGCACCACCTGCCGACTCGTTCGATGCAGCCGGCACGTCGTCCGCGGCGACACCCTCTCGATGGCCCGCGTCATCGCTCTCTCGAAGCGTCGCATCATCTCCCACGTCCCATGCGTTTCCCAGCGCCGTCACGTGGAAAACCGGCTGCGCGCGCTCGTAGTTACGACGATCTGTTCCTCCTCCTGCATGGCTATCAACGCGCGACCGAGCACGGCCTTGAGCGCATCGGCATGCGCCCGGCCAAGCTCGCGATAGGCCTGGCTGTGTTGGTGGCGAAGCCGGCTGTGAAACCGCCCGTAATACAGGTCGAATGTCGTGCCGTATTCGTGCGCGCTCTCTCCCCGCGCGGCGTTGGCGTTGGTGCCGCGGAGGTGTGCCTGGTCGATGCCCGTGCGGAGCACGTTCGTCACGATGAACCGGTAAGGAGGTAACCCCAGCGCCCGGAGATCTTTCTGAAACCGCTGTCCGATGCGATCCAGGGCCGTCGCCGCAGGCCGAACAAGCAGCGGAACGGCATATCCCATTCTCGGGTCGATGATGTAGAAGTCGTTCGTTCGCAGCGGCACGACGCCGCTCACCTCGGGCGGCTCGCTCATCATAAGGCCTGCCGTCCGGCGATCGTCGACCGGCTCGATCCCTATGCTCCGCGCTGCCGCAAGATGTTCTTCTTGAAGGTGTCGCCGCAGGCGCGCCTCTTCACCACGCGAGAGCGGTGCGATAATCCGTAGAAGGGAGTCCACACGAAGGAGTTGCAGCGCTGCCAGGCTGTCGGCCGCCATCCTCGCGGCCTCCTGATGAACCGCAGGATCCGCTTCTAAACCCGTCACCGCATCACTATCCGAAAACGCTTCACACCCAACCGACGTCAGCGCGAAAACAAGCAGCACAACTATCCACGGCCGTGCAGCCACTCGTGCAGCCGCAGTGCCACTGCATGCCCCAATGCCGTACCGCTCGCTCCGCATGTCGTATTATGCGCTGTTTGATGGCCGCACTGGTAAACGGCTCGATCGACGCCTGACGTAC